>JAQUKY010000005.1 GCA_028718805.1 Candidatus Nanoarchaeia archaeon | reverse complement strand
TCTTTCAGGGTCAGATTTCCTTTCTTTAGTTCTATCTTTCTCATAGGATAACTATGGATATCCTAATATTTAAATGTTTCTATGAAGTATTTTATAAGATTTCATCACCCGTTAGATTTACAGAATCTGATAGGTTCTAATATCTTATTAATATAGGTCATCTAAAAGAGATTTGCATTGCGGAAATCTTTTTGTTAAGATCTCGTGTTCTTCTTTTGAAAAGGGGATTTCCTTTCTCATTTCTTTGTATTTTTCAGTAATTTTTTGAATCAATTCGTCCTCTTTTTTTATTTTCCATCTATATGTTATTGCCGATAATGGGAGATTTAATGGGTATCCTGAAAAGGTCCAAGGAGCTTCATCTGCTTTTTGTTTAAGTGTTTTTATAGGATGGTGATAAATTGGATCATGTAATAATTCAAGAATTTCAAAATGATCTGGGAATTGTCTGGCTAAGGATGGTGTAGTCAGGTGATAGGATATTAATTTTAGTGCACCGCTACCATGCCCTCCGACAATATTTGCAGAACCACAACCGCGCATACCATCTTTTTTCATTCCTTTTCCTAATTTAACAATTATTTCATCTCCTATTTGTATATCTTGAGGATAATATGAATAAAAAACAGGCAGTTGTTGTTCCTCTAGAGCTTTACTAATTATATTATTACTACATTCTTCTCTGTTTATTCCAGATTCTTTAACTGGGTGGGAATTACTTATGGACTCCCAATATTCTTCGGCCTCTCTTCTAAATTGAAAAATAGTTTTCTTTGGATTATGAACTTTCACATCCCACCATGTAATACCGCGGGAACCATGTTCATATACCTTTGTAAAAAAATAAATCGGTTGTTCGTCAAATGGTTCTGGGGCTCTTCTACAATTATAATTATTAGGAAGAATATCCTTTATTGTAACTTTAACTTCTATTGGTTTCATCTTTTATTTTCCTCTAGAACATTTATTGTTACCTGAGTTAATGTTCCTGGTTTTAATTTATCTTCAAGAATTTTAGGTACAACTATAATTGCCTGATTGCCATGCCTGGCTATTTTCTTTGTGATGGTGGATTGTTTGTTTTCCATTTTATTCTTGTTATTTTTATCGTTTTGTTTACTTAGCAATAGCAACATCAATGTATTTAAGATTTTGTTGTCGAATAAAAACGACAAGTTTATATATCTTAGAATGCACTTGCTTTTATGAAAGAAGAAGCCCTAAGAGCCTTTGGGTTAAGTGAGAAAGAAATAGAAGTTTTTTTAGCTAATCTTAAACTTGGCTCAAGTTTAGTGCAGGATATAGCAAGAATGGCTAAACTAAACAGAACTTCTGTCTATGATATTCTCAGTTCTCTTGAAAAAAAGGGTTTTGTAAGTTATACTATATCTTCAGGTAAAAAGTATTATCAGGCTACAAATCCTCAAAATCTATTTAATCTGCTTAAAGAAAGAGAAAATCTTGTGAAACAGGCATTGCCTGAATTAAATGCTATAAAAGAGTCTGTAGCTAAAAAGCCAAATGTTGAAGTTTATGTTGGCAAAGAGGGGTTAAAAAATATTTTTGAAGATATTCTGCAGAATAGCAAATCCTTTGACTGCATTGCATCAAAAAAACACCTGTTTGAATTATTTGAATTTTATTTCCCACATTTTGTTGAAAGAAGGAAAAAGAAAAGAATTGCTGTTAGAATAATCAGTGATGAGAAACCTTATGACAAAGAGGCTCCTTTTAAGAAGATAAAAAACGAAATAAAAACTGCGACTTGGCTATATAAAGATAAAATTGCCATGGTTTCATTGGAAGAAAAGGAACCAATCGGGATTTTAATCCAAGAGAAGAATTTTTTTGACACACAAAAGCTGATGTTTAATTTGTTATGGGGGAATTTATAAACATACAAATATTTTAGAAAATATGAAAACAGGTAAGAATTTTAAAACACTTATTTGGGTGAATATAATCTCATTGCTGGTTTTTATCCTTATTCTATTAGGCGTATTGTATAATTTTGGTCTTTCTAAAATTGATTTTATAGTAAATTCTTTTATGCCTTCTATAGAAAATAATTTTTTAACTAGCCTTTCAATAGCAGTTAGTTTTATTTTTGATATAAATGTTGTGATTATTATCTCTTTAATTTTATCAGCTTATTTGTGGATAAAATTCTCAAAAAAGGATTCTGTGTTGTTTATATTTACAATGGGTCTGAATGGGGGAGTTTTGTATATTCTAAAAGAAGCAATACAAAGAGCAAGACCTTTAAATGCACTTGTGTCTGAAGGTAATTTTGCTTTTCCAAGTGCTCATGCATCAACAGCAGTTGTATTTTTCGGGCTTTTGATTTATTTAATCTATAAGAAAAACAAATTAAAAAATTTAAAGTTGGTTAGCCTGATTGTATCTATTTTTATGGTGCTGCTTATTTGTTTTGCAAGGCTTTACCTTAATGTTCATTGGTTTTCAGATGTTTTAGGAGGAGTTGTAATAGGAATATTTATTTTAACTGGTTGTATTATTCTAAGAAAAAAATTCTATGGCTCTGGGGAGAATTGAAGAGTATAGAAAGATTTAAATATAAAGTAAGATTAATCTTATTTATCAAGAAAACTCTTTATGAGTTTTCTGGCTCATTAAAAATTAAACTAAACAAACAAAATTTTTAAGATGATGATTGATACAACAAGGATGAGTTCAAGAGGGCAGGTAGTTATCCCTTTAGATATGCGCGAAGGTATAAAAGAAGGAGATAAATTAATTGTTATTAGAAAAGATAATGAAATAATTTTAAAAAAATCAATTCCTGAAAGTGCACTTTGGTCTGAAAAATCTTTATCAAAAACCTGGCTCAATAAAGAGGAAGATGAAATATGGAAGGATTTGTAAAAGGTGATGTAATCATTTTAGAATTTCCTTTTTCAAATTTAATACAAGCCAGGAGAAGGCCTTCTTTAATTATTAAAGTTCCGAAAGGAGAAGATATCATAGTTTGTCAGATAACTGGAAAGTCTTATGAAAAATCAGTTGAAATATCAATAAAAAAAGAAGATTTTCATAAAGGAAATTTGAAAGTTGAAAGTTATCTCAGATTAGATAAAATTTTTTCTGTTGAAAAATCATTAATAAAATATAAAATAGGTTCATTAAAACAAGAAAAGTTTAATGAAATTTTAGACAGGGTTTGTTCTTTTTTGAAAAATTAAAAATACTATGGCGGTACCAAGATTTGAACTTGGGGTCCCGGCCTTATGAGAGCCGTGCTTTAACCGCTAAGCTATACCGCCATTAATTTACAAAAATAGGGAGATTTAAAAACTTATCATTATTATTTGTTTTATGGCAATAGAGGGGGTGGTTAATGCAAGTGATGTTTCTAATGCGTTATGGCCATTAGTATCAGAAGCATTAGCTCCATTAATGACTATATTTAAGATTGTTGGGATTGTTCTTCTTGTTTATATTATCTATCTGATTATTCGCGGAATTTTAAATTACAGGAGAAATACGAGAATTGATATAACTTATGAAAAAGTTCTGGAGATTGATAAGAAACTTGATGAATTGTTGAAAAGAACCCCTAAAAGAGAAAAGAAACCTGAAAAACCAGAAAAAAATCCTGGTTTTTTTGCTAAACTGTTTGGAAGGAAAGAAATTAAAAAGGAAAAGAAAAAATAAGAAACTTGTTCTGATAATGTAAAAAACGAAACCAGTAATATCAGATAACTATCTACTCTGGAGCAATCTAACCTTAAGCTTTATGAAAGTTCTTCTGTGAAAA
The DNA here is from genome assembly GCA_028718805.1 of Candidatus Nanoarchaeia archaeon. Classification (GTDB taxonomy): domain Archaea; phylum Nanobdellota; class Nanobdellia; order Pacearchaeales; family GW2011-AR1; genus ARS1285. Next base: position 104,269 of record JAQUKY010000005.1, on the reverse strand, counting down.
GTAAAATCGTTTGATAAATTACTAAATTTATTCACTGGCTTTTACTGCTTTAACTAATGGGGAATGTTCTGTTTGAGCAGGATTTGTGTTTTCTAATCTGGTTTCTTCTACGTTTCCGTAAGGGATTTCAAAATTACCTATCCCGCCTTCAAACATATACCATATTTCTCGTGTTTCATATTCCATTTTTACCTCCTGCGATTTAATTAATCTAAAGGAGCCTAGAACTATTGTTAAAAGGGCCTGAGAAATCATGTCAGAATATTATATTGTTAAAGAAAACATCTCGAAAGGCCCTTTGCAATTTAGCAATAGGCTCCTTTAAAGACAGCAATAGCTAATCTAGAGGTTGTACACCAGTGTAAATTAGTTGTTTGCATGTTAATTATAGAATATATAGGTATATAAATTTTTCCCAAAGCCATCCAAAAAATTTATATGAATTAGGTTAAAGAATTCGTGGGGGCATTTATCCCTTAATTAAAGTTATCTCAATGGCAGAAACATGGATTCTTTTTCCTTCTTTGTTCTCAAATGCCTCGCTTGAGATTTTTATATCCTTAACCTGGATGTTTTCTTCTTTTAAGAAAGTCCTTCTTGCAACTTCAACAACATCTACTGCCTTGCTGATAAATTTGCCTCTTGCAGAAACAATAACCTCATCCTGGCCTTTGTTTTTGAACTGCATTACAACTCCGGTAACATAGTTCATAAAAGGTTTTATTCCAATAAAAATAGTGTTATCTTTATCTAGTTTTTTCTGGGTTTCTTCAACTTTTTCTGTTTTTTCCTGGTTCTCTTCTGCCATTTTGACTATTGTGATTTGCTGTAATTATTGTTTTTCTCTCTTTTTAAGTCTAGATATATACCCTGCAATCTGGTTTCTTATTTTTTTACTAGGAGTTATGTTGTTTCCAAGCACTTTCTTGTTATTTTCAAAACTATAAGTAAATCGATTTTCTGCTTTTAATAGCGTATTCGCAGTTCTTTTAACAAGTTTTGATTTTATTCTTCCCATCTTCTCTTATATTAGGTTTGGTTGAGGGTTTAAAAAACTTTGTATGTTTTAGAATAAGTTTTTTAAGCCACAAAAATCCTCTTGTGCCTGGATTTTTGATGTTTTTAAATTTTTGTATGCTTCTATGCTTCTTTTTTGGTATTTATAGCTTTTCAGTTGAAAAAAGGTTTTTATAAGCATCTATGGTATCTTTTAGTTTTTTAGAGAGTTCTCCTTTAAAAAGCACTATATAATCTAGCTGATATTTTATGGATTTTTTATATGCTTTTAATAGATCTTTATCATTGATTTTCTTTTTGTTATAAGCAAGCAATAAGTGTATTTTTTCAGGAGTAAGGTTAAAGCGTATTCTTGCAATTACTTCTTTTTTATCATAAGTTTCTAAATTAACCAGCTCTATATTTTTTTGATTTAAGTAGAATTTTACTTCTTCTAAAAATGCTTCTTTTTCTGGTTTTTTCTTTATCTCCATAGATTTTTCTTTTATTTTTATAATCTCAATTGGTTTTTGGATTTCTATTTCTTCTGGTTCTGGTATTTTTTCTTGCTGCTTTTCTGTTTCTTCAATTGCGGGTTTTTTTGTTTCTATAAGCTCGATTATTTCAGATTCTGGGGTAAACATATATCTCCAGAAAATTTCATCATTTACTTTGAAACCTATGGCAAAGTCTCTTATGCTCCTCAGAGCAACTCTTATCGCTGGTTTTTGTTCAGTGTCTCTTAAAATTTTCCTTTTCTTTAAAAGAAGAAACGCTTCTGCTTCTTTTGGATGCATGTAATTATAAAATTTTTCTAATTGTTCTTCTTGCCCGTATAATAAGTATAAAGGACTGCCTCCTACTTTTAGATGGCTTATCTTTACTTTTTTTTCATGTGATAATTCAGATAAGAATGCAGATATAAATAACGAACTTAACCCTATTTCTTTTGAAATCTGTATTGGCAGGCTAGGCCCCTTATTTTTTAGGATTTCTATTATTTTTTCATGAGTTTCCTTAACTTTCATAAAGAGTTTATAATAACTATCTTAATAAAATTAATTGTGTTCGGCGCTCGTATAATGTTTTAGTAATCTCTAACTCTTTTCAGCTTTAGTTTCTCTCTCATAGCGTTAAAGTGCTGTTTTATTGCTAATAGAAAGAAAATCATATTTTTTAGAAAAGCTTTTGTATTCACAGATAGGTTTTTATAATTTAAATCTTTGTTTTTGTTATGCTCTTTAAATTTAAATATCCTAAGCTTGTTGTATTGGTTCTTTCAATTATTCTTGCGTATATTATTTTTACAAATCCTGCAATAAAAGAGGTTATTTTAGGGGCAGAGAAATTTAGTTATCTAAGGGTTTTTATTGCAGGGATGCTTATCTCTTTTGGGTTTACTGCACCTCTTTCTGTTGGTTTTTTTATAACTTTAAATCCTGAAAACATTGTTTTGAGCGGGGCTGTAGGGGCTTTAGGAGCAATGATTTCTAATCTTCTGATTTTTAATTTAGTGAAATTTTCATTTAAAAAAGAATTTTTTTCCTTAAAAAAAGACATAAATAAAGTTAAAATTTTTAGAAGAGTTGAAGAAGAATTTAAAAAAGATTTTAGCAGAAAGATAAGGCATTATCTGATGTATGTTTTTATTGGAATTTTTATAGCATCTCCTTTGCCAGATGAAATTGGAGAGATTCTATTAGCTGGGTTTACAAAGGTAAAACTTTCAATTTTGATTCTTTTTAGTTTTGTTTTGCATTTTATAGAGATAATGATTTTGCTTTGGATTTAACTTGTTAGTAATTTCTGGGGACTGATGAGATTTGCAGATGAGAGGATTAAGCTTGAGAGATCATTGTTTGTTTAGGGTAGAAGATTCTTAATTATAACTTTTTCCAGTCAACTTCTAAATAAGTAATATCTTCCTGGCTGTCAATTATTGCAATTAATAGCTTTTTTGCAGTTGAATGTGAGATTCTTGTTTTTGTTAATATCTCTTTAAATCCTATTTTATCTTTTTCGTTTACAATATGAACTAAGTATTTTGCATGTCTTTCATTTTTTACATAAACTCTGAAATCTGCACCAAATTTTAATCCCGCTTTTGGGATATATCCTTTTTTTCTTAAATCTCTGAATACTAAATAGTTGTTTTTCTCATTTTTTTTGAGCTTTATTTTTCCGATTGCTTTTTTATTTTCAATTAAATAGAGGGTTTCATAGACAGAATAAATAATTATCCCCTGCTTTTTCTCTCCAAACCCGCTTTTATCACATAAGGTAAAGGCATTTTGGGATGTTGAAGTTAAGTTTGGATGTATAGTTATCATGTCTTATACACAAAAGAAAAATATTTAAACCATTCTATTTTAAGATATTTATGAAACTAAGACAGAATCTATTAGTTCTTGTACTTGTCTTAGTCTTAGCTCTCTTATAAGGGCTATTTTTAATTAAACTTTCTTCTTGAAAATGGCTCTTGAAACTCTAACTCTCATTGAAAATCCTGCGGATAAAATTAATGACAGCCCTGTTGATAAAAAAACTAGCTTTAGTCATATTAGCTCTCGCCAGTATCTTAGTAAGACCAAACCCTTAAAAGAGATGAGAAAACCCTTCAATAGCGTTATACTTACTCCAGAGATTAAAAAGATAATACTTCCAAAATGTCGTTGTTATTATGAATTTAGAGAGGTAGGTCTTGCAAAGTGGATAATTAGTTTTTATGAAGAGATTAAAGGGGATGATAATCCGCTAAGACATTACATCCCCGAAGGAATGCGGGAAATGGAAATTGCTTATAGGAAGTGCTACTCAGTTAAGGGGTATCCAGAAGAATATCTGCTGCCTGCCCCATTACATTTTTATGATAAGTGTTATGGTAATAATATTAAAAAATATGATTGCAAGGGAAATCTTTTAAAAGTAGAGAATGATGAATAGTATATAATATGGCAGAGATTAATTTTCAACAAATAGAGAAAAAGTGGCAGGATAAATGGGAGAAGGGAAAACTATTTGAGGCTAATCCTGATAAAAGAAATAAGTTTTTTGTAAACTTTCCTTACCCCTATATTAATTCCTATCTTCATTTAGGTCATGGTTTCTCTTCAGTAAGAGTAGATATAATAGCACGATTTAAGAGAATGCAAGGGTTTAATGTCTTATTTCCTCAAGGATGGCATTGTACAGGAATGCCTGTCTGGGCCGCTTCCCAGAGAATAAAAGAAAATGAACCAAAGCAAATTCAGATAATGAAAAGTCAGGGTTTTTCTGAGAAGGAAATTAAAAAATTTCAAGACCCTAAACATTGGATAGATGTTTTTGTTCCTGCTGCTCAAGAGGATTTTACTAGAATTGGCAATAGTGTTGATTGGAGAAGAAGTTTTATTACAACAGAACTAAATCCTAGATATGATAAATTTATAAGATGGCAGTTTAGAAAGTTAAAAGAAAAAGGATTGGTTGTTAAAGGAAAGCATCCTGTTGTTTGGTGCCCTAAAGATAATACGCCTGTAGGAGATCACGATAGGGTTGAAGGAGAAGGTGAAACTCCGCAGGAATTTTATTTGCTAAAATTTAAGTTTGATGATTCATATTTGGTTGCAGCCACTCTTAGGCCTGAAACAGTTTTTGGAGAAACTAATTTCTGGGTTAATCCGAGTGTTAAGTATATTAAGGCAGAAGTTAATGGAGAAAAATGGATTGTGAGCGAGGAGTGTATTGAAAAGCTTAAAAATCAAGATAAAAGAATTAAGATTCTTGGTAAGATTAATGGAAAAGATATTATTGGAAAGTATTGCAAGGCTCCTTTGATAAATAGAGATATAATAATTCTTCCTGCAGAATTTAGTGATCCTAAGATTGGGTCAGGACTGGTTACAAGTGTTCCAAGTGATGCTCCTTATGATTATATTGCTTTGAAGGACTTGCAGGATGATGAAAAAGAGATGAAAAAATATGGATTGAAAACAGATGAAATCAGGAAAATTAAGCCCATACCAATAATTGAATCTAAAGAATGGGGAGATTTGCCTGCCATTAAGATTGTAGAAAAAATGCAGATTAAGAATCAAAAAGATTCTAAGTTAGAAGAAGCTACGAAAGTAATATACAAAGCTGGATTTTATTCAGGAAAGATGAATAAAAATTGTGGGAAATATTCTGGAATGAGTGTTGTTGATGCTAAAGAAAAGATGAAAGAGGAAATGAAAGCTAAAGGATTGCTAGAAGAATTTTATGAATTGTCTGGAAAAGTTGTTTGTAGATGTTTAACTCCTTCAATTGTTAAAATAGTTTCTGATCAGTGGTTTTTAAAATATGGAGATAAAGAATGGAAGAAACAAGTTCATAAAGAACTGAAGAACATGAAGCTTTACCCAGAAATTGTCCGACAGCAATTTGAGTATGTTATTGATTGGCTGAATGATTGGGCATGTACTCATCATAAGGGCATGGGAACTAAACTTCCTTGGGATGAAAAATGGGTGATAGAATCCCTTAGTGATTCAACTATTTATATGGTTTATTACACCATAGCTCATTTAATTAAAGATTATCCTGAAAGTAAGATTAATGATGAATTCTTTGATTTTATTTTCTTAGGCAAGGGCAAAGGAGATAAAAAGATGAAGGAAATGAAAAAAGAATTTGAATATTGGTATCCTTTTGATATAAGAAGTTCTGGAAAAGACCTTGTTCAAAATCATTTATCTTTTTGTTTATTTAATCATGCGGCAATATTCCCTGAAAAATACTGGCCTAGAGGATTTAGTATAAATGGATGGTTGCTTGTTAATGGAGAAAAGATGTCTAAAAGTAAAGGTAATTTCTTTACAACAAGAGACATATTAGAAAAATATCCTGCTGATGTAACCAGGGCTACTTTGATTCTTGGAGGAGAAGGTTTAGATGACCCTAATTTTGATTTTAGTAATGCTGAAAACATAAAGCAAAAATTAAGAAGTTGGTATGATTTTGCTGTTAATAATTTTAAGAAAACAAGGGAAAGAGAATTGACTAGGGCAGATAAAATTTTTCTGTCATATACAAATCGGCTCTTAAAAGAAGGAACAATAGTAATGGAAGAGATGTTATTCAGAAGTGCTTTTGATAAGTTATTTTATCAAATGCAAAGAGCATTAAAATCTTACATTAGCAAAGGAAAAATAAATCAGAGTGTTTTAAATGAATTTATTGAGATGCAAACAAAAGCTATTTCTCCGTTTACTCCATTTATTGCTGAAGAGATGTGGTATAAAATAGGTAAAAAGAGTTTTGTTTCTATTGAAGATTGGCCAAAGTTTAATGAGAAGCTGATTAATTTAGACTTAGAAAACCAAGAAAGACAAATAGAACAGACTATTGAGGATATTAAGAATGTTATTAAGATGATAAAGGAAAAACAAAAGAAAGAAACGAAAAAGGTTTTTATTTATACTATTCCTAAAGAGTTTGACTTATACAACGATTCCAAAAATTTTATTTCATCTAGCGTAAATGCAGAAATAAATGTTTTTTCAAATAACGATAAAAAAAGATACGATCCAATTGAAAAATCTAATAAAGCTAAACTTGGTAGGCCGTCTATTTATCTTGAATAAGCTCGTATACTGCTGGTTGCCTATATTTTCCGTTTCCATAAGATGATTCTTTTGCTTTTCTAATCAAGTTTTGTTTTTCAAAGGTTTTTATCCATTTGATTGCAGTATTAGTTTGTTTATAGTTCATCTTTCTTACTAAATCCAATGAGGTAAATAATTTTCCATTTTCACCCAAATTTAAAATTGCTTCTTTAATCTTTAAAGGTTCTTTGTATCTTACAAATTCTTTAACAATTGCTTTAAATTTTTTGTCTTTTGAAACAGAAGGAATTTTTATTAATTTTCTTAGTTTTAATAGGTTTTCTCTCTTTGTAATACCTATCTGCCATCTTGTTCTTATTTTGTTTTTTATAGTTGGGTAGATACCTAAATTATACAAACTATAATTCACTCCCATTAACCTTAATATCTCTTTTTCGGATTCTATTAAATTACATCTTAGTTTGAGCAATATTTTTTGAGTTGATAAAGACAATTTACCAAAGGCAATTGTCTTGTTTATTTTTTTGTTAAAGGTGTTAGTTACATCTAAAGACCTTCTCCATATTATAGCCCTTCTATACCTGTCTGCATAACTTTTTGTTGGATAATGCTTCACTTCTCCTTCATCAGCTATTGTCTGCTCAATCCAACCAGCCATTGTTTCTTTATCTTTTAGAATAAAAGACGGAAGGAGAATATTGCTTTCACATTTAGGCCCTTTATCTTTTATAACTAATTCAACAATATCTCTGATTACAGAAGAGAATTCTAAGTATTTCTTCTTTTCAGTATTTCTAAAAGCAATTTCATTTTTATTTCCCCCAAAGATTGTCATATAATCTTGCATAACTGAATTTCTTAAAGATTCATCAAAATTGTCATACATTAATTTTCCATGACCATTCTTTGATTCTTTTGTTAAAGTCCCATCATTTACTATCGCAGCAATAAATCTTGCTCCATTTCTTGTTCTGAAATTTATCGGAAATTTAGGATTAGACAAACCACGACTATTATTCCCTCCTATCCATAAAATATTTTCTTCTATTAATGATAAGGAAAAATCTTCTTTTTTTGAAATAGCTTTTATCTTTTGAATGCTTATTTTTTTATTTTCCATTCGGTTTATTAGTTTCCAAGAATACTTTTTGTTTTTCAGTTCTTTAATAATCTTTTTTTTAAGTTCCTCTTTTAGGGTTATATAATTTCTATTCTCTGGCAAACTCCAAAAATGAATTATCATAATAACGTTAATATTTTATTATTTATAAATGTTTCTATTGCGTTAATGCTTTAGGATAAGGAAACTAATATAAACATAGAGGTTTTTGGAGTTAGTGACAAGAAAAAGCATGATCCTGAAAATAAAGCAGGCAGGGCAAAGCCAGGAAAGCCTGCAATATATCTGGAACAATAATAAAATAAAATAAAATAAAATATAAAGTCTGAAAGGAGGTGAAAATATAAATGACATTTGAAACTTGTAGACAATTGTTTGAGAATGGAGCTAAACCTACTTTTGATCAAATCATGGCTCAATGTCCTTTTGCAGAAGGTTTTACAGGGGGGTTGATTGGAGGTTTAATAGTATTGGGGATTACAATTGCTATACTCTTGGGTATTGCAATTTATGTTTATTTTGCTCTTGCATGGAAAACAATTGCAAGAAAATTGAAATATAAAAATTCATGGCTTGCATGGATTCCTATAGTAAATCTTGCAATGATTCTTCAATTAGGAGGATTTCATTGGGCATGGATATTTTTGATATTAATTCCTATTTTAGGGTGGATAGCATTATTTGTGCTGATAATAATAGCTACCTGGAGAATTTTTGAAAAAAGAAAATATCCTGGATGGTTTAGCCTTTCAATGATTATACCTAAGGTTGGAGGAATCCTTTATCTAACTGCAATAGGGGTTGTTGCCTGGGGCAAAAAGTAATTATTTTTTATTTTTTTATTTTTTTCATTTATTAGTCTATTATTTGGTAATTTGTAAAATGGGTAAGCCTCACAGATAAAAAAATTAAACTTGATTGCCCTATTTTAATTCGTTTTATTTGATTACTGATTTTTATAAGTTTTAGCAAGATTTATTAAAGGTAAATTCTTTCTTCAATAAAGAAAGAATAAAAAGAGGAAAAATGAAAGCTTGGTTAAAAGGCGGGTTGATTGGAGCAGGAATTATATTTATCACAATCCTAATGGGTATGTTTGCTAACCTCTTAAGGGGTAAGATTCTCTTTCATGGTGGTGAACTAACTATACTTACATTTTTTGCCATACCATTTTTTTGGATATTTGACTACTTAGACAAAATAATTCACTCTAGTATGCTTTTAAATTTAGTAATTTATACTGCTTTAATTTTAATATATTTTGTGATTGGCGCATTAATTGGTTTAATAGCTGGGAAAATTAAAAATAGGAAAAAGAATAGAAAATGAAAGCAGCAGTTAATGGCTTAGGAAGAATTGGAAGGCTTGTTTTAAAAATTGCTTTAGAGAGAGGTATAGATGTTGTGGCTGTTAATGATCTGTGTGATGCTAAAAACCTTGCTTATTTATTAAAATATGATTCTGTTTATGGAAATTATGATAAAAAAGTTGAAGCTGGAAAGGGTTTTTTAAAAATTAATGGAAAGACAATAAAAGTTTTTTCTGAAAAAGAGCCTGAAAAATTGCCATGGAAAAAGCTTGGTGTTGATGTTGCTGTAGAATCAACTGGGTTTTTTGAAGATGAAGGTTATAAACATATAAAAGCAGGGGCTAAAAAAGTTTTAATTTCAGCTCCTTCTAAGAAATGCGATATAACAATTGTTCTTGGTGTTAATGATGAAAAGCTGAAAAACCAGAAAATAATCTCCATGGGTTCATGCACAACAAATTGTTTGGCTCCTGTTGCTAAGGTTTTAAATGATAATTTTGGAATAAAAAAAGCTTTTATGACTACAGTTCATGCTTATACAAATGACCAGAAAATCTTAGATGTTCCTCATAAAAAATTCAGGAGAGGGAGAGGAGCTGGAGTTAATATTATACCAACAACTTCTGGAGCAACTATTTCTGTTGCAGAGGCAATTCCAAGCTTGAAAGGTAAGATGGATGGTCTTGCCCTGCGTGTGCCTGTTGCATGTGGGAGCATTGTTGATTTTGTTACTGAGCTTAATAAAGAAGTTACAAAAGAGCAGGTAAACACTGCTCTGAAAAAAGCTGCTGAAGGTAAGATGAAAGGAATTTTGCAGTACACAGAAGACGAAATTGTAAGTTCAGATGTCATAAGAAACTCTCATACAAGTGTTGTTGATGGGCTTTCAACAATGGCTTTGGGAAACACTGTCAAGGTTCTTGCCTGGTATGATAATGAGTATGCTTATTCTTGCAAGATGGTTGAGTTGATTAAAAGGATGAAGTGAAAGGTTAATGTTCTCAGAGAGGGATGAACCAAAAATTAATTAAACTCCGATTTTATTCTATTTTAATGGTAAAAAAATTTGAATGGAAGAAAAAAGAAGGAGAAGATTGGTATGAATTAAAAGCAGATTTACAATCTCTTGATTTAAATCAGTCTTTGAAAGTTCAAGAGATGTTTGATAACAAAAACCATCAGCGTTTACAAGAGAAATTTAATCGAATAATTATTATTCTAACTGCTTTTATTGTTCTTGGGGGTATCTTTGATTTTGTTATTGTCTCCTGTGAAAAATTTGACATGGATCCAACTATATGGTTTTGGGTATTTGGCTTTGCTTTTTTAATAGCTTCACTTTCTTTCTTATACGTTGTACTTCCTAAGGGGAGGGTAATTAAAAGTCGAGAAACTCAGAAAAATAAAGAGGAAAATTCTAAAAAATCTATTATCAAAAAAATAAGAGATTTATTCGATAAGATTAATTTATTTAATTTAGAATTTCTGGGAGAACTATCTTTGATACTCGGAGCAATTATAATCGGAGGATATATACAAAATAAGCAATTCTCCATACTTTTAGGCATACTGCTAATTCTCTTTTACATTATTATTAAAATAAAAAGAAATCCGCGCCATTTATGGCGCGGTACTGATAATCGCTAATGCTACAATTTAAACGCTTGAGCAATTGAGAGCAAAGCGGATAAAAGTAAGAGATTAGGGAAGCCCACGCATTTATGCGTGGGAGGATGTCACAAGGACTTCTAAAGAATGAATGCTATATCCTTGACGGAAACATAACTAATTTAATCTTGTATTAATCTCTCGCTTTATCTTTCAACCCAAAACAATTTAAATTAAGGTTTTATGTTTAAATTTGTAAAACAGAAACATTTAAATATACATAGGTATACTATTGTATATGGAAACAACAATAAGAATAAATCCTGAAACAAAAACGAAACTTGACGAGTTCAGACAATATAAAAATGAAAGTTATGATGAATTAGTCAGAAAACTAATTGTTATTGTAAAAACTTGTGAAAAAGAACCTAAACTAAGCCAAAAAACTATACAAGAAATAAAAGAAGCAAGAGAGAGAATAAAAAAAGGCGAGTTTTACACTGAAGAAGAAGCCAAGAAAATTCTAGGACTATAATAAGAGTTATAAATCCAAATAATCTATTCTATTTATGTACAATCTTATTTTTGAAAAGAGTGCTTTAGAAAGTTTAAACAAACTTGAACCACAAATAAAAGAAAGGATTTGGAATAAACTTCAATTATGCAAAGAAAATCCTTTTAGGTTTTTAGAGCATCTTGAAGAAATTGATGGATTCAAGTTAAGAGTAGGAGATTATCGGGCGATAGTTGATGTTGATAATTCTACAAAGACTATTAAAGTTTTGAAAGTCGGGCATAGAAAAAATATTTATGATTGATTAAATTCTAATAACACGAAGAGATTGATGAAGAGTTAATCCTTGGGATTAAGTAATCGTAAAAGCACTAGTGGTTCCACCTTACTGCTATAAGAATTATGCCTAAAAGAAAAACAATTGCACCAAATCCACCACTAATATCACTGTTTATAAAAGGCATATATCCTGTTATAAGTATTATCATTACTGCAATTATACACAACCACACTCCATTCTTTCTTGTTAACCCTCCAGATGAATGTTTCATACTCTTTCCACATGCTATTGCAATAACTAAACCAAGAATAAAAATCACTGCACCAAGAATATCAATGTCAATATCCCATAATGTGAGGGTTATGAAATTAAATAAGAATATTACAATTCCTATAACACCTATCCAAATTCCATTTTTTCTTGTTAGTAGTTTCATTTTAATTAAGAGTAAAAGAGAGATTTAAATCTTTCTTTATTAACTACCCATTTGGGGGTTTTGTCGGTTAGCCCTTTTCATTTGTACTTGTGCTGCATAAGCATTATATTCTTGCATCATCCTATTAGAGGGTTTTTTATTTTGCGCTAATTGTTTATACAACTGTTTGATAGAAATTAAATAATTTATTCCAGAAGGCAGGTCTTGAATTTCTTTTAACTTTGGAGTCATTATCTGGATAATTTGCTCCAATTGGCCGCCAGCAATTTCAAAGAAACCATTATCTATAAAAGGCTTAACATCCTGCTTAAATCTTTCACACATCCCACCTACAAATTCTCTGGTTTCGTTTGAAGTCATGTAATGCAAAGATGGCTGTCTCTTTTAAGGATTATTGCGGATAGACATATTCTATTAAAACACTATTAACCCAAAACAATTTAAATAATGGTTTTCTTGTTAATTTAATAAAAGAGGAAAAAATGAATAAAAAAGTGCTATATTTTACTGTACTGTTTATCTTATTCGTATTAATATTTTATGGATTTAATTTTATTAGGCCGAATATTGTTAGACTTCTTTCTGAAAATAAAATTGATTGCGGAAACATAGATTATAATGAAGCATGTTACAATATTAAAGAAGGGCAAAACATTTATAGGGATGTTCTTCCATTAAATATCCCAGTAACAATAGTTTATACTTTAGTTACTTTGATTTGCCTATTTTTGCTTTTTTTCTTAATGATAAAAGTATATTATAAATTTGCAATTGAAGGAACAAATAAATCAAAAAAAATTAGAACATGACAAATCTGTACGACCTAATCATTATTGGGGCAGGTCCAGCTGGCATGACCGCGGCTATTTATGCAGCACGAAGAAAGATAAAATTCCTGATAATTAGCATGGATCTTGGGGGGCAGATGGGATGGAGTTCTGATGTTGAAAATTATCCCGGAATTCCAGATTTAGCAGGAATTGAGCTTGTTAAAAAGTTTGATGAGCATATGAAGGAATATAAAATTGAAGTGAAAAGCGAAGAGGTTTTAAAATTAGAGAAAAAAGCCAGGATTTGTGTTGTTAAAACAAGAAAAAAGGTTTATGAAAGCAAGGCGATTATAATTGCTTCTGGAAAATCTCCTAGAAAGCTGAATGTTTTAGGAGAAGAGAAATATCTGGGAAAAGGAATAAATTATTGTGCAACATGCGATGCTCCTCTTCAAAAAGGAAAAACAGTCGTTGTTGTAGGAAGTGCTAATTCAGGACTTGATGCCTGCTTGTTTTTAAGTAATTATGTTAAGAAAATTTATTTGCTTGATATAGCACCAAAGATTGTAGGAGAACCATACTTAAGAGATAAAATTCTAAAAAATAAGAAAATTAGCTTTATTGGAAGTTCAAAAATAAAGGAGGTTTTAGGGAATAAGTTTGTTAATGGTTTGAAGTATGAAAAAGATAACAAAATAAATACATTAAAGGTTGATTCTGTATTTGTTGAAATTGGGTTGATGAATAAATCTGATTTTACAAATGTTAGAAAGAATAGATGGGGTGAGATAATGATTTTTAGAAGCACTATAACAAATGAAGAAAATTATACTAATATACCAGGAATTTTTGCAGCAGGAGACTGCACAGATATTCCTGCAAAGCAGATAATAGCAGCAGCAGGTGAAGGATGTAAGGCTGCTTTAGCTTCTTTTGATTATATAAATAAGTGGAAATGAAATGAAAAAAAGAATATTCGGCTCTGGTCCAAAATGTTTTTTAATTGGACTTTTATTGATTTTTGTTGTTTACTTTTCAGAAAATCTATTAGATATTCCAAAAATATCAATTTCAGATTCAGTTTCTAATATTATTTTTATAATAGCAATTTTTTTAACAATTCTCTTGGCCATTTGGGGTTTTATTTCGCTAGCAGTAAAAGATAGAGGGATTAAATTGGTAACAGACAGAGCATTTGCATATTTTAGGCATCCTATCTACGCTGCATTTTTGGACTTTTTTGTTTTCGGACTTGGTTTTTATTTGAAATCCTATATCATCTTAATAGCCGGAATAATTTTAATATTTATCTGTGGTAGATTAGTTGATGAAGAAGAGAACTATCTTATTGGAAAATTTGGCAAAAGATACAAAAATTATCAAAAAAAGACTAAGAAATTTATCCCAGGGGCGTATTAAAATGAAAACTCTAAAAGATTTTAATTTTAAAGGAAAGAATGTTTTATTAAGAGCAGACTTAAATTCTGATGTTAAGAATGGCAGGGTTTTAATGAGTGAAAGAATCAAGGAAAGCGCCAGGACAATTGATTATTTAAAAGGAAAAAAAGCAAAAGTCGTTGTGATTGCGCATCAAGGAACTCCTGGAAAAGACGATTTTGTAAGCTTAAAACAGCATGCTCAACTACTTAATAGGTTTACAAAGATAAAATTTGTAAATGAGGTTATTGGAAAAAAAACTGAAAATGCAATAGAAAATCTGAAAAATGGAGAGTCAATTTTACTTGAAAACATAAGATTTGAAGAAGATGAATTTATGCCTGAGAAAGAAGGTAATAGGCTGTTGAATTTAGTAGAATTATGTGATATTTATGTTAATGATGCGTTTTCTGTTTGCCATAGAAAACAGACAAGCATTGTTTTATTTCCAAAATATATAAAAAGCTGTGCTGGCTTATTGCTTGAAAAAGAAGTTAATGCATTAAAGAAAATTAAAATCAAGGATTGTTTATATGTTCTTGGCGGAGCAAAGCCAGAAGATAGCATTAGGCTTTTAAAGGGAAATAAAGTTTTAGCCTGCGGGTTGTTTGGACAGTGCTGTCTTATTAATAAAGGCAAGAGTTTGGGAGAACAAGATAGGTATTTGAGAGAACAGAAGGCATTTGTTGAGATCTCGAAAGACAAATTAAAAAATGTTGAGACTCCTGTTGATTTTGCTGTTAAGGTTAATAATAAGAGAAAAGAGCTAAAACTTGATGAATTTCCTAATAAATATGAGATTTTTGACATAGGCTCTAAAACTATTGATAAGTATGTTAATGAAATTAAAAAAGCAAAGGCAATTTACATGAAAGGACCTTGCGGTGATGCAAATGAAAAAGGTTTTGAAAAGGGGACTTTCTCAATTTTAAAAGCTATTGCTAAAAGCAAGGCATATTCTGTTATTGGGGGGGGACATTTATCAGATGCTATTGAAGCTTCTGGGATAAATAAGAAGAAATTTGGGCATATTTCTTTGAGTGGAGGGGCTTTATTAAATTATGTTGCTGGGGAGAAGCTGCCTGGACTGGAGGCATTGGGATGAAAAAGTATAAATTTGATAAATATGACAAAAAATATCCCTATTTGTTTGAAAAAGAGAAATATAAATTAAAAAATCTTTTAGCAAGTTCAAAAATAGAGCATATTGGGAGTACAGCTATTCCTAGTCTTGGAGGAAAGGGGATAATTGATATTTTGATCTCTGTTCCAAAAAAGGAACTCAAGAAAGTTAAAAATAAACTAATTAATAAAGGATATATTTTTAAGGAAAGTGGAGGAGATAGTGAAAGATTATTCTTTGAAAAAGATTATGGGATATTTAGAAAAAGGAGAATCCATATACAATTAACTTTTAATAATAGTAATATTTGGAAAAAATCGATTAAATTTAGAAATGTGTTAGTAAAAGATAAAAAATTGAGAGAGGAGTATTCTCTAATCAAAGAAACTGCAGTTAAGTTAGGCAAGGAGAGAAAAGAATATCGTGATTTCAAAAAAGAATTTATTGAGAATGTTTTAAGATGAAAAAAGAAAAACTAAACTGTTATGAGAATTATCCAAAATGGATGGTTTTTGTATCTAACCTGTTAAATATCCTAATTTATGCAATTGGTTTTTATATAATCCTTGGTTTTGGATTAGCTTATTCTGTTATTTACTTACTTTATGTGGGATTTCTTGAAGTTAAAGTATTAAAGAAAAGCTGTGTTAATTGCTATTATTATGGAAAGCGATGCTGTTTTGGAAAAGGAAAATTAGCTCCTTTATTTTTTAAGAAAAGGGATAATAAGTTTAGTAAACATGAAATGAGCTGGAAATATTTAATTCCTGATATGCTGGTTTCTGTAATCCCTATCATTGCAGGAATCGCACTTTTAATAATAGATTTTAGCTGGTTAATTTTAATATTGATTTTAATTTTAGCTGTTCTTACAAGCTTTGGAAACGGATTTGTCAGAGGGCAGTTAGCATGCAAATATTGCAAGCAAAGAGAATTAGGCTGCCCTGCTGAAAAATTATTTAATAAAAACAAGAAATCAGGAAAATGAAAATAATTATTACTAAGGATTATAATAATATGTCTAAACTGGCTTCTGAGATAGTTATTAAAGAAATCAAGAAAAAGCCGAACCTTGTTGTTGCGTTTCCAACTGGAAAGACTCCGTTGGGGCTTTGTGAGCTGCTGGTCAGGGCTTATAAAAACAAAAAAATTGATTTTTCAGATATTAAAACATTCCGCTTAGACGAGTATTATCCTATTAAAGCAAATGATAAAAAAAGTCTTGGTTATTCTATTCAAAAAAATCTGTTAGATAAAGTCAATATTAGAAAGGATAATATAAACACCTTAAATACAGAGACTAAAGGTTTTGATAGAGAATGCAGAAATTATGAGGCTAAGATTAGAAAAAATAAAATTGATTTAATGATTTTAGGAGTAGGTGTTAATGGGCATATTGCATTCAATGAGCCGGGCTCATTAGAGGGAAGTAAGACAAGACTTGTTGAATTAACCCCCGAAACAATAAAAAGAAATAAGATAAAGAAAATCAAAAATGCATTGACAATAGGTGTTTCTACTATAATGAAATCCGAGAAGATTATCTTATTGGCATCTGGAAAAGATAAAGCAGAAGCAATTAGATGCTTAATGAAATGTAAACCTGATAAATGCTGTCCTATCAGTTTTTTGAAAAAACATAAAAATCTGATTGTTATTATTGATAAAGAAGCTGGGAGATTGATAAGTTAGTGATCCACTTATTTCTATTTTATAATCTCAATAGTTATCTGAGTCAAAGTTCCGGGTTTTAATTTATCTTCAAGTATTTTGGGCACAACTATGATTGCCTGACTGCCATGCTTTGCAATCTTCTTTGTTATTGTGAATTGTGAGATTGACATTTTGATCATAAATTTTTATTTATTATTTTTATCATATTTTTTTTGAAACCTTTTTTGTAATCCATTAAGTTCTTTTCTCCTTACAAAAGCCATAGTATTGGAATAATGACATTGTGCACCATTGAGCAACCTAAAAAGACTTTCTGCTTCACTCGAAGAAAATTGAGTATAACCTTTAATAAAATCTCTATAACATTCACCTAAAAGCCCTAAAGCTCTAAGATTCTCTTCGCTAGACTTTAGTTTTACAACATCTGAGATTTTCTGAATTTTTCTTACTAAACCTGAATATATCTTATTTTCCATTTTCAAAATCTTCCTTTCCAATTTAACTCTAAACCTGTTCTGTATACATCATAAGCTAAATTTCTGCATACCTGTATTCTTGCTATGTTATCTGAAGATAATTTTTTAAGATTACCTAGAAGCTCTGTATCTAATTTTTTTAGTTCTGACAATTTTTCATTGACTGGTACCTCTTCACGATTCATCTCTTGCGCTTTTTTTTGATAGTCTCTAACAAATCTTTGTTCTATTTCTAAACTTTCACTTAATTCTTTCCCCATCCCATCTCTTTCTTTAAGTCTTTTCATATCCTTCCTATACTTATCAAATTCTTCTATGCCCATAACTTGGAATGCATACTCAACATAATTTTTTGTATTACTCAATAATTCATTAATTTCAAGTCTTTGGGAAGAAGTAAAATTTTTACGATTTTTAAGATAATCAAAATAACAGTCTCTTAATTTTTTCACAGCTTCAAGATTTTCCTTACTGGGAGTTTTTTTTGCAATATTTGGAATATCCTGAATTCTCTGCATCAAACTTTTGTATGTATTTGTCATGTAGTAGTAGAAACCACTTTATTCTTAAATCTTATTCCCCCCTTATGGCGGAATAAATAGTTAGATTTATAAACTAACAACATTATTTCTTGTTATGGACACAAAGGCACTAGAAGCAGTTGGTTTTACTAAAGGAGAAGTTAAGGTTTATCTCTCTTTATTGAAATTAGGCGAAACTACAACAGGGAGGATAATAGAAAAATCCAAGATCACAGGCTCTAAAGTTTATGAAATATTAAATAAACTTATAGAAAAAGGACTAGCCTCTTACATTATTAAAGAAAAAACAAAATATTTCCAGGCAACTTCCCCGAGAAGATTGTTGGATTATGTTAACAAAAAACAAGAGGAGTTTATTGATGAAAAAAAAGAGATAGAACATATTCTTCCTGAATTGGAATTAATACAAAAAACAAAACAAAAAATCCAGTCGTCTCAGATTTTTGAGGGTTATGAGGGGGTAAAAACAGTTTTTAGTCTTATCTTAGACTCTTTAAAACCAAGTGAAGAGTATTATGCATTTAGTTTAGGTGAAGAGCTTAGAAATGAAAATATAATGTTGTTTCTTCAGAATTATCATATAAAGAGAATCGCAAAAAGAATAAAAGTAAAGATTATCGCGAATCTAAGTGAGAAATCATTGTTTAAAGGGTTGTATAGACTAAAAGGTTTAGAAGTAAGATATTACAAAGATTCTGTTCCATTGGGGGTTTTTATATTTAAAGATTATATTGCTACATTTACATTTAAAGAAAAACCTACCTGCTTTTTAATTAAGAGTGAGCAAATATCTAATTCATACAAGAATTTTTTTGAATCTCTATGGAAACTAGCTAAAAGATGATTAGCAATAAATTATTTTTAGTTAAATTTAAATCCTTATTTATCTTTGATATTTTATGAAAAAAGATGTGTTAGAACAAGCTTATGAAAAAGCAGTTGAATGCTTGAAAATATGTTCAACTCCTAATGGATTATATGCTTCTGGGGGAAAAAACGGATATAAGGGAGTCTGGGCAAGAGATAGCATGATAAGCTTGATAGGAGCATCTGTTTGTGGGGAAAAGTTTGTTAAAGAGCAGTTTAAAAAAAGCTTAATTACACTTGCAAAGCATCAAAGTGAGCATGGACAAATACCAAATGCTGTTCATAAATTTGAAAAAGGAAAACCTCAAGTAGATTATCTTTCTATTGATTCTAGTTTATGGTTTGTTATTGGGCATTATGCTTATAGGGAAAGATATGGAAGTGCTTTGTTTAAAAAATATAAAAAAGTTATTGATAAGGCAGTTACTTGGTTAAGTTATCAGGATATGGGAGAAGATGCAATGTTAGAGCAGTTGCCAACTACTGACTGGCAGGATGCTTTTCCTCATAAATATGGAAGAACAATAAACACCCAGGCTTTGTATTATCAGGTTTTAAGTTTGATTGGAGACAAGAATAAATTAGTGAAACTGAAAAAAGATGTTAATGATGATAATGATATTAAATTATGGAATAATGAATTTTATTATTCTTACAGATGGAAGAATCATAACAAATACAAGGAAATTGGAGATTGGTTTGATTCTTTAGGAAATCTGCTTGCTATTGTTTTTGAGCTTTCTGATAAAAGTAAGGCTGAGAAGATTTTAAAATATATAAAAAACAAAAAAATTAATCTTCCTTTTCCTGTTAAGTCAATTTTTCCTCCTATAAAAAAAGGGAGCAAGTATTGGCAGGATTATTATATGGACTGCGAAGCTGGAAAGCCTTATCATTATTTAAATGCAGGGATTTGGCCTTATATTGGAAGTTTTTATGTTTTAGCTTTAATTAAGCTGAAAAAGTTTAAAGAAGCTGGAATTGAACTGAAAAAGCTTGCTGAGGCTAATTTAAAGGGTAATTTTCCGGAATGGATTGATCCTGTTAATAAGGAGATGCATGGAAAATTACAAGCATGGGACGCAGGAACTTACATTCTTGCTTATGAAAGTTTGAAGAAAAGAAGGTTAATGCTTTAGGTTTTGAAGATGGATGTTGTTTTTGAGATAAAAGATAAGACTGGAAGAAAAATACGTTTATCTAAGGAAAGATGGAACCATATAAAACAAAGACATCAAAATGTTGCTGATTTTGAGGAAATTGAATTAGTAATCAAAAATCCATTAAAAACTGTGGATGATGAAGAGAATATTATGATATATTATAAATATTTTAAAAATAGAAAAGAGCACGCAAAATATCTAAAAGTCATAGTTAAATATTTAAATGGGGAAGGATATGTTATTACATCTTATTTTGTAAAAAATATGCTTTAAAAATGAAAGGAAAAATGAATATATATTATGATGAGGAAGCAGATTACTTAGAGATATTTATAGGAGAATCGAGGCCTAATTATGGGGAAGAAGCTTCAGACAATATAACTATCTTCCGAGATGAAAAAACCAACGAAGTTATTGGGTTGGGCATACTTAATTTTAAGAAAAGAGCTAAAAACTTACAGGGGATAAAACTCGATTTGCCTATAGACATAGGGATTTTTCTAAAAGAAGCCTGATTATTTCTTAGCGAGTTTCCAGAGTAAACTAAAATAACTTTTATAACTCTGATAGATTGATTTGTTTTTTATTAATATTGCAAAAGCGGGATTTTCATTCCAGACAAAGATTATTACTTTGTTATTATAAATAAAAGTATCTGTAGGGCTTGAAAATTCAGATGAAATAAATCTAGCTTCTCCTTTAAACTCATCCAATAAATCTGTATTTCTCGCTTTGTCTCCAAAGATAACTTTACTTTTTATCTTAAGCTTTGATTTTTGTTTTTGGTAAAGATAAAAATAAGAGCCCAAAAGCTCCTTCATACCTCCCTCTGCCCCAAAAACATAATATTCTCCTCCTTTCTTTAAATCTTCAAGAAGATTTTCTAATAAGGCTCTTATTCCTTTATATCCTGAATAAATATTTGCTTCTTGAACTTGCTTCGTAACCTTTCCTTTAGCAACCAAGTCAGGGATTATTTTTTTAACTTCTGATTTCTCTTGTTCAATTTGTTTTCGCCTTTCTTCCAGGTAATCAATTAGCCTATTAGGATTTGTCGCCTCAAAATATTTCCTGTTAGCCTTTACAACATAAGAAACTAGGCCTTTTACTTGAAGTTTCTCTAAACATTCGTATACTCTTGAAGAATGCAGATTGGATTTCTTTATAATTTCCCCTGTTGTAGAAGAGCATATTTCCAGCAAAGCTAAATATACAACTATCTCATTATCTGTTAAACCAATTTTCTTCAGAATTTCAATCACCATAATAATATTATATTTAAGAGAGGTATATAAATTTTACTATTTTCCTCCTAAAATAGGAGAGCAATATGTTAAATAGATTCATGTTGTTACTATATCATAATAAATAACAATTAAAAAAACAAAATAAATTCGGGAGGAAAATAAAAATGGACTTTGAATATCTTGCTAAAAAGATTACAAGTAAATATAGACCTAAAGGCGATTCTAGAGATTACATACTTGAAGATATTGGATGCACTCTTGACTCATTAGGCATTGGAGAGCTGATAGATTCACTCTCACGAAAATTTGATAAATTTAGATTGAGAAGAAAAAAGAAACAATTTGGACCTATGTTCAAGAAACATGAAACACTTTATGCAGCTTCTCGGAATGTGGTTGGTCATGAGGAGGTAGTTGAGAAAAAAGAAGACGAATTTGGATTTAAAAATTTTCATCGCCATCAAATACCAGTATGTGAGGTTGACCCTTTGGTATATCAACGATTTAATACAAAATTTTGGCGTAAATTTGGACAAATAAACGAACTTGAAGATAAGTTGGGCATGAACCGAACAGACATGAACTATATAATTGACAAGTATAAAATCCATTGCTAATTAGGAGAAAAATAAAAAATATAAAATAGAAACAGGAGTAAAAACCTTAAGACCCCCCGCAGAAATTATTGAAAATTAAAATGTACACGCAAACAAAACAATTCACAATAACCAAGAAAATAGCCAAGCGTGGCAGTCAAGCAATTATAGTTGTACCTAAAATACTTGAGGAACAGCTTAAGCCAGGGACTTTAACTCAAATAACCATAGAGATTATAAAAAACAGGTAATTTCTCTTTTATAAAAATTTATAAATCAGCTTTAGCTGATATATTCATGGTTGTGAAAATAAAAAAAGAGGACTTAATTTTAGCTCCTGCTGACATTAAACCCAGCTCTAAGCTTTTTGAAGTTTTAGGAGTTTTAAATCCAGGAGCAGTCAGGTTGCCTGATGGAAATATTGTTCTTTATGTCAGGGTTATTGAGAAGCTTAAAAAAATAGAAGATGAAAAATATTTTTATTCTCCAAGAATGGTTGGGGAAAATGAGTTTAAAATAAAAGTTGATAAGTTTAAAAAAGATTTAATAGCAGACTATTCTGATTTTGATTTTGTTTTTAAGAATGGAGATAAAAGACTTACTTTTGTTTCTCATTTCAGAAGAGTTGTTTTAGATGAGAGCGGTTTTAAAATAATACATTTAGAGAAAAAACCAAGTTTTTACGGAATAAAAACTGATGGGGAATTAGGGGTAGAAGATCCAAGAATAACAAAAATAGGTGAGCTTTATGTTATGACATATGTTTCTCTTTCAAGAGAGCAGAATATTTCAACTTGTTCTGCTATTTCAACAGACTGTATAAACTGGAGCAGGCAGGGAATAATTTTTGGAGAGCAGGATAAGGATGTGGTTATCTTCCCGGGAAGGATAAATGGAAGATATGTTGCTTTTGACAGGCCTGAAGGAAATTTTCAGTTCACTCATCCGCATATATGGATTGGGTATTCTTCTGATTTAAAATCCTGGGGAGATTTAAAGCCAATCCCTTGTGTTTATGAAGAGCATGGGTTTTGCCCAAAAAATGGCTCTGGACCCCCCCCAATCAGAACAAAAAAGGGATGGCTTTTATTGTATCATGCAGTTACAGAATTCAGGGAAGAAGAACCTGAAAAAGAAATACTAAAGAAATTAAGAAAAATAGTAAGGCTAAAAAAGAATGTCCTTAAAAAGATATCCAAGCTTGGGAAAGAAATAATGACGAGGGTTGTTACTTATTCTGCAGGAGCAGCTCTTTTTGATTTAAACAACCCTGAAAAATTAATAGCTAAATCAAAGAATTTTTTAATAGTTCCAAACGGCAAATATGAAGAAAGTTTTGAAAATAAAAGAGTTATTTTTCCAACAGGATTAGTTTATGATAAAAATGGAAAGGATTTGTTAATTTACAGCGGTGCCGGAGACACCCATACAACTGTTAAGAAAGTTGCTTTATCAGAAATAATGAGCAGATTAGAAAAGGTTTGATTATTTCTTGGAGAATTTCCACATAAACTCAAAATATGTTCTGTAAGAATCAGCAGTCTGTTTATCTTCTAATAAAAATCCAATAGGATTTTCTGTCCAGGAGATTATAGCGACTTTGCTATCATAAACAATAGTTGAAATTAGAGTTATATAGTTTTTAGGCAAAAATTTGGTTTCTGCGTGGATTATTATATCTGTATTTTTCACATTCTCAGAAGCAATTAGCTTGCATTTAATCTTATTTTCTTTTACTCTTTTTTGAAATAACTCAAAAAATGGTCCTAAAACTTCTTTGAACTTACCAGAAGAACCGAAAACCCAGTATTCTTTATGTTTTAAGATATCTTCAAAAATTGATTTTATTCCTTTCTTTCCTTTGTAAATAGTTGCTTCTGGCTTTTCAGCAGAAATTTTTGATTTTTCTATTAATTGAGGAAGAATCTCTTTTATTTCTTTTTCTTTATTCTTTAACTGAGTTTCTTCTTCCTTGATTAGCTCCAAAAATTTCTGAGGTGTTTCTGCCTGAAAATATTTTCTGTTTGCTTTGATTACATAAGAAACTAAACCTTTTTCTATCAATCTTTGGAGGGCATCATAACAGTTACTTCGGTTTATATTAGCTTTTTTTGTTATGTCCCCAGCTAAAGAAGCCCCTAATTCAATTAAAGAGAGATATACTTTTGATTCTGACTGGCTTAAACCAAATTTTTGCAGTATTTCTTGCATATTTTACAGGAATATTTACCCATATTTAAATATTTCTATATTGTTGTTGGTTATAACAGCAACAAAGTTTTAAATACGATTTTGTAGTTTTATTGTTGAGGTGGCCAGCCTCAGACTGAATTCTGGAAGGGTTAAAATGACAAAGAAAGTATTAAAGCTTGAGAATGTTACAGAAGAAGAATTTAATGCTTTAAAAGAAGAAATAGAGGATGAAAAGATTGATACTGAAATCCCAGAACGAAATTATGATGATATAGTAGGAACTGCGGCCATAGTTCACATAGGCTATAATTCAAAAACAAAAGAGATTAGATTTTTTGTGCAAAACAAAAAAGGGAAGTGGGATTATATAGAAAATTGGGAGGACTATGAATATTATGATTCTGAAGCAGAATCTATTTTTGATGATTGCAGGGAATTTATAGGAAATTATTCTGAAATAAAGGCCAAAAGAAAAAAACATTCCGAAGAAATAAATGAATTTGATATTTTAAAGGATTTCTAAAATGGATAAGAAAAAAGCTACTGTATCAGAAGAATATCTGGATAAAAATAAGAATCCCCTAAAGGAAGGATGGTACATAAATGTTGAATGGTCTAAAATTGGCTTTGCTTGCAAATGCAGGAGTAATTGGGAATTTAACACAGGAGATGGGATATGGAAAGTTGATGCTATATTAAGCAGATACATGAACCCAATAAAAAATGAGGAAGTTCAAGAAGAGATAGATACAACAAGAGATAAATTAAATTTCCTTACTTCAAAACTAGAAAAATTAGCTGCTGATTCTGGGAAAATTAAGATGGAAACAGATAATGGATTGAGTAAAATTGCTATTTATCAATGTAAGACTAGAGGGGAGTTTGAGAGATTAGAAGATGCTTTCAAGGTATTAAATCAAAATCTGCGAGTGTTTAATGAGGTATATAGAAGGCGTGGTGAACCATTCCCATTACATTTATATGGAAAATTAGAAGATGATAATGTTCTCTATTCTGAAATTAGACCTCATGCTAGTGGTTTAGGGGATATAGAACAAGTTAATTTTAAGGATAAAAGAATTAATGTAAGATATATCAATCCAAAATCAACGTACTTTGAAATAGACGGTTATCATTTTACTTTGTTTTTTGATAAGGAAAAATGATTTTGATATACCAAAATATGCTAAACCAATAATAAAATGCATACTCAATCCAAATCTTTCACAATAACAAAAAGAATTGCCAAACATGGCAATCAATCATAATTGTACTTAAGATACTTGAGGAACAACTTAAGCCTGGAACTTTGACGTAGATAAGTATTGAAATTATTAATTAATTCTACTTCAAACCAAGCTTCTCCTTAATAACATCAAGCATCTTTTTGCTGGTAACTCTGTAATCAAGATTGTTTACTACATGCTGCCTTCCTGCTTTTCCCATTTTTTTGCAAAGCTCTTCATCTGTTAGCAGTTTTAATGTGTATTCTTTTAAGTCATTTATATCTGCGCGATATGCAAATGTTTTGGGTTTGTTAAATTTTATGATTTGTTTTGTGACAAATCCCATTGATGGATATGCCCATTCTTCATTTAATTTAATTTCTTCTGCAACTTTTGCTAAAAAACCGGTTTTATTGTGGATAATTGTTTCTGCCGGGCCTCCTACATTTATTGAAATAACAGGTTTTCCACATGCCATTGCTTCTACTTGTATCATCCCAAATCCTTCTATTCTTGAAGGAGCTGCATAAATATCGCAGCAATTTATAACTTCTGCCATAAATTCCTGTGAGAAAGCATCATCTATAAATACAACTTTATCTCCTATCCCAAGTTCATCGACTAATTGTTCTTCTTTTTCTCTCCATTCTGATGCACAATCACTTGGCCAGGATTTACAAATATATTTCCAGTCTTTAAACTCTTTATCAACTTCAGCTAATGCCCTAAACATTTCTTGTGCTCCTTTGGATGTAACATCCCCCCCCATTGTTAAAATCATTTTTTCATTGTCTCTTACGCCAAACATTCTTCTTAAGGCAAGTTTTCTCTTTTTATTTTCTTCAGTGTTTTCCATTGGCTTAAACAAATCAGTATCAATCCCTATGTGCATTGGCATTATCTTGCTTACATCAACACCATCTCTTTCATAGATGCTTTTAACCCATTGGCTTGTTGTAAACATTAATTTTAATTTGTTAAATTCTTCTTTATAATTAGCAACCCAACCATCTGCATTAAACCAGGGAATAGGAGTGACTCCAAATTTTAATGGTTCCTGGATGATTTCAGGAACATTACCCCAAAAACCAATTCCAATAGCAAAATCCAAATTTAAATTTCTTAAATAAAATTCTTTTTGGATGCTTTCTCTTGGATGGCAGGGGATTGCTTCTGCTCCTGCTTTTAATAATCCCCTATAAAGCAGTTCCCCCTGAAGGCTTACTCCGTCTGCTTCTGTTGGATATGGAAAAAGTACTAAACATTTCATTTTCTTATATTGACGATTTTTTTATTTTGGTAATATGATAAACGATTTACTGTGGGGCAATCATGCATAGCTTGATGTCAATTGCTCCTTATTTGTTTGTTTTATTTGATTATTGATAAGCAGTTTAGTGTTTTATATCAAATGCCTCTGTGCTTAAGCAGCATTTATTTTCAAAGCTGTTTTTTTCAAAACCATAAACTTCTTGAATTAACTGCTTCTTCTTACTAAATTGATTGTCTGTTAATCTTATAAATTTATCTGCGCGCTTGTTCAGACTGCAAACATCATTATTTTTTTGATATGAGAGGAAAAAAACTTTCTTAGCTGATAAGAGTTTTTTGTTCAGCATTTCATTGACAACATTATGAACTTCAATATGCCTTATATGCCCGTACTCACCATTTTTGCCATGAGTAAAAATATAATCATAATTTTTTCCTTCGGTAAAATGCAAAATTCTTTTTATTATGTCTTCACTTGTTATTTTTTTGTAATACCCTTCTTCAGAATCATCTAAATCTGAGATAAAACCTTTTGCATTTAATATTTTGCAGATTTTTTCAAACTTAGGAGCCCTGTCTTTGTCATTTTTTCTGCATAAACAGATAATTGTCTTGTCTAGCTTGCTTCTTAACAAGGTTCCACCCATCCAGATTGTTTCATCATCTGGATGAGCTACAATCACTAAAATCTTCTTCATGCTTTTTGGAAAGGTTTTTGTGTAATTAAATTTAACTATTAACTGAAAATTATTTATTTTGGTAATTTGTAAAAGTAGTTATAAATATCTATTAATTTCTTCAATAGAAAGTTGAGGCATAATTTTCCATCCCCCAAATTGAGGATAATAAAACCTAGTTAGAACATTTAATCCCATTAGGCTTGTTTGATATTCTCCTTTAAATAGTTCATTATAAACATTATCAATCACTTCATCAATAATTTTATTGAATATGAATTTATCTGCAACTCCCGGTTTAAATGGTTCTGGACATTCTCTTCCATTAAAATGCGTATTTGTTAAAGGGGGTAGAATATAAGAATCATAATAAAATTCATCTATTCTTTCTGCAATATCACACATTTGCTCTAACAATATTGTTTTTAATTCTGATTTTTTTAGTTCTAACATTGGATTTAAGAGATAATCTAAAAGGGTTTTTAAGGTTTTATTCTTTGCAGTTTAATAAGATTTATAATATCTGTTTATTTATTATTAATAAGAAAAAGAGGATAAAATGAAATTTGATATTGTAACATTTGGAAGTGCTGTGATTGATGTATTCGTGAATACAGATGTATTTGAGAAGCATGGGTTTATGCATTATCCTATTGGAGAGAAGATTTTAATTAAGGAATTGAGATTTGACTGGGGCGGAGCAGGAACAAACACTGCTGTTGCCTTTTCAAGACTTGGATTTAAAACAGGATGCATAAGTGAACTGGGATTAGATGAAAATGGGAAAAAGATTTTTGATTCATTAAAAAAAGAAAAAGTTGAGTTTTTAGGTAAAGTTGTTAAGGGGGAATTAAGCGGATATTCTGTTATTTTAGACAGCAGCGGAGGGGAAAGGACAATTTTGACATATAAAGGAGCAAGTAATGAAATAAGTTTAAGAGATATTAAAAAGTTTAAGACAAAATGGCTTTATTTATCTTCTTTAGGCGGAATGAGTTTTGAAACACAGAAGAGGCTTGCGTTTATCTTAAAGAAACAAGGAGTAAAAATAGCTTTTAATCCAAGTTCGTATTTAATCAAGAAGGAAAATTTAAGCAGTTTACTGAAAATTACAGATATCCTTGTCTTGAATAAGCAAGAAGCTCAGATGCTAACTAGGAGTAAAATAAATTTACTTGAGAATTTGATAAAACTTGGCCCAAAGATAGCTGTAATAACAGATAAAGATAAGATGATAACATGTTATGATGGACATAATAGGTATTTTTTAATTCCAAATAAAGTCAAGGTTGTTGAAAGAACAGGAGCAGGAGATGCTTTTGCATCTGGTTTTGTTGCAGGGCAGATAGCAGGAAAGTCAATTAAATATAGCTTAAGGCTTGGTTTGGCTGAAAGCGAGAATGTAATAAGATATTTTGGGGCTAAGAACAGATTGTTGAGGATGAGGCTGAGAAAATGAAATCTTGGTTAAAGGGCGGGCTGATTGGAGCTGGAATCGGACTTATCTTATTCGCTATAGATTTTATTAAATGTATGACTTATCCGGCGAATACAGGCCCTTTGGGATATTGTCAGGTACTGAATCATTTCGTCGTATCCTTTAATATACTATTTAATGGTACTTTAACAAATGTAATTTTAGATTATTACACTCCTTTTATATCATTAATTATTACAATATTAATTTATCTTTTAATCGGAATTTTAATCGGTTTTATAATAGGTAAATTCAAAAAAAAGAAAAGAAAATGAAACAAATATCTTTATCTAAAATAACAAAAAGGGGCAAAGCATTGTTTTTAGCTTATGACCAGGGACTTGAGCATGGACCAACTGATTTTAATGACCAGAATGTTGACCCTCTTTATATAATTGATATCGCTAAAAAAGGTAAATATACTGGAATGGTTTTTCAAAAAGGAATTGCTGAAAAATATAATAAGGAAATTAAGAAGAGTAAAGTGC
The DNA here is from genome assembly GCA_028718805.1 of Candidatus Nanoarchaeia archaeon. Taxonomy (GTDB): domain Archaea; phylum Nanobdellota; class Nanobdellia; order Pacearchaeales; family GW2011-AR1; genus ARS1285. The sequence continues at coordinate 75,193 of JAQUKY010000005.1, read as the reverse complement.
CTTTAATTGTAAAATTAAATGGAAAAACAAGTTTGTTTAAGGGAGAGCCAATATCAAGACAGTTATGCACTGTTAAAGAAGCAATTGAGCTTGGAGCTAAGGCTGTTGGTTATACAATTTATATTGGAAGTGATTATGAGGATGAAATGATGCAGGAGTTTGAAAATATAGAAAGACAGGCTCATGAAAAAGGATTGCCTGTTGTTGTCTGGATTTATCCGAGAGGAAAGTCGCTAGAAGGCAAGGATGAAGTTGAGCTAATGGCTTATGCTGCAAGAACAGGGTTGGAAATAGGAGCAGATATAATAAAAATAAGGTATGATGGAAATTTGGAAGATTTAAAGTGGGCTGTCAAATCTGCAGGAAGAACAAAAGTTGTAATTGCAGGAGGAGCAAAAGCAGAAGAAAGAGCTTTCTTAAAACAAGTTAAAGAGATTATTGATGCTGGCTGTATCGGCTTGGCAATTGGGAGAAATGTCTGGCAGGCTGGAAAGCCTTTGGAAATTACAAAGAAAATTAAAAAGGTGATTTGGGGATGAAAAAATGAATTTTAAACCAACATTATGGAAGAGTCTTGTAAGTATTGTAATAGGACTTGGCTCTAGTTTTATTTTTATGAATCCTAGTGGAGGATGTAATGGAATTTATTGCTATTACCCTCCTTTTGTAAATTATAAATTTTTATGGATATTTGTTTTTATAGTAATTTATATTATATGGAGTTTGTTTGAAAAACAGAAAAAGAATAGAAGATGACATCTAAAATTTTATACTGGCTTCCGAGAATCTTGTCAATAATTTTTATTCTTTTTTTAGCCCTGTTTTCTTTGGATATTTTTGATGGAAACTATGGATTTTGGGGAACAATTTTAGGACTATTTATGCATAACATTCCCTCTATTATTTTGCTGATTGTCTTAATAATTTCATGGAAATATGATTTGGTTGGAGCAGTTGTTTTTATTTTAGCAGGATTACTTTACATTTTTATGTTATTGATGAATAATCAGTTTGAGTGGTATATGCTGTCTTGGTCGCTAACTATTGCTGGTCCTGCGTTTATTGTAGGAATTTTATGGATTTTGAGCTGGAATAGCAAAAAGAAGAATAAAATAAGCAGGAAGAAAAAGAGAAGATGAAACCCTTAGTTGTAATTAATTTTAAAACATACAAGCAAGGCAAGGATGCTATTGAATTAGCTAAGAAAATTGATAAAATTGATAAAAATATTATTATTGGTGTGCAGGCTTCTGATATTTATGAGATTACCAAAGCCACAAAATTAGCGGTTTATTCTCAGCATGTTGATTATGAAGAAAAAGGAAGAGCAACCGGGTTTATTCTTCCTGAAGCTGTTAAAAAAGATAAAGCTGTTGGAAGTTTTTTAAATCACTCTGAACATAAGCTTTCTTTTGATGTTTTAAAGGGAACAATGAAGAGATGTAAGCAAGCGGGATTAAAAACAATGGTTTTTGCTTCTTCTGTTAAAGAAGCTTTGAAAATTGAAAAACTTAAGCCAGATTATTTGGTTTATGAACCTCCTGAACTAGTTGGGGGGAGGATTTCTGTTTCTGAATCTAAGCCAGATGTAATAAAGAAATTATCTGAGAGAATAAAGATGAAATTTTTAGTTGGGGCAGGCATACATAATTCTGAAGATGTTGAAATTGCTGTTAAGTTGGGGGCAATTGGATTTGCTGTCAGTTCTGCTGTTGTAAATGCGAAAGAGCCTGAGAAGAAATTGAGAGAGTTGATAAGTAATCCTTAATCTTATTCATGCCCTACAGTTCTGTTAGCAAGATATGCCCAATCATTTGCTCTTTTAGTGTCTATTTTTTGTAATTCTGCTTGTACTTTGGGGCTATATAAATCCTCTTTAATTTGCTGGAAGATATCAGTTTCTGTTACTGTCGCTCCACCAAAGAATCTTTCAATATTGTTCTTCATGCATATAAAGATATCAAGATATTTATAAATCTAATCTTTTACAGCGCGCAAATCCATCCACCATCTGCAACTATCTCACTTCCTGTCATGTATGCAGATGCATCAGATGCTAAGAACACTGCGGGGCCTGCAATATCAACAGGCTGGCCCACTCTTTTTAGTAAGAATTTGGATAACATAGCATCTTTCATTTTCTTGTCTAATCCCGTTGTCATTGGAGTATCTATCAATCCTGGATGAATTGAATTTACTCTTATTCCTAAAGCCCCAACTTCTGCTGCCAGAGCTTTTGTAAATAATCTAATTGCTCCCTTGCTTGCGCAATAAGCAGCTCCTCCCGCAGAACCTTCTATTCCTGCTACAGAAGAAACATTTATTATTGAAGCTCCTTTTTTCATGTACTTCAATGCAGCTTGCGAGCATAAGAAAGGACCTTTTACGTTTATATTCATTGTTTTATCCCAGTTTTCTTCTGGAAAATCTGAAACATTTCCCGCAATATAAATTCCTGCATTATTAACTAGGATATCTATTTTCTTGAATTGTTTGATTGTTTCATTAATCAAATTTTCAACTTCTTTTTTCTTAGAAATGTCTGTTTTAACATAAATTGCTTTTCTTTTTAGTTTTTTTATCTGGACAATTGTTCCTTCTTCTGGGATTATGTCAGAAACAACAACATCTGCTCCCTGCCTTGCAAGCTCTATTGCTATTGACTGTCCAATGCCCCTTGCAGCACCTGTAACAATGGCTACTTTTCCTGTTAGATCAAATAAATCTGTCATTTATGCCTCTTCTTTATATTATTAATATAAGTTAATATTTAAGAGTTTCTATAAGGGTGTTTAAGAAGTGTGTCTAAAAATATAGTTTTCTTTGTTTATAATATGTAAAACTTATGAGAGCATGAAAATTCAAGCTTAATCTGCTTATCATATGCTTAAATCGTTTATGAAATTACTGAAAGATAAATTGTATTTAAGATAAGTTTTTATAATATAACAGTTTAATCTTTAGTATGGGCGAGGGTAATAAATTTTGTGAAGAAAGGGGAGAATTAATATTTTTAAGATATGCTTTTCCAGCTACTGAGTGTTGCAAGCATGTTGAGGTTTCTTCAGAAGAAAAAAAAGATTTTGAAATTATGCTAAAATATGGGGGAATACCTTCTAGAAAAAGATTGGAGGAGATTTTTCCAAATGCAGTTAGGCATTTAAAGAGTTGGGATTCTAAGAATGTAAGAGATTATTGGTGCAGAGAGCATAATAAGATAGTCAGCGATAACAAACTGTGCATGGTTTATGGATTTGAAGTTTCCAATGTCTCGCCCCCTGAAAACGGGGAAATCTGTATAGCAAGAGTTAAAGGCATAGAGTCGCTTAGAGCAAAGAGTTATTTAGAATTAGGAGCAGGAGATTTGATTAGTATACATGCATCTCAGGTAGCTGAAAAACTCTCTCAAGAAGATTATATTAAATATTTTATATGATTATATATGAAAATTCTTGTTTTTGGAAATCCTCTTGTTGAAAAAGATAATCTGGCTTTGAGGTTAATTCCTAAATTGGAAGGAGAGTTTCCAACTATTCAATTTAAAGAGTTTGACCCAACTGAAAGTCTTGAAAATGAAATTGAAAATGGAAAATTAATAATATTGGATGTTGCAGAAGGCATAAAAGAAATTAAGATTATTAATAATCTTGACAAACTTGATATTATAAAATCATGCAGCATGCATGATTTTGACCTGGCTTATAATTTAAAATTATTAAAGAAAATTGGAAAGCTAAAAAAAGTTGAGATAATTGCTGTTCCAATGAGGTTTGATGAGGAGAAGGCGGTTAAGGAAGTTGAGAGGATAATTGAAACTGTTTTCTAATTTAATGTATATGTTTTATTGTGTAAGTATAGCCTGGCTTTAGAAAACCTTCATCTTCCCAGTTGCATATCTGGTTATTATCTTGGTCATAGACCTCAAAATGCTGTTGTAACCTTGCGAGTATTTCACCGCGAGACTTAGTTAGCTTTCTTGGAAGAAGTGCTATTAATGGATTCTCCAAACATTCTTCTTCGAGAATTCCTTGTAAAGTTATTTTAGGGGAGTACTCAACATCAATTTTCTTAGTTATTTTTACTTCATCTGGAAGTATCAATGTTATTTTTTGTTTTTCGTCCATGGATATTGGGGTATATTTCTCTTTTTAAGGATTATCATGCTAAGGAACATATTAATCAAGAAATAATTCTTATTTTCTTAACTCCAATTTATTCTCAAAAAATGCGTAGCACATGACATGCAAGGGTCATAAGCCCTAATCATCTTCTCAATTTCAAATGAAATTGTTTCTTTTGATTTTTTTTGTGCTATTAGCTGTTCTACATATTTTGCAATATCTTTTTCAAGATGAATTATGTTCTGCTGGGTAGGGATGCATAAATTTGCATGCGTAATAATTCCCTTATTGTTCAAATCAAGATGATAATACAGGGTTCCTCTTGGAGCTTCAACAACCCCTATTCCGGTTCCTGCCTTTATTTTCGGTTTTATTGGAGCTTCTTGTTCTATACTGTCTTCAAGTTCTCTTAGAATTTCAATTGAAGAATCAACTTCATGGAGCATTTCAATTGCCTGAGCGAGGTTATTATGAAATACAGAATCGCTCGGGAAAATTTTTACATACTTGAAAGTGTTTTTTAATGTATCTGTATGCAGGTTTTGTTTGTTTAGGTTCATTCTTGCCAAGGCTCCAACCATGTAGTCTTTGCTTTCCCATTTAAATGCAGTAGCTGTTGAATAGGGAAGAACAACCCTTTGAAGATGTTCTCCATATTGCTCCTCAAATATAGAAGTTCCTAAAGCTGTTTTAATATAACCTTTTAAAAAACTGTAATCATTATTAATAAGCGCAACATAGTTTGTTTTTCTGATAAAGGAAGAATTATCATTGTAAAAAATCTCTATTATTTTTAATATTCTCTCTCTTGCATCTCTCAACTTTTTAATTGATTCTCTAATTTCCTGTGCTGTTGGGAATTTTGTAAATCCGCCTATTACAGCATTAGGGGGATGAACTGCTCTTCCTCCAACAATTGTAGAAAGAAAATTTCCTGCTTCTTTGATATGCAAGCTATCGTGGATATATTCTTTTTCTTTTCCTTTGAAATCAAAAACAGAGTCTTTTTTAAAAATATCAGGCAGGCAGAAAAAATATAAATGCATTGCATGGTCTCTTAAATGGCCTGCATAAGCCAGAAGATTCCTTAATTTAAAAGTTTGTTCCGATATATCTAATTTCAATGCTTTTTCTATTGCTTCAATTGAGCACAATGTATGAGCTGAAGAGCATGTTCCGCATATTCTTGACATTGTTGTTGGAACCTGCTGATAAGGAAGTCCGATAACCGCCTGTGTGAAGAATCTTTTATTTTCTGATATTTTAAGTTTGCAATACTGCACTTTTCCATCTTTTACTTTCACATCCAAGTGTGTATGGCCCTCTATCTTTGAGATGTTCTTAAGATTTATATCCATATTTTTATGATTGTGCATTTTGTCTTTTGGTAATTTATTAGACGATTTTAAGCTGGGATTGATAAGCTTAAGTCGATTTTGCATAGCTTATCCCGTTTTATTTGATTACTGGTTTTTATTATTTATTTTTTCAAATATCCCTCAATTTTGGCTGTTAAATCCTGCTCGCTTATAGGGCAGCCATTAATTTCATCATCAACTTTCACAAACTTGCTTAATGGCTCAATTGTTTTATTTTGATGAAGGGTTTTTATTAATGGCTGAATCTGTTTTTGTTTCTTTTTATCAAACTTATTTCTTTGATTTGAAGGATAACCATTTACTGCTCCAGAGCCCAAGGCTATTAGCTTCTTTGATTTTTTCCTGATTTCTTTTAATTTCCTGATTTCGCTTTCTGTTGATATTGCTCCTTCAACAAATGCAATATCAAGAGATTTTATTTCTTCATTTGTCTTTAATTGCCTGAAATTTTCTATTTTTATCTTTTTCATATATTCTTTATATTTTTTGTTAAGGATTTCTAAGAAAACTACTGTACATCCTTCACAGCAGGTGAATGAAAAAAATCCTATTTTTAATTTTGCCATCTTTTTGTTTTATATCCCTTTTATTAACAATGTTTAACTTGATTACTACCGACAAGGTTAAGGAATATATGTTTTTAAGGTTTAGCAGTAATCATAAGTTATTTAAATTGAGTTCTTCTTTTGATAATATAAAAGATGGTGAAAGAAGTAAAAGAACCGTGGGGCAGTGAGAAGCATTTTGTTTATAATCAAAAATGTACTGTGAAGATTCTTATTGTTAAACCTAATCAAGAATTAAGTCTGCAGTATCATAAAAAAAGAAGAGAGTTGTGGTATTTTCTTACAGATGGATATGTTCAGCTTGGAACTCATAAAAAGAAAGTTAAAAAAAGAGAATTTATTGAGATTAAAAATAATGTTGCACACAGGCTTATTGCTAAAAATAAAGAAGTTCAGGTTTTAGAGATAGATCTTGGAAAGTATGATAAAAAAGATGAAGTAAGATTAGAGGATAAATATGGGAGAAGATAAAGGGGGATTTAAACTATATCAATAATTTACAAAACTCATACGCGATGGATTAGAAGAACAAGCTTAATCTTCTCATCCCTAAAGCTAAAAAAGAGTTTGAGATTACTGATAAAAAATAAAATGTCAAAAATAATAGCGGTTGATTTAGGGGGAACAAATCTTAGAGTTGCCTTGCTTGAAGGCAATAAAATCCTTAAATATATTAAGAAAAATACACCTAAAGAAAAAGAGGCTCTAATAGCTGAGATGGAAGATTCTATTTCCCAGTTAATAACAAAAGATGTCAAGGGGATAGGGGTTGGAAGTCCTGGACCATTGAAAAACGGGGTAATACAAAATCCCCCAAACCTGCCTCTTAAAAACTATAATTTAAAAAAAGAGCTTGAAACTAAATTTAAGAAAAGGGTTGTGGTTGAAAATGATGCAAAATGTGTTGCACTTTCAGAAGCTAAATTTGGTTGCAAAAAAAAGAATTTTATTATACTTACATTGGGGACAGGGATTGGGGGAGGAGTTATAATGAATCATGAGTTATATAGGGGGATGGGCAATGGGGGGGAATTAGGACACATGGTTCTTGATGATGGCAAATGGTTTGAGGATTTATGGAAAGAATCAAAAGAAATGATGAAAAAAAGCTTTGGAAAAGAGATTTTTATAAAAGACCTGACAAAAATGAATAGCCCTGAATCAAACGAGATATTAGATCATATTGTCAAATATTTATCGCAGGGAATTGCTTCTTTAATGAATATATTTGACCCGGAGATTATTATCTTAATGGGCGGTGCAAGAGAGGCGGGAGAACCATTTTTAAATATAGTGAGAAAAGATGTTAAAAAATATAAGATAATTCCAAGAGATATTCCAATTAAATGGAGCAAGCAGGAGCATCCGGGTATAATGGGGGCGGGATTGTTGGTGAGATGACTAATCTAAAGTAAAGTTACTAAAGACTTTGCTTTTTTTCTGAATTGTTTTTCTATTCTATTGCTCTTTTTACCTAAAGATATCACTTCGTTCATTAAATCTTCTGGCAAATCAATAGTTCCAAGGTACTTATAAGTTCCTAAAAAGCGCTTTCGCTCAATCCACCTCCCTATCCTCTGTCTTATGATTTTATTTGCCTGCTTTATATAAAAATCTTGTTCATGAAATGAAAATAATACAGTACTATCCTTTTTAACTTCCTTAAAAGTATCACCAAAATAATTTAGTATACCTACTCCTTTGAAATATAAATTGTCTTCGGCAACTTTCTTCTTCTTTTTTCTTTCTTCTATGTCTCGGAAATCTTTCATATCATAACTAGTTTGATATCTATGGATTTTCATTTTTGTTAAGATTCTCCTTTCATTTTTTTAAGCTCTTTAATATGCATCTCTTCATATCTATTACCTTGCAACCTATCTATAGCATTCAACAAAAAACCATACCTTTGGATTTCCTCTAAGGACAATTTTTGATAATCTTTTATAAAAAAAATTCTTAGATTTATAGTAAGTCCTAATGTTTTTTCTAAATCTCCTTCTTCAGATTCTAGTTCTTTCATTATGTCATCAATTTGTGTTTGATATTTGTCTTGCATTTTAATTTTTGGATTATTTATTTGCGTCACTTTCCCAATTAGAATTATCTAGCCATATCCTAATAGGGAAACTATATCTTTCTGTAAAATTTTTTAGTTTATTTTTTAAATAATCTGGAACAGGCAAAGAAGACGCATCACAAGCTCCAACACAAGGTTTTGAACCTATCTCTTTTATCTCAATATAAATCCCTAGATCATATGTCATTCCATTAGAATAAATATATCCTCTGGGTTCATCTTCTATTTTCCACTTAGTAATTTTTTGTTTATATTGAAGTCTTGGGTTTAAATTGTTTAAGAAATTTTCAAAATCCTTTTTAACACAGCCCCGAATATTTATTATAATAGCATTAACTCTTTTCCTTTCAGCCTCAGCTTTCTTATATTTCTTTTCCCATTTTTGATGGGTCTCATAGAATTTTTCTGTTAAAACTTCTAAATCCATCTTAATCGTCTCAGAAATCAGTCTGAGGCTGAACACCTCATTTGAATTGTGGATTTTTGGCTTTTATATTTAATGGGTAAAGTTCTTTACCACAGTATCACAAGATTTATATAATATAATAAATCATAATAAATATGGAAACAGAAGCATTAGAAGAGTTAGGGTTAACAAGAAATGAGGCTATAGTTTACATTACTTTATTGGATTTTGGAAAAGCACATATAGGACAGATATCTGAGAGAACAAGAATGCACAGGAGAACTATTTATGATTGCTTAGAAAGATTAGAAGATCGGGGTCTAGCTAGCTTTATTATAGAAGGTAAAACAAGGTTTTTTATTGCAATTAATCCCAGAAAATTGAAAGAGATAATAAAGGAAAAAGAGGCTAAAATTGAGGATATTTTTCCAAAATTGCTTGAAATTGCAAATAAATCCAAGATAAGAACAGAGGTCAGTGTTCATAAGGGAAAAGAGGGATTAAAAAATATAATGGAAGATGTGGTTAAAAGCAAACCAAAAGAATGGCTTTCTTTAACTTCTGCTGCAAAGGCTTCGGTGGTGCTTCCTTTTTATCTTCCTCAGTTTCATGATAAGAGGATAAAAGAAAAAATCAAATTAAAGATTGTTTTTGGCAAAAACAAAGAAGCTATTAAGAGGGCAAATGAACTTAAGAGAACCAAGCTTACAGAGGTTAAATTTATAGATACAGAATATGTTATCCCAATATCCATGTGGATTTATGGCAATAAACTTGCTTTTATGCTATGGGATTCTGAGACAGGAATCTTGATTGAAAATAAAGAAACATCTGATACTTTTAAGAAATATTTTGAAATTTTGTGGAAAACTGCCAAACCAAAATAATTTAAAGCCATAATAATTGGGTATATTACAAAAAGAGGTAAGATGATAAAAATAGTTAAGAGAATATTAGACCGAAATAGAAGAGTTGAGATAGATAAGGCTTGGGAGACTAGCAAAACAAGAAGAATCCTTCTTACTATCTTTACTTATTTAGCAATAGGGATTTATTTAAGAGTCATTAATGTTCCCAAACCTTGGCTAAACGCGATTGTTCCAGCTGTCGCATTTATGTTGTCTACTTTAACAATGCCTAGTATTAAAAAAATATGGGCCAAGTATATTTATAAAAAATGAACATCATAAAAAAAGTAAGGGCACCAGTTCGAATTGATTTTGCAGGAGGCACAACTGATATCTCTCCGTTTAGAGATAAATATGGGGGTTGTGTGTTAAATGCTACAATAAACAGGTATGTTTATGGAAAATTAATAGCAACTGATAAAAAAACTGAACTTGAATATCATGCAGACATTCCAACTTCATCTGGGTTAGGGACTTCAAGTGCTATGAATGATGTGTGGGTTGCATTAATCACGCATCACACAGACAAGAATAAGATTGCAGAAGCTGTTTTTAAAATAGAGCATGCAATAAAAGAGTCATCTATTAATGGAAAACAAGACCAGTATGCAGCAGCTTTTGGAGGAATAAACTTCATGGAGTTTTCAGGTGATAAAGTTAAGGTTACAAAGCTAAATTTATCTTCTAATTTAATTAAGGAACTGGAACAAAAACTTGTTTTGGTTTATATTGGTCCGCATTATTCAGGGGATTCTAATAAGAGGATGATTGATAATTTAAAAAAAGGAAAGAATATTAAAAATCTTCTAAGAATTAAGAAAATAGCAATTGAGATGAAAAATGCGCTGTTGAAAAAGGACTTAATTGGATTCGCTAAACTTATGAACGAGGAGACTGCAGAAAGAAAGAAACTTGCAAAAGGAGTTGTGTCTAAAGTAATAGAAGAGGTGATTAAAGAAGGAATGCAAAATGGGGCAAAGGCTGCAAAGGTTTGTGGGAGTGGGGGAGGAGGAAGTGTTTTGTTTTTTGGGGATAAGCAGAAGCTGAAGAGGAGGTTTGGAGGAAAAGTTTTAGATTTTAAGTTTGATTTTAAGGGATTGAGATGGGTGTGAATTAGCGTTTTTTATTTTTGGTTAATTTAACATAAGTTTTCTTTTTTTAAGAAGGTTTTTATAAGACATTACGATATTTTCTGCTTCATCATCGAATTTGCCTGAGCAAGCATACAATAAATATTTGAATCTGTTTTCTTTTTTCATTTCTTCATGTTGCAGTTTGATATGTGCAAGTTCATGTACTAAAGTCCTTTCATTAGAAAATTTTGGGAATCTAATTACTATTTTATACATTTTCTTCTCGTAAGGCCTTAATAAATTTACAAAACCCCCGCCCAATAATAACAAGCCTAAGGTTTCTAAAGGATGTTCTAATAAACTAAAAAAATTTACTGACAATAATTTCGCTTTAATATTTACCTTTTGATCTATTCTCAATTCTTTTCTCCAAACTTTTAATGATTCTTCTAACTTAATTTTCCTAATTTCTTTTTTTAAACACATTTTTATTGACCTAACTTATGTTTTACCAGAACCTGTCATAAATTTGGAAGGTTTTTTTTGCAATTATGTTCCAACCATTGACTGTCTTTACGTAATTTAATGCGTTTTCTGAAAACTTGTGCCTGAGTCTTGGGTTTTTTAGGAGATGTATTATTGCTTTGTAAAAATCTTCTCTTCTTTTAACTGCTATCCCTGCCTGGCTGTTTCTTATTTCTGCCCCTAATCCTTCAATATCTGTCACAATTGCAGGAGCTCCAACAGAGAATCCGTGAGCTAAAACTCCTGATTGGGATTCAGATTTGTAAGGAAGAACAAGAATATCAAAACTTTTTAATTTTCTGTAGAATTCCATCTCATCATAATCTTTTACTGTAAATTCTATTCTTTTACCAGCAGGACTTTTCATTATTGCGTCTAAGACTTTTTCTATATATCTTTTTGTTTCTTCTGCTGCATGAGGTTTTATTTCCAAGGAAAGGAAGGCATTTGGGATTTTTTTAACAACCTTTGGCCATTGTCTTATTAGTGTTCTGAATCCTTTATTCTCGCTTGCTATTCCAGCAACTCCTACAATCAAGTCTTTTTCTTTATAACCAAAAACCTCTCTTGCTTCTTCTCTGTCTATTTTTGGATTAATGTCTTCTCTTGAGCCATGCGGGAGAACATAAACATTTTTGGGAATCTTGCCTATATTATCTTTTAATGCATCTTTTTGATATTGTTCATGAAAAATTCCTGCATTTAATTCTTTTAAGCTTTTATCAACAAATTCTGCAAATGCTTTTTCTAATTTTTTGTAGATACTATGATAAGTCATAATAACAGGAATCCCTTCTTCTTTAATCATATTTATTAGTTCAATGACTCTTCTATTTTTGTCATTATGAGTTTCATATAAGCCATATTCATGCTGAATGTGGGCAAGGTCTGGTCTTTCCTTTTTTATTACAGATAGGACTTTATGATGCCAATCTTTATCTCCTTGGCTGATTATTGGATAGTCTGCCTGCTTTGCATCTGTATGTGCTATTATCTTGAAACTAACATCTATATTTTCTTTTTTTGCATAGTTTTTAAGTGCAGTAATATAATGATTAGAATAATATGCTATTCCGCATGAGCGCGGAAGAAAACTTGAAATCCAAATCACCTTTTTCATAATAAGAAAAAAGAAAGAATGTTTAAATATTTTGGGGTTTAGATTAAGATTTTGAGTTTCGAGAGTGTGCGATACTAATATTTATAAATATGCAGTTATCTAATGAGAAAATGAGAGAATTTTATGGGCATACTAATGAAAGTTTATGGGCAATTGTTGCCGGTATGGACGTAGCTAAAAAAGATAGAGTTCTTAGTATCTGTAGTTCAGGCGACCAAGCATTTGCATTAGGAGAATATGCAAATGAAGTGGTGGCTGTAGATATAAATACAGCACAGATAAATTATGCTAAAAGAAGATTAGAGGCATTAAAAAATGAAAATTATAATGATTTTTTTCCTTTATTTGATGATAAAAATTTTCCTAAGATAAAAAGAGAAAAATTTGACAATTCTTTATCTAAAGAAGAAAAATTTAGGTATCTTTGTCTTATATGTTCTGCAAAAACTACAGAAGAACCAAAATTAGTTACTTGGGCTGGTTCTATTAAATATTTTTTAGGAGAAGAAATTCCTTTTCTTAAACAATCCCCCGATATTTTTGATGATAATAAAATCTGTAAAATCAAGAAAGGTTTAGATAGGATTTCCTTCCAACATGGAGATATTATTGATATATTAAGAAAAGATAACCATTTTTCAAGAGTTTATTTTTCAAATGCTCTTTTAAGTCGGAAATATTGTTCTGATTCTAGAGATAAGGTGTTAAATCAGTTAGGCAGATTGCCCAGGGGTTGTTTAATATATTTCGCAGATGCTAATTCAGAAAAAAGAGAAATTCCTTCTTGCTGGATACTTGAAGAAGAACTAAGTGAAAGGGCAAAAAGAGCAGAATTAAATTGTTCTTGGCATCCAAGGGTTTATAAAAAAGTTGTTTAAATATCTTACTGAAATTTATTTACTTTTTTTATTAATACTACAATAAAGTATTTAAATTATGGTGAATATGTTTTATCATGGCATTAGAAAAGCAATTTGATGAAGAGTTTCATTTTATGAGGGGGATAAAAATGGTCGAGAGAAAAGAAAAGATAAAAAGTGGTTTGACCATAGCTGGAGGTTACGTAGCTGCTACTATTTTGGCAGTAGTAGCTTCTGAGGTAATGATCAAAGGATTTGAGTATTTTGCAGATTTTTGTGCGTACTTAAATAATCGACCCTGAGTTTTTTGTTTATTACTGATTTACTCTTTTGGTTTTTCCTTCTTAATCTCTTCAAGCATTAGCCTTGAAATAAGGTATTCTATTGTAGACTCTGCACCCTGATTTAGGTTTATGGAATTTCTTGACAAGCCATCATAACACCCGCCTGTTGTTTCATTGTAAATCATTTGTTTTAGGTGATTTTTTCCTAAAAACCAGTTAAATGCAAGAACTGCTTTATCATAATATTTTTTATTTTTTGTAACAAGATAAGCAGTTAGATAGGTTTGTACCATTGAAGAAGCATCTATTGGCTGCTGGTCAAAAAAAGCTCTTGTTCCGTTTCTGTTACACCAGCCATTCTGTCCTATTGGAGATAATTCATCTTTTATAAAGACAAGATTTGATAAAAAATTAAGAGTTTTTTCAGCAATCTCCAAATACTCCTTTTGTTTTGTTATGTCATATACTAAAAAAAGAACTTCAGGGAGTTTTGAATTAGAATAAGTTAAATATCCCTCAAACCAATCCCAGTCTTCTGTTGCCTCTTTTTTATATAGCTCAACCAGAGAGTCTGCTAATATTCTTATTTTTGAAATTGTTTCATCCTGGTTGTACTTCTTATAGTAATGATATAATCCAATTATTGAAAATGCTTTTGCTCTTGGGGAATTAATTTTTTCAATTAATTTGCAGGATTTGTCAAATAATACTTTTGCCTTATCAATTAATTCTTGGTTGTTACTTTTATCAATAAAGCATCCTAATGCCCATATTGTCCTCCCAAGAGCATCTTCGCTGACTGGAATTAAATTTTGGGTGTTATATTCAATATCATTAAACTTTCCTTCTTTATCTTGAACTTTTTCTAAGAATTTTAAATAGGTTTTTGCAAGTTCTTTAGAAGTTTCTGATTTGTAAACTTTTTCATGCAATGCAGCAACAATTAAAGCTCTTGAATTATCATCTACAGTATAACCTGAAGATTTGTCAGGAATAGAAAGCTTTGCAAATTGTGTGCAGCCAACATTATCTGTTAAATTAATCAAATGATTTAATTTTATATGAGGATATTTTTCAGTTGTTTCTTCTCTTAGTTTTACTATCTTATTAAAAACATGAAAATAACTTAATGCAACATTTTGCCATATCATTGATCTTCCAAAAGAATAAGCATTGTTTTCAAGTTTATTTCTAAATTCATTATCAGAAAGTATTTTATCTATTGCTTCTGAAAATGATTTTGGATTTCTAAATCTGACTAAAAGCCCTCTTTCTTTGTTTAAAACTTCTTGTGCATAAACACTTGGAGTTGAGACAACTGCTTTTCCGCATCCTATTGCATAAGATAAAGTTCCAGAAACTATCTGGTTCTTGTCTAAATTAGTACAGATGTAAATATCTGTTGCAAGAAGACATTCAATTATCTCATCTAAACTTAAGTATTTGTTGTAAAATTTTACATTGTTCTGCAATCCAAGTTTTTTAACTAGATTAATAAGATTGTTTCTATATTTCTCTCCTTCATTTTTTCTTATTGCTGGATGGGTCTCTCCTATAACTAGATAAATAATATTGGGGTATTTTTTAACTAAAGTAGGAAGAGATTTAATAGCATATTCTATTCCTTTACCCTTGCTTAGCAATCCAAAGGTAGATAAGACTATTTTGTTTTCTAATCTTAATTTTTTCTTAAAAGATTCAGGTGATTGAAGAGGGGCATCAGGAATTCCATGAGGCACGATATAAATTTTATTTTTAGGAATCCCGTAATCTTCATTTAATATTTCTACTGCTTTTTCTGCCATAACAATAATCGCAGCCGATTTTTCTCCTATGAATCTTACAACTTTTTTTCTTGATTCATCTGGACACGGCAAGACACTATGAAATGTCACAACAACTGGCTTTTCAATTGTTTCCAAGAAAGGGATTATGTAATTTCCATATTCTCCACCAAAGAGACCAAACTCGTGCTGAATGCAGACTATTTTTATGTTATCTGAGCGATTTATTCTCTTTGCAATGTTAATATAATCTTCTAAATCGTCTTTATTCATCTGCATAATTACTCTGCTGTCATAATTATAAAGACTTGACTCTTCATTCAATGCAATGACTCTTGATTTTACTTTTGGATTTATTTTTTTGTTTAAAGATGTGATTAAATCCCGTGTAAACGTCGCTATCCCACATTCTTTTGGAGGGAAGTTACTAAGAAAACCTATCTTGGAATTTTTAAAATTTAAAACCTCTTTTAATTTTTTATCTTGATTTAACATCTTGTGATGCAGTTGTCTTGCAATCTGATTGACAGTTACGATTTAACTAGCAATCTGAAGTTTATAAAACCAACGCTTTCTAATTTTTTTTCTGAATTTGCAATCGCACAAGTGATTTAGTTTTGAGTGTCTGTTACTCTTTTAGTAATCTGTTAAACGATTTAAACTTTTTAGATGAGCAGATCAAGCGATTTGAATTTGTTTTCGTAATTTTTATTCAAGAACAGCTTTTATTCTTCTGATTCCTGCTGCAGAAGATTCTTCTTTTATAATCTTGAAGTTTCCAAGTTCGTTTGTGTTGTTCGCATGAGGGCCAGCACAAATTTCTTTTGAAAAATTTCCTGCGCTGTAGACAGAAACTTTATCTCCATATTTATCGTCGAAAACTCCCTGAGCCCCTGTTTTTTTTGCTTCTGATGGGATCATAAAGTCGCATACAATAGGAATTCCTTCAATTATTTTTTGATTAACGAGGTCCTCAACTTTTTTTATTTCTTCATTAGTCAGTTTTCTATCAAAATTAAAGTCAAATCTTAATCTTTCAGGGGTTATGTTCGAACCTTTTTGAAATAAATCTGGTTTCTTTAGCACGATTCTTAATGCCTGATTGAGAAGATGAGTTGCTGTGTGAAGCTTCTTGGTTGCTTCACTGTTGTCTGCAAGTCCTGATTTAAATTTTCCTGCTGTTGCTGTTCTTGATAACTCTTGATGCTTTTGAAATTCTTTTTCGTATTCTTTCTCATCTATTTTAATTTTCTTTTCATTTGCGATTTCTCTTGTCAACTCAATGGGAAATCCATAGGATTGGTATAATAAGAAGGCATCTTTGCCTGACATGGATTTTTTTCCCTTAATTAATTTTTCAAAAACTTTTATTCCCTGCTCCAGTGTTTCCAGGAATCTTTCTTCTTCTTTTTCTAATTCATCAAGAATTTTGCCTTTGTTCTTTTTTAAAATTTCGTAATCATCATATATTTCAAAAATAGGGGTGGCAACATGTTTTGTAAAATTTTTTATTTCTAATTCTCTTCCGCATTTTACAGCCCTTCTTATCAATCTTCTGAGAACATAGCCTTGTTCAGCATTGCTTGGAATAATTCCGTCTGCTATAATAAAAACAGAGGCTTTAATATGATCTGCAATAATTCTCATTGGTTTTTTGTTTTTTTCAATTAGATATTTTTTTCCAGACATGTTTTCTATTTTTTTTATTATTGGCAAAAAACAATCGGAAAGATAATTATCTTCTAATCCAGAGATTATTGTTATTGTTCTTTCAACCCCCCCTCCAAAGTCTATATTCTTTTGTTTTGCATCTACAAATTTTCCTTTTTCATTTTTTATATACTGCATTAATACATCATTTCCTATTTCAACCCAATTTTTATCTTCTGGATTAAATTTAACGGGAGGTTTTGTTTTTAATTTCCAATAAAATGTTTCTGTACATGGGCCACATGGACCTGTTTTACCAGCAGGACCCCACCAATTATTGTCTGATTCTAGTACTCCTCCTTCTAAAAATGCTATTCTCTCTTCTGGGATTCCTAAATCTTTCCATATTCCTGCAGATTCATTATCTTTTGGAACTTGGGGAACTCTCTTATCTCCACCAAAACAGGTAACTGCGAGTTTATCAATAGGCATTTTAAGAATCTTTGTCATAAATTCAAAAGTGTAAGTTATTGCCTCTTTTTTAAAATAGTCCCCTAAACTCCACTTTCCAAGCATTTCAAAAAATGTGTGGTGTGCTGGGTCTCCTACAGAATCAATATCCTGGGTTCTTATGCACCTTTGAACATTTACAAGTCTTTTTCCAAGAGGATGTTTTTGCCCTAAGAGAAATGGAACAATAGGGTGCATTCCTGCTGTTGTGAATAAGACAGTAGGGTCGTTTTCAGGAATTAGAGGATAATTTGGAATTTCTTTATGGTTTTTCAATTTATAAAATGCAATAAATTCCCTGATTAGTTCTTTTCTGTTTTTGATTTGCATGAAATAACTAAGAATAATGTATTTAAAAAATTGCTTATTGCAGTCTCTCTAATTTATCCTGAATTTCTTTTAATTGATATTGAATATCTGCCTGCTTTCTTTTTTCAATACCCTTTTTTATTGTCATTATTTTCATTGGTTCTTCTTCCTGCGGCATAGTTGATTTTTCAGAATTTATCTTCATTCTCAATTCTCTCAAGCATTTTCTGATAAAATTTTTCATTGCAAGCTCTTTTTTTCTTAACAACTTGTAATTTCTAACTCTTTTTTCAGTTTGAAGGAGATTTAATTCCATGGATAACAATTGTTTTTTTGCAGATAATGCTTCTTCATAATCTAATTTAATATGTTTTGTTTCCATTTTTTATATCTCCTTTTTGGTAATTTATAAAACTGTTTTATTCTTGCAAAAAAAAGCATTTGGCTATATTATCATTTTATTTTGTAAATGCTTTTTGTTTTGGGCAATCATTCATAGCTTGGTGTTAATTGCTCCTTATTAATTCGTCTTGTTAAATTACGGTTTCTTTAGAGATTATGACCTCTTAATAAGTTAGTATTTTTAATCTAATTTATTAAAGACAGTTCTGTCAATCAGTTCTATTCTTGATTTTATGACTTGTATTTCCTTTTCCCACTCAGCTAATTCTTGTTCTTCTTTAACTTTAATTTCCTTGGTTTTTATGAGAACTTCCTCTATTTCCTCTATTTTAGCCTTAATCTCTTCAAAAGTCTGTATAGTCATCTGAAATTTATCTAATCTCACAAAAACAGGTTCAATTTTCTTTGTCATCTTTGTTGATGCCATAGACATCCTGGAAGAAGGTAATTCTAAGGTTCTGCTAGGTTCAAAATCAAATTCAGGTTCAGTTCTTCTTTCAGATGATATTGAGGGGCCCAAGCTTCTTGGTGAGATTGGCATTCTCCTTGGAGTTTGCATCATCCTTTGAGGAGATACTCTTTCAGGAGAGGGTAATCTGGAATGAATAGGAGAAATTCTTGATTCAACAGGTTCATTAATCGCCTTCTTTATTATCTCCCTGTCAAATTCTTCTACTTCACCATGAGGCAGTTCAGGGAGTTCAAGTTCGGGTTGTTTGAATATTTTTGTTTCCACTTCTGGCAGTCCTGGTGGAACATCTGGCAACGATTCAGCAGGTAATTCTGGGGGGCTAGACAAAGATTCTGGCAAGTCTGGAAGCTCTGGCAGTTCAGGAAGCTTAGGAATGTCTTCATCCTCTTTTTTCTTATTAAACCAACCCATTTTAAAATATCTATTATTTTTATATATATTTTAGATTAATTATATTTATAAAACTATTGTTCTAAGCCTATATAGACAAACTTTATAAGTGGTTATTACTTATAGAAAAATATTTAAACATCAAAAATCTGAAGATTTTTGTGGCTTAAAAAATCTGAAGATTTTTTAAAAGGGGATAACTGAGTTAAAAATACTTTAAAATGCAACTTAAACTTCTTAAGTCTATTGTTGAAATACTCACAAATAAACAGTCAGCGATGATTGTCGATTTGCTGATTGGCAAAAAAGATGTAAATGAATTTCTGATTGCAAAGAAACTTGGATTGACAATAAACCAGACAAGGAATATTTTATACAAGCTATCTGATTTTGGGCTAGTTTCTTTTATAAGAAAAAAGGATAAAAGAAAAGGATGGTATATTTATTTTTGGACTTTAAACATTACAAAATCACTGGACCTGCTTGAACAGAAATTAAGAGAAGAGTTAGGAAGGCATGAGGTTCAGTTAAAAAGCAGAAAAGAAAAAAGATATTATTTGTGCAAAACCTGCAATATTGAAGTAACCGAGGAAGGGGCATTACTTAATGATTTTATTTGCTCAGAATGTGAAGAAGTTTATCAGTTATCCGATAATGAAGAGATTATAAAAAAACTAGAGAGAGATATTTTTAGGTTAAACAAGGAAATTGAATCCATTTCTGAAGAAAAAGCAAAAGAAGAAGAGAAAATTGAAGATAAGAAGGTTAAGAAGTCTAAAAGGGATGAAAAAAAGAAAAAAGGCAAGGGAAAAAAATCAGTTAAGAAAAAACCTGCTAGGAAAGTTAAAGTTAAGAAAAGGCCTGCAAGTAGTAAGGCAAAGAAAAAGAAAAAAATATGATAGCTTAATCTTCTAGAATCAAGAGAAAATCTTCTATACATCTATAATAAACTATTGAATTAAGTTTAAATATCGCAAATAATATAGTTAATAAACGGAACTAAATCAATAATAAGTAACTACTAAAACGCTTGAGTAATTAAGATTAAGCGAACAATAAGTTAAGATTACTAATAAATAAAATTTAACCAACAAAATAATATGGAAAAGTGGTTTGACCCAAAATTTGAAAATAATTACAGAAGATATACCCGAAAAAGGTTGGGCGGTTTTAGTCTTGAGAATTTTCTTAGAAAATTCAGTGTAACTACCTGGATTATTATAATTAACATTATTGTTTTTATCTTTGCGCTTTTATTTATGGGAATTTTTGGAAGTGATAAAATTCTTTCTTTTCTTGCATTGCAGCCAGTAGCATTTTTTAATGGGGCTATATGGACTTTGCTTACAAGCATGTTTATGCACGGGAATTTTACTCACCTGTTGGTTAATATGATTTCATTATTCTTTCTTGGAAATTTTGTAGAAAAATTAATCGGAAGAAAAAGATTTTTTTGGTTATATATGATATCAGGTATTGTTGCTGGATTGTTTTTTGTTTTCTTAGCTTACTTTCTTGGCAATACTGATTTTGGGGCAAGGATTTTTGGCAGTCCTGATATTTACGCAGTTGGGGCAAGTGGGGCCATATTCGCAATTGCAGGACTATTGGCAGTTTTAACTCCCAAATTAAGAGTTTATGTTTTTTTTGTAATCCCAATGCAGATGTGGACTGCAGTTGTTTTTCTTTTGGTTGTTTTATGGGCAGCTTCAATAGGCGCAGGTTTGCCATTTGGGAACACAGCGCATTTTGGAGGGTTATTAGTCGGAGTTGTTTATGCACTTTATCTGAGAAATAAGTACAGGAGAAAAACGCAATTGATAGCAAGATATTTTTCTGGTTAAGTTTTCATCTATAATTTCTAAAACGATTTAAGTTTTGCAGATGAGAGGATTAAATTATATTGGACCTGCTTTTGATTCCTGATATTCTTTTATCTTGGTTGGTTTATATTAATAATATAATACTTAAAGTAACTTCGGAAAAAGCGAGCATGAGGAGCTTTTGAAGAAGAGAATCTTGAGCAGCCGAGCGAACGAAGTGAGCGAGGCATTTGTTATTCATGATAAATTTATAAACCGCTTTTGACTTTTAGGATTATGAAAAAGAGGTTGAGGAAAAATCCTGGAAAAGGAAAATTTAGTTTAAAAGAGTTTGTTTATTCTAATTATAAATTAAGCCTGAAAACCTTAAAAGACACAAAAAATTATATCTGGGTTTCATGCATCATATTTTTCTTATTTGCCCTGATAGGATTTTTCTTCCCAGTATTTTTTCAGCAGCAAATTCTTAATTTAATAAGAGATTTGCTTAAACAAACAGAAGGGTTAGATGTTTGGAATATGATAAGATTTATTTTTGTAAATAATCTGAAAAGCAGTTTTTTTGCAATTTTTTGCGGTATTTTTTTTGGGATTATACCCTTTGCAGTTTCACTTGTTAATGGATATGTATTGGGTTTTGTTGCGAACAAGACAATTATAGCAGAAGGCTACTTAGTTTTGTGGAGATTATTTCCTCATGGGATATTTGAACTTCCTGCTGTTTTAGTTAGTATTGGAATTGGATTGAGATTAGGGATGTTTTTGTTTATTTATAAAGGAAAAAATAAGTTAAATGAATTTGGCAGTTGGTTGATTGATGCCTTAAGAGTATTTATTTTTATAGTTGTACCCCTTCTTATTCTTGCTGCAATAATTGAGGGTGTTTTGATTATTGTGTTGGGTTGATTATTTAAGAATAATATTAAAAAGAATTTATTGTTTTGTTGACTATTTCGTAGGTTTTAGGATACTGCTTTGGGTCAACTATTGATTCATGAAGGAAGTTAAAATTAATCTCATCACAAGTTCCGTTTACGTAATAATTTACTGCATAATCTAAATATTGGCTTGAATTTTTTATGATTCCGTCTCCTGTTTCGTTTCTCATGCTGCAGCCAATTCCGATTATGTTGTATATTTTAATCCTGTCGGTTTGTGCTGTATTAAGCTTGTTTATAAATACACTATTTTCGTCCATTTCATCACAGGTTTGTGTTGGTCCTAACAATGCACATGAGTCCCTTAATCTTTTGTCTATCCCATGATTCGGCACAGTGATTAATATAGCCTTATCTATTTCTGAGCCTCCAAATATCTGGGCATATCTTCTTGTGACTAAACCCCCCATGCTGTGAGCCACAATTATTACTTTGTTTTTGTTTGTCCTGTATTTTACAGTATCAATTATACCTTTCAGCCTTATTGCATAAGTGTCTATGCTGTCTGTGTTGGACTGAACTGTTGTTTCTCCATTTGCATTTTCGTATACATCAAAGAAATAGCTTGCAGTAACTTCTATTGGAGCATTTACCTCTCCCCATAATCCGTTTGTTTCGTTGAGGTTGCTGAGAAGCACGGCTCCTGCATCAATATACCCCTCATAGGAGAGTTGTTTTTTTATTTTTGCAAGAGCATCAAGGCTGTAATCTGCAGGAAGAGCCCTATTAATGCTATGTCCGTGTAAAAAAATTACAGGGTAATTTTTTCCAGAGCAGTTTTCATCACAACATTTTTCGCATTTTCCGTAAAAACAGCATATCGGAGAGGATTCTTTCAGGATGAATGAGGGAAGCGAGTTATTGAACTGAATTATCCCTATTTTTTCTGGATTTTCGCTAATATCCCCAGTTAAGCAGGCGTAATTAGAAGTATTCAGGTTGTTTTGGAAATTATTTATTTTCAGATAAAGGGCTTCAACAAAAATTGCTTTTTCTGAAATATTTGATTTTTCAGCGAACTGGCTGATTGTTTCATTAAAATTTTTTATTAAAAGGTTAAGTTCTATACAAGATTCTGCTGTGAGGTTTGTTTTAGAATAGTTATTAAGAATCTGCCTGATGCCAGTAATATTTTCTATTAGAAGATTGTAGGTAGTGGTGTTGGATATTATCATCAAGCTTAAATTGCTTTCTTCTGCATTAAGTAATTCAAGCCTGTTATTTATATCCGGGAGACTTAGTTGAATTAGTGAAATATCCTGTATTTCCCATAATTTTTCCAATTCGTTAAAAGAAGAATTTAATTCAGAAAATCTTCTTGAGATATTTGCAAGTTCTTGTGATAAATCATCTGCAGAAAATGAGTTATTAATCAAATTGATATATCTTTTTGATTCTTCTATATTTCCACTTAAGAGAGAGATATTTTTTCCAAGCGAAGTCATGTTTTCTTTCAAATTATTTATTAATTGACTTTGCTCTTCGGTGGCCTGATAATTTAAAGTTATAAGAATTGCCCTTTCGCTATCTTTCCCGCTTGTATAACAAAGTGCGCTTTTTACTCCCTTGCAACTTATTTCGAATCGGTTTAAGCTTTGCCCATAAATAAGTTCATTCCTGTTAAGCGTATATGTTTTTGATTTAATAGCTACTGAAGTAAGGTTAAAGCTTCCGGTTTCTATAGATTTCCCAGAGCTTATGTCAAAAAATTCATATCTGCATTGGGCTATGCAAAAAGGATTCATTGTTACAGAGATTTTGAATGTTACATCTTCCTCTGTGTTGTTTTTGAAAAAAATATTGTTTTTGTCTGCTGAAAGCCTTATAAGAATATCATTCCCCAGAAGGAACTGAGTATAAAGATATAGTTGCATTGCTATCAATATAAGCATTGCAAAAAGTGCAAGGATAACTATGATTAATAAGTAAATGTTCTTTTTTAATTTTTTGAAATTTTTCCGCGATTTTACAATCCCCCATACTAGGAAAACCAGTGTGGCTATTATAGCTGCAGAAATCCAAGCTACCCACGAGACATTTAAGCTGGAAAGAAATTTAATATAATTTAAAAAAGGTGAGCCATACTGCACAAACATTAAGATAAACAAAAAAGATGGGAGAAAACCTAAAATAACTGATAATATAATCCTTAGAGCAAGAGACCTCTTTTCCATAAAATATTCAGTATTTTCTAATTTAAATAAGTGACTATTATTGAATGGAGTTTGATTATTGTGCTGGGGTGAATATTTATTATTTTTTGGCTAGTTTCCATAAATAATTAAAATATCTTTTATAGTTTTCAGCAAGTTCTTTACTTTCTATTAGAAAAACAAAAAGAAAATCTCCAAAGAGGAACTGAGCTACTTTATTTCCATAGATTGCTGTAACAGTAGGATTGCCTGAAAATTCTTTTGGCAGGAATTTTATATATTCCAAGGGCATAATTTCAATTTCCTTTCTCATTTCGTGCCTAAGTAAATTAAACCATTTTACTTTTTTCTTGATTCTTCTTTTATTCCAATGTATAAAGAAAATAGGAAACATTTTAGGAACATATCTGCCAGAACCAATCCAATATACAGCATTACTATTAAGCATATCTTCCCATACAGCTTTTATTCCTTCTTCACCTCTAAAGGTTTCTGCTTTTATCTCTGGCTTTTTTGATCTAAATATCTTTTCTATTTCTGGGATTTGTTTTTCAAACTCTTTCAGTTCTTCTTGTCTTTTTCTAGCTTCCTCAAAAAGCTTATTGGGAGGCGAACATTGATAGACCTTTCTTTTATCCTGCAAAGTATAGCTTACAAACCCTTTCTCAATTAATTTGTTTATAACATCATAGATTGTTCTTCTTTCTAATCCTGTCTTTTCATGTATTTTGTTTATTGTTGCTGTCCCTAAATTTAGGATTGCAGAATAAACTTTTACTTCTCCTTCTGTTAAACCCAGTGTTTTTAATGACTCTATCATCCTTTGTTTAAAGTTAGTATATTTATTAACTTTATGGTATTCTTATACACCACATAAGTTTAAAAATAATTTTATAATTACTTTGAAATAACAAATTATTAAAAATGAAAACCAAACGACAAAAATTTTACCCCAAAAAACAATTTTTCATGGGGAACCTTTACACTTTAGATAAAAGAGTATACGATTGTGCTCAAGGTCAAGGATATTTAGACTTTAGAAAAAGATATGACAAAAGCAAACCTTGGGGGGTTATGGAAGAAAGCCCATTTAATGCCATTCCTTTGATGTTACAAGCATCCATGTACTTGTCTCAAGAAAAAAGAAGAAGATTAATTTCTGATTATTTTTTAGGTTTTCCAAATGGAAAACCATTTGGGGATTACATAAATAGGGTATTGGAAATAAAGTGGTTACATCCACTGAAGAAATTTTCTAAACAAGATTTAGAGAAGAATGCAATAAGGCTTATGAAGGAATTTGGGAATATAGAAGAAAGAGTAACTATATTCAAAAATATTAATAAACTAATGGACGAGTTTTATCAAGACAAGGGAAACAAGACTATAGATCATAAATATAATGAATTCTTTAATGAATTCAGGTGTGGTGGGAGCTTTTATGATAAAGAAGGTCTAGGATTTGCGATTTCGAAAGGTTCTATAATCGGGCCGGGTCTTGAACGTTGCAAGGAAGAGCCTGATATGATTATGTGGACAACAGAGAATCCCCCACAAGAATTCTACCCATTACTTATTAAATGGAAAGCCCGAGAATACGCTTGGAAAGGAGCATTATACACAAGTTCACCATTAACTAAAAAAGATATAGAGTATTTGAAGTTATCTTTAAATAACCCTTATGATAGTTTATTAGATTTCTGCGAATTGGGGTTACTGCCTTATGGCATTTCAAAAGATAAAGGTCTGCTAATATGGCATCCCTCAGTAGATAAATAAAAATAAAATGGCAACAGATAAAGAATATGAAAAATTTATGAAAAGATTTAGAGAAGCAGAGCCACAATTATATGAGGAAGCGGAAAAGATAATAAAGAGCGATAATCAAAAAGATTTGGAGGGAGTAATTTGTTGTTTTAGCGCAGAAGAAGTTAAACAAGCAATATCTAGAAAAGAACAGGCTCTTTTTTGTACCTATAATAAATATTTGATAGAATTATTTAGAGAGTATGTAAGTAATATTAATGAACATAAAGGTCCTGAGGATTACGATGTTAAAATTAAGTGCAGGAAAATTAATCAAGGCAAAAAAGGAATTTTTTATATAACTTTTTTCAAATTTGATAAATAAAATGATCCTAAATAATTTATTATTAGATATTGGAAGAAAATTAATTGTTCTTTCAGGAAATAAATCTGAAGAAATTTTGAAAAGAGTCGATCCCAAGGAACTTGACATTACAGAGAAAAATTGGCTTGAGGAACTAGAGAAGTTGGATAGCAAAAATCTTATTGGAACCATAAAAGGAGAAACAATTAGGGAGCAATATATTGGTTGTTTTAAGCCTGCATTTCAATCTATTAAAACTGATAAAATAGAATACTCTTCTTTTCAGAGTTTAGGTGAAAAATTTCGTAAAGATTACCATTTGTCTGAGATGCTATCCCCTAATTATAAGTATAGTTCTGTTTTCGATGATTGTGAACCACTAGATTTCAATTTAAATATTTGGAGAGGCGAGCATCTAGAAAGGAGATATTATCGCTTGCATAAGCATACTTGGCACAGGGGCGATTACAAGAATTATCATGATATTAGCACTTCGTTTGAATTTATGAGGGTTTTAAAATGAATTATGATTTATTAAGAGAAATTGGGGCGGGTGTTGGCTTTTTGTTAGGTAGTTCTGTAATTTTTGGGACCGGACTTTACCTAATGGAAGTGAATTGGAGAAATAAACTTAGGGAAGATTTGGATAACTCTGAAAAAAATGAAGTAAGCAAATCTACACCACTTCTAATTATCCCCTCTGCAGAAAAAAAGAATTCTACATGTCTGCCTGTTGTTGAAAATAATGATTGGTATTTATGGTTAAATTTGACTAAAAATAATGATAGAAGTAAGTTCGTTGAAAATCATCAAGCACTAAGAACCCAGTTTGTTGAATACGGAAGAAAATATGAACATTTACAGATCCATAATGGAGATTTTGATGCTTTGCCTTCCTGTTTGATTGTGCTTGCTTCTAGGTCTGTTCCTTCAAGTAGATATTGTATGGCAAAAACTACTGCAGAGTATAAATCTGAACTTGATGGGTTAAAAAGTTATTTGGTAAGTGCCTCTCTTGAAAATAGGGTTATTGGACCAACTTGTGAGCAAGAGAAAGTTACGCAATATGGAGATAATTTTGAACTACAGAAAATAATAAACAGAAGATAAAAAATGAACCTTGAAGAGATTAGACAGCTTAAAGCAGAGTATATGCAAGCATTAAATAGTGGGAATTATAAAAAAGCATTAGAATCAAATAAAAAACTTTATGAAGAAATTAATAAAATTTATGAAAGAACACAAAATAAAGAAGAGATATCTAATTTAACATTAGAGTTGATGCTATTAGATATATCAAGACTAAATATAGAAACCTTATTGAACATCAATTCTTAAAGATGGCAGATAATCAGAAATTTGATTGGAAAGATGCAGCACATATTGGATTTAATTTAAATGTCTCTGCTCAAGAATTCAGATCCAATCGTTATTGTATCAGGAGAACGCTTGATTTAACAGATGAAATAATGGAGAATGGATTAAACTTATCTTATTCTGTTTCTACAATAGATACTAATAGAGAATATTTTGATGCAGTATTTTCTGCTTGGCCTGATTTTGGGATTAGGTGTCTGGAAGTTCCTAATGCATATGTTCTTCAAAGGTTTAAGTATACTTATTTTGGGAGTTTTATACGGCGGAAGACAAATTCAAAATTAGAGCAATGGTTAATTGATGCAATTCCAAAAGATAAAGTAACTTTAATATTTAGTGAAGCGAAGAGTAATTCTAAAGGTAAAATTGTAAATATAAATACTCCTTTTGAAATTGAAAAGTATATGCTAGAGAAATTGAGAAAAACAATCATAAAAAATGGGGAAGATAATAAAAATGAAAAACCTTTTGACAATTATTTTATTTTTGAACCAGATGAGTGTCAGTTGAAGGAGCTTGAATATAGGTTTGAGAAGCGGTTAGAGATATTGAATAATTAAATATTCAAATCCATCTATTTAATCTCGTCTGCATTTTATATTCTCTTAAAAGAACTGATTTTTTTACGAATTCTGGAACAGGAATTCTGAATCGTGATTGCATTTGCTGAAGAGCTTGCTGAATTGTATCAAATCTTTCTGGCTGTTTTGTAAAAGCATCTCTGCCCAATTCCCTTAGTATACCTACCCCCAATGGGGCATTGTATTCAGGGCCTTCTTCTCTGAAAATAATCACATATGCTTGTTTTTTTATTTTTTCTAGATATTCACAGACGACAAGCCTTGCTGTATAATATGCTCCTGTTACATTATCTGCATAATATTTTCTTCCATTAAATCTTTCAAAATCCTGAGTTAAAGTTAAGCTTTCTGATTGATTCCAGACACTTCTTGGAAGAAATCCCTCTATTACTTCAAAAGAAAATTTATCTGGCAATAGTAAAAATTCATAATGATTTCCTACATAATCTCCATGAAAAAGCATAATCTCAGAAATTTCAGGATAATATTTTATTCTTTTTAATAGATTTTTTGATAATGTATCATCAACTGCTGTAACAGCCCATCTTGTTGGCACTAATCTTCTGTTATTTTTTAATCCTAACAACCCTGCGGAAAGTATTTTTATTATATTGCTTGTTTCTGTTATGCTATTTCTATGCAGCTCTATTATTGAATTAGCTGCTTTATTGTCTGTGTCTGAAACAATATAGTCAACTTTTCTTTTTATTTTGGGGTTTTCCTGCAGGATTATTTTCTTTAATGGTGCAGGGTTTCCAATCATAGGCAGATGCTTGTCTATATTAAAATGAGGTGTAAATGGTTTTTTGAGAAAAAACTCTGCTGAAACTGATTTTTCTGCTAATGAAATTTCTTGCATAACTTCCTGGAATTTGTTTGGTTTTCTTATAGATTTTATTTCTGATTTAAATCTCGAGTAAATCAGTTTTCCCCTATAGTTTAGGATTTCTCTTATTGTTAATTTTTTCTCATACCATTTTTCAGGAAGAGACATTTCTTCTGTGTTTCCATATTCATTAGGTGATAATATTCCCGTGTTAATCTGAGGATAGCCAATCCTGCCAACAAATATCTCTGGGGGAGAGCTTCCTGAAAAATGAGTTTTTATTTTTGGGGTAAATTCCTTTAACTGGGCATGTATCTTACAGGGCTTCCCGCACCAGCCCCTTCCCCTGCATCTTACACAAACCTCTGAATAAAATATTTGCATTTTCTCTTTTTTTTGACTTTCCTGTTTATTTCTATAATCTTAATGAACTATCGCTCTTTGCAGATGATGAGATTAAGCTGTTTTTGAGGAGCTTAAGTTATAATGGTTTAACATTAATAATCAGTTATATTAATATTGTTATAAATAAGAATACTGTTTTCAGTACAATAATGGGAAATGGAAATTACAAGGATTTAATTTATTCTCTTAAGTCACTTATTCCCAACATCAGGAATAATAATCCTATAAGGATTACAAACCAGAATATCCCGCCCAGCAAGAACTGCCATCCAGCATGCCAGAAGTTTATAGATTTTCCAGCTATGTCCCATGCGTAGGCTGAGGAATAATACCCTATAAGGATCATTCCTATTACCAGTACAAGTCCAATTAAAATTTCTAACCACTTGTTCATGTTGATAAAATAAGTTTTTGGTTTATAAAGATTTCTGTGATGGAACAGAAATCTTTTTGAGATATGCTATTTTTTGTTGTTTGTTGGCTATTCTTATCAATAGCTTCAAATATCTTTGAACTCTTCGGGGCATTTATAAATAAGCTTTTCTTATGTTTTTTTATGGGAGATAAATTTGTATTGTTTGGTTTAGACGATGAAAATTCTAAATCTGTTGCAGAAGTAATTGGCAATAAAACCTGCAAGAAGATATTAAACTTCCTGGGAGATGTTAAAGAAGCAAGTGAGAAAGATATTTCTGATAAGTTAGGAATGCCGATTAATACTGTTGAATATAATCTAAATAAACTGGTTAAAAGCGGTCTAGTTGATAAAGCTAAGAATTTCTTCTGGAGTGTCAAGGGTAAAAAAATACCTATGTATAAACTTGCCAGAAAACATATTATAATAAGCCCAAATAAAAAACCTGATTTAAATTATTTAAAAAGCATTTTGCCTGTGATTGCAGTAGCAGTGGTTTTACTATTAATATTAGGAATTTATTTGTATCCTAAAGAAAATCCTGTTGTTAGTTCTGATAGCCAGATAAAGCAATTTGCATCTCAGGAAGATTTAAATAATTTTTTAAAGCAAAGCCGGGAATTAGCACAGCATATCAGTTATGATTCAGGATTATTTGGAGGCATTAGCAGGGTTTTTAATTCTGTAACTGCTCCGCAAGTTGCTGGTGCAAAAATGAGCGCTGAATCTGCATCTGATGGAACAGATTCTGGTTCTGGCAGTTCTGCCTCGGATTATTCAACAACGAACATACAGGTTGAAGGAGTGGACGAGGCTGATATTGTGAAAAATGACGGGAAATACATCTATGTTGTGAGCGGAAATAAAGTAAAGATTATAGATGCTTATCCTGCTGAAGATATGAGGATTTTAAGCGAGATAAACATCAGTGGGGTCAGTAATATTTTTATTAATGGAGATAAGTTGATTGTTTTTGCAAATGATTATAGTGCTATTAGTGCATATAAAACAACCAGCTCAGAGATTGCTGTTGATAGTGCTGCATGTCTGGGATGCAACAGGGGGCCTATGAGCCTTGTTAATATTTACGATATAGGCGATAAGGAAAATCCTGAGTTAGTGCATAATCTATCTATTGAAGGAAATTACGTTGATTCAAGAATGATTAATGATTATGTTTATGTTGTTTCTAACAAGTATGTTGACATGAATAATCCAGAACCGCCTTTTTATATTATGGACGGGGTTGCCAAAAAAGCTGCTGCTAGTGATATTTACTATTATCCGTATCCTGATACAGGATATGTATTTACATCCATATCTGCTATAAATGTTAAGGATGGAAAAATTAATAATGAAGTTTATTTAACAAGTTATACCGGGAGTATTTATGTTTCACAGGATAATATTTATTTAACTTACCAGAAAAGAGTTGATTATAATGATTATGCTGATCAACTGGCAGAACAGGTTTATTATCCTATTCTTTCAGATGAGTATGATGACAGGATAAAACAGGTTTTGGATTCTGATGCAAGTAACTGGGAGAAATTAAATGAGATGCAGAGTATTGTTAAAGAGTATGGCGATTCTCTTTCTCTTAAGAGTGGCAAGGAGATGTCTGATTTTAGTGATGAATTAATGAAAAAGTTAAATGATTTCGAGATTAAAATCAAGAAAGAAGTGGAGAAGACAGTTATACATAAGATAAATGTTGATGCAGATAAAATTGAGTATAAGGGAGTTGGAGAAGTTCCGGGAAATGTTTTGAACCAGTTTTCAATGGATGAATACAAAGGATATTTCAGGATTGCAACAACAACCGGAAACACGTGGGAAGGAAACAGCCTGAATCATCTGTATGTACTCGATGAAGATTTGAAGATTGTTGGAAGTGTTGAGGATCTTGCAGAAGGTGAGAGAATTTATTCTGCCAGATTTATTGGAGACAGGGCTTATATGGTTACATTTAAATCAGTTGACCCGTTATTTGTTATTGACCTGAAAGATCCTGGAAATCCAAAAGTTTTAGGATATTTAAAAATTCCAGGATATTCAGATTATCTTCATCCTTATGATGAAAATCATGTGATAGGAATAGGCAAAGATGTAAATGAGAGCATTGATGCTGACAAGGTTCATTCTGAAAATGCAGTTTATTACACTGCAATTTTAGGTGTTAAAGTATCTTTATTTGATGTAACTGATGTTGAGCATCCGATTGAAGAATCAAAGTTTGTAATAGGCGACAGAGGGACAGAGACTCCTGTTTCAGGTGACCATAAAGCTTTGTTGTTTGACAAGGAAAAAGAGCTTTTGGTTTTGCCAGTCAGTGTTTCTGAACTGAAACCAAGCCAGTATTCAGCAGAAATGCAGCCAGAAACAGTATGGCAGGGAGCCTATGTTTTTAAGGTAAATCTTGATGGTATTGAATTAAAAGGGAAAATAACCCATCTTGATAGCAAGTCTAAATACGGGCCTGCAAAAGATGATGCAGTCGGGGCAATAAGAAATATTTATGGGCAGAAATATGTCAAGACAGCTGAAAACAGCTGGGAGATAGATTATACTGGCTATGAATACAGATATTATAATGATGTAAGGACAGTTTACAGTGATGATTACATGGATAAACAACAAGGCGGGATAAAAGACACCAGTAAATTTTATGACTATAAAACCCAGATTCAAAGAAGTTTGTATATGGGTGATGTTTTGTATACAATATCCCAAAGCAGGATAAAAGCTAATGATTTAGAAAGTGTTGATGAAATTAACAGCTTAGATTTGGGTTATGAAGATAATTATTATTCTTATCCGGTTTATAAAGGCGGGATTGCTATTTGATTTTATCAGATATATTTATAAATATCAATATTTTTTATTTTTAAGCCCTAATGGGAAGAAGAGTTCTTGATGAAAATGGAAATGACTGAACAATTAGCTGCATTTGAAAAAAATAGACAATATTTAATTGACAATCGAGATATTCTTAGAAAAGCATATGGTGAAAAATGTATTGCAATTGTTGACAAAAATGTAGTTGATAGTGATAAAGATAAGTTTGGATTAGCTAAGAGAATGTATCAAAAATTTCCAGATAACTTTGTTTTTATGTCTACTATAGAAGATGCTGTTAATCCTAAGACAGTTGCTATGGAATCCCCAGAAAGTGCTAAACGTGCTGATTGATTCTGAGAATACCCTAAAATTATTATGCTATTATTACTTCTTTGTTGATTATTCTTCAAAATCAAAAGATTATTAAACATCAAAAATTCTTTTAAGATTGAGAATTTTTGTGGCTTAAAAAATCTAATAGAAGATTTTTTAAATTATTCTGCATCTCATAAATTCTTATAAACATATTTTAACTTTTTAATTAATGGTAACCAATCAAACCACAAAAGAGAAGACAATATTGGAGGTTGATGAAGGTCTGGAAGAAGTTGATGAAAACTCAGAAGAAAAAAATATAATTGAAGTTCAACCGGGAATTGAAGAAGAAAAACAACTTACTAAATTGGATATTTTAAAAAAATTAAGTCCAGGGAGCGGATTAAGAGAGGGGTTAGATGACATTCTTAACGGGGGCATGGGCGCTCTGATTGTTGTAAGTAATTCCAGCAGTGCAAATATTTTTGAAGGAGGATTTAAGGTTAATTGCAAATTCAGCCCAAAAAGGCTTGCAGAACTAGCTAAAATGGATGGAGCTATTATTATTTCAAATGATTTTAAAAAAATATTATTTGCAAATACCCTGCTTGTTCCTGACAGGTCTTTTGATACTTCTGAAACAGGAACGAGGCACCAGGCTGCAGAAAGAACAGCCAAGCAGATAAAAGGGCTGGTTATAGCTGTCTCTGAAAGAAGAAAGGTAATCACTGCTTATTATTCTAATTCAAGGTATGTCCTGCAAAACACAGAGGATTTACTGAGAAGAGCAACAGAAACACTGAGAATACTGGAAAAACAAAGGGAAGTTTTTGATGAACTGCTTACTAATCTTAATATTCTGGAAGTTACTAACTTGGTTTCTATTGCAGACATATCCACTATTCTGCAAAGGATAGAAATGATAAGGAAAATGGCTGATATTATCAATGAGTATATTGTTGAACTAGGAAAAGACGGGATAATTGTCAGGATGAGAATGAGGGAAGTGGCAAAGGGAATTGACAAGGAAAAAGATCTTATAATAATGGACTATATTGCTGATCCTGAAAAGGTGAGAAATTTTTTTGATAATCTCAGCTTTGAAGGGCTCTTGGATTCAGAAAATATAGCAAGGCTTTTGTTTGGAGAACCTTCAGAAGTAAGGATAATCCCAAAAGGGCATAGGATATTAAGCAAGACAAGCCTGAATGATAATGAAATTAATAATCTGATTAAACAATTCAAGAATTTTGACGGAGTTATCAATGCAGATACAGAGGAACTGAAAAATATCCTGAAAAGTTTTACAGATGGTTTCCAGTCAGAGCTTGTCAAATTAAAAGAGCAGATAATGGTTGGAAGAAAGATTTGATTATTTCTTTGCGATTTTCCAGAACCATTCGAAAAATTCTTTAAATCTGTCTGCGATTTCTTGGCTTTTTATTAAAATTCCAAAAGGAAAGTTCTTAACCCATAAAGTAATTGCTACTCTGTTTCCATAAACATAAATATGCGAGGGAGACATTAGTCCTTTGGGCATATATCTAGTTTCTGTAATTTTTAGTTTTTCTAACTGCTTGCCTCTTTTCCTTCCTGTGTCTGTATCATTTATAATAATTCTCGCTTTTATTCTTGCCTTTATTCTTTGTTTCTCCCATTTATCTATAACATAATCCTGCAAAACTTCTATAGTCATTCCAGAAGTAATATCCAGCCACTCTTTTGGTTTTGTTCTCACAATATCACCCAATATGGTTTTTAATCCTTCTTTGCCTTCATACAATTCAACAGAATACTTTTTTTCAGAAGGGGCAGTTAAGTTTAAAAGTTCCGGAATTAAATTTTTTATATTAGATTCTCTTTCTTTTAAAAAATCAAGAAGTCTGGAAGGATGAGATGCTTTGAAATATTTAACATTATTTTTAATTACATAGCTAATAATACCTTTTTTTAACAGATTATTGAGTATCTGATAAATCAGGGTTCTGTTAATATTTGTTTTATTAGAAAGTTCGCTTGCTAAGGCATCTTCTTTCTTTAATAATTCCAAATAAACCCTTATTTCATTGTCTGTCAGGCCAATTTCTCTGAGATGTTCTGTCTCCATGCCGATATGTATTTTTTGTTGTTTATAAATTTATTTATTGTTGTTATTTTAAAGACAACAATGATTTAAATAACCCCCTATTATGTTACTATTATATAGTAAATATAAAATAAGAAAAATGTTATTTCATTTTGGGGATTCAGAAGAACTAGTATGTTCAGGCAAGTTTGGTATGTTAGTTGATGCTCTTTACAAGATAGATGGAGCAAAGCTAATTAATTATGGTGGCTATAAATCATTTATTTTTGATAATGACTTTAAGCATTTAGATAGCCTAATAAAAAAGTTAGAATCAAATAATTTAACAAAACTACTTTGTGAAAATGCAATAGCTTCTCTTATTGAAGGAGATAGGGAAGGAAATAAACGAAGATTATGTGGAGCTATGAATGATAGATTATATCTGTTTGCAAATCGCAAAGACCCTTATTCAGGAATTAGGGTAATAATTGACATGCTCTATTATATTAGGGAAGTTAACAGGCCTGGACCTAAATAAAATGTCACAAAAACAATTCACAATAACAAAAAAGATTGCTAAGCATGGCAGCCAGGCAATAATAGTTGTGCCTAAAATATTAGAAGAACAGCTAAAGCCTGGGACTTTAACTCAAGTTACAATTGAAATTTTGGAGGGAAGATAAAATGGTAGAGCCATATAAATACATTGTGAGAACCAGCGATAGGGGGATTATAGACAGGGTAGCTAGAACCATGGCATTTCCTTCTGCTGATGATTTTAACTGTCTTAAATTTGCTGAAAGACTTCTTCCTTCTGAGGGTAATTTAACAGTTGGTTTTGGGGCTTATTTTAGTGACAACTTATATTGGGATACTATTAGAGGGTATGAAATATCTAGAAAGCTAACCAGAGGGGAATTAGATAGAATAAAAGAATATTCTGATTGTATTAAAATAACAGGGCCAGTTGAGGATTATAATGATTTTTCTTTGTGTGGGGGTCCTGACTTAGAATTTTCTCCGCACTAAACACAAATCCAGATTAAAGGTGTTCAGGTTTCATAAAAATAAGAAACAGCAAAATATATTAAGCTTACAATTTGAATTATTTTATGCTGACAGACAAACAAATAGATGAAATAAGAGAACACCTGGATAAAGCCCAGAATCCTTTGTTCTTTTTTGATAATGATGATGATGGATTGTGCAGTTTTTTGCTGCTGCAGAGATTTCTTGGGAGGGGGAGGGGAGTTGCGATAAAATCATTTCCTGATCTGAATATAAGTTATTACAGGAAAGTTGCTGAATTAAAGCCAGATTATGTATTTATCCTGGATAAACCCATTGTAAGCAAGGAGTTTTTGGATAAAATAAAGCAGGATAATCTTCCTATTGTCTGGGTTGATCATCACATGGTTGATAAGCCCGAAGATAAAGATATTCACTATTACAATTCATATCATAATGATAAAAATAATGAGCCTGTTTCTTATATTTGTTATAAGGCGGCTAATAAAAAAGAAGACATTTGGCTTGCGATTATTGGCTGCATAAGTGACTGCTATCTTCCTGATTTTTTTGAAGAATTTAATGGAAAATATTCTGAGCTAAGCAAGAAAAATCCAAAATCTGCTTTTGATTTGCTTTACACTTCTGAAATTGGCAAGATTGCAAGAATCCTGGATTTTTCACTTAAGGATACTACTACAAATGTTGTTAATATGCTGAGATTTATGATAAGAGCCAAGGGGCCTGTGGATATATTAGAAGAAAACAGCAAGACAAGGCAGATTTTAAGAAGATACGAGCAGATTAATGAAAAATATCAGGAATTAATGGAAAAAGCAAGAAAACAAAGGGGGGATAAATTATTATATTTTCAGTATGGAGGGCCATTAAGCCTGAGTGCTAATCTTTCAAATCAATTAATCTACGAATTTCCTAAAAAAATTGTTGTTGTCGCTTATTTAAACGGGGATATTGCGAATATTTCTATGCGGGGGAATAATAAGGAAGTTTTAGGCCTGACTTTAGAGGCTATTAAAGGCATAGAGGGGGCTAGTGGAGGCGGGCATAAGTTTGCCACCGGGGCTAAAATGAATGTTAGTTCTCTGCCTTTATTCAAAGAAAGAATTGAGAAGCTGGTGAAATAGAGATAGAGTTCTGTCAAGGCTATCTATCATTATGGTATAATGAAGGGTTTTATTTTTTAGCAAGTTTCCAAAGAAGTTCAAACACCTGTTTTTCAGTATTATTATAGTCTTTATTTGTTATGATAATCCCATAATAAGGTTCTTCCTGCAAATTAAGTATAGCTACCTTATCCTTGTAGATGAAGACACTTGTCTTAAAGATAAAGTTTCCTGGGAGAAATTTAAATTGTCTATATTCTTTGCTTGCATTTTTTATTAACTCATCATGCTCTTTTTCTCTTTTTGCTATTATCCTTATAGGTATTTTTCTCCTCACCCTTTCGCTGATGTATTGTGGGAATATATACTCAAGATTTCTCGTTAAAGAGATTATGTCCCCATAATGTAATATTTCCTTTTTCACTTCAAGAACGTCCATTAATATACTTTTTATTCCCTTTACTCCCTCAAAAATTTCAACTTCTGGCTTTTGTTTTAATGTGAGTGCAATGGATTTTAATTCTGGAAGTGCTTCTTCAATGTGCTTCTTTTTATCATTAAGGATATCCCTTAGAATTTCTGGTCTTGTTGCCTGAAAATATTTTATGTGCTCTTTTATTGCATAACCAACAAGTCCTTTCTGTTGTAAAGAGGTTAAGATATGGTAAGTGGTAGTCCTGGGAATTTCTGCATTTTTTGCTATTGTCTGCACACTTGACTCTCCGGCTTTAAGCAATATTACATAAACCTGTATCTCATTCTCAGACAGCCCATATTCTCTTAATGCTGAAACATATTTATTTTCCATGATAAGACTAACTTCTTTTGTCTTTTTAATTCTTTCTATTGTTGACCAATTAGGACAACAAAATTTTAAGAATAGCCTAGTTATTCTTAGATAGGAGTAAATAAAATGGTAAATATAAAAATGAAATGTAGATTAGAAGAGATATTGAAAGGATTTGAAGAATTAAGGAATAGAAGAGGTAGCATTATTCCTTCATGGGACCCCGAACTTAAAAAAAATACTCAAGATTTTAAGGAATATATCTGTAAGCATGAGAAAGATATCAAGAGAAAATACTCTAAAAGAGAGAATGGTTCTTATGGATACGGAAGATGGAGTCATCAAAATTATACGGCAAGATATTCACTTAAGCCTTATTCAGTTAAAATTTTTCAAAGGTCAGAATATTGTTGCGAACCTCATCTCGTATCTGCTTTTGGCGGTCTTTGGAGTGCTACAGGAAATCATTATACTGGAGGAGAATCTCTTATTGAATTTAGAAAGTCTGGTAATACAAAAGTAAAGTTTGATGGTATAATTGCAGAATTTTTAATTGGTAGCTTTTTTGGTTATTAAGCCAACTTGTAAAAAGCTGTATATGAAATTACTCTAATTTTAATTCAAATCTTTAACATAACAAAAACCTTTGTCTGTTTCTTCAATTCTCGGGAAATATCTGGTTATATCTCCATCAATCCATTTCCAATAACAATCCTCACATACTTTTTGCTTATTTTTCCCGTCAGCATCTGTGATTGTTCTGAAAGGTTCATTGGCGACTACATTCCAATGATATTTATTATGGCATTTTGGGCATTCAATGTAATCTTTTGTAGGGTCTTTTGATCCAAGAACTTCTCTGGAGATTCTTACAATTTCATCTAAATCATCCATTAATATGATAATCTTTTAATGTTTAAAATCATATGTATATAGAATCAGTTATCTTCTAATAATCTTTGTAAGGAGTTTTCAACTTCTTTTTTTGTTGTGACACCCATAAGGTAGTGCCATTTTGCAGAGAGATAGTCTATTTCATTTTTATTTAATGGGAAAAATTCCTCTGGAGCAAATTTCTGATCAAAAATCGGATGGAGCTTTTTATTGAATATCTCCTGAGCAAGATTTTCAATTGCAGGAATAATATCTCCTGTAAATAGAACAGAGATCTCTAAAATTTCTTCTTTTGGTTCATAAACAGTGCACCAGGCATATAATTTATCATCCCAATAACCTGCTGTTGCAGCAACACTTTTGAAATCCCCTTCCATTTTAAATTTTAATATAATTTATTTATAAAGATTTATATAGGGTAAAATACATCAAATTTCATGGATAAATTAAGTTTAATACTGGAAGCAAAAGCTATTCCTATTTATTAATCTTAATTGTGATTTTACTTCTTTTAGCTATATCTATAATAAAATAAAACGAGATAAGCTATGGCAATTCACATCAAGTAATGATTGCTCAAGAGTAAAATAGTTTTATACATTACCAATAAGTTAACCCAAAATGAAAAAACAAGATAAAAATGAAAAAATTGCAAGAGAAAATTTAATCAGGGAGAGTGAGGAAGCTCATGGATTAAGTGTTGAGGGATATGACTTTAATGATTGTATTGATAATAAAGTTGATTATGATAAATTGTTTGATAGTTATATGACAACAGGAGCCCAGGCAACTAATTTTGCAAGAGCTGTTGAAATAATCAAAAAAATGAGGAAAGAGAAGGCATTTATTTATTTAGGGTACACTTCAAACATGGTTACAACAGGAGTAAGAGAAGTAATAAGATATTTGGCTGAGCATAAATTAATTGATTATCTTGTTACGACAGCAGGAGGAATTGAAGAGGATTTTATAAAATGCCTGGGTGATTTTAAAATAGGGGGTTTTAATTTAAAAGGAAGTGAATTAAGAGATAAAGGAATAAACAGAGCAGGAAATATACTTATTCCTAATTCAAGATACTGCAGGTTTGAGGATTTTGTATTACCTATCTTGGAAAAATATAAAGATGAGATTAGAACTCCTTCTGATTTGATTAAGATTTTAGGAAAAGAAATTGATAATAAACAGAGCATTTATTATTGGTGTTATAAAAATAATATTCCTGTTTACTGCCCTGCAATCATGGATGGAAGTTTAGGAGATATGATTTATTTTTACAGATTTAAAAATAA
Organism: Candidatus Nanoarchaeia archaeon; assembly: GCA_028718805.1. Classification (GTDB taxonomy): domain Archaea; phylum Nanobdellota; class Nanobdellia; order Pacearchaeales; family GW2011-AR1; genus ARS1285. The sequence continues at coordinate 35,397 of JAQUKY010000005.1, read as the reverse complement.
CCGCTTTAAATTAGATATTGTTGAAGATGCAACTGAATTTAATAACAGCACAATTGGAAAAGATAAAACAGGCATGATAATTCTTGGAGGAGGAGTTGTAAAACATTCTATATGCAATGCAAATATGTATAGAAACGGAGCTGATTATGCTGTTTACATAAATACAGCAGATGAATTTGATGGATCAGATAGCGGGGCTAGACCTGATGAAGCTGTTTCATGGGGCAAGATTTCAAAACAAGCTGAAAGTGTAAAAGTTTTTGCAGATGCAACGATTATTTTTCCGCTGATTGTTGCGAAGAGTTTCTTTTGAGAATGAGGATATAATTAACTTTAAAAACTGTTAATCCTCTAAACTATTGCCCTAGGGAAAAAGAGTTCTGATTAATTGTCAAAATGTCTGTATTGATTAAGATAGACTATTCAACAGTAGGCTTTCCTAAAAAAGCTGAAGAAACTAAAAGTAATTTAGAGAAAACCATCTTAACTTCTGCAAGTGAGTTTTATTCTGAGGCAAGATTAATCGATGATAAATATTTAAATTCGATGAATGACAGAGTAATAAAAATCTATTTCCAGCCCTTTTTTGGTTCAAGTTATAATGTTTGCGCGGGAGGCAAAGAGAATATATTTTTAGCTATTCCTTCATCATTAGGTCGTTTAGCAGGTCATTCTTTTCATGAATTTTCACATTCTGATGATTATGCTAAAGAACTTATTCATTATCCGCTATCCCAAGTAGAAAAAGTTAAATGTGAAATAAGAGCTTACAGAAAGACTATTGGCTATCTGAAGAAACTTCCAACTAGATTATTTTATTCTGAGGTGGAAAAGGAATGCTTTGAATTATTGATGCAGGATAAACTTAAAGAATATCTTGGAAAAGCCAGTAAACTTGGCTTATTCATCAATTGAGGATCTCAATTTTTTATAATTAAACTTAAATACTTCTGAGTACTATATATTAAATAAGGTAAGTTATGCAAAACAAAATGTCATTCAAAAAAACACTTGTAACGTTGTTATTGGGAGCAGGCATTGCTGTTTTTGGTGGAAAAGCTTTGGCACAGGATGCAAACTCACAAGGACCTAAACCCCTTGCAGAACTTGTCGAGAAAGATGGAAGTTTCTGGCTGATTGTTGAAGATGGAAATGATGTAAATGATATCTCTGCAAAAATAAAAAAGCCTAAACTTGGTTCAGCACTTGTCGAAGAAGATGGGAGTTACTGGCTGATTGTTGAAGATGGAAATGACCTTGTATGCAGGGCTTATACAAAAGAGCATTACAGGCAGGGGTCATTTGCAAGCGGTCCATTTTTCCCGCCGTTTCCGGGAAAGTTTTGTCTAGAGTATGGAAAAGAAGGAAGGGCTAAAGTAGCTGATTATGAAAAAAGCCTGCCAGCAATGGAGATTTCAGAGAAAGGAGATAATGAAATAAGCATTGATGGGAAAATTTCAGGGGAAAAAGAATTTTTAACATTTTCAAAAGGCATGAAGAAATTTGCCCCATACGGGAATGATGCAAACGAGATGCTAAAAGACAGAAGATTAGATGCTGTGGAAATTCATCATCTGTATACATATGGCCCTGTATCTGCATCATATCATGATGTTAATGCCACAGAAGATTCTGACACAAAATATGTCCTGGGGGAGATTGATAAATACTGCCAAAACAGGATTGACGGATTTATTGAAAAGGGGGCAGATAAATCTGATGTTTCTGATTTGGGAATACTGGCTGTTTTTGACCTTAAAGATGCAATGATTATCAAAGGATTAAAAAAGGTATTAAAGGAACAGTCAGAATATAATGAAAAACATCCGGTAACTGTTGATTATGGTTTTTTTATAGATGGAAAATTAGGAGAAATCAATACTGCAAAACACTCTTATTTTATTGATTGTGATTGCGGTCATGTGAATCGTGAGTCAGAGCCAGAGGGGAGAATAGATGTTGCATCTAAAGTGATTAATTACCTGAACACCATTTCCAAAAGTGATGCAGAAAGAATGGCAAGGCTGTTTAAAGATTATCAGTCAAGGACAGAAATGCGTTTGAGCATGGGGGAAGGCGGCTTGGATTTTCATTTTCAGGGAGTTGATGATGATGAATACGGGATGCATATCTGGAAAGAGAGATAGTTTTTTTTTGGGTTTTAGGGGTTGGGGGATTTAGTTAAGTTTGTTGATAGGTTTCCCAGCAAGATAGGAAGTAATATTATCCAAAACTTTTTGATTTAATCTTAAAATAGATTCTTTGGTTGTTCCTGATACAAAATCAGAAAAAATAACTCTGTCTAAATTATGAAATTTATTATAGAAGTCTTTGCTTGTTGCTGCATCCATAATCGCATAATTGTTTGGCTGTTTTATCCATTCTTCAAAACCCTCTTCATCAAATGTTTTTCCAAGAGCAGTATTAATAAGTATTTTTTCTTTCATTATTTTGAAATCATCTTTTTCAAGAATTTTAACATTTCTTGGGATATGTAAGCTTATAAAATCACTCTTTTTCAGAAGTTTTTCCTTATCAACAAAGATTAATCCTCGTTTTTCCCATTCTGGATTTCTTGTCTTACTATTATAAAGCACTTTCATCTTAAAACCTAAAGCAGCATTTGCTAATAGTTTTCCTACGACACCAAGACCGATAATGCCCATGGTCTTGCCACTTAGTTCAGCAGGATAACTTTTCCATTTATATCTGCCAAAACCCCTAATTAAATTGAGAAGCTGAAAGAAAATATATTCAACAACGCCTTCATCCCCATAATCAAAGATATTAGACACAACAATATTTCTTTTTCTACATTCTTCTAAATCTATACAATCAGAATTTGTTCCACAAAGACAAATGAATTTTAGGTTTTTACAAGCAGAGAGTATCCCTTTATTAATTGGGGTACGCCAACTAAGCAAAGCGCAATCCGCATTATCCAGTCTTTCTATTATTTCATTATTTTCTTTGGGGTCAGAATTAAAAACTCTTACTTTATTCTCTGAAAAATTTTTAAGTTTAACTATAAAATTGTCAATGATATGGGCATCGTCCAAGACTACAATCTGTTTAAATTTCATATTAATATAACAATTATGCTGCTTTTTATTAATGTTACTAATCTTTGCGAAACATCAGTCGTTTAAGAGTTGGGGGAATTGAATAACTTTAAAAACTGCTGATACCCAGAAAAACTATGGATCAGAAAAAAAGAAAAATAATATTATGCGGGGGGATAGATAAAAATATGTTTATGATTTCTGGAGGAATTGATAAAATAAGCTATTCTATTGCTAAGCAAGACAGGTATGAACATGATAATGCTGCTTTTGGCACAGCTTCAGCAACAAGGATTGATGATCATTACCTTTTAACTGAACGTTTTAATGATACTTTTATTATGCCAGGTTCAGTTGACCTCACAATGACCTGGACAGATCACCCGGAAATGACTATCGGAATTGTTCATACGCCCCAGGAAGCTAACAGAATTCTTTATGATAAGATGAAAAAAAGAGCTCAGCAAATGGCCATATTAGACAACAGAGAATTAGTAGAGAAATTAAGCGGGTTAGAATGTTTAAAATAAGTTTAATGTAAAGTTACTTTCTTAGTTCTTTGGCAGGAGTTTGAAGGAAGGGGCGGGGGGGGTGATTTCTGAGTTAATTAAACAAATTTTTAAGATAATTTTCTATTTCCTGACCATGTGTAAGATAGCCCATGATTCCTGTAAATATGAATCCTGAGATAACCCATCCTTTTATATTATTATAAATAGAATCATTCTTATCCCATAGATGCCTAACAAAACTTCTTTCATATCTTTCTGCTTTTTTCATATCTCTATAAAATTCAAACTCTAATTGCTTTTCTAATGCCATATCTTATTCTACTCTGCAATATATTTAAATTTGATTATAATACAAAATATGATTTTTGATAATGAGCAAGAGTTTAAGAGAGGTGGGGGTGGGGGGATTTGAATGATTACTCTATTACTTTTTCAATCCTAAAACATTACTAACTAATGGCAGATTATTAAGAATTTTGTTAATTGAATCCGGAATATTATCATTTGGGCCAACAAAAAAGTATTGTTTTGATGGTTCCAATCTCCTGACTTCTTCTGAACTAACCCCTCCAAATTCTGCAAGTGTTTTAAGCTGTTGTTTTGTATAACTCTGACCTGCAATAATTTCAAGAGGTTTCTTTAAAGGTTGATCCTGATAAAGAACTCTTATATTTTTTATATTAAAAGAGAGTATATCTTCTCCTTTCATATGAGGATAAATAAGTTCATACGGGACTTCAAAAGTTTCAGGCACATAAAATCCTTGCTGTCCTGCAGAGACAGGTCTTGCGTACCAGGCCTCAAATATATGCGGATTTCCCTTAATATTGCAAAGGTCAGTAAAAAATTCTGTTCCACCTTGTCCTTGGGAAATAACAGTTAGATCAGTTAATTTAGATAACTTTTTATGAAAATTTTCAGCAACAATGCGGGTTAATCTTTTCATATTTTCATAACCTTCGTCTTTAACCTTATAAAATTGTTTTGCTCCTTCAAAGCTCACAATAAGATCTTTAACCCTATGTAACTGGTCTATTAATTCTGCTGTTTTTTCTTTTGTTAACAATTTATTCATCTTAATATATCAGAACTCTCTTTCCTTTTCAGGCAACTTTTTCATCATATCTTTTCTGACACTTTTCCATTGGTTTCCAGTCCTCTGCAGGTTTTCCGCAGTATAAACAATTATCAGTTCCTTCGTAAGCCTGATGTAATAAAACCATTTCACCTAATGGCGGTTTTGGTTTAGGTTTCCAGTCTGAATAATCATTATATGCAGCTACTCTCATACATCCTGCTTCTGCAAGTTTTCCTTCAAGTTCAAATCTTGCTGCACTAGCCATACATTTATCAAAATGTTCATTACCAGTTGAGGCTGCTCCGGAGGCTCTCCATTTTCTTATAAATCTCGGATCATTTTTTTTACTTTGATTTATCATATTAGGCTTATTTTTAATCTATATTTAAATTTTAGTATTATCAGAACTCTTTCCTTTTAGGGTAATTATTTTAGTTTTTTAGGGTTTATAAGTTTTTCCAGTGGTAAAAGCAGTGTGCAATCCACAGACATTTGTCACCCCCTAAAATAGCTTATAAAATGCAAAGTAAATGTCTGCAGGGCATTTGCCATTAAGGCTTGAATGAGGTCTGAAATGATTATATTGCATCCTAAAAAGTTCTAAATCATTATTGCAAAAAGGAAGTTCTTTAGCTAATGTCTGAAAGAGCCTCTCAATCTTCCCGGTTGTTGTAGGGCTATGAATTGCTGTTCTAATATGCTTAATTCCTCTTCTTTTGCACCATCTATCAAACTTAGAATGTTTGCTTCTCAAACCAAATACATTTCCATTATCAGTTAAAATCTCTCTTGGTTTTCCATGAACCTTAATCAAATCATCCAAGAGCTTTGTTATTATTGCAGTTGAAATATTGTTTAACTCAAACAACCCCAAACAATATCTTTCACAATCATCAATCACAGCAAAACAATATTTACCTTCCACCTTTTGATCGCTGATGTCCATCTGCCATAAAGAATTAGGATGATCTCTTTGCCAGCGAATGTATTTTATTCTTTTTCTTCTATTTTCATTTGGCTTTGTGAGTTTATGTTTATTTAGAATTTTATTGATTGTTGTATGCCCAATATCAATAATATCTTCTATCTTTTCTGCACCCCAACCAGTTTGTTTTTTTATTAACACGACTTGCTTCTCTATCTCTTGAGTAATTTTATAATGAATTATTTTTGGTCTTTTTGATTTATCTCTTAAGTCCCATTCAGTTTCATTTAGTCTTTTATTCCATCTTTGGAGAGTTCTCTTAGAAATTTCATATCCAAACTGAGCAAGGAGTATTTTTCTGCATTGATTATAAGAGTGATGCCTTACTCTTAACTTGAAAAACTCTTTTCTAATCTCTTCTTTTTTCATTAAAAGAACATAAGCCTAGAAGCAAATTGTATTTAGGTGATTAAGAACATATGTCCTATGACATATGTCACCGGATTATACACCAGTGGTAAAAGCAGCAGGCGTTTAGGAGAGGAGGGGGTGGGGGATTTTTAACTTATTTTCTTCTCTTCCAAGTTGGCAAGAAACAGCTACAATCACCCGGAACAATAGATATTTCAGTTATTCCTTCGTAACCTTTTATAATATCTACTAGCCCTTTAATTCCATCAAAAACTTTTTTATGCTCGACTGTACAAACCGGCATAAAAAAAGATGCAAAAGGGATTATTCTGTCTTCAAATGAGAAAGGATGAAGATAAAGTCTGTCATTATTTTGGGCATAATTTAACCCCTTTAAATCATATGCTGTTACCATTTTATCTACAGACTTATACTTAATTGGTTTAAACAATTTAACTATCTCTTGTTCAAAATAATTTTTAAAAGAAGGGGTTTTTCCTTTGTCTATTTCCCAGCATAAATCAGCATGGTCATTTATCCCAAATAATATACAAACCCACGCGCGATTTCTTGCATCTTCTGTTATCAGAACTTTTTTATCATTTTTATACCCACGCGAAAACGCGGTAAAATAATCGCCACTCTCAACTATTTTTTTAACACCTTTTGGCAACAATTCCACATATCCTTTTATCAAAGAAGGATTCTCTAACAATTTTGGGTAAATATCTAACCATTCATCCATATCAACTCTTAAGACAGCACTTCCTTTCTTTAGCATAGCAGGATTTGTGCCGAAAGCTGGTTTTGCTTCAGAAAAGCAAACAGAATATTTTCTAGGACTCTTATTAATATACTCCTTAAGATGTTTAGACTCAATAGCAGCAGGTAAACTTCTGCTGACTGCTTCATTAATGGTGATTATCTTTTCTGTCATTTTAATTTTTCAACTTCAATATTTATCACAGAACTCTCTCCCATTAGGGTAAAGATATTGATATTTTAAAGTTTATAAGGTTTTTCAGTCAGGCGAAGAAATGGGGGGGAATAAAATCCTGTTTATTCAGAATTATCTGCAAGACAACACTTTGCAGAAACACCTTGAAATTCAATCTTTTTTGAAGTGAGTTACTTGTTCTAAACCAGCCTTCTTAAATCTATCTCTAAACACATTCAAATCTTCATTAAAGGTTCCTTCTGGATAGATTAATCTTATCCCTATTAATGATTTTCCTATCTTTTTAATTTCATAGTCTTTAATAAAAATTTCCAAATAAGAGTTTATAGAGGGTATCGAAAATAATTTCTCGGAAGTCTCAAATCTATTGAAAAATCCCCCATAAGAACTTTTTTGTGTTAGAGGGATTAGATAAGATTTTATCCCAGATAATAAACGTTCTTCTGCATCACGAACAAGCATTATCTTAGAAGAATAATATATTTCTTCTATGGTTTTCTTAAGTTGATTTGTCATTTTCAAAACATCAGAACTCTTTCCCCGCAGGGTAGAAGTATCAATTTTTTGAGGTTTTTAAGCTTTTCTCAGTTTAGAGCATCAGGCATTTAAGAGGAAGTGGGGGCGGGGGGATTTGACGATTTTTAAACAGAAACATTTATATACCTTAAGTATATATGGTATTTATACGGAATATATAAAGAAAAAATGGTACAAGCAATGATTGAAATACCTGAAGAAGTAAACCAGATTTTAAACATAGTAAAAGCTAAATATAATCTAAAAGATAAAAGCGAAGCGATAGCAAGAGTTGTAGCAGAATATGGAGTTGAAATGTTAGAACCTGAACTAAGACCAGAATATGTTGAAAAATTAAAGAAACTTGAAAAAGAAAAAGGAATAAGTTTTAAAAACATAGCTGAATTGAGAAAAATAATAGAGGCTTAAAGTTAAAATGCATAGCTATGAGGTGATTCCATACTTACAGAGAATTCTTAATAAACTTTCAAAAAAAGATAAAAATTTGTATGAGCAAGTTCTTAAGAAAATTGAGGAAGTTATAACTTCTTCGAATATTGAACATTATAAGAATTTAAGATATGACATGAAAGATAAAAAGCGGGTCCATATTGGGCATTTCGTCCTTGTTTTCCAGTTCATAAAATCAGAAAACAAAATAAAATTCTTGGATTTTGATCATCACGATAATATCTATAAGAAATAAATTATAAGATAGCGAAGAAGTAAGCAGGAGGTTATGGGGGTGGGGGGATTTGACGGACTAATTTTTACTATGACTGCATAAAACTATATGGAAAATATTTTTTCCGAGCGTGGATCATTGTAGATATTTATATAATCTGGCATTCTATTCCCAAGAGGACAGTAGAGAGAATTGTAAACTATTTCATCTATCTCTATCCTTTCGTAAGTTTCTTTACTAAATTCATTTATTTGTTTCCCTTCATATTTTGCATTTAATAATCTAAAATGGATAGTATTGGTATCATATCCCAACATTCCTGAACCTCCCCATAATCTGAATGTTTTATCTTCTTTAATTTTTAATGCAAAAACCTTTTCATATGGCCCGCTTTTCGTTCTAGTCATTGTCGGAGGTATTTTATAAGTGCATCTAGCGAGAATTATTGCAATATCTTCCCTGCCTTCTACCGGCATTACTTTTTCTATATTTATTTCCCCCGGAAGATTTTTACTTTTCCGTTTATCTAATCTCTTTATTATAGAATTTCTAAATGATTTATTTTCTTGTATCATTTCAACAAGATTCTTAGTTTGTTTTTGCATTTTCCATTCTTTAAATTTATTTTATTACGACATAGTAATAGCTCAATCCTTTAATAATTAATCCTCTCCATATACTAGAGAGCAATAATAAGATTTAAAAATATAGAAGAACATAAGTTGTCATGGACACCAAACCTTTAAGGGAAGCAGGGTTGAGCGATGGGGAAATTAAGGTTTACCTAGCCATGCTTAAATTAGGGCTTGTCAGTGCAGGCCCAATAATTAGAGAAACTAAATTGCAAAGTTCCAGTGTTTATCATATTTTTGATTCGCTCCTTGAAAAAGGGATAATCTCATATGAGGTTAAGAATAAGAGGAAATATTTCTATGCTGTTTCTCCAGAAAGGTTGTTGGATTTTGTTGAAGAAAAGAAAAAGAAGTTAGAAGAGGAAGGGAAACAAATAGAGAAGATAATGGCAGAACTTTCAGCTATAAGAGAGATAGCAAAAAAGCCTGAACAGGAGACGCTGATATTTGTTGGCTGGAAAGGTGTTTTTTCTGCCTTTAAAGAAGCATATAAACAATTAACTCCGGGAGTAATAACTTATGCTTATACTATCACAAAGGAGTTTGGAGGGGCAGACCCAAAACAGGTTAGATGGCTGATTAGTAAGGTTATACAAATGAGAAAAGATTTGAATAAAAGATATAAACAAAAAACAGTAATGAAGATTATATCTGAAAAAGGCTCAGAGATTGGGAAAGACCAGGCAAAAACAAAATTTACAGAAGTAAGATTTATTGAGAAACATTACACAAACCCGGCAGTAATCAACATATATGGGAATATTACAATTATTGCAATCTGGCTAAAAAATCCTATTGCTTTTTATATAACAAGCAGGGAAGTCGCAGATTCTTTTAGGAATAATTTTGAAATGATGTGGAAAATAGCGAAGAAGTAAGCAGATGCGGGTGGGGGCGGGGGGATTTTAACTTATTTTAGATATCTTGAAACTGCTTCAATAAGTTTATCGTCTTCTAAGTGCTTCTCTATACATTCATATCCATATTCATCCCTTATTTTTGGAAAATACTCCTTCCCATACATTTCACAGACAATTACTGGCAAGCCTGGAAATTCATTTTTTAGTGGTTTCAGCATATGCAAACCTTCTTTAGAAGTCATATTGAAGAGTAATTCTGTTACTAAATAGCTTACTTCTATTTTATCTTTTTTTCCTGCAAGATTTGTTTCTTCATTTAGAAGTAAATATAGGTCGTTAGGGTTGCTACACCAGCAGGGATTTATTTTTATTCCTTTTTCTCTTTCTATACGTTTTATTAGTGTGTTATAGTAAGGACGTGAACGTACACTAGCGCATACTCCTACATTAAATATTCTTTCGATTTCTTCCATTTTAATATATCAGAACTCTTCTTCCTTTTAGGGTAAGAATATCATCAATTTTATGTATTTAAAATATCGCTATCCCTTAAAGGGGGAAAGATTTATAAATAAAAAATAAATGTGATAATAATGGATACTTCACTATTGCTAAAAGCAGGTTTAACAAAGAATGAGATAAAAGTATATGTAATATTATTAGAGATAGGAGAATCTACTTCTGGTCCCTTAATCAAGAAAGTTGGGATTAATAGCTCAAAAGTTTATGAGAGTCTTGAAAGATTGGGGAAAAAGGGATTAATCAGTTATGTTAAAAAGACTAATAAGAGGTATTTTAGGGCTGCTAATCCTGAAAGAATTTTGGATTATATTGATGAAAAACAGAGAAACTTAGAAGAAGAAAAGACAGAGATTAATAAGATTATCCATGAACTTAAGGCTGGAATGAAAAAATCCGGAGAGGAATTGCAAGAAGCTACGATATTTGTAGGGTTAAAAGGATATAGAACCCTACTTGAAAATATGCTTAGTGAATTAAAGTATGGAGGAAAATATCTTGCATTTGCTTCAGGTATGTTAAAGGAAGTTTTAGGGGAGTATTGGTTTATTTTTCAGGATAAAAAAAAGAAATATAAGATAAAAGCAAGATGTCTTTGGGACCCAAAAGTCAGAAAACAGAAAGATTATCTCAGAGAATATTATGGTAATGGAAGATTTATCTCTAAGGGATCTTATCTTAGCCCGGTTGATTTATGGATATTTAATGATAAAATTATACAGGTTTCTTACACTACAAAACCTATTTTTGCGGTTTTGATCAGAAGCAAAGGATTAGCCCAAAGTTATAAAGAGTTATTTGAAACTTTATGGAGAATTGCGAAGAGGTAAGCAGGAGGAGGGGGTGGGAAGAAGATTTATGGATGAAAAAGTCTGAGCAGCGGGCGTTTAATTAAATTATAAAATTGTCTTTTATTTAAGAATATCCTTTAAACTAGGCTCTTCAACATCACAATTTTTACACATATACCTATGAATGTAATAAATAGCTTTATCAAAATTTTCCAACATTTTCTTATCGATTATTACTTCTTTCAAAGTTATTGGATCATAAATTACTAGTTTTATCTCTCTACATTTATTATATGACGCAAGACCATGTGCTAATCTATTTCTAAATTTATTGACAGAAATTAGAGAATTTAAAATCTCCCTATAGTTTTTCCATTTTTTAAAAGAGCGGATTTTTTTAAATAAATCTATTTTATCACTCAATCTCATTGGGTTTAGAATTTCCCAATAAAAAATAACTGATTTTTCATTATTTTTCTCTCTAAAGAAAAAGTCATCTAAGATACCAGTTAAATCTACTTCCACAATTACCATCTCATTTAATACTTTCCCCCGTATATTTTTCAACAATTCATCAACTTTCTCTCGATTTACCATATAAAATAAATGAAATAGATATATAAAAACTTTCTGAATAGAAAATTCTAAATAGTTAGGTTTTATTGAATTCTTATGATAAAACTTACAAATCGAACTAAAGGGATAATTGGAGGAATTTTACTTTTTATAGTTTTAATTCTATTTTTGAAATTTAGTTCTTGGTTTATATCAAATTGGTGGGTAATAATATTGTTCTTGATTATAGATGGGTATTTTTTAGGGGAGGGGATTAATAATCTCTTGGTTGGTTTTGTAGCACTTGTTCTAATTGCGATTTTAATTGGATTACTTTCTGCTTGGAGAAGCAGCCAAATATTCTTTGGATTTGTCGTTAATAACGAGTTTATGTTAGTAATTCTCACTTTTCTTTATGTTGTATTAACATACATTAATTTTAGAACGATAAAACAAAATTCTGAAATGTCAAGATTGCCTTATTTGAATTTGAGAGTTGCTGAAGATTTAGATATATATCTAACTAATGACTCAAAGAAGATGGTAAAAAATATAGATACTACATTTCAAATTTCTATAATTAAAGATAAACAAAATCTTATGGAGAAGATAATAAAATGGTTTAAAGATAAAAGAAATTATAAAAAAATTAGAATAGATCAAATAAATGAAAAGGGTTACATAAACACTAAGAAAATATTCGAGGGTTTATTACCAGTTATTAGATACCGCATAGACAAAAGTTATGATGATGAAACATATAAACTAAAAAAAGGAGAAAAAGAATTTAAGATTAAGCTAAATATAACTTGCACATATTCTTCAGATACAGGATTTGAAACTGAAAATCCAATAGAAAAAAAGTTAATAATTCTATTTAAAAAGAACAAAGCAGAGATTCAAAGAGAAACAAAAGAATATGGAGAAGGTTACGATATAACTTAATGAAAATGGAAAAAGAAAATAAAAATGAAGCGAATAGTAATAAATCTTATAATTTGAATAATATAAATCACACAAATGTTGGCGAGGTTCACTATGGTGATAAGATACACCAAGAGATACATGACAATTCTGTGAATTATGAAGTAGACTTTCCAGAGATTAATAATATAGAAACTCTCTCAATTTATTTAACATCACATTTTAAGGAGAGGAACATTGGAATTGTAGGAGGAATTAGTTTAATTGCAAGTCTTGTTTCTATATTCACTTTCTTAAATTCTTTTATGAATGATATTCAAATTATTAATTGGTTGCCTAAATTTTCACAAAACACAGGACATATTTTTTTAATTGTAGGAGTAATCCTGTTTGTTCTAGGTTCGACATTATTAAATTCATTAAGATATAAACAACATGCAAAATGTAAATCGTGCGGTAAGGAATATGCCTACAAACCATACAAAGATTCTAATGTTAAGGATGTTGAGACAAAAGAGGGGACAAGAAGAACTATTATTGATTATTATAAGTGTAAGTATTGTGGTAATGAAATTGAGAGAAAGAGACATGATTTCATACCCAATGAGGAAATGAGCGTTGAAGATAATTAAAATCTTATAAGAAAGAATTAAAGAATTTATTACAACTCAAATAACCTTTTTTTCTTTGCTACATTCTCATTTCCTTCTTCAAGATAGGTAGATAATTTCTTGTAAATAATACTAAAGGACTTCTGACTAGTGCCTGCTAAACCTATTTCCCCGGATACGCCCCAGTAATTACTGTTCATTCCCCTTTCCATTTTTGACAAAATCTCTTTTATCCTCTCGATTTTCACTTTATCACCGCAATAAGATATTACTAAAGGAAACAACCTGTGAAGCGTAAATATTCCAGTAGTTTTTTGTATCAAATGCTCATCCGGTAATTTAAATGCCTCGGGGCATAACTCTTTGATAGCATTCCAATATCTTGTTAGCAATTCGCTTATCTCTTCAACACTATACTGCTCAAATATTTCATTTCGAATTACGGGTCTTAATGATTCAGTAAATGATTTCTGACTTACCAATGTGATCATCTTTGGTTCATTTGGAAATCTAATCCTTTTATACCAAACACCGTCCTTTCGTTCATTAAGTTTCTCTGAAACTTCAATTGACTTAGGTATCCAAGTAATGCCCCTGATTACTGTGGCGGGCATTTGACTAATAATGTCTTCGGGCTCTTCAAATAGTTTACTTAAAAATCTCTCAGCAAGATCTGACCTGACTCCTTTTTGGGTTTTATTGATTATGATAAACTGCTTAGCTTCATCATAAGTTTTACTTAGATTTGTTATGACAACGGGTATTTGATAACTTTTGTACTCTGACATTTCGTTCACAGCCATTACTAAACCTTTTCTTCTGTGCTGTCCGTCTACTATCCACATTAGAGAGTTATCGGGGATTATTAATTTTCCAAAATTATCTTTTTCTCTGATAAAATTCAATTTTTGTCTAACATTAATCAATATAGACACGGGGCTTATGCCCTTAGCATTGATCACATACTTTGCAAATTCCTCAGATCGTTTATCATTAATTTCTCTTTGATACCCTTCTTCATTTTCGTTCTTGAATATATCGACTTTAATCCTTTTAAAATCTGAAAGCTGCTCGGCAGTCATATAAGTGATATAAATTGGAGTGTTGTTCTGGATAATTTCAAATGCAGATATTTCCATACATTGTAGAATAATTTTACATATTTAAACCTTTCTATAGATCTATTTTATAGATCTTAAATAAATTTAATATTATTGTTTTAACGATATTTTGCTAATAGTATTTAAATTAAAGGATAGTTTAATATCCAAAAGATCTTAATTATATTAAAATTTTAAATATTTATAACTTAATATAGATAAGTTTATATAACCAAGGATACTTTAATATCCATGATAAACTTAGAACTGATCAATAAATTAGTTGAATTTGGTGCAGAAAGAATAAAACCTCTTTTTAAAAAGAGACAATTTGAGGTACTTAAAAAAATAAGTTTGGGAATAGAATTAAGTGACACAGAGAAAAGATATCTAAGAGGTTATGTCGGCAGGAAATTAAAGTTATTAAATGAATTAAATGCAAATCAATATAACCCAAGACTTAATGATTATTCCGACTTTCTAACTATTCTTAGTAATTACTATATCACTGGATTGGAGGCATTAAAGATCAATGGATATGGATGGGATCTACAAACTAATACCCTTGAAGTAATAAATACTAAACTAAACGGAGAGATTCAGTTTTCAAATAAGCTCGTTAAATTAATTAAAGTTAGATCAATAAAAAAGGCAGAGTTTCTTATAAACAATTCGACTTCTTTAAGATATGCCACCAATGAACAAATAATTAAGGACACAAATATTACAAAAAATATGTTTGTTAAAAAGAAATGGGCAAACCACTATTTAAATTATGGATCTGAATTCTCGAAGTTCAATCCAGGAAAAGTAAATGATTAATAATATTATTTCACTATTAAGAGAGATACTCAAAGAGATTGAAAAAAACAACCCTTATGAGCTTATAGGAAAAGGCGGAACAATCTTGTCGGTTTATTATCTTAATCATAGAGATTCACAAGATTTAGATTTTGATTGTTCTAAAGAAAATAAAAATAAGGATTTTGAAGGTTATTTTAAATCCATTTTTGAGATAGTAACAAAAAGTCATAATCTAACTTATAAAATAACTAAAAAAGCATCTACTTCTGGCTCAGGAAGATTTCATATGAATGTTACATTTTCTACATATAAAGATTTACCTCAAACAAAAATGGAAATTAACTTCATAGACGAAGTTCCTAAAGGATTACTGTCCCACGGAAAACTCATATTATATCCTCTTGAGAACTTGTTTTACCAAAAACTAAGTGCTTTTACTGATCGAAAAGAGATAAAAGACATTATCGATGTAGAAATGGCAGTAAAATCAAAGAGTCCAGCTATAAATCATGATAAACTAAAAGATTTTGACAACATCAAAGAAATGATAAATCAAGCCATATTGATTATCCTTCATTTAGAAAAGAATCCTGCAGAATGGAAGCAAGAATTCTCTTCAACAGAATTAAAGTTTGATGTCAACGAGAAAAATTTTCCAAGTTTTATGGAAAAAACAAAGACAGATTTGCACAAACTAAAGAACAAATTCTAGGAGATTGACCCATCACTACCATCGCATACAACAGGATGCGACAATATTTATAAACTTAAACAGCATCAGTAAATTAATAATGCTGGGCTAATATAAAATTAGCCTAAAACAGTCCTTAACGGATGCTGAAAGGGCTTTGACTTCGGTAGGGGCATGATACCCTCAAGAGATTATATGTTCTAAACTTCTAACTATTGTTTATAAAATCCTTCTATCAAAAAGTCTTTAATATGGCCGGTATATTTAAAATAATGGAACTTAAAGATAAAAGTGTTTTAGCAGAGAATAAGATAATTACATCTAATTCTGTAACTGACATAAATGATGAATTTGTAAGGCGTTTGGTTGATCAAGCAATAACTCTATGGATCAATCCTGAAATTGAAAAAAGAAAAAAAGAAGGCACAATCTCAACTAATTTTGAATTAAGGTTAGCTCAAGTGTTGTTTTTTGGTTATGCCAAAATGGAAGTTAAGTTAAATGAAGAAGTAAGGGCAGTAATGAAAACTAAATTGAATAGGGCAGTTAAGCAAGGCGATGCTATTTATTTTAGTGATCTAAAAGAAGTAGAGTCTATCGATGTTTCTGAGTTTTATCCAGATGCAGGACATATAACTATTTTATTTTATAAAGACCACATAGTTTTTTCTTTTGACACACGCTACAATAAGAGAAAGATTTCACAAGTTTTAGATGCGGCAAAAGAATTCTATGAAAGTGCTTCTGACAATCTGCATAAAAAGAGATTAAGACCACTTTTTGATGATGCTTTTTCTTGTGCAGAATTGTGCACTACAGCAATCTTACTTATTGTACCTGACGATCTTCTCTTAAGTCTTAAAGGGGGTCATCCTCATCGTTACAAGAGATTAGTTGGTTGGACTGAATTAGGAAATTCTAAACCAGAATACCTTTCCTTATTTGAAAAGTTAAAAGAGTGTAGACCCTCTGCACGATATCTTGAGGGGGATAAATTTCAAAATGAGAATCCAGAGGGGATTCTAAAAACCCTTAAAGAAATGTTAGATTTTGCTGCGGAAAAGATATCTTAACTGATTCAACTTTAACCCAATTTGGGATAAAAATTATACTTGTTTGTCTTGTAGGCTGTTAATACGGTGTAATCTCGAATCATATTTGAGAAATTGAGCTTGAAATTTCTTAAGATATTCCTGAATTCCTCATTTGAACCGGCGTCTAAATCTATTTCAAAGTCCCACGGGCCAAGGGCTGTGCAGAAATACCAGATGTTTCTGCTGCTTCTGCAGTAATTTTCAAATTCTGTTTGTTTTTTCTCATCTGGGTTATGGAAAGAGACCAGGATTTTGTAATGGGTAAAAGGGTAATTTTTCTCATCAGGCACGATATTATATCCCTGTATAATCCCCATCTGCCTTAATTTTTTTATTTTTTTTGAAACAGCATCAGCAGAGAGGTTTAATCTGCCTGCAATCTCAACAGCAGAGACTCTTGCATCTTTTCCAAGTTCAAGAAGGATTTTTTTGTCTGTTTCATTGATTCTTACTGCTTTTGGGACAGAACCAAAGAAAGATTGTCTTTTTGCAGGTTTATTTTCAAGCAGGTAGTTTCTTATGCAATATTCCCCTTTTATTATGCTTGCCATCTGCCTTTCAGCAATGAAATTACCAAACCTTGAATTTATTTCTTTCAGATGCCCTGCAAGTTCCTCAATGTTCTTTGCCCAGATGCTGACAACAACATCAAATTTTCCATCATAACTGGCAGAATAAACTGCATTTGGATTCTTTTGTATGTACTCTATAAACTCCTGCTCTTTTTTTTCTGTAATGTTCTGGAATCTTATGAAGTTTTTATGTATTGCATAGCCTAATTTTGAAATGTCTATTATAGTAAAATACTTTGATAACGGGCCTTCTTTAAGAAATTTACCCATGCGGTAGTTAATAATGTCCCTTGAAAGCTTAAGCTTCCGGGCTATTGCTGAGACCGGCTGCCTTGAATCAAAGTCCAGCTCATGCAGTATCTTCCTGTCTGTGAGGTCTAATTTAAACATTTTAGGTATTTTACATATTATTCTATTTTATTATTTAAATTTATCGGTTTTTAAGGATTTTTAGATAGGAAATAACTTATATTACCTTAACCTATTAGTATAGTAAATCTGGAGGTTGGAAATATGAAAATAAAATACCCTACCTATTTATTGAACAGTATGGCAAGATACTGATCAGGGTTTCTTAAAATGAGCAATGTCAGAGACAGAATCAAAGCTATTAAACAGGATATCAGGGAAAGTGTTGGAAAAGAAAAAGCAGTGATAGCTGTGTCCGGAGGGATTGATAGTTCTGTCTGCGCCCTGCTTTCTAATGAGGTTATTCCTGACCAGCTTTTTTCAGTATACATAAGAACAGGGTTTAATTTAGATAAAGAAGAAAGAAACCTGGTAAAACTGTTTAAAAAACAGGGGATTAGGCTGAAAATACTCAAGAGAGAAAAAGAGTATTTTAATGAGTTAAGAAATATAAAAGATTCCTGGAAAAGAAGATATACTTTTGGTGTTATTTCTCTTAAGAATATAAAAAAATACGCAGAATCTATTGGAGCAAGTGTATTGATTAATGGAGTTAATAAAAATGACAAGGAAATTTCAAACATAGTTAATTCTTCAAAGCAAAGAGCCAAAGAAGTAAAGGAGGTTCTTGGATTAAAACTTGTAGAGCCTATAGCAGATATTTACAAGGGAGGGGTTAAGAAAATAGCCCTGAACATTGGGTTAAAGGAGATTATTAACAAACAGCATATTCCTGGCCCAGCCTTGGTAATAAGGATATCTGGGAAAATAACAAGGGAAAAATTAAAACTTCTTAAGGAAATTAATGAATTCACAGACAGCCAGGTAAATGAAAAGTACTGGCAATTTTTCCCGTTTTTACTTGATGAAAGATTAGATAATAAATTTTTGATAATTTTGAGGGCTGTAACTTCTAAAGATGGGGGGTTTAGTGCAGAAGTTAAATATGATTTAAAACTATTAAATAAACTTGCAATGGGAATTTTGAAAAAATATCCTAAAGTTGGAAGAGTTTTATTTGATATTTCTCCTAAACCTCCTGTGACTATTGAATTTATGTGAGGCATTTTCAAATGTCTATTTATGATGCGGGGTGGCTTGCTAAATTTCTTGATTCTAAAAATCAACCGCAGGAAATAAAAGATTATTTAAGAGAGGAAAATAAACTTCTACTTGAAAAAATAAAGAAAGGGACTTCTTTGGTGGATTTTGGATGCGGATATGGAAGACACCTTGAATTGCTTGCAGAAAGATTATCTTATGGTTTGGGGATAGATATTAATGATAAAGCTGTAGAACAGGCTAGGAGAAATTTATCAAAATATAACCATATTGAGTTAAGAGTTGCAGATTGCAGAGATTTGTGTTTAAGGCAAACTTTTGATTATGCAATCAGCATGAATAATACAATTGGAAATATTGAGGAAAAAGAAAAGGTCATAGCAGAGATGAAAAAAGCTGTTTTTCCTGATGGAAGGTGTATCCTTGGATTGTATAATATAAACTCTATTGAGCCCAGGGTTTTATGGTATGAAAAAACAGGACTTAAAATAAAAAAAGTTACTGAAGATTATATTGAAACAGATAAGGGATTTAGGTCATATCATTTTACTAAAGAAGAGATAATTAGATTAACGGGAAGATGTGATATATTGTCCATTGCAGAAATTGGGTATTTTGGGTTTTTTTAGAATTATCTGTTTTTTATTGGATTTTTTTCTTAAAGGCTATTGGTTAGGATTATAATTTCGCCTCAAAGCTTCTCTTACTTTTATGTATCCTGCCAATTTTCTTAGATTAAAATCCAAGATTGAACAAGATTCCCCGCTATTGACAACCTCTCTCTGGTATCTTGGAAATAGATCTGAATAAATCAGCATAAAGTTAGATAGATTCTCTCCTGCCTTAATTCTTCTGACAAGCTCAGTGAAAACTTCTTTTGATGGATATTCTAATTCAGCAACATTCTTTTCGTTTAAAGCATAATTCAGTTTTTTATTATCGTCTTCAAATCTCTTTTTATCTGATGTTTCAATGAATGCGTCTTTTTCTTCCTGTGAGATATCTCCTTTATGAAACAATTTGTAAGTTTCTAGCCACTTTTCTGATTCTCTTTTATTCTTTTCGAAGTTTAACAAGTCATAGTTTTCTAAATTTTTACTTATATTCTTATAAAATTGAACTTCTTTGCTTCCAATAAAATCTTTTGGAATCTTATACGGGATTTCTTTTAGGATTTTTCCTCTGAAAGCATACATCATGTCGGATAGATTCCCTTCTATAGCTCCTTTTATGAAAAAATTAAGAAAATCTTTATGAAAGGACAGATTATAATCGGCCATTTTACTTATCATGTCTGAACAAAATTTATTTTTTTCTTCTGCTTCCTCATAACTTTCTTGTTTAATATCTCCGAATGCCTTTCCAAGCACATTGTCCAGGTTTCTTCTGGATATAAAATCCATTCTTTCACCTCCACAGTCGACACCTTCATTTAGGGTGTTAGCAATCTCAGTTAGTTCTATCTCATAATCTGGGAACTCTTCTCCACATATTTCTAAGATATCAAAAGTATATACTCCTGTTGAATTCAAAAGAGCGATTAATCCGGACATATCTGCTTGCTGATATAATGGTCTTAAGTTTCTTTCCATTTTTAATATTTATCAAGAACTCTCTTTCCCTAAGGTGATAATTAAAAGAACAGGAATTATTTAAGGTTTTCTATTCTTTCTATTTAATAACTCCTTGCATTTGCAATAGATTTTTATACCAATTTGGACTTTGAATAATTTATACAATAAAGAGTGGTTAAGATGATGATATCAATACTGATGGCAGATAATGCTGGGGGGTGCAATATTGGTTTTGGTTTGATAAATTTGGGATTTTGGGGTTTAATTTTTAGTTAGAGCTTTAAACAGGCATCAATGAAATTGTCATTTCTTTCATTTTTGCTATTTTGGGATTGGAGATTTTGCTTAAGATAATCACTAAGAAACATATTATTTTTTTTGCTTAGTCCTACAATTTTTTTTACTGCTTCTATTCTTTTTTCCAGAGTGTGGGGAACAGTTTTAGAAAATCTCTTCTGGGAAAGTCCTTTGTCATAAGTATCCAATGCTGAAGATATTGAATTAAAGTTTCTGGTTATATAGTATTCCACGAGGTTTTTATATAGCGGGAAAGTAGTGCTTTCAGTGTCGTGGGGTCTTGATGACCAAAAACTCCAGGGCAATTCCTGGTCGAATCTTGCAAATAATGCGCTGTATAAATTTCCATTATTTTTTGGGAATTCATTTATAATCCTTAAAACAGTGCTTATCAGAGGAGGTTCCCAATGATAAGGGTCTGATTTGTCAATATTCATTAAAAACTCATGAAGGGTGTTTGGCAGTATACAGGTTGGCTGCAGTTCAATCCTCATTGTTTTTTTATCATCATTTCCTAATAAAGTTTTTATAGTATTAATGCAGTCTTCATAAGCTTCTCTTTCAGTTAATAGCGGGCCTTTAACCAGAACATAGGCTTTTGGAAATGCTCCTGTGTTCTTGATTACATCTATTGCCTTTAGAACATCCTGATCAGGAGTAGGTTTGTTATACAATTTCCTGATCAGGGGATTAGTTGATTCGATACCTAATGTAATCTCAAATTCAGTTTCCCCTAAATCTTTGACTCCCTGTGCGAGATGATTATCAGTCCTATTATCACTCATTATGTTATTTACGCTTGTTTCAACAACTAATTTTTTCATATCCAATTCTCTGGAAATCCTGTAAATGTATTTTCTTGCATTTTCTCCTATTTCAAAGTCGTTAAGAAACATCCCGTCATTATAAATATGCAATGTCTGAACCCGAGGATTATGACTTGCATTGTATTTTTCAATCTGATTTTTAACTTCTGAAATTTGAGCTATGAATTCTGAGTCACTTAACTTTCTTCCAACACGATTGTTTTTTGTTCCGCACATGGTGCAGCCTCCGGTTTTAATAGACCATTCACATCCGGTATTGGATAAATAAGCAACAGCCCTGACAATGGTATTTCCCTTATAATTGTCCAAATAAAAATTAATATTTCTCGGGTAATTTGTATTTTTTTGAATATATTGAATTGTAAAAATGTCATTCAATTTAATATTATGATAATCTCTTTTTAACAAGGATTCCAAGGCTGCACAATTGTCTTTAGGCATATCTTAAATTAGCAGAAGAAAGTTTATAAATTCTTCTATTGATATAACTTATAAGTAGTTACAAACAGAAGGATTTATAAATGGGTGCAGATACTATTGCTTTAATAAGTTTATTATTAGGATGATGAAATGAAATCAGAAGTTATGAATACGCTGGATGGATTTATGCAGAAGGAAAATGCTAATATAATCAAGAATTCAAATATATACAAAAATTTACAGGCAAGACTTGGATATTTTGAAAATTTTGTAAGAAACCCTAAGATTCCTAATGTTGTTGAGCTGATAAACCAGCTTATTTTAGACCAAGCAAAATCAATGCCAAGTTTAAGAGCTTCAATTTCTCTTCCAGAGACTTATTCTGGCGGTTTAGCTGTGAGAGGCTGCGGGGAATCCAGAGACAATAATATATTCGCAGGTTATAGACTTCTTATGGGTTTAGAGGTTAAATGCGGGCCTGAAAAGAGTAACTCAAATCCTGTAATTCATATTAATGATTTAGATTATAACAGAAGTGATAGAAAGAATCTTACTGAAAAAGGAGTACTTATACAGGCATATAATATACCTAAGAGCGTAGCAGCAGCATTTCTTAATGATTTTACAAAGATAGAATCTCCGGATAGGAATAAGGTTATTCTTGCATTAGCAGAATCTGAAGAAAAAGTTCATTGCTATGAAAAAGACAGTTCGGTTAACTTTTATAAAAAGCAAATAGCAAGAGATGGAACTACACTTGAGGGAATTGACGAAAATGCTGTTTGGGTATTTGAAAAAGTTAGTCCTGAAATCGCAATGTTTGGAAAAGCAAACGGATACCATTTTGATTCTGGTATTCCTCCTTATGTAAGTTTAGATATAAGAATAGAAAGGCCTGGTCTGAAATTTAATTTACCTGATGTTTATTTATAATCCTTTTTCTTTTAATACTGCCTCGCAACATACACAACATGCTGGGCTGGTTTTTTGCTGATTATTTTATAATAAACTTTCGATTTTATTAATCCAAACATCCGAAAGGTTTATAAATCTGGAGCATTACTATACAATTACAATGGTAATGGATACTTTACAGATAAGAATGAACAAAAAATTAGTGAGCCTGATAGATTCCCTGGTGAAGTCAGGAGTATACTCAAACAGGGCAGACGTAATAAGGGATGCTGTCAGAAGATTTGTCTGGGAAAAAGAAGCTGGAAGCGTGAATTTTAAAGGAAACTCTGTTAAAGAAGTCAGGAAAGCAAGGGAAAAATTATCAAAAGAAAAGATAAATCTAGATGAAATAAACAACTTATAACTGTTCTGGCTTTTTGGCTATAACAGAATATTTTTCAGAAAACTCCAATAGTTTTTTATCTCTTGTAACAAGTATTGATCCTGTTTTTTTAGCTAACAGCATATGAATAATGTCATAAAAACTGACTTCATGATTTGATTCTTTCTCTATTTTTCTGGCAAGGTTAAATTCTTCCTCAGACAAAAATATCCTCCTGAAATTTGGGGAAGACTCAAATAAAACCCTCTTTTTGCCAAATTCCTCATCTGTTAAAATAAATTTTAGTTCCTTTAATATAAAGCCGGAATAATAAATAACTGAATTTTCAGTTTCAACTTTTTCAAGGAACTCTTTTGTAAATTTCCAAAGAGGAGTCTTTGTGAGGTCATCGATTTCTTTCTGCCAAAGATTAAGATAAATGCAGGTATCTATATAATAGCTCTTTTTCATGCCCCATTCAGAATTTTTAGGATTTTAACTCTTTCTATTTCTAATAACTTCTTAGCATTAAGCTTTAGCATGTTTCCAGGTTTCTTCAAAGAAATCTTTATATTTTTTTGAATTATTTTTTGAGGTTATTACAAATGCTGTTGGTATATCTCCCCAGACAACAGTCATTACATTATTATCATAAATAAATATCCCATTGGGCAGAGTTTTTCCAGTATACCTTACCCTCATGCCTTTGTAAACATGGTATTTAGTGATTATCTCTTTGATCTTTTTATCTGCTATTAATCTTACTTTAATTTCTTTTTCAATTCTTTTTTTATGGTAATTTTGGAAAAATGTTTTTAATTTCTCTGTTCCCAGTTCTTCTCCTAATGTAAAAACAAGATACTCCTCCCCCTTACTTAGGGTATTTAAAATATTATCAAAAGCTGCTCTGATTCCTTCCAACCCTTCATAAATTGTAGCTTCCTGTTTTTCCCTGGCTAATTTTCTTCTGATTTCTATCTGAGGGATTATTTCTTTTATTTTTTGCTTTTGTTCTATTATCTGTTTTTCTTTTTCATTCAGCAGGTTTATCAAATTATTAGGGTCAGAAGCCTGGAAATATTTAACATTGTTCTTTATTACATAGGAAACAAGCCCTCTTTTTATTAATTTTTCAATAATAGGGTATAACTTCGAGTTTGGGATGTTTGCTCTTTTTATTATTGGGGTTGCAGAAGCCTGTTCTAATTCTAATAAGGCAAAATACACTTTTATTTCATTTTTGCTTAATCCAATCTGCTCCAAAATTTCTGTTTCCATAAATATTATAGTTCTTCGGCATTTTTAAATCTTATTATTATCACCACCTAAGGGGGTGGGATTATTTAAATATACATATCACATAGATAAATTATAACTAAATAATGACAACAAAATAAAATGAAAACAAAAAATTCAAACTTTCACTCATCTTATAGATTAGAGGAATTTACTATTCCTTATGGAAAGAGCGATATTCATGTTATGTACAAGATTAAGTACTCGCCTAAAATGCAAACTAATCCTATAGGAGTATCTGTTTTAACAGATAAGGGAATGTATTCAGATAATCATCTTATATATTCAAGTCAAAATACTTGTAAGCCTCATGCTGTTATAAAAAAGAATCCTTTAGAAGATAAGGGTATAGTTAAAAAATTAAAAGAGTCGCTTGATTTTCATGTTCTAAAAGCCTTAAATATAGATACTAAAGAAAGCCCAGATTTAGGATTTAGACTTCCTAATTTAAGTTATATTAATAAACATTATACAAACACATTTCAAATTCCATTACCAGACAATGATAAATTATTTCTTCACTATACTAATACAGCTTCAAAAAGTCATAATGAAACAAGAGTAGAAGGAGCTTTAGTTAAAGGAAAAAGTGTAACTCCTTTTCAAATTAGTAGGAGTATATACCCAGTTTTATCTGGACTCCCAAGATGGGATAATGGTGATAAGGACATTGAAGAAATTCTTGAGATTGTCTCTAAAAGTTCATTACCTAACTATGTTAAAGGATTTGCTGAAGATTCTAGGGGGAAATAAAATGCCACAAAAACAATTCACAATAACCAAGAAAATTGCCAAGCATGGCAGTCAGGCAATCATAGTTGTACCTAAAATTCTAGAGGATAAATTAAAACCTGGGACATTGACACAGATAACTATTGAAGTTTTGGAGGGGAGATAAAATGGAAGAACAAAATAACAAAGAAAATCTTGAGGGTAAGGCGAGAGAACATTTAGAGATTACTAGTAATTTTAAAATTACCGATAAAAATTTATTTAATTTAGCAGGTAAATTAATTGGAGGATTTGTTCTTTATGAGTTAGGAAAATTTGTTGGTGGGGATTATGGGGCAATTGCTGGAGCTTATATTGGTTTAAGATGTACCTACAATCTTCCTTGGAGAAATGGCGAATTTAATTTAAGTTGGAGAAAAAATGAAAATGGAAAAAAATAAAATTTGGAAAAAGGCAATTAAGACAATAGGGTATTCAGTAATGATTCCTATGACAGCTTATGTCGGGGCCAATACTGGAGCATATGTAGGATTACTGATTGATAAACTGCCTTTTGATAACCCACAAACAGTATATAATGAAAATATATTAGCTGTTGGAGGATTAGTTGGGCTTGTTACAGGGGCTTGGATGGGTAAAGAAATCATTAGGAGGTTATTTAGCTAAAGCAATAAAATGGAAGAACAAACAACCGAACCGAAACCTCCGACAGGAGCAGAACTGACCAAATACATGGGGAAACTTGGAGAAGTAACTGGAATCAGGTTTGATGGTGAAGTAGATGGAGGCATTGCTCAATTAAGAACTCCTTATCAATATCGCTGGTATGTTCGTGGAAAATTTGATTTGATTGTTGGTAATAATCCTTTAACTTTAAATATTGAAACCCATGACAGAGATTATTTTAATCAATTAAGGCAAAATATGGCAGATGAGGATAATTGCATGTTCAATCCTCCTGAAGATGGTAATTGCAGGGAAAAAGACACTAATTTTGAGATGTTTATTAATAACGGGCTTTTTTCTTTTCATGGTAGGGATAACAGTTATCGTTTGAGTAAAGATTTGAGTAAAAAAGGTGGAAGTATCACTGTGAACAGGTTTAATATGATAGATGATGATGAAATAGCAGGCTTATTTCAAAAATATAGTTCAATTTTAGAAGAGGCTAAAGAATATGTTTTTAGTAATTATCCAAAATCTGCTTATTTATTAGTATATCCTCATAAGTGGGCATTAGAAAATTTTCCTAATGAAGTTATATTTGGTGAGATAAAAAATGAATTAAATAGGAAAAAGTCAAAAAAACAAGAAGTAATAATACCTGTTAATCAATTAACAAAACAATTGAGTAAACCAAAAAGAACCTTTAGCGGACTTTTAAAGAAAGTTTTTGGTTAAAATTAATAACTCTTCGCAACGTGCACAACCTACTGGGATTTTCTATTTATAACAACTTCCACATTCGGCTTTTTTATCTACTAATTTTAGAAGCTTGATGATATGTTTTTCATCAATATCTTTAACATCTTTAAATTTTAAATGCCTCATAAGCCTGCCTTCGCCTTTGAAATTGCCTATGTCTTCCTTTTTCAATCCCTTAACTGAAAATCCTAAATTAACACTGTCTTTTAAACCCACTATATAATACATTCCTTCATACCATGGGACACCCATTTTCATATCTTCATTTATTTTTGGAAAGGTTTTCAGAATAATTTTTCTTAACTTATCACAAATCTCTTTTTGAGGAGGTTTTTGTTTTTCAATATATTCTGTAACTTTTTTGTTCATGTTAATTAGTATGACTTTCCTATTCTTGCAATATAATCTGCCTGTTTGTTGCAGATGATACATTTCATTGAATTTTTGTTTTTGGGCTGAGGTTGGTGCTCTGGAATATTAAGAACTTTTGCCCCATCTGTCTTAAATTTTAAATCATCCTCACATTGTCTTGATGAACATAAGGGAGCAAGAGCGATTTTTTTGTCCTTAATTGCTGATTGGGTCTGCTCCAGGCTATTTACTTCGATTAGATTGTCTTTTAATAATTTTTTAGCTTTTTCAAGCAAAGATTTTTGAATATCTTCCAGTATTTTTGGGATTTCTGCTTCTAAATCTGAAATTTTAATTTCCTTCTTTTCTCCTGTGTCTCTCCTTGCTATGATCACAGATTTTTTTGCCAGATCCCTGCTTCCAATTTCGATTCTTATAGGGATTCCTTTTAGTTCATATTCATTGAATTTAAACCCTGGGCGGTATTCTTCCCTGGTGTCGAGAATAGGATTAAATTGTACCAGGCTTGATTTTATTTCTTCTGCTTGTTTTAACACTTCTTTTTTGTCATTTTCAAATAAAATAGGGACAATGACTATCTGGTTTGGGGCTATTTTTGGAGGGAGTATTAATCCCTTCTTGTCTGAATGAACCGCAAACATTATACCCAACACTCTTGTTGTAATTGCGAAAGTATTCTGCCATGCATATTGTTCTTTGCTATTTTCATCTAAGAATTTAATGTTGTATGCCTTTGCAAATTTCTGCCCGTCATGATGAAAGTCAGGGCCCTGAATTGCCTTTCCGTTTGGCATATAAAATTCCATTGAAATTGTGTATTCTGCCCCTGCAAACTTCTCTTTTTCTGATTTTCTTCCTACTAACGATGGGAGCGCAAGATATTCTTCACAGATTTCTTTGTAAATATTCATTATCTCATCTTTTTCTTTTTCTGCTTCTTCCTTGGTTGCATAAACTGTATGCCCTTCATTCCATAAAAATTCCCTTGTTCTCAAAAATGGAACCGGATGCTTGAATTCCCATCTTACAACATTATTCCATTGGTTTAGTTTTAGAGGAAGGTCTTTGTAAGAACGAATCCATTTTGAATAAGAAGGATACATAATTGTTTCAGAAGTTGGTCTTACTGCTAATCTTTCATTTAGTTTTGTATCTCCTGCTTCTGTCACCCATGCAACTTCTGGAGAAAATCCTTTTACATGTTCTTTTTCTTTATTTAAAAGTTTTTCTGGGATTAATAATGGGAAATAACAGTTTTTAATCCCTAATTTTTTGAATCTTTTATCTGTTTCTTCTTTAATTTTATCCCATATAGCATATGCAGTTGGCTTGAAAACAATGCATCCTGAAACATCTGTGTAATCTGCCAAGTCTGCCTTGAGCATTATTTGAGTAAACCATTCTGAAAATTCATCTTTTTCTGCTGTGATTCCTATATTTTTTTCTTTATTTTCACTTATTTTGGTAATATCAATAGACGATTTTACTATGGGGCTTCTGTTCATCTCGGTTTTTTTAGCAGTTATAGGTTTTTCAGGTTCTTTTGGTTTTAAATTAAGCAGTTTTTTATCTGCATCCTGCTCTTTTTGTTTTAATTCCTGTTTTTTTAGGTTAACACCCAAATAGATTCTTTGTTTATCTACTTTTTTGCCTTTTCTTATTGATTTTACCCTGTAAGAATACTTTTTGCTCCCTTTTTCTTTAATTTCAGTGTATGTCATTTTTTGTTTTATTTACTATATCTCTAATGTTTAACTATTAAACGCTTGAACAATTTTAGCCATAGCGTTTTAGTGTTATTTGATTATTAATTTAGTTGTATATTAAGTTTATGTGTCTACACGGTTTTATAAACGTTTTGGATGTAGACGTATATACGTCTACATGTTGTTAATTGATTGGTTTTGATGGGAATGATGTGTGGACGTATAAATAAGAAATATTAGATTCTTGTCCTTTATCGTAATTAGTTATTTGGTTTGCAAAAAAGATTATCATACATAATCCATTTATTAATATAATCTCTGCATTCACCTAAAAATGAGCTGAACATTTCTGGATGATTTTTAGGATTATCAGGCATAGCATGCTTTATCCTTTGAAGAAGACCAACTTCTATGTCGTCTATTTTATCTGCAATTCCTTTTGCTTGTAAATAACCCAGAGTATAATAAAAAAAATTCATTCCTTTTATAAACATTTTATTTTTCATATTAATATATCAGAACTCTTTTGCTTTAGGGTAAAATTATATAATTTCTTTGTTTTTAAAACTTTCTTTTTTATTTTTTAGATATTTTCCATAAGTAATTGAAATAATGCCTTAGAGCATGAGCATGGTCAGGGTTATTAATTATAATAATATTAGGAGATTCTGTTTCTGAGGATAGTAATATCTTGCCATTAAAGATGGTTATACTGTTTTCTTTACCTGCTCCTTCTAATGATCTGATTTCTATAAGGCTTCCTTTGAGGTTTGTTTTCCAGAATTGCTTGTTATTTTCTGAACAAATAATCTTTCCAGAAAGTTTAATTTTCTTAATCTGCTTGAAATAATGAGGGTGTTCATATTTTAAAATATTAAATAAATTTAAGTTTCCCCCTCCCCCTAATGTGAGAAAGTATTTTGCATTGATTAGCTCTGAAATATATTTTTTAAGAGCCTGTTTCCCTTCATAAATCTCTATATTTGTTGACAATTTCTCTTCTTTATTTATTTTAAGTAATTCAGAAACAAGGTTTTCTGCTTTTGTTTCTTTTTCTTTTATATCTTCAATTATTTTGTTTGGATTTTCTGGATAAAATACTTTTTTATTTTTGATAGGGCTTGAATAGATAAAGCCTTTTTTTGTAAGGCTGTCAATTATACTATATACAAAAGATCTGTCAAGGGATAGTTCTTTGGATATTTCTCCTGCACTTCTTCCTGGTTTTTGGAAGAGCATAACATATACTTTTGCTTGATTTTCTGAAAATCCTATTTCTATTAGTTTTTGAATATCCATAAAAAAATCAGCTTTGTTTACTATTTAAGTGTTGTTGTTTAAGACTACAACATATATTTAAGAGTTTAATAGATGGGTTATTTTTTATGGGGCATTTTATCTTTAGGAATAAGTATTATTCACAATATTCAACGCAAGGAGATTATAACAGTGTAGAAGAGGATAGGTTGAGTCAACAATATGACGATGAAGAGAGAACTTATGAAGAAGCTATTTTAAAATACTTGACAAAAGCAGAAAAAAAATCCCCTGGCTCTACACATACTTTAATCAATATTTTAGACTCCTTTAAAATAGCACTAGGTGGAAAAAGCCCAAGAGATTGTTTAGAAAAAGATCAAATAGAAGATATGAAAGAGGACACGAAATCTTCTCTTAAAGGGTTGATAGATAAAGGAGAGGTAGAAAAAATAAACAATAGATATAGAATAAGAAGCAGGAAAGGAAGAGAATAAAATTAAATAAAAAATCCCCATGGAAGAACATTATATATTCAGAAACAGATTAGTACAATTAAAGAATGAAAATGGAAAAATAGCAAAATTAAGTGGAAATATTGTTGTTCCTAAACTTCAATGGGGACCTTATTTGGCGGAAACAGACTGGGACCGATTTGAAAAAATTAACCCCAATAAAAAAGTTTCAAAGGAGTTTTCAGAATTTTTATCTGGAAAGAGAGCCGTTTATTATGAATGGATTATGCCCAATCCCACTCAACCATTTACTTGGGAAACGGAAAATGGAAAAAGAATAAAAGTTTTTGATACAGATTTAATCTATAAATATCGTGAGACCCACATGCCTTGGACGTTGGATTCTAGAATAAACTCTTTTTTGATTGGGGGACTTGATAATACAGTTTTTTGGGATGAAGATTATGATGATAAATATGAACCTGTAGAAAGATATATGATCGAGGAGGGAGAGAGGGACGACCCAAATAATGGGGGGTATTTTCTTATAGGGCACATTCCTATAATGTATTATTGTATTTAAATATGTAATCTCATTTATAATGATAATGGAACTTTAGATAAAACATTAAATCTAGGATTTTTTTCTTTTTTGAGGATAAATTATTTTCTAACATATCTTTTATCAGGCTTTTAGTCTCATGATTTTCTTTATTTTCTCTTTCATCTGCTGATTTTTCAAGCCTTTTTATCAAGGAGTTTTTACGGATTTTGGCATATTCTTCTTCATCTCTTAATGTGTAGACAAAATCAAGAGCCATATAAGAAAAGCAGTTCTCAAGGATGATACCTCCTGCTTGAATCATAAGTCAAACTAGATTTATATTCTTCTAGGAAAATAACCACGAACTTGTGTTCCAGTATCTCTGCTCATGTTTTATTATTGATATTTATGTTTAAAAACCTAACTTATTCTTTTTTTAAGCAAAACAATCCCTAAACTCAAAACTCCTATAGAATATAAAAATAATATTAGTACTTCATTCTGAATTGCTGCAAAAGAAGAGCCTTTAATCATAATTTCTCTCAATGCCACATTAGCATAAAATGTCGGGGTGGCTTTTGCGAAATATTGCATAAATTTAGGCATGACTTCTATAGGCGCAAAAGTCTGAGACATTAATAATGCTGGCATAATCATTGCAGGGATAACTTTTTTTATAATTAAAATCTTATTTGGACTTTAATTTTTTTTACTAAAAAAAGTGTCGAAGAAGTTATAATGCAAGAAGAAATAACTATCTGGTTTAAACGTCATTTTATCTTACAATCATGTTTAAAAATGGGAATTGCAAGGGATAGTTATGGGCGATAAGAAGATTATCTTACATGCAAGAGAGTATGCTTATCCTGCAATTGATCTGCCTGAAGAGATTTTAGAAAGATATGATATAAAGATAATTGATAAAACTAAAGAGGCAATTGATTTTATTAAACAAAACAAAAATATTGAAGCGTTTGTTTTAGGAATGACAATGCCTATTGAGAAGTATACTTTAAATGAGGTTGATGAGGCATTTAAGAAAGCAGATGATTTTTTAAAAAATGTTACGGATTCTGGTAAAAAAAGATTGACAGAGCAACAGCATTCTAAACATATCCTTTTAGGAAATAATGCAGATTCTTTATTAGATCATTGGGCAGGATTTGAAATTTATAATTTTCTGGAAAAGAAGGGATACGTTGGGCATTTTCCTACGGCATTTTTTACAAGTCATTTATACCTTGATATGATTAATATACAAAAGAATAATAAAAAAGTTAGCATTTTAGACTGGCCAATATTTGAAGAAGATGTAGTTGAATGGTTTGATAAATATTTGCCTAATTAGTTTTTTATAAATATTAGATTAAATGAGCCCAGGAGGATTCGAACCCCCATTTCTTGGTCCGAGGCCAAGCTGTCTATCCATTGACATATGGGCTCTTAGAAATACATATTTAAATTAGTTAATAAAATTATGGATTTTTGATTATTTTGGTAATATGATAAACTATTTTATCTTTGCAGGTTACCAGATTAAACTATTTTATATAACCTGTTGATTGTTCTGGCTTCTTAGTTTTATTATTAATATATTAAAAAAAGCTCTGAAAAAGCGAATTTGTGAGCTTTTGAAGAGAAGTATCTTAGGCAGCCGAGCCCCGGAGGGCGAGGCTGATATGCTTAGTCCTGATTATATCTCAAGCAAGATTGCAGCAATTACGCATGCAATGATTATAACTGATGCGATTATCTGCCTTAAAAGAATTTTTTCCTTCAGGAAAATACGTGCAAATATGAATATGAAAATAGGGCTGAGGATAAAGAGGATTGTTGTAAATACAACTCCCAAGGTGAGATAGCCATAGTATAGAATCAGTCTGTAAATTGTCCATACTATGCCGCTTAAAAGCATCAGAAGTTTTGTTTTTGTTTTTATTGAGCTTATTGATGGATGGAAGATAAACGCAGCGATTATGAAAATTAATAAGCATCTTAAAAAATAAAATGTTACTGAGGAATAATATGGAAGAATTTCTTTTGAAATAACTAATTCAACTGCGAAAAAAAAGCTTCCTAATAATGCTGCGATTATATATTTGTTTAAAACTAAGTGATGTTTTCTTAAGTGGCTTGCTATTAATGCAATACTTGCTATTAAAGCTAAAATTATTATAGAATATTTTCTTTCTGTATAGTAAGCTGCGAAGAAAAAACTGAATATGAATGCTAGAAGAACAATGAATAATGGCTGCATTAGTCTTATTGGTTCAAGTTCTGTTATGTTTTCTCTTTTTAATGAAAAAAATGCCAAGAGATTTGCAAGAATTGCAAACAAGATAACTGACATAAATATTAATAAATTTTTAATTGAATATGCTTCTGGTTTTATTTCCCAAAAGAAAAAAGTCAATGGGAGCATAACGAGAACTAGGGCTAAAAAGCTGTATACAGTGCAGTTTTTATAATTAATTTTATGAGTTATTACTATTTTTTTGTCTATTATATTGCCTGCTCCTTCTAAAATAGAACCTATAAGCGGTATCTGCCACATTTTTCTTTTTGCCTCTTTTTTGATTACTTTAATTATAAGAGAATTAATATTTATAAATATAGGTTAAGGGTTATTGTGAATAATTAATTCAAGAAATTTGATCAATAATTGATTATTGTGAATAATTTATCTATTATATTTTTTAGAGTTTCTTTGTTTATCTTGCCGATTTTTTTTATAACTAATTCTTTATCTAATTTTAATAAATTTTCTACTTTTATAATGCAGTTTGTGAGAAGTTTTCCTTCATCTAAATTGGTGTTTGTTAAATTTAGTGTATACTTATCTTTTAAGATATTTGAAGTAACTCCTATCACAAGAACATCATCAGAATATTTATTGAACTCGTTATTGCTTATTACAATAACGGGTCTAACTTTTCTTCCTGATTGATCTGAAAAAGGAAAAGGGACCAACAATAAATCTTTTTGTTCTATCATAAATATTTACCCCAAACTTCATCATCTTTTTTATTATCCCATAATTTATTTAATGATTTTTCAGCTAAGATCATCCAGCCTATTTTTTCTTTTTTAGTTTTGTCTAATTTGTCTATAATTAAATGCCTAATAAATTCAGATTTAGAAGGATAATTTTTATTTTTGATAAATATATCTAATTCATGAGCTTCTTCTTCTGGAAGTTTTATAGTTATTGTTTTCATAGTAATCTCCAAGGATTACTTATTTATATAGTTTTCTGTTTAGAATAAACTCTTAGAAAAACAGAAAGATTTAAATAATTTAATATTATAATATATTATAATACAATATGGAAACTATAGTAAAACATACCCGGGAAGTTGGAACATCAGCAGGAGTTTTACTGCCAAGAAGCTGGTTAAATAAACAGGTAGTTGTAACTCTCTTTGAGCCATCAAAAGAAAAGATCCTCCAGGAGGTTATGGATTGCCTGTCTAAGCATAATTTAAACGAAGAAGCAAAGGGGGTTTATCTTTATGGAAGCTATTCAAGAAAGGATTTTGATTTCAATAGTGATATAGATATCTTAGTTATCACGCAAAATACAAAAAAACTCATTAATTATAATAATTATGAGATTCTCCTGATTTCAGAAAGCTCTTTTTCAAAAAACCTGCCGAATAACCTGAATTACTTAAGCATATTAAGGGAGATAAAAGTTATTTTCAATAAAGATTTAATTGAGGAATATAAATCTAAAAAATACAAGTTTAATATTAAAAAAATCGCGTCAGAGATTGAGAATGTTCTTAAGATAAACCAGGATTCAGTAAAAATGTGCAGGGAAAATAATATGAATCTTCCTGATGGTGTTGCCTACTCTGTTGTTTTAAGATTAAGGGAGTTGTATTTGATAAAATGCCTTATTTCTAACAAGAGCTATAACAAGAAAGATTTTTTAGAATTAATTGGAGAGAAGGCTTATTTTGCTTATCTTAGAATAAAGAGAAATGAGAAAGAATTAAATAATCTTTCTCCTGATGAATTAATAAATGCGATGGATTTATCTAAAAAATGGCTAAAAGAGTTAAAAGAGCGGAAAAAGGAATTGAAAGTTTAAAAAAGCAAATAGAAGAGCATTTTGGCAAGATTGAAACAGATATTCGGGAAGGAAATATCGGCAGAGGAAAGTATCATCTTAAAGAGATAGATAAAGGATTATTAAAGGCACTAGAAATCAAGATAAAAATTCTAGGAGCAGAAGATGATAATTCTGTTCAAATCTACAGAGAAAGATTAGAGGAATTGAGGAAGAGTTTGGAATTAAGTGAAGGTGAGTAGAAAAGATTGTGTTACCTTAAAAGGTGATAATCGATAAGGGTAACACAATATTTCTAAGGATAATTTTTTATGCTCTAATCAGAAGAGGAATTTTTTCCCAAGCTATTTTTGGCTTTTCTTTAGTAGGAT
>JAQUKY010000004.1 GCA_028718805.1 Candidatus Nanoarchaeia archaeon | reverse complement strand
AGCTTGACAAATGGAAAGCTTAGAACTCCTTATCAAGCTTTCCTTGAGAAGATGAGAAAGGAAAAATAATTAAAGATAAAATGGCTGAACTAAATAATCGAGAGGACATTGATAGCGGACACTACAAAGAGAAAACCTTTATTGATATTTGGTAATCTTATAAACGATTTTAACAAGGTATCAGCAGATTAAGCTTTGATTGAGATGATTAAGCTTCTCTCTCATAGCTTTATTCGTTTTTATCATTAGTGAACAAAAATCGGGTTCAAGTTCGTTTGAAGTTATCGATGCATCTATAATCGAAGACCTGAAAAATGCGCATTAAAACACAGAAATAATTAAAAATAGCAAAAAATAAAGAAGAGGATGGTTTCAGAAATACCTTATGTAAATCTTGTTTATTGCCATGTTATGGAAAGAAATTGGAAGGGAGACCGTTATGAAGCTACAACACCTGAAAAAATAAGAGAGAAGGAATTTAGAGGAAAATTTGTCGTATTTCTTGATTCTGAATCTAAAGCAAGGATTTTTGGTCTAAGTGGGGGGTCTCCTCATGGATGTATTATTGATTATTTTGAAAGGAAATTTGGAGATAAGGTTTTAGATAGATGCCATGGTGGGGGACTTATTTCTATTGTAGACAAAACTATCAAAGTTTTTGACGAGAGTGAATCTTTTGGAAAATATAAAAAGGATATGGTAATGCCTTTGATTGAAAAATACAGGGATGAAAATCTTCCAGATTATAAAATAGATATAGATTAATATTTGTTAAATTCGTTTGAACCTAAAAAAACCTTTATAAAGTATATTATCTTGTATATAATAATATAATATGAAGAGGATAGTATTAGGGTTATTTTTAGTAATTTTAATGATTGGGATAATTGGTACTGCAATTGCAGATAATGATACAAATGCTCCGGATACTGGTTGTAAAAATCTTTATTGGATAGACAATGATAATAAAGATTGTTCTCAAAAACAATTCTGCGGGATGTATATGTATTTAGGATTGCAGACTTTTGAAAGCAAAACGCAATGTGAAAAAGCTGTGAACAAAAGGGAAGGATGTACTTTAGAAGAGTGTGGAGTTGATGGAACAAGTTGTGATAAAGATGAGGATTGTGCTTGTGGAGTTAGTATATTGACTGGTGATTGTTTTATTGGAAATAAATATTATGTTAATACCTCTATACAATGTCCTGATTTTTGTACAGGAATTGGGGGAAATTTTAGAATACAATGTATAAATAATAAGTGTGACCAAGTAAATATAAATAAAGTTTGCCCAGTTGAATCTAATTCTGAAGATAACAAATGCTACAAAACTTTATCAAACGGCAGAAAAGCTGAAATAAAAATTATGCCCGACACAGCTTCTGAAACAGCAATTGAAAGACTAGGAGAATTAAATTTTACAATTGAATTAAAAGAGGTTGGTGCAAATATAACAAAACCAAGTTCTCCAAAACTTGTCTATGAATTAACTGCAGATAAAGAAGGAAAAATGGTTGGATTATTTAAGATAAAGGGAAAGATAATTACTCAGGTAGATGCAGAAACCGGAGATATTATTTCTGTTAAAAAACCCTGGTGGAGTTTTTTGGCTGGGATTTAAATTTCAAACTAGTCTTAGTAATCTCATTAACGATTTTCTAAGTTTTGATTGAGTAGATTATCTTAGTGTTAGTTTATTATCGAGAAGAGATTAATTAATCTCCAATACAAGCATATATATACTTGCGATGCTTTTTATAATCTTAATCTATTTAGCAAAGAATATAAGTTTTCCGAATATATTTTGCAATAGTTTATATTGTAATTTACAGAAACCTTTATATACCCTTTCCGTTATAGATTTTTATAAAATGTTAATATCATTAACTAGAATGATTACCTTAAATATCCTTAATACGTTAAGGTAGGATGTAGTAGAGTAATTATAGTTTTGGTCAAATTCTAAAGCAAGAAATTAGGAGTTATTTTTGATGCTTGATAATTGCGGTAATTATCAATTTATTCATAATCATTAAATCCAGTTTATCCTGCTGGCGGATGCGGCTATCTGACTTATAATTAGACATGCAAGTCTGTCGAAAGACGGCGAACTGCTCAGTAACACGTAGCTAACTTACCCTTAGGTCAGGGATACCCTCGGGAAACTGAGGTTAATACCTGATAGGAAATGTTTTCTGGAATGAGATATTTTTCAAATTCGAGCCTAAGGAGAGGGCTGCGGCTGATTAGCTAGTTGTTGGTGTAATGGACTAACAAGGCGATGATCAGTAAGGGCTCTTAGCGGAGAAGCCCTGAGAAGGAATCTGAGACACTATTCCTAGCCTTACGGGGTGCAGCAGTCGAGGAACTTTTACAATGCTCGAAAGAGTGATAAAATGAGTCAGAGTGTTTTCTTTTAGAAAACTTTTGTCAGTTGCAAAAAGACTGGCGAATAAGGACTGGGCAAGACCGGTGCCAGCCGCCGCGGTAATCCCGGCGGTCCAAGTCGCATCCACAATTATTGGGTCTAAAACATTCGTAGCTTGTTTTATAAGTCTCTTGTGAAATTCTATATCTTAAGTATGGAGCTTGCAAGAGATACTGTTTAACTTGGGACCGGAAGACGCAAAGAGTATGATGGAGGTAGTGGTAAAATATGTTAATCTCTATCAGACTAACAACAGCGAAGGCACTTTGCGAGTACGGATCTGACAGTGAGGAATGAAGGCTAGGGGCGCAAAAGGGATTAGATACCCCTGTAGTCCTAGCAGTAAACCCTGCTCACTAAACATTAGTACCTCCTCGAGAGGTATTAGTGCTGTAGAGAAGTCGGAGAGTGAGCTACCTGGGAAGTATAGTCGCAAGGCCGAAACTTAAAGGAATTGGCGGGGAGACACTACAACCGGTGATCGCGTGCGGTTCAATTAGATTCTACACCGTGAACCTCACCAGGAGCGATAGCAGAATGAAGGTCAGTCTAAAGGGCTTACCTGACACGCTAAGAGGAGTTGCATGGCCGACATAAGCCTGTGTCGTGAGATGACTTGTTAAATCAAGTAACAGGCGAGACCCTCGTGTTTAGTTGCCGATAAGGCACACTAAACAGACTGCCTTGGTAACAAGGAGGAGGGTGGGGGCAATGTTAGGTGTGTACAGCCCGAATCCCCTGGGCTACACGCGCGCGTCAATGTCATATTCAGTGAGATGCGACTCTGAAAAGAGAAGCTAATCCCATAAAGTATGGCTTAGTTCCGATTGAGGTTTGTAACTCAACCTCATGACGATGGAATCGGTAGTAATCGTTCGTAATCAGCGAACGGTGAATACGTCACGGTCTCTTGCACACACTGCCTGTCAAACCAACCGAGTTGTGCCTTGACGAGGTCTTTCGAGAACGAATCTCGGTACGACAAGGTAGGTTAAGTCAACACAAGGTATCTGTAGGGGAACCTGCAGATGAATCACCTCCTAAAATTTATTAAGTTTATGATTAAAGCAATGATTGATTACTCTACTCTTCTAGTTAATGTTAACATTTTATATTGGTAATATCCAAGATGAATATTACTGAAAAACAAACTATGGATGAAGTTACTAAAATAAAATAGTAATTTATAAAACGAAACAATAAGAAGCAGTTAAGCAGAAAAGGCTGATTGCTCCAAAGTAAAATCGTTTAATAGATTACCAGAAAAATAAAAAATCACAAGTCATAGTCAGAAAATAAAAACATAATAGGTTCATGAATTAAAATTCATGAAGTCCGCCGGGCCCATAGTCCAATGGTAGAACACGTCGTTTGCAACGATGAAATTCGGGTTCGATTCCCGATGGGTCCATTCATATTCAAAATAAATCAAGGAAAAAATATCAATAATAAAATGGAAAATTATCAAATTAAATGGGGAAGATCTGCAAATAATCAGCCTCGGATAAAAGCATATCTTGAAAATTCGGAATTAATAAACCCCCCAATCCCAACCACTGAAACTGGAAATAAATTACTAGACCAAACAAAAACAATAATGGAACAGAGTGGATTAGAAGAGTTGACCATTACTGCTAAAAAATTAAAATCATAAAATCACAAATCATATTCAAATTTTTAATTTGAAAACATACAGAAATTAAAATTTCTGTCTGCTAAAATTCCTATATTTGGAATTTTATCATAATGAAGCTCCGAAAATGCTTTTCGGGGTGGAGTGGAGACTTTATAGTCAATGAAACAGGTAGAGAGATAATATCTTAGTCTTAATTATTCCTAAGACTGTTAGACGGATAGCTTGGTTTAAGTTGTGATGAAGGACGTGGCAAGCTGCGATAAGTCTAAGGGAGCCGCACGCAGGCTTTGATCTTAGAATCTCCTAATGCGACAACGTTTTAATCTGAGAAGATGATATACGCCGGGAATTGAAACATCTTAGTACCGGCAGGAAAAGAAAATAAAAAATGATACCCTTATTAGCAGCGAGCGAAAGGGGCACAGGGCAAACCGAATCTGCTTTTGAAAAGAAGTAAGAGATGTGGTGAAGATAAGTGGCTAAATTGTTGAAAGAAAGTTCTCTGGAACGAGACACCTTGGAGGGTGATAGTCCCGTACTTGAAGACAACATGTCGCTCTTCAAAAGAGTAGTGTATCCTAGGTTGGATGCATGAATACAGCAGAATTAACTGCTAACCCTAAATATTAATTTAAGTCCGATAGCGAACAAGTACTGCGAAGGAAAGCTGAAAAGTACTCTTAAAAGAGAGTCAAAAGACTTGAAATCTAACAGTTACAGATTGTTACTGCTCTTCGGAGTTGTAACGTACGTCTTGAAAAACGGACCAAGGAGTTTATTTAAGTGGCAAGGTTAACAATTGGAAGCCAAAGCGAAAGCGAGTATGAAAATGCGTTAGTCACTTGGATAAGACCTGAAGCCAGATGATCTAATCGTGAGCAGGGTGAAGTTTTCCGAAAGGAGAATGGAGGCCCGAACTAGTGTTGTGGACATGCACTTGGAAGATTTGCGATTAGGGGTGAAAAGCCTATCGAATCTGGCAATGGCTGGTTCCTTCTGAAATATGCCTACGTATAGCCTCATTGTAGCTTTCTTATGGTGTAAAGTACGGATA
Source organism: Candidatus Nanoarchaeia archaeon (assembly GCA_028718805.1). Taxonomy (GTDB): domain Archaea; phylum Nanobdellota; class Nanobdellia; order Pacearchaeales; family GW2011-AR1; genus ARS1285. The sequence continues at coordinate 108,936 of JAQUKY010000004.1, read as the reverse complement.
GTTTGTGCAGAGCGTTTTTGCTACGGCAACCTTTCCAACTCAGAAACTATAAGATGCTTATAATGGGAAACAGCGGCGTCGCGTAAGGTGATGCTGCAAGACCCGAACAAGGGAGACTATGGTTAAGGTCCCAAAGTTTATGTTAAGTGTATCAAAAGGTGTCCCAAACCCGAGACACTAAGGATGTAGACATAGAAGCCGTCATCATTTAAAGAAAGCGTAACAGCTCACTTATTGAGGTTCGGGGCCCTGAAAATGGACGGGGCTAAACATAACACCGATACCATAGGCGTACTCATTTGAGTATTGCGGTAAGAAGGCGTCTTTTCAGCTTAGAAGTTTGTCCGAGAGGATGAATGGAGCTGGAAGGAATGAGAATCTTGGTAGGAGTAAGATCAGATTTCGCTGAGAATCGCGAAATATCGTAAGAGCAAGGTTTCCTTGGCAATATCAATTAACCAAGGGTTAGTCAGCACCTAAGATGTACCTTAACTGCGTACATCGATGGACAGCAGGTTAATATTCCTGCACCTTGTAAATTCGCTATGATATAATTTCGCTTCAGGATAAATATAGTTCCGAAAGGAAATCAGCATGAAGAAAACTGTGGATCGTAATGATTAGAAGCAGTAGAATTCATGTTGTGAAAATTGTTGATTCCAGGAGCCAGTGAAAGAGTTATATATAGAATTTGCATGGCTGTACCCAGATTTGGCACTGATGCTCTAGCTGAGAAGGCTAAGATATGAAAGTTTAATCTAGTTAAGGGAATTCGGCATTATTGGCCCTTTAGCTTCGGTATAAGGGGTGTCTATTTTTGTGTTTTTAGAAATATGAATGCATTAGTAGATCTCAGTAACTAAGATAGTCCGACTGTTTATCAAAAACGTAGCCGGTTGCTAATCTTAACAGACTTGTATAACCGGTGAGACCTGCCCAGTGGTGGTGTTTAAAACTCTTTTTCAAGGGAGCTAAGACCCATCAAACGGCGGGCCTAATTCCTGAGGCTCTTAAGGTGGAATCGCTGCCTTACAGTATAATTTTTATAAAAAATTTATTGCTCAAGCTTCAAGAAAAAGCCAATAATTAAAATCAAGAAAACAAAAGTTCAAGGCTTTGTTTTTTTAGATGCTAGATCGAATTAAACCAACGAGAAAATCGAGCTATATGCTGGAACATCCGAGTATCTTGAAATACTAATCAAAAATTGATAGTAAAAATTTTCAAGTGCGGACAATCAGCAGGGAAGGCTAGAATTGGTGTAACTTTATAGTAATAACAAATAGAAAGATTTAAAAAGTATTATCTCTTATTGTTTGATATGGAAGACAATATTATCAAAATAAAAGACTTTATTCCGGTCTATGGAATGATTGATCACCTTTGTAGAATGGCTGAAAACACTTGGAAAAGTGATTATAAAATAAAAGCTCAAGAAGAACTTTTTAAAACTGCTTGTGGAGTGAGTATTATTGGTTACAATATCTTGTTCATGAGCACTTTTACAATTGGAGTGATCAAAGGATTGGAAGTTCTATGTAGTTAATTCTAGAACCCTCAGAGACTGAATGCTTGACACAATTTTATTGTGAAGTTACAGTCCGAACTTTATGGCGACATAAAGAATTGAATCAAAAGATTCAGATTAACAATGACGAGCGTAGTACCTTGTCGTCTAAATGGCGACTTGCATGAATGGTTTAACGAGATTGTCACTGTCCCTAACTAGAAACTTCTGAAAGTATTATCTGGTGAAAAGGCCAGAGATGCCTAACGGGAAGCGAAGACCTTGTGGACCTTTACTGCAACTTGTTGTTGTGGATTTATGATGAGTACCTAGAATAAGTAGGAGAATACGCGTAGTTTCGGCGAGGCGGCTCACAATATGTAATACTACTTACTTTTTATAGACCCACTTACTCTTTCGAGGACAGCAGCAGGCGGGCAGTTTGGCTGGGGCGGCACCCCTCTGAAAAGATATCGGAGGGGCCTAAAGACAAGCTCATCCAGGTCGGAAATCTGGAGTAGAGTGTAAGGGCAAAAGTTTGTCTAACTGTTTTTCAAACAACACGAAAAGCAGAACTGAAAGGTGAGCCTAGCGAACCATTGTAGATTCTTAATGGATCTCAATTGTGACAGAAAAGGTACCCCAAGGATAACAGGGTTGTCTCCCCCGATAGTTCATATTGACGGGGAGGTTTGCTACTCCGCTGTCGGCTCTTCCTATCCTGGCCGTGCACAAGCGGCCAAGGGTGATGGAGTTCACAGATTAAAAGGGATCGTTAGCTGGGTTAAGATCGTCGTGAGACAGATTGTATGATATCTATTAGGCATGCTATTGTCTGAGTGGAATGATCCTGTAGTACGAGAGGAACCAGGATCAGATGCCTCTGGTGTAACAGTTGTCATGTGGCAGGCTGTGCAGCTACGCATTACGTGGATAAGCGCTGAAAGCATCTAAGCACGAAGCCACCCGCAAAACGAGACAATTAAGGCCGCCGAAGAAGACGGCGTTGATAGAGTTGGTGTGTAATATCCGAGAACCCGAGGATTTCAGCACGCAACTACTAAAAGCTTTATTTATAATATTAAACTTCTAAGAAGTTTAATCATAAGATTAAGATAAAATCTCTCTACCTGTTTTTTTGAAAAATAAAAGAGAATTCTAAAAAAGTATTAATAGCTCTATTATAATCAAATTTAAATAATTAAGAGTTTAATATTAAAGATGGACATTTCAGAAATTGGTGACAAAACAGAATTAAAGTTTAAAGAATGGTTAGACAAACATAAAATTCCATATTTGTATATAAACCAAGAAAGAGATACATTCTCTTCTGTATTTAAAGATAAATTAAAGAGGCCTGATTTTATGATATTACTAGAAAATTTTGGATGTATTTTAGTGGATATCAAAGATAAAAAGATACAAAAAGAATTTGGGACTTATTGTATAGATAAATCAGAAATCAAAAAATATTCTTCATTTCAAAGAAAATTTAATCTACAAATATGGTTTGCTATTTCTAATAATGATTTTGGTTACAAAACTTGGCTTTGGATTCCTCTATCAAAAATACTGGAATTAAATTTAGAAACTCATGAATCTGGCAAATCTGGAGAAGAGTTCTTTCCTATTCCAGCAGATGAATTCATACAAATATCATATAACGAACCAATAGAAAAACTTTTTATTAAACGAGCTTAATTTTTTATTTAAAACATATTTTCCACATCAATAATTTTTATATACTGAAAAAAAATTAATATTTATGCACCAAAAAGAGAGGGATTTTCTAGAAGAATTGAATGAGTTAGAATTAATTTTAAAAGAATTTGTTTATGAAGCATTTATCAAAAAAATAGAACACTCAGCAGGGGACAGAACAAGATTTTACTTATTTCTAAGAGATTACAATAAATTAAAAATAGGATATTATAAAATGAAAGGAGCAGATGCAGAACGCAGATACAAAAAAGCAGATGAAATGTATAATTCCCTTTCACCTGCAGGCACATTCAATCATCACCATAAATATGACCCCAGAAAGCCTTAAAAACCCTTAATAATCTATAATTAAGTGAGTGGGATAACTAACTTTCGGAGATATGCTATTAGATTAGCAAGTGTTGATAATGAACACTTATTTCTGAGGAAGGTCCGCCCATCATTAATGAAACCATCATTTGAAAAAATGATTGTCGCGAGGCAAAGCTCTGCTACAGAAACGCCACAGCCCTGCCTGAGCTATGAACCATGCGGGAAGCTTAGAAGGCAAGGATTTGCTGAAACGAGTACCTTGGTTGATGCAACCACTTTAAACGTGGGCTAAGTATGATGTTAGCAAAATGGTTCGTCTTCATTAAAATGACAAAACGACATTTCACAAAAGGTGGCCTATTTCCCACTCACAACTTTTTGTTATGTATTTCTTAGGATAACAATTGTTATAAGGGGATATTAATTAAACAATTAATGGAAATTAAATATGAAAGAAAAGCTCGTTCAATTTTTGATTATGATGTAAAATTATCAGAACAAGAAATTAAAGATTTACCACATAAACCTCTAGAAGCAATATTGCGATTAAACCATACTGAAGGATGTGAAAAAAAATTTATGCTAAGAGTCAGTTCAAGTGAGGATGATAGTAATTTAGAAATACACTGCCATCCTTCTCTTACAGGATGGTATGATATTAAAGAGATTGAGACTACAATAAGCCCTGTAGCCTATGATATATTAAACAAGAATGGAAAATATGAGTCAAAACACGATCATGGGAGTATTATAATACAAAGAGTATAATTTTAATCACATAAATCATCAATAAAATATAAAAACTTGATTCTCTATAAGTAATTATGACAATTAAAAGAACAATAGCATTATTATTTGCATTTGTAGGGATTACTTTAGCTGTTTTTTCATTAACAATATTTCAATCAATAACAGGAAATGTCATTGGGGCAAACTCTGCTTCTAAGTTTATTGGAGTTTTGGGCATTTTATTTATGATTATTGCTATTGTAATTGAAAAATATGAGCTAAAAAGGAAATAATTCTTAAAAAAGATTAAATGGGGAAGGTGAGAATCCGATTTATATTTTTTGCATCGAATGATAGAAAGATTTATATAATATAATATCTTATATTATCTTATGAAAGAAAAATTTGTTAAAAGTGCAAAAAAATCTGGAACAAGTCTGGCTATTAATATCCCTTCAGAAATAGTCAAACTTCTTAAAATAAAAGAAGGAGATTTTCTTAGGATTGAAATTGAGAAAATAAAAATAGAATGATACTAACCGAAGGAATTGCCGAACTTATAGGAGTAATAATCGGAGATGGATACATTTATAGAAAAAATAGAAAATATCAGATAGGCATTGTAGGAAGTCCAAAAAATGATAAAGAATATTTTGAGAAATTAAAAAAATTGATATACGAAGAATGGGACAAAAAAGTTAAAATAAAATTTAGATTTAGAGGTCTGCGAATGGTTTTTGATTCTAAGAGAATATGCGAATTTTTGATTGATGATATGAAGATGTTCCATGGAAAGGGTAAATGCCAAAATATAAAAATTCCTGAAGAAATATATAAAAATTGGGATTTGGCTAGACATACTATTAGAGGAATTGCAGATACTGACGGGTCTGTATTTGTTTCTAAAAAACCTGGAATTGAAAAGTACCCTTCTATAGAAATAACTACTACAAGCCAAAATCTGGCTAATCAATTAAATCAGATATTGATAAAGAGGGGTTTTAGAGTTTCTCTGAGAGAAAATGTAAGAAAACAAATCAATGCGCTTAAGGCATATAAAATTGCTCTGTATGGAAAAAAGAATCTTAAAAAGTGGATAGAAGAGATAGGTTTTACAAACCCCTATAAATTAAACAGGGCTTTGAATTATTTAAAAAATTAAAATCTTTATTAACCAACATCTTTAAATAAGCAACCGATATAATATTTTTATTGGGGGAGTAGCTCATTGGGAGAGCAATACGCTGAAGACGTATGGGTAGTGAGTTCGATTCTCACCTTCCCCATTTTCATCAGATTAGAGTAATAAATAACAATAATGCTTAAAAGGGAAAGAAATTTATAGAAATAACCTAAAAAGGAAGAAGAGTTCTGATAAAATTATTTAAGATGGGAAAACAAGAAAAGATTCGTGTTCCTCAAAAAACGAAAGAAAAAATAGAAACCATAAGACAAATTGAAAATCCTTATAAAGCTCTTGTTCATTTTGTGCAACTTGTTCAAGGAAACTATTATAAAAGTGAAATAGGGACTCCTTCTAAATATGACCAGAAATCTGGAAAGCCCATAGAATGGAAATGGTCTTCTCATGAAAAAATTAAACAAATAGATGATAACAGATTTTTATATAGTGGGGAAGTATATTTTCCTGCTAGAGAGCATATTACTATGGGAGGGGTAGAAATAGAAGAGAAAAGAATCTTCCACCCAAAAGTATTAAGTTTTATAAAAAAGAATCTTGTAGACAAAGATCCTACTTATTTAGAAGCTGATGGAAAAAAATATATAATATCAACAGATGCCACTCACAGTGGTGGGGGGAATTACCCAGTAAAAAGAGTTCCCGGAATCACAATTCGACCATTAAACAAACAAATGAGTTTAGAAAGGCTTATTAATTTAAAAGGTAATATTTAATTATCTAACCAAACATTAACATAGCATACTCGCCCCCCATTTTTAATAAACCTTAAAAATACTGATTTCTTATATTAAACATAAACATTAATAATGTAAAAACACGAAGTTAAGATATGGATGAGAAGATTAAGAGAAGCTACTCATCTGCGAGGTTGATAAAAGTTATGATTACTAATAACAAAAAAATAGGTTTTAAAAAATATGGTAAAGAGAGAAAATATCAATAAAAGGTCTCCTATGATTATATCTGTAGAGAGCAGGCTTCTTGGGGTAGCTATCACTGTTTTTGTGCTTATATTGACATTAAAACTAGAATTTCTTCAAAAGAATATAATCATATTCCAGTTAATTCTCTCTATGCCGTTTCTCCTGGTTTCTATGATTTCTAATGCAAAGATTGTTGATTCAGATAGCTTTAAGGATTATTATGCTTTTAATCGGGTTACTAATTCTGTTGGAGTTGCATTTATATTTAATGCCCTTGGTCTTTTGATTAATAGTTATGTTGCTAAAACTGCAGGGACAATTTTTTTCATTATTCTGTTATTTTTATTTGTCTGCTTGTTTTTCATTGACCTTAATAAAAGAAAATTGTACAATGAATTAGTTGTAATTATCATAGTCTTTTTATTCGGGCTTTTGCCTGCGATTCTATAAGAATATCTTTTTTATCAGTAATGCTCAAAACGAGAGAGAGCTATGAAATTCAAGCTTAATCTGCTCAGACAAAGCTTAAAATCTTCTAAGAAATTATAAAAATCCAAAAATCATCTAAAGGAAGTTTTATAAATATACATTAATTAAACTAAATATGGAAAAGAGGAATAAAAAAGGTGCAATGGAGATGTCTATTGGGACAATTGTTATAATTGTGATAGCAATGTCTATGCTTATTTTAGGGTTAGTTTTAGTAAGAACAATTTTTAAAGGAGCTACAGAAAGTATTACTGAGATTGATAGTAAAGTTAAGGGGGAGATAAAAAACTTGTTTGTTGATGAAAATACAAAAATTATAGTAAAATTAGGCTCAGATAAAGATTTTAGAATAAGGGCTGATGCAACTCTATCTGGGGTTGGTTTTGGAGCAAAAACAATAGATGGTTCTATAGTAGATATAAAAGAAATGAAATATAAATTAAGTTTAGACGCTAATTCAAGAGAAAATTGTATAACTCTCTTAAAAGAGAGAACAGTTGTACAATTTTTTAAACAAAACCTAAATACTAATCTGCAATTTGATCAGGTTGATGGAGATACTGCATTTGCAGCTATTCAGATAAGCGTTCCTGAAGGAACCCCCTTATGCACTCAAAAAGTATTTATTGATGTATGGGATGGAGAGACTTATATCGGAAGAGACTTCTTTATTGTTGATGTAATAAGAAAAGGATTTTTTTAATTTATGCTATTGATATCTTATCAAAACTAAGATAATAAGGAGCAATCATCATACACAATTGCCAAGCTTAAAATAGTTTAATGGATTTTCAAAAAGATAATATTAAAAACTATAATTCTTATTAATAATCATGTTAAAGCTCTACAACACATTAACACGCAAAAAAGAAGAATTTAAGCCCATTAAGAAAGGGCAGGTTGGAATGTATTCATGCGGATTAACTGTTTACAATTACGGGCATATTGGGAATTATAGAGCTTTTGTTGCTTCTGATATTTTAAGGAGATATTTAGAATTTTTAAGCTATAAAGTTAAAAAAATAGTCAATATCACTGATGTTGATGATAAAACAATTAAGGGAAGTATAAAAGAAGGAAAAAGCCTTAAAGAGTATACATCTGTTTATGAAAAAGCTTTTTTTGAAGATGAAAAAGCAATGAATATAAAAAAAGCGGATAAATATCCAAAAGCAACTGAGCATATAAAGGAAATGATAGAGCTTATTTCCAAATTATTAGAGAAAAAATACGCTTATAAAACAGAAGATGGAATTTACTTTAATGTTAAGAAGTTTAAAGATTATGGAAAACTTGCTAAAATAAAATTGAAAAATCTGAAAGAAGGTGCAAGAATCAATAATGATGAATATGATAAGGAAAATGCAAAAGATTTTGCTTTATGGAAATTTTATACAAATGAAGATGGAAATGTTTTCTGGGAGACAAAATTAGGAAAAGGCAGGCCTGGCTGGCATATAGAATGTTCTGTTATGTCTACAAAACATTTAGGACAACCCTTTGATATTCACACTGGCGGAATTGACTTAGTTTTTCCTCATCACGAAAATGAAATTGCTCAATCTGAAGCTGCAACAGGGAAAAAATTTGTTAATTACTGGGTTCATAATGAATGGATAATGGTTGATGGGAAAAAAATGAGCAAATCTCTTGGAAATTATTATACTTTAAGGGATATAATAAAAACAGGATATAATCCTTTAGCATTGAGATATTTTTATTTAACTGGCCATTATAAAACTCAGTTAGACTTTACATTGGACAACCTAAAAAATGCCCAGAACTCATATGAAAGGCTGAAAAGGATAATAGGTTCATTATCTGAAGATAATAAAACATTAAAAAAAGAAGATGATAAAAAAGTAAATAAAGAATATTTAGAAGAGTTTGAAAAAGCAATGAATGACGACTTAAATACTCCTGAAGCATTGCAGGTTTTGTGGAAATTATTAAGAGATGAAAAAGCAGATGGAAAAATTCAAACAATAAAAAAGATGGATGAAGTTTTTGGATTGGATTTATTGAAAAAAGAGAAAATAGTAATTCCAAACAATATCAAAAAGCTCGTTGATGAAAGAGAAAAAGCAAGAAAAAATAAGGATTGGAAGAAAGCAGATGAAATAAGAAATAAGATAAAGGGGTCTGGATATAAAATTGATGACACTAATGACGGGGTGAAAATCAGCAAGATTTAATCTTTTCTCTTAAATAATCAATCATTTCAAAATAATAAGAATAATCTCTGTACTTACAATAGTTTAACCTTTTAACAGGGTCTGAAATATCTTTTTCTAATTGTTCTATTGAAAACCATCTAACCTCACTTACCTCTTCTTTTTGTAATTTTAATTTGTTAACATCTAAATCATATTTTAAAAGATAAATAAAATTTATTTCATTATCCTGCCAATTTTTTTCAGGATATCTTACTAAAAATCTCCTTGTTTTAAAAAACTCTAAATTTTCTAAAGTTGTTTTTATCCCATATTCCTCTCCTAATTCTTTTAACACAGCTATTTCAGGTGTTTCTCCTGAAGAAACATGCCCTCCTAAAACAAAATCCCATTTTCCTGCATCAAAATCTTTTATATCTGCTCTTTTTTGCAAAAATATCTGATTCCTAGAGTTGTATACTAAAACATGAATTGTAGAGTGCAATAATCCTTTCTTATGAGCTTCTTTTCTCAATACTCTTTCGCCTGTTAGATTTCCTTTTTCATCTACAATATCTATAAATTCCATATTTAGGAAGAAAATCTCTGCCTTAAAAATGTTTATATAATTGAATTTTTTAGAAATATAATGGAGATCCAAGAATTAAAAGATAAAATAGAAAACAAAATAGTAGCATTCTCTACTATAACAAAAGATAATAAACCACATTCAATTGCTGTTGAAGTAAACAAAATTATTGATGATTGTATATTAATCACTAATAATCAGATGAAGACAACTATTAAAAATATTAAAAACAATCCTTATGTTTCATTGGTTTTTTGGAAAGATGATGGGGGTTGGAGAGTTGATGGAAAAGCAGAATATTATAATTCTGGAAAATGGCTGGAATTTGTTAAATCATTAAAAGAAAATGAAAATTTTAATCCAAAAGGAGCAATTCTTATAAAAGTTGAAAATATAACTGAATTAGGTTAAAATGCAAAAAGAACATCCAATAAATGAAAAGATAATATGCCAAAGCTGCGGAATGCCTATGAAAAAAGATAAGGATTTTGGTGTAAATAAAGATGGAAGCCAGAATATAGAATATTGTTGTTTTTGTTTTAAAAATGGAAGATTTACAGATGAAGGGGTTACTCTTCAGCAAAAAATAGATAAACTTGTTAAGATAAGTGTTGAACAACTTGGAATGCCAGAAGACACTGCAAGATTTATGGCTGAGACTAAACTGCCAAAATTAAAAAGGTGGACGAAATGAAACAAACGAGTACAAGAAGAGAATGTGTTAATAAATATGAAAATGAGCAGGATTGTCCATGTGATGAAGTTGATTGCGAAAGACATGGAATCTGCTGTGAATGTGTGAGATACCACAAACAGTGCGGAGACAAGCCTGCTTGTCTTGGATAAAAAGTTAAAAACCCAAAAAGAAAACCCTTAAAAACAAGCTTATTTTCGTATCTTCATGCTAAATTTATTAAGCACAGGATTATCAAATTCAAATGAAGATTACAAAAACTACAGATGGTTTTTTACATCAGAAGGAAAATTAGTTGTAGGAGGAAAATCTGATGAGCAAAACGAAGAGGTTATAAGAAATTTTCTAAGGCCCGATTATGTTATTATGCATACTTCTCTGCCTGGAAGCCCTTTTATGATAATCCAGTCTGATAACCCTTCAAAAAAAGATTTAAAAGAAACAGCTGTTTTTTGCGCAAGTTTTTCAAAACAATGGAAAAATGGAAACAAAAATATAGATGTTGATACTTTCAAAGGAAGCCAGATTTACAAAACAAGGGGGATGAAAACAGGAACATTTGGGGTCAAGGGAGATAAGGAAACAATAAAAGTTAAGCCAGAACTTGTATTAGTTATCCAAAAAGGGAAAATAAAGGCTGTTCCTGAAAAAGGAAAAGAAAAAATACTGGCAAAAATTAAGCCAGGAAAATTAAGCAAAGAGCAGGCTGCTGAAAAAATCGCTAAGATTATAAGGGATAAATTTCATCTTCCTGTCCATAAAGATGAAGTCATGCAGGCAATTCCGAGCGATAAAATTGATGTGAAATGATTTTCTACTGATAAAAATTGCATTAGTAATAAATAAAGCTAAATATACTATAAGTTAGAAGAGTGATCTATAAAAAAAGCTTGATGTCATCTGCAAAGCTTAAATCGTCTGTGAGATTACTAAATAAATTTATCATTAACTCTTAGTAGTAAAATTCTTATCAAGAAGATATAAAAACTATAATTTCTTATTTATTTTATGGGGGATAGTGAAGGGGACGAAGATCTCAGTGACCTCCGCCCATTTGAAAAAAGAGGGGAAAATGCAAAGAGATTAATTAATCTCATTGAAAAAGATATGGGTAACGGGAGAGTTTTATACAATCACCTTCTTAATTATTCTAAGAAACTTGTTGGGAATTATCATGATGCAGAAGATGTTGTTAGCCATTTTATTCTTAATCTTATTGATGGAAAAGCATTTACTTATAAGTATAATCTAAATGGTTCAGTTGATTGGAAACTAAAAAGATGGTTATGCCGGGGAGTCAGAAACCTTTCTATAAGCCTTTTAAGAAACAAAGGTATATTAAATGTATATCCCAATAAAGATGATGAGGATTTTGTATTTTTTGATAGATACTTATCTAAACAAAAACAAGAAGAAGTTCCTGAAAGAAGAGTAAGCAGAAAGGAAACTCGCAAGGTAGTTTTTGAGAATATTCTCCATATTAGACCAGAATATAGGAGTATATTAACACAGAGGTATTTTAATCATGCTTCTTATAAGAAAATTTCAGAAACCCAGCATATCCCTATAGGAACTGTAAAAAGCCGGTTACATACTGCAAAGAAAAAATTTTCTAGATTAGAGGGTGTTATTGCATTAGCAGCTAATTAACAACCTATAAAAACCCTTTTTATTAATATTAATTATGGTTCAAGTACAAATGCAGATAGGTAAAAACAGATTAACCCCCGAATTTATTAAAGATATTGAGAGAAGACTGGAAAAATACAGAAATGCTGTTGTTAAAATAAGTGTTCTTAAGAGTGCTAGGGAAAATAAAGGGGATGTAAAAAAATATGCAGAAGAACTCCTGGATAATCTGGGCCCAAATTACACTGCAAAAACAATGGGATTTACTATTACTTTAAGAAAGTGGAGAAAAGTTAGGATAAAAGAATAGTTATATTTTATCATAGATTTCTTTAAAAATAATCATTTATAACAAAAGATATGGAAGAACCGTTATATAAAGATAATCAAATACAAATAAAGATTGATAACGGCCCTCAAGATCATCTAATGGGGATTAAAAGAGCAGAAGAGAATGAATTTGATACTTATGTTCCACTCCCAAGAGGGAGTCTTATGCATTTTTCTCTTACTCCTCGGGGTAAATTAGAATCAGAATTAGAGAACATGAATCCCATGATTAATATTTTTCTAAAACAAGCGGGATTAACTGCGAATGATGCCCATATAGCTATTCTTCAAGCATATATTGAAGATGAGAGGAGAATACAAAAAGGCGTTGAAGAGATGCAAAGAGCTAAAGGTTAACTTTATAATATATAATCCACCTGAATTTTTATGTACTATCATATTTTATTGACCGAATTATGCAATTCTGAATGCAGATATTGCTATAAAAAATCACTGGAAGAATTTGATAATGATTTAGATAAAAAATTTGAGTTTGATTTCTCTTCACCTGCAAAATTTGAAGTTGATATTAAAAAATTAAAAGAGTTTTTAAAAAAAGATAAAGATTCTGTACTTATTTTTTACGGAGGAGAGCCACTCTTGGAAATAGAAAAAATAAAAGAGATTATTGATGAGATTAATGTCCCATTTAGGATGCAGACAAATGGAAAATTGCTTGATAAAATACCGAGTAGTTATATAAACAAAATAGATAAGATTCTTATTTCAATTGATGGAGATGAAAAAAGAACAGATTTTAATAGAGGTGATGGAGCCTACAAAAAAGTTATGGATAATATTAAGTTTATAAAAAATAATGGTTATAACGGGGAGATAATAGCAAGAATGACAATTTCTCAGGATTTTCCTGATATTTATGAACAAGTATTAAACTTAATTAATTCTGGTTTTACTTCTGTTCACTGGCAAATAGATGCTGGGTTTTACAAATTTGATTTTCATGAAGACAAAATTAAAAAGTTCTTTGAAGATTATAACAAATCAATAAAAAAAATTATTGATTATTGGATAAATGAAATGAAAAAAGGCAGGATTATAAAATTATATCCTTTTTTGGGAATTGTTGAGAGTCTATTAAAAAACAAGTCTACTAAACTAAGATGCGGTGCTGGACATTCTGGATATGCAATAACAACAGATGGAAAAATAACCTCTTGCCCGATTATGAATTGTATAAAAGATTTTTATGTAGGAAATATTGAAACAAGCAATCCTGCTGAACTAAAAAAGATTTATGTTTCTGGAAGATGTGAAAAATGCAGTTATCTTGATCTGTGCGGAGGGAGATGTTTGTACTGGAACAAAGCAGAATTATGGCCTGAAAAAGGAAATGATTTAATCTGCAAAAGCATTATCTTTTTAATCGAAGAGCTAAAGAAGAAAATTCCTGAAATTAAAGAGTTGATAAATAAAAAGATTATAAATTTATCAGATTTTGAATATGAAAAGTATTTTGGTCCTGAAATAATCCCTTAGTAATGTTTATAAACCATCTTTATCATCTAATTTTAGGCTAAAAGTTATTTAGACTATCTAATGCTGCAAAGCATGGCCTAATCAGGGATAATAAAAACGAAATGAGCTATATGTAATGAGCTTAATCTACTCAAACCAAGAATAAAATTGTCTAATAAATTACTAAAATAAATAATACATAAAATAATTAAAAACAAAATGGAAAGAAATCCTATATATGAAATACCTGCTAATGAGTACAACAAAAAATTAGCTGAAACTTTAAAAAAAATTCCTGAATTTCAACAGCCAGAATGGAGCTTGTTTGTTAAATCTGGAGTTGCAAAGAAAAGACCTTCTCAAGAAGAGGATTTCTGGCATAAAAGAGCTGCTAGCATTCTAAGACAAATATATATTCATAAAACTGTTGGTGTCAATAGACTTAAAACAAGATATGGAAGCAGGCAAAACCGAGGGATGAGACCTGAAAAATTCAAAAGAGGTTCCGGAAAAATGATAAGAACAATTTTACAGCAGGCTGAAAAAGCAGGATTATTAGAAAAATATAATGAACCCAAACACAGAGCAGGAAGAAGCCTGACTAAAAAAGGGAAAGATCTTTTGGAGGGGATAAAATAAAATGCTATATGGGATATATGAGGTTGTTGGAAAGCGAGCAGAAGAACTGCTTCACACTGCTGGATATCTTAAACAAGCATTTGGAGACGATATAATAGAGATTACGCACCAAATAGGAGAACATAAAGAGCACATCTACCATTTTGGCAAAAGTTTAGGGGATACTACTGTAGTAATAAGCAAAATTTCAAATAAAGTATTGATAGACATAGCAGGAGAAGGTAAAGGACATATGAAAACAAAATCAGAATTAGAAAAAAAATTTGAAATAAAACTAAAATGACAAGTACAAAGAAAGGCAGATACCAAAAGAAAATAAAATTAAGCAAACAAAATAAGAGAACTAGATGGGCTCCTGTCTGGGTTGTACTAAAAAAAATGGGAAAAGGCAAAAAAGTGCATCCTTCTGCAGTTACCCACATTAAAAGACACTGGAGAAGAACAAAATTAAAAATTAAACCAAGAAGAATGAATAAAAATTATTTAGGTTAGGAGTATAAACTTAAATTAATAATAGATAAAAACGAAATAATTTACGGATGAGAAGCAAAAGCTTAATCAACTCATCTGCAAAGCTTAAAATCGTTTTACAAATTACAAAACAATAAAATGGCAAAGAAAGAAATTGAACCAAAGATAATATTGGAAAGACAGTATATTGTCCCGCTCAGAAAGGGCTGGTTAAAAGTTCCAAAGTATAAAAGAGCAAACAAGGCAGTTAAAACATTAAAGGAATTCATAGTCAGGCATATGAAAGTTTATGACAGAGATTTAAGAAAAGTAAAGATAGATATAATACTAAATAACGAAATAAGGTTTAGGGGCATGAGAAAACCTCTTAATAAAGTTAAGGTAAAAGCTAAAAAATTCGATAATGATATTGTCAGAGTTGAGTTGGTCAATATCCCTGCTCATGTTAAATTTGCAAGATTAAGAGAAGAGAGAAAAATTCATGAATTAGAGAAAAAATCAAAGCCTGAAGAAAAGAAAGAAGAACCAAAAGAAGAAAAGAAAGAAGAAACTCAAGAAGCTAAAGAGAAAAAAGAGGCTTCAAAAGAAGAAAGTTTAATGCAGGCAAAACAGCAGGCTAAAGAGATGAAGCATGTTGTAAAAGATAAAAATATACATATTCAGAGAAAAGCTCTGCAGAAATAAAAAGGATTAGCGATAAATAAAACTAGATTATTAATAATAATAATCAAAAACGATTTAAGTTACACAATCGAAGCTTAATCTGCTCATCTGCAAAGCTTAAATCGTTTGTGAGATTACTAGAAATGAAAAAGAGGGTAAACTAAAAAACAGAAATGGCATTTGAAGTAAAAAGACAATTAAAAAAACTAAGTGACAAACATTTTGCAGAAAATATTAAAAGATATATAAAATCACCTTATGAATTCTATGGGATACATGTTCCTGAAATAAGGACAATGGCTAAACATTTGTATGATGAAAATGAGTTAAAAGATTTTTACAGAGTTTTTAACAGATTATGGAATTCAGGATATCATGAAGAAATGTCCCTCGCGCTTTATACTCTCCAGTTATATGAAAAAGAATTTGATATTTCAACTTTTTATTTTTTAAAACCAAAATTAAATGACATAAAAAGCTGGGACCAGATAGATGCTGTCTCATCTTCTATAATTGGAAAAATATTACTAAAAGATTATAGATTAGAAAAAGAATTGATAAAATTATCAAAAAGTAATAATTTCTGGATGAGGAGAATTGCAATTGTTTCTACATTACCATTAATCAAAACAGGAGAGATAAGGCTTACCATGAAATTAGCAGAACAGTATATCAAAGATACAGAACCTTATATTCAAAAAGCAACAGGTTGGATGTTAAGAGAAGCTGGAAAGCAAAAACCAGAAATTGTCAAAAAGTTTATTTTAAAGCATATTCATATGCCACCAATTGCATTCAGCTATGCAACAGAAAGAATGAAAGAATTGAGGAAATTAAGGAAGTTAAAGAAGCTGAAGGAAAATTGATTATTATGAGAATACTTAGTAGAAAATTAAATTAAAAAACAACTAGGTTGTTATACCTTTTTTAATGTCTTTTGGAATGCTCTAAATCCCTCTTGGTCAGACATTTGTTCTGGCGGAGATTTCATCAAGAACGGACAGACACTTTTTGCTTCTTTTAATGTTTTTCTATCAACTAATAACCTTGCTATTCTTATAGCATCTACTACTGTACCAGCTCCATTAATACTAATCTCATCTTCAACTAAAGAATTTATAACTATTGGAGTTCGACCAAAAATTTCGCCCTCTATCCTAATGTTGACAAGCTTATGGCCAGAAGGTTCACCAGTATAAAAAAATCCTACAGTAGGTTTAGCATCGTCCTTTCCTAAGAAACTTTTTAGAGCTTCACTTTTTGATTTTTCTTTGTGTTTAAATCTATACAACAAATTAAAATGGTCTGCATTACCACCGCGATTTATCTGTTCGGATTTTGTGACTTTTATTCCCCGCATCTTAAGTATTTCTAATAACAAGCGATTGAGCATTGTTGCACCTAGCTGACTCTTTATATCATCGCCCAGAAGGACTAATCCTTTGTTTTCAAATTGTTTTCTCCATTTTGGATTTGTCGCAAGAGATGTTGGTATACAATTGATAAAACTACATCTTGCTTTAAGTGCAGCTTCTGCATAAAAAAGGGTTGCTTGGTCACTTCCTGATGGAACAAGATTAACTACGATATCGGTTTTATTCTCTTTGAGAATTTTCACAACGTCTGCAACAGGAGCGCTACTTTCACGAACAAAAGACTCTCTCATTTCTTTGATAACCCCATCAAGTGTCGGACCTCTATAAACATCAGCGTTATATTTAAGAGGTTTTGTTATTTCTTTTGTAATATTAGACCCTGCAGAAATTGCTTCATGAAGCTTTTTGCCGACTTTTCTTTCGTCTACATCAAAGGCACACACAAAATTAATATCTTTTACTTTATATTCACCAATAAGAGGATTTATTAACCCAATTGTCTCATTTGGGTTTTTAGTGTAGAAAGAAACGCCCTCAACTAATGCCTTTGTAAAACTTCCTACCCCTATAATTCCAACATTAATTTTTTTCATAATATTTATAACTTAATGAATTGTTATAAAGGTTTCTTTTTTAAATAACAAGAAGGTATAAAAATTGTCTTTTAGTGTTTGTTTTATGATAAACCTCTCAAAAATCCAATCATCAAAACCTATTCAAGAGCTGCTTGAATTCTGCATCATAAATGTTGACAAACCTGCAGGATACACGAGCTTTGATGTTGCTGATAAAATCAGAAGGATATTTGGGGCCAGAAAAAGCGGGCATTTTGGAACATTAGACCCAATGGTTACAGGAGTCTTGCCTGTTGCTTTAAACAGGGCATGCAAGCTTTCAGGATATTTCATGCATAAGGATAAAATCTACATCGGGAAAATGCATATTCATAAAGAGATAAACATAGAAAAATTAAAAGAGGAGATGAAAAAGTTTATTGGAAAGATAAAACAAATGCCTCCTGTCAAATCTGCTGTTAAAAGACAATTAAGAGAAAGAAGAGTTAACAAATTTGAGATTTTAGAAATAAATGGAAAAACTGCTGATTTTATTGCAGATGTTGAAGCAGGGACTTATATCCGAAAATTAGTAAGTGATTTGGGGGATAAAATAGGGGGGGCACATATGACAGAATTAAGAAGAATAAAGGCAGGGATTTTTGACATAAAAAATTCCTCTGCTGTATCTAATATTGAAAATGTCCTTGATAAATGCAAAGAAGGAAACGAGGAATTATTGAGAGATATCCTGATTCCTGCTGAGATTATATCAGAAATTCTTCCTGCTTATCAGATTAAGCCTGATAATCTAAAACAGGTTCTGACAGGGAAACCATTAACAAAACAGGATTTTATTAAAATCCCAAAAGAAGAAATATTCTGTGCTTTTTTAGAAAATAGATTTATTGGAGTTTATAGAAACGTTGATGAAGGGGATGTTTTAGCCAGAGCTGAATTTGTTTTGAACTAAAGAAATATTTATAAAGAAGATATTAGTATATTAGTTTATTAAAGAGAGTATTTAATATGAGTGAGTTGAGTGATTCAGTTGAAGAAAGTTGGAGAACAGTGCATGAAGCAGTTATTGGAGCAAATTGTGTATGCGCCAGACCAAGTCACAATAACAATCATCTCAATTTATATGTTCACAAAGCAGATAGTATTTCTAAGATAGAAATTCCTAACACTAAATTATATCAAGAGAGTAATATTCCTCAAGAGAATATAGCTTATGTTTAAGAAGATGTCAAAGACCAAAAGAGAGATTTTAGCTGAACTAGCAAAAAAAGAAGCTTTAGGACGAGAAGAACTAGATAAAAAATTTCTAAATTGTGGCAGTGATTTTTGCCCTTTTGTTATTCCTGCAGAAACCAACCTTTATGATTTTTCTACTTTACAAAATTCCCCTGACTTCAAACAGACCTCAAAAGACTTTAGGGAAAATTATTCTAGAGATCATCTAAATGTCAGCGGGAGAATAATTTCTGATTTTTTTGAGCAAGAAGGAATTCATGATGGGTATGAGCCCGGTGAAATAGGCCTCTTAGAAAGGCACGGAATGCATATAACTGATAACCCTGGCTTTGGACGTTCTTAATTTTTTTAAAAGGATAATATAAAGATTTTTATATGCAGAAAATTAATAATATTTATGAAAACACTTAAAATATTCGTTACTGGAAGCGTGCAAGGAGTTTACTTCAGGCAATTTGTCAATAAAAAGGCTAATGAATTGAAATTAAAGGGATTCGTAAGAAATCTGGATGATGGGAGAGTTGAGGTCGTGGTTGAAGGAAGAGATGAAAGAGTTAATGAAATGGTAGAAGCCTGCAAAAAAGGAGCTCCGCAAGCAAATGTTAAAGAAGTTCAAACGCAAGAATTAAGTAACCAGGGATTTAATAGTTTTAAGATATTGAGGTAAAATGGGAAGAAAAGAAGAGATAATAAAGGAAAGGATAAAAAAAGTTGTTGAATTAATGGACAAAAATATTAATCCTTATGCTTACAGGTTTGATGTTAAAGATTATTCTAAAGAAATTAAAGAGAAATACAAAAAATTAAAAAATAACCAAAAAACCAAGGATAAGGTAGTGATTGCAGGGAGGGTAATGACAATAAGGGATTTAGGTAAATTAATATTCGGAACAGTTCAGGATTCTCAAGGAAGAATACAAATTATACTCCAAAAAGAAGAAACTGATAAAAATTCATTTGAATTATTTAAAAAATATATTGATGCTGGAGATTTTGTTGGGATTAATGGGAGTATAATGAAAACAAAAACTGGGGAAATTTCTGTTTTAGTTAAAAAACTTGAATTATTAACAAAATCTATTCTACCTTTACCTGAAAAATGGCATGGATTACAAGACAAAGAAGAAAGATACAGAAAGAGATATCTGGACTTAATAATGAACCCTGAAGTTAAGCAGGTCTTTGAAAAAAGGCAAAAGGTCTTTGATGCTATACGTGAATTCTTAACTTCCAGGGGATTTTTAGAAGTACAAACGCCTGTACTTCAACCAATATACGGCGGGACAAATGCAAAGCCATTTGAATCCAAACTAAACTCCCTCGACATGAAAGTTTACATGAGAATCTCCAATGAAATGTATCTGAAAAGATTAATTGTTGGGGGTTATGATAAAATTTTTGAATTTTCACCTGATTTTAGAAATGAGGGCATTGACAAACTCCATAATCCTGAATTCACGCAGGTTGAAACTATGTGGGCTTATGCAAACTATGAAGATAATATGAAATTATGGCCTGAATTAGTTGAATATATCACCAAAAAATTATATGGAAAAACCAAGATTAAAATCGGAGATAATGAAATTGATTTTAAGGCCCCCTGGACAAAAATAAAATTTATTGATTCTATAAAAAAATATGCAAAAGTAAATGTCTCTGATATCAAAGACTTAGAGGAAGCAAAAAAAATTGTAAAAAAATTGAATATTGATGTTGATAAATGCAACAGTGTTGGAGAAGTGTTAATAAATATATTCGAAGAAATTGTACAACCAAAGATTATACAGCCAACTCTTGTTTATGATTACCCAAAAGAAGCAGCGGTTTTATCAAGAAGCGAGGATGGAAAATATGCAAAATCTTTTGAGGTTATAATAAATGGGTGGGAAATAGCTCTTTCATATTGTGAAGAAAATGATCCCGTGTTGTTAAAAAAGAAATGGGAAGAACAAGAAAAAGCATTAAAAAAGGGTGATGAAGAAGCCCAGAGAATGGATTTGGAGTTTATTAATGCTTTAGAAACAGGAATGCCTCCGACTTCAGGAGTTGGTATGGGGATAGACAGATTAGTTATGCTTATGACTAACCAACCATCAATAAGAGATGTGATTTTATTTCCTTTTATGAAACCTGAAGAAGAAAAATCAGATAAAGAATAAGATTTCTAAATGTTTGTAATAACAAAAACTAAAATTATTTATGCTTGTGATGTTGTCTCTGTGGAGGATTTCCATAAGGGTTGTTATTAAAATGCTTTTGTTTAGGATAATATCTTGGCTGGAGATTTCCATAAGGACGATTGTTAAAGTGTCTCTGTCGATGAGGTCTTGGATAAATTGGAACAACTATTGTCGGAGAACTATAATAAGAATTACGATAGCCAGGCTCATAATATCCTGAACTGCTATATTCCTCATAACATCCAGATAATGGCAAGAGAGTTGCAATACCAATTACTATGCCTCCAACAAGCCCTGCCAAACTTCTATTTTTTTCAGGAACCTCTTTTTCCATCTTTAAATTAAACAGATAAAGTTTATATATTTAATTATTTTAAATAATCCATGACAGGAATTGTTGTTAAAAGCCAGATAAGGAAAAAGGTCAAGGAACTCGATAAAGAAAAAGTTATTGGAAATGTTGCTGAAGAGGTTGAAGAAGCTTTGGACAAGAAAGTTGAGGAGATTTTAGCAAAGGCTATCGAAAGAGCAAAGGCAAATCAGAGAAAAACCTTACAAGCCAGAGATCTTTAACACTTCTGAATCATCCGGACAGCTTCCGTCGGGATTTTGATTAAAAAAATAAAAATTTTTGGAATTTAGCCTTGTGTATGCTCCTATTAAAACAGGAGAAACTTTAAAATTATCCTTAAAAAAAGCATATGCTGCAGACAGCTGCTTCCTAATATTTCTTATTTTATCTGCTTCTTTTCTCTTATGATTAATTGTTCTTATAACTTTCGCTTCAATAATGTACAGATTAGAATTAAATATAATCAAATCTGATTGCCTGTAGAAGTCTTTATTTATCAGTCTCGGATTTTTTGGTTCATAACTCTCTTCTTTTTTACTTTTTTTAAAATTTTTTAACCTGACTTCCTTAAAAATTTTATACGGCGGCTTTATTCCTATTTTGTCCAAATTATCACAAATAGTCTCTGTAAACAAAAAATGAGCTTTTTCTGGAACTATGTTAGTTGCATTCACCTCTAAATACCCCTCTAAATCCATAGATTAAAAAAGTTAGGGGGGTTTTTAAAAATTTATATAAACAAAAAGGTATTAAAAGGAAATAATCTTAGTAAATTAATCTATACAAGAAAAGGAGGTAAAAATATGGCAAAAATAAAATTTCCAACTTTGGCAGTTATATTGCTGATTGTGGGTTTAGCTTGGCTTTTAAGTGAGTTAGGGTATTTAACAATAAATGTTCCCTGGATTCCTGTAATACTTATTGTAATCGCAATTGCAATGATTGTAAACAGATACCAAAAATGAGAAAAATAAAAACCTTTGAATGGATAATTTTATTATTCAACATAATCTATCTTGTTATTTTTACGTTCATTTTTGCAGAAAGAGCAAATTATGAATTTCTCCTTTATACAGTGGTCGTTGCTTTTTTTGTAGTTTTTATTGCTATATTGCATTTAAAATATAATTTTAGCTACTTTGTTCTTAGCGGATTAAGCATGTGGGGGTTGTTGCATATGCTTGGGGGGGGAATTATAGCTAACAAAATGGTTTTATATGCTTATCAATTACTTCCTTTTTTAAGATATGATATGTTTGTTCATTTGTTTGGCTTCTTTTTTGCAACTTTATTTTCTTATTATGTTTTAAAACCTTATCTAAAAAAAACAAGCTTTGCTGTTCTGATTTTCCTCGCGTTTATTGGTATGGGATTAGGAGCTTTAAATGAGATTGTTGAATTTATTGCTGTTCTTGTTATGCCTCAAACAGGTGTTGGGGGGTATGAAAATACGATGTTGGATATAGTTTTTAATACAATTGGGAGTATACTTGCGGTCATATGGATAAAATTAAAGGAGAAAAGTTAGGAATTAATTAATAAAAGATTGGAAAATGAATATATTACTTCTTAGAATTCTTTCTTCCCAAGAATTCTTCTCGCAATCTTATAAATTCTTCATCCGTTATCTCTTTATCTTCATCTGCCTTTGTATCCTCAATTATAAAATTAGGCGTTACTAGTTTCACCTCATGGAATGGAGATACTAACTTAGAATTTGGAATATAATATTTCTTAAAAAAGGGTTTAGATTCTAGCTCTTTTTTTAAATAGGCTTCTCCTTTAGCGGGAATAAAATAAGAACTTCCAAATGCAGGGAATAACTTTTGAATGATTTCTTGTAATAATTTAATTGATTCCAGAGATTCATTTTCTAAATTATTAATCGTATCAGTATTAAAATGGAGGGATTTGTGTCTTTTTTTTGAAAGTTTTTTAAATAAACTCTTTATATCTGAATTAATTACCTCCCACTTAATTAGGTTATTTATCATTAAATCCCAATTACTGCAACTCTTGCAGGTAAAAATATCAAATTCAGGTTTGACAAGTCCTTTTAATTTTAGTTCCTTTAATTTATCACAATCCTTGCAGGGATGCTCCCCTAATTTCCCCTCACCCTTATTATACAAGTCCCTCAAATCTAAAATTAAGTGATTTAAAATTCTCTCACCTAGTGCACAAGCCCCCGTTAATGCAGGATAAAATCCTCCTTGTATATATGCACTTCTAATTTGATTAAGAAGAAAATTATGATATGCAATAATTGAAAGAGGTTTAGCCCCCATTTCCTTAAATCTTTTAATTTTAGCGATTTTATCAGTTATTCCAAATTCATTAATAATCTCTTGTTCAATTTGCTGAGTCTGCTTCTGAAAATTAGCTTTTGCTTCTTCAGACCAACCCTCCGTGGACTGATTTAATATATTGGCTCTTGCATCAAAATCAAAACCACATATCCTATATCTTTTCATTTAATTTAATTAAATTATCATATTTAATAAGGTTTGTAAGTCTTCTATTTATATAATCCATTAAAAAATTTTATTTTAATTTTTTAAGCAAACTTTAATAATACAAATAAATTAGTTTATAAAAAGATGTCAAACAAATCAAAAGGAAGCAATGCTGAAAGAGAATTATATCAGATGTTTGTAGACAACCATTACAGGGCAGTCAGGGTTGCTGGAAGCGGGGTGATGGAAAATGCTGACTGTGATATTATCGCAGGGAAAAAGGGCAAGAAATACTGCATTGAGGCTAAATCTTCGAAAAAACCAGTGAAATACATAACAAAAGAGCAAATAAACAATTTTATTGTTTTTTCCAATATATTCGGATTAAAACCAGTTATCGCAGTCAGATTTAACAGATTAGGCTGGTTTTTTATTAATCCTAAACAGATGGAAGATTCTGGTAAAAACTGGGTGATTAATGAAGAAATCGCAAGAAAAAGGGGTAAGAGATTTGCCCAGTTTTTTGAAGAAAAAATAAAAAATAAAGAAGTAAATGAAGAAAATAAATCTTTAAAAGTGGATAAAGATATAATTTTAGATGAAAAAGAACTGGATATGCTCACTGGTGCTGATTATTAGTAGTTTAGTAATTAGTTTTGTTTCTGGCCAAATTATAAACTTAAATTACTCACAAGAAGTTAATTATGGTGAAGAGTTCAATGTAAACATTATTCTAAGTAATTTTTCTCAGGATACTTATGACATAAAAATTGACATTTTAAGTGGAAGTAACAGGCTGTCTAAAATATGGGATGGCAATTCATGGCAGTCTACAAACTTTTATGTAAATGATATTATTAATACCTCAAATTCTAACGAAAAAACATTTAGATTGAATATAACTGAAAATTATAATGGTAGCGCAGATATAGAAGTTAAGATAAAAGATTCAAAAAATAATATAAAAAGCTTTTCAGGTTATCAGATTAATATAAACCCAAGAGTATATAATCCTTCTCAAAACAACACCCAGCAGAATAACACAAATGATACCCAAAACACTTCAATTTCCTTATCTATTGGCTGGAATGAAGATGATATTATAAATGGAGAGGAATTTAGCATAGATATAAGTGCTGAGGATCTTGAAGATGAAGAGTATGACATAATGGTATGGATAGAAGATGAAGATGGAAATGTTATAAATGACAGGTATGGGAAAGACAGCAGTGAAGAAGAAGTATGGATATCAGGAAGCCGTTATATTTATAATTTTTTTCAGGGACCCGGAGACGAAACTAATGAAATCAAACTGAGGATGAGGAGCAGTTATTCGGATTTTTCAGGAGATGCTGAAATAATTGCCAAAATAAGGGAATCCGGAACTTCTTCTGTAATAGATGAAGTCAGGGAAGATATTGAAGTTTTAGAAAAAGAGGAAGAAGATACAAGCAATACAAAGGAGAAAGAAAGGGTAAATGATAGTAAAAACGCAGGAACAAGTACCAAATTAACGCCTTCTATTTCAACTTCCCCTGTTAGCGGGGATATCATCAAGCTTGGAAACTCAGAGTCAATTGAAGGAGCAGAAACCGCAGAAAATCAGGAAGGCAGCGTGATTTATGAATCTAAGAATGGAAAAATAAAGCTATATGCTCTTTTCGGATTTTCATTAGTTTGTTTAATACTGGTCATCCTGCTTGTGCTCAACAAGATTAAATAGATTTAAAAAATCAATTTACCAATTTATAAAATACAAAAAACTAAATTAGCAATACACAAAACGAGATTAAGATAAGGTTGAAGAGAACAAGCTGCTGAAACATAGCTTAATGGAAACTCAAATAAAGCTTAAATCGTCTTTACAAATTACTAAAACATAGGATTAATAAAATGACTTATAAAATAAGAGCAATGTTTGTTTTTGAAATACTTGGAAGACCCCCAGAGCATGTTAAAGAAACAATATCACAATTGGTAGATAAACTAACAGAACTTCCTGGGATAGAGATAAGCAAGAAAACAGTTCATGAACCAAAAGCAGTTGAAGATAAAAATGCAAATTTATTTACAACTTTTGCAGAAGTTGAAATTCTAGGAAAAGATTTAAACAGCTTAATTAATATAATCTTTTATGCAATGCCCTCACATATTGAAATAATTGAGCCAGAAGAAATAAGGTTTAAGAATTTTGAAATGAGCAACCTTTTATCAGATTTAACAGTAAAAATGCACAGATATGACGAGATTGCAAAAGCATTGACAATAGAAAGAAGCATGCTTATTGGCAAATTAAAAGAACTGGGTGTAAAATTTGAAGTCCCTAAAAAAGAACCAGCAGAACAAAATAAAAAAACAGAAAAGAAAACAAAAAAACCCGCAAAGAAAAATAATTCCAAAAAGAAAAATTAAACATGAAAGATGTAATAATTTCTAATCCCAAGGAGTTGGAAGAAAGAACAAAAAAAATCTCTGAAGACGGAAAGAAAGAGTTTCATGTTATAACTGATTTTGATAATACACTAACAAAGGCTTTTGTTAACGGGGAAGCAACTCCTTCGCTTATTTCGATCTTAAGGAAGGATAATTACCTGACTCCTGATTATTCTAAAAAAGCCCATGCATTAAGAGATAAGTATTATCCAACTGAAATTAACCCGGACATTCCATTAGAAGAAAAAAAGAAAGCGATGCAGGAATGGTGGGTGTCTCATTTTGACCTGTTGATAAAATCAAAATTAAATAAAACAGATATAGAAAAGGTTGCCAAGTCAGAAAGGGTTAAATTCAGAGAGGGAGCCTTAAAATTTTTAGATTTATTGTATAACAATAATATCCCTTTAGTGATAATGTCTTCAGCAGGATTGGGAATGGAGTCTATACAAATGTATCTTGAAAATAAAAAGAGATTATACAAAAACATTCACATTATCTCTAATTTATTTGAATGGGATAATAAAGGCAATTTAATTGGGATTAAAGAACCAATAATAACTTCTATGAATAAAGATGAAACCTCTGTTAAAAACTCATCTTTCTATGATCTTATAAAAAATAGAAAAAATGTCCTATTGTTAGGAGATAGTTTAGGAGACCCCGGAATGGTTAATGGATTTGATTACAAGAATTTGATTAAAGTAGGATTTTTAAATGAGAAGGAGAATATTAATAAGAGTTTAGAATCCTATCGCAAGATTTATGATATTACCATTTTAAATGATGGCAAAATGGACTATGTGAATGAATTATTAAAGAGATTAATTGACTAAAATGACATTGATAATATTGAAAATGAGTTAAGCTATAAAAGCATTAAATACCCCCTAATTTTCCACTAACTTCCCTGTTCTCCATTCTTTCGTCAAATTTATCGGATTTTGATCTTAAAATTTCTTCGCTTGTCGGAGGTTCTTTATTTTTTGCCTTAAAGTAAATAAAAGCAACTGCTCCAAGAACTATTAATATTATAAGAATCCCGAGCCAAGTATAGCTTGTTTTCTTTTTTTCAGTGCAGGCACCCGGACAACAAAACCCAGAATCAAGTGCGGGTTTTGTTTCCACATCACATTGCTCATTATCCCCACACTCTTTCCCAAAATCAGAGCAGTTCATTGCTTTAACTTCATCCTCTGTTTTATTTGTTATATTAACTTTTGGCTGTGTGCTATTTGTCTGATTAATATTTGTCTGGTTAGTTTGGTTTATTGGCGTGTCATTTATAATTGTTTTTTCTGTTACAAAAACAGGAATTATATAACTATTTATTTTTAAATCATATTTTCCAGAGTCCATATTCATTACTGAGAATTCAATTGTTTTTTCAGCACCCTCATTTAACGAAAAGTTACTTGCCTGCCCATTAAAATCTGCTGAGATTTTCCCTCCCTCATATAAATTCTTTATGTCAACAGAGAAATCCCCGCTTGTTTTAACAAGCCCTGGATTAATCTGCAAGGCTGATTCATTTTTTGTCTTAATTTTAAATTCTTTTGTGATTGTTTCTGTTTTCTCTGCTCCGGATTCAGTATATCTCGCATTCTCAATATTAATTGAAAAATTTCCTTCCTGATTCGGGAGAATCGCATAAAAATAATAAGTATCAGAATGTTTTGCAAAACCTGACAAGACAGGAGTTGACCTTGGGATTCCAATTTTGTAAATTAAAATATTTTCTTCTGCTAATGAATCAATAAAATTTCCTGTTATCTCTGCCTGAAGGGTTTCCATTGGCTTATAAGAGTCTTTTGATAACTTGATTTCTACTGCTGAAACTATAGAAATAAATAATATAAAACTCAAAGCCAATAGTACTATCTCTTTTTTCATATTCAAATTAGAAAAATATAATTAATAAATGTTTGGAATATTAGATCAGTAATGAAAAAACTTATGCGCTATGTGGAAGCAGGTTCAGCAAGCTGAAGTCCACAGAAGATTAAGATAATCAGAGAGAAGCTCAAGCGGATAAAAATTATAGGTTAATAATATAAATTAGTCAAGTTATTAGACACACTTTTTTTCAATAAAATATATAAACTGACTTGGATTTTATTGAACATGCCAGAACATAGATATAAACTACCTGCTAATACCATGCCTGGGCCTTTTATTCAACAACCAGTTCAGCAATCCATGCCTGCCGGAAAAGAGGAAAAAGAAAGAGATTCTAAAAAAGTAATTATTTATATTGGGTTCTTTTTGGCAATAATCCTGATTGCGTTTGCTGTTTATTTTTCGTTTTTCAATTCCCCGAAAGTTCCTGACAAATTAATGGACCTTAGAATCACAAATATAGACGCAGAAGTTAAAAGAGGAGGCACTCTTAATTACGAAGTAGAAGCATTAAATCTCGGAAAAGCAGAAATTTATGACATAACTTTAAGATATGATATATATTCACTAGAGGGAAAGTATTACCCTAGCTTGAGAAAAGAAGAAACTGTTGCCTTGAAAGACAAGTCTGTTTTTACTAAAACATTTAAAGCAGAACTTGCTCCTGGAACATATAAACTACAGGTTAGCGCACTCTATGGAAAAGAAAAAGCAGTAACTTCTGAAACATTTAAAGTTTTAGCACAAGAGGAAAATATTACTGAACCTATATCAGAACCAGCAACAGAACCTACACCAAACCCAGAACCAGAGAATAATCCTATTAATGATTCTTCATCAACTCAACAACCAGCAGAAGTAGTAGATTATAATTTTAATAAGATAACAGGAACAGATGATTCTGATCTTGAAAAACAGGCAGTAGCAAATTCAAAAACAAATTATGCAAAAGCAAAAGATTCCTGCCTTAGCATATCATCTGGATATAATTCAGACTATTGCCTGGATTTATGCGCGCAAGAGTCAAAAAATGCAGATTTTTGCAGTTTAATAAAAGAGGCTGTTAAAAAAGATAATTGCTATATGACTCTTGCATTAGATACTGCTAATCCTGCTCTTTGCAATAAGATTGCCGACGGCTATAAAAAGAACACATGCCTGGCTTTGATTTAGTGTTCTTTTTATATTACTAAAACTGAATCGGCAATGTTAAAAACGAGATTATATGTTAATGAGAAGAGTAAGCTGTTCAAACATAACTTAATGAAAACTCAGCTACATATTAAAATCGTTTTACATATTACCAAAAAGTAAAATACTAATCAATAACAGTCAAAACTAAAACTCTTGAGCAATTAAGCCGAGCAATTTTGCGAGAGTAATAAGAATAAGATAAACCTAAAAATAATCAATCCTCTGAGCACATATCATCCACATAGTTATAAGCATATTTCCCAAGAGTGTTATCAAGAAGATCCCATGCTGCTGAATATACTGCCCTATCCCTGTTCAATTTTGCATCAGCCGCAGATATCACAACATATTTTGTGAATTTTCCTGGAGCTTTATTAATCACACTTTTTTTCTGATCCTTTAGTATCTGTGCTTTTGCTTGGGTTAATGCTGCTTTTATTTCCGGACCTAAAGAGTCAGTGTCTAAATTAACTTTAACACCATTTGCATTTGTAAAATCTCCTGTTGCTTGGTCATAGGTGTAAGTAATATCTAAATCAGCATTATGGACATTTACAAGGGCCTTATTAACTCCAGTATAAGATATTTCAGTTGTTGCAATTTCTTTGTTATTAGAATCGTAAGTATTAATACTCCTTTGTATAATCTCATCTTTATCTTCTGTGACCTTAGTACTTGTGCTAGTTCCATCCTTATTATATTTGATATTAGATTTACTAACTAATGTTCCAAAGGTTTCAGTAGTTTCAGTTATTCTCCCCTGACTATCAAAAGAGTTTATAATAGTTCCTGATTTAGTAGTACTAGATTCCGGATATTGGGAAACTGTCTGCACAACATTTTTGTTCTTATTATCATAAAAAGTTGCTGTAGAAACTCCTTCATTTGTTTTTACATCAATTTTTCCCCCACTATTAAGTGTTATTGTACCTGTGGCAGTATCAACTGACTTGATATTACTCACTGAAATTTGTTTTGCAGCTTCCGCAGGAATAGTTATGCTTCCTTCTTTGGTGCTAAGTGTAGATGTACTTAACTTAGATTCCTTGTTTACTGATGTTACCAAGGAAATTCCTGTTTTAGCATTAGTTTCTGTTTTTGTACTAGTTTCAACGCCTCCAATTTCTTCATAACTATATGTAGTTCCCGCAACATTGGTGTTGCCGGTAGCTACACCAAATGCTTTTTTATCTTTCCATGCTTTTTTTCCATCAGCAGTGCTTAAATCATATGCAGTTGTTCCATCTGCATTATAAACCCCTGTATCTGCAAATGTAAGTGTAAGAGAATTTCTTGTTACGTAATAAGTTTCCCCTGTTCCGTCAGGTTTTTCAATATTAACTTTGTAAATTAATCCTTTAACATCAGGATTATTCCTTATTGCCTCGGGGGCATTTGCCCTTTTTACCAATGTTTTATCATAGTTTCTTCCAAGACTGTCGTATCTTCCGTCTTTATTCTGGTCATTTAAAGTAAGACTGGTTACTCCTGCAGATTGTGACCAAAGTCCTGGCTCATATTGCTTTTTGATTTTATCAAAACCAAGAGAAGAACAGCTTGGCTCTTTAAATGTCGCCTGGGTCCATTTCCATGAAGTTTGCACTCCTTTTATTGTTGCAGGAACATGAGCCAAATCCCATATAGCAAGAGCACAATGCAAAACAGCCCCTAACATATATTGTGCTACTAGTTGAACAATTAATTTGCCTATAAACGCTGCAAGTATACTCATCAGGATTTTTATTAGCATACTATAAAGACTTCCTTCCCAATACATACAGGTCGCTTCACTCAATTGTTTTTCACATTGTTCTGTTGAAAGCCCGTTTTTACAAGCCTGATCTAAGCAGCAATCATAGGTTTGATATATTGTCTTTAATTTTCTTAAATTAAACAAAATAGCAACAGGGCACATGCAGCCAATTGCAGTATATATGTTCTCATAAGGAGACATATGAAACTGCCCTATTCCTGGAACTGTTCCACCAGGAGTTTTTACTATTCCGGGAATCTTGCTGAATATCGCAAGATTACTTAAAACTCCCATACAATCCCCGCTTCCTGTGCACCAACCGCAATTAACAAAACAGCAAATTCCTTTTATAACCATGGTAAAAGAAACTTCCCAGACTCTTCCTTCACCTTCCTTGTATATGCAAACTGGCGCATTAAGTAGATTTGGAGCACAACAAGCAAGAGCCATGTAAACACCTTCAATTATTGAATCAATAGCACTTGCAACCGTGCATATTAAAAACATGACAGAAGCAACTTTCTCAAGAGTGCTTATGATGCCATTATCCATTGCACTAACGATACCAGAAATTTTCTCCCCTTTGTTAGAACATTTACCCCCCGCATCAGGCAAACCTGCTGAATCTACTGCAAGTCCTGTAATTCCAGAAACCTGTTTTTCTGATTCAGAGCCTATAACAATAACTCCCTGGCTTAAATCTATTGAATCAATTGAATCAGTTTGTGCAAATGAAAGAGAAATTGTTATTGGAATAGTAATTGCAAGAGTTATTAAAAATAAGGCAATTATCTTGTAATCATAAATAATTTTCTCTTTTTCTTTTTTATGTTTTTCTTTTACTCTTTTTTGCATGTTGTTTTTGTTTGTTTATCCTTTAATATCACTAATCTTAAACCCATAAACGCTTTTGTTTGTTTTTCATAGCGTTTTAGTCATAATTGCTATTGGTTTCTTGTTTTTTATTGATTTTGTTTATCACCAGTTTAATTTATCTTCCTTTTAAACAAATTTAGGTTTAATAAAATTATTATACTCTGATTTAGATATATTCACATCAATATTTTCCACTACACCATTGCAATCTGTATCTGCACTTACTTTTCCAACTAAGCCCTCTGGTGTAATCAGGGTTTCCATGAAATCCTCAACAGACAGTTCTTCTGTGCTTAAATGCTCAACTAAAGCATAGAAGGTTACTTTGTCTTTTCCAGATAAATCAGAAGAAGTTATTATTAAATTGTCCTCTGAACTTCCAAGAAGCCATTCTCCTTCATATGGTTTAGTATTATCTGTTGTATTAAAGCTTATCATCTCTCCTAAATAAGAATATGGCTGTATCTTTACATAACCATTTACAATACTGTTCATCTTATAATTTCCTCCAGCAAGCTTTATTTTTTCTGGTGTTGGATATGAAACAAAAACACTACTTGGCCCTGATAAAGAAATCATTATACTATCCTTTGTGTTTGGGGTGCTAATAGACTCACTTAAAAGAGTCTGGGCAGATTTTCCACAAGAAGAATCTTTAAACCCGTTTGTAAGAGAATATGCAGCAGCAAACTTCTTAGCATCAATAATCTTAGCATCAACTTCAAATTCTTTTAAATTCTCTAAAATATAACTGTCTCTAATCTCTTCTTTTACTGTCTGATAATTCTCTTTCACAACCTCTATGCTTGAAGAATTATCACAATTAGGAAGATTAATTGTAGCTTTTCCCTGGCTGTTTGTAATGCCAAGCCAGCAGTTATTTGCATAACCATCGCAATAATGAGTTACATCAGCTCCTTCTAATGGATTTCCAAGAGAATCTGAAACACTTATTATCTTCTGGTTATCAACATCCTGGCAGTTATAGAATTTATCTCCTGTTAATCCACTTATTTCTGTTAAATCAACATTCAATAAAAGTTCATCTCCACATGCTCTTTCTTTATCATTGCAGATGTAAAGCTTGATTGGGAAATAAAATTCATAGCCTTCTTTAGAAAATCCTCCTGAATTATCATCTTTAATCTTGATTATTATTGGAGCAGATATTGTATAAGCAAATTTATATTTAAATACGCAAAAGCTTGGCAAAAAAGGTATTTTTGTCTGGGAAATCCTGTCAGGAACAAGATTTGAAGGAGTTGTTGTGAATTCAAATGTCTGTTGGGGATCATAGGAAAAATTAATGTGTATATTTTTCATTTCTGGGAAATAATTATAGATAAAAGAATCATAAACTCCCTGAGAAACAGGGTCGCTTGCTTTAACTCTTTCAAAATTTGTTTTATCCATTTTTAAGAAAGGATAATAAACAGAAAAAATTGTTTTTAAATTGCTTTCAACATCTGACTTGCTCCATGCAACAAATTTGCAGTTAGTATTTGTTTCTGTAAAAGAGTGAGGAGGAAGGTCTGCTGCTTCTTTTTCTCCTCCTGCATAAGAGTAAAGAGACATTAAACTTTTAGCATGAGCTTCAAGATAATTAGATGCTAGTTCATAAACAACAAGAGTTGAAGCAACATCATAAATCTGTGTAAAATTAATGCTTGCTCTTTGTGAAAACTCTTCAAAAGTATAGCTTTGGTCTTTATAATTTATATTTACTGGCCTGATAACATTAATATTAACAGCATCTGATAAACTAACTTCTGCATTAATTGGCTCTGTTGAAATAACCATTCCCTGTGCTTCAAACTGAGAAAAATCTTCTTTTGAGAGCTCATTTTCAATATACTGGCTTAGCTGGTCCTGCATAAAATCTATAGAAGGAACTGCAATTGAATCTTTATTTACCCAGATTGGATTTTTAGTTTTTCCTGAACCTTCAATAAGCTCTATGGTTCCGTCTTCATTTTTAACATGCTTCCCAGCAGTTTCTATCTCTATAATCTCTGCATCATCTGGAAGATAAATATATCCTCCCTGAAGCCTTAAAATTTCCAAGCCGTTTTCTGCTATTTTTTTTAAATCATTGTCTATATAAATATAAACTGGCCTGACCTGGGCAGGGACAAGAGATAGCTTAGAATTATCGGACTGAATGTTTGTGTTTGCATTTCTATTAATCAAAAAAAGCAATAAAACTATTACTACAACAATCACTATTGCAATTATTACAAAGATAGTTACCTGCCCACGATTATTTACTCTCATCTTCCTCTTTTTCTCTATTTTTCCTTTATGATATTATACAAAATACTATTTATATAGTTTCTGGATATTGCAAAATAAAAAACAAAAACAAAAAAGTTAACCAATGTTTTTAATGAATAAAAAGGCAGGCTGCCCAGAATGTATGCTAAGATAAAAAGTCCGGTTAAGATTATCAGATAAGGAATTATGAAATATTTTATTTTAAATCCCTGCTTAAATGCAAATTTGAAGGAACTTCTTATCTTGTTTTCGTCTGTTAGAGAATAAGATAATAAAACATGGAAATGCAATCCTATTAGCAAGATTATTACTAATAGCAGATTACTTTTAAGCTGTAAAAAAACAAAAAGCAAAATTATTGCTAATGGAACGAGATAAATCAGATTTAATAAAAGATATTTTCTGAAAAACTTCCATGAAAACTTTTTATCTCTTAGTTTTAACCAGATTAATCCTTTAAATAAGGTATGTATAATCAATGCAAATATTGAAAACAAGAATATAAACAATAATAACAAAAAAAGAATAAGCTTTAGCGAGGCAAAATTCTGATTAATTAATTCAATATTATTTGAAAAAAAAGAAGAATAATCTACTGTGTTTGTCAAGCTTGCAATTTTCTTCCTGATAAATATGGCTAAAAAATAAAAACCTAAAATTATAATAATATATCCGACAAGATCGTATAAGAAGGTTAAAAGAACTTTTTTATTGATTTTTAAAAATCCTTTAGGATTTTTAAGCCACAAAAATTGAAAATTTTTGATGTTCAAGAAGTTTAAGTGAGGCGAAAAAATTTTCATTTTATTTACTCATTTCTTTTAGCTTTTTCATTGTTTCATCAAAAAGAGTGTCTTTTTCTGCTCTTCTTGGAGCAGACCTCATTGACGGCCTTCTCATAGGAATATTTCCTCTTGGGATTATTTGTCTTGGTCTAGTAGGTATCATCATCGGGCTTGTGAATCCAGGAGGATTCACTGGCGGCCTTCCTGAAGGTCCTGTCGGAGGCCTGCTGAATTTTAATTCAGATTTAGTTCTAAACCACCAGATTTTCAATTGATTTCTAAAGATAATTGCAAGGATTACTAATATTATCAAAATTATTAATAAAATAATAAATGTCCAGCTTTTCCCACCTGTTGTTTTTTCTTCACAGCAGACATCATACCCATTACACTCATATGCAGAAGTTTCCTGTTCAGTTGATAAACAACTTGTTCTGCAATTATTTGAATTCTCCTCGCAGGTTGTTGCAGCTGAGACTTCAATACATGAATCAATACAGCAATAATTAGTATCTGAAGCAGTTACTTCACTTCCTGTGCATTGTTCTCCTGAAGGGCAGACTATTCCATTTTTATCTTCGCAAGATACTTTTGCTGGTTCTGTTGAACAACAAATATCACCTAATCCAGAGCAATAGAAATTGCTCAAAACATTTTCTGAAGTGCATTCTCCATAAGCAGTACAATAATGATTAAAGTCTGTACATTTTGATCTGGTTTCTACAACATCTCCGCTTGAAACTGGATTTTTTGGCCATGCTGCATATAATATAAATGAGGTGTCTCTAACATTATTAGAACTCCAGCATCCTGAACTGTCTTGAATTGACAATAAATAATCTTTTGCATTTCCTACTTCATCTATCAAAACTTGCTGCAATGCAGATAATGCAAGAGCAGTATCATAGAATTTATTTCCACTTTCTTCCCAATACTTTCCTTGCTTTTGTTTTCCAGTTATGTCTGACTGATAATCATCCTCGCTTGTTATCATATAGAGAAAAGCAGAAGGGAAATATTTTTTATTGGCTGTGTTATCATAAACAGAAGAAAGGTAAGGCAGATAAGCAGATATATCTTCCCCTGTTTTTGCAAGAGCAATTGACGCCCATAAACTGCCCTCATAGTCACAGCTGTTAATCCCAAAACAATAAGCATTTACTTTTTCTTCTGTACTTCCTGCTATTGAAGCAGAATGAGTCAAACTTGAAATATAATAGGTAGATCCTGAAGATTGCTTGTAGATTAAAGTTGTTACAAAATTTTTATCGCAGGATATTGTGAAATTAGAATCTAAACAGGAATTTGAAATTTTTAAAAAATAATTATTTTCTGCAGGAGTCAAACAACTGCTTGTTCCTGAAATTTTCTTGTTTGCATTTATATTAAAAGTTTTTTCGTTTGCACTGTTTACTTTTATCTTGCAAGAAGTTGCTTCACTTGCATCAATTTCCAAGAACCAGGTTAATCCTGTTGTTTGTTTCTTCTTATCCTCAAGCCATTCAACATAATCATCAACATTTTTACCTACGTATTTTAATGCAATTATTGCCTGAGAAGTTGATTTTATATCACATGAATCAGAAGCTGTCTTGCCCCAGCAGTTATCTTTTTTCTTGCTGTTAAGAGAATCAAGACAATCTCCCTGTATGCCAGAGTCATAAGCCATTGCTAATATACTAAAAGCAGTTTGCTCTGTAGAAGCAGAATTTCCGCAATTATCCCCTAACTGGTTTTTTAAGCAGGAATATGCTTTTTCAGAGCCTTCTAATGAAGCTGTTGTTTCGTTTGCTGCCAGAACTAGAGGCATTAAACTAATTAAAATAAATAATATGATTACACTCTTTTTCATGAATATAACAAAGAAAGCGGGTATTTAAATTTTTATTTTCTAAAAATTTAATATGGTTGGTTTTAAGTGCTTATAACATTAATTTGTCAATAATCTAAAACTCTTAATATTTTTTTTGATAATTTAATAAACGAATATAATATGGAATTGAGTTTTCATAAGTTTTGATTGAGTAGTTTAATCTTTTTGTTAACTTTTTATTTTCCTTTTCTAAAATACTTCTTGAAAACATAATTAATCGGGTTTTTAATCTGCCTGCAGATTTCATCTGGATGACAAACCCCTAACTCTTTGTAAAGCGGCTTGTCACAGTTTGGGGGAAGCCTTGCCTGATTTTTTTTATACCAGTTTATCTGGGCCTGAATATACCCTAATTTTAGAGGATTGTAATTTTTTTCATTCCAAGAATTTATTTTCTCATATATTTGCTCATCAGAAAATTTTAAGGATTTAAAAAAATTCATTAAGATAAATAATGCTCTTTTTCTTCCATCTTGTTTAACTCCATTTAGAATTAATCTTATGCAAGGAGGAAAAATATCTTCTGTTAAATTTGCTGGGTTTATATCTTGGTAACCTTTTTTACCAGAAGAACCTTGCAGGCCAGAAACATTAAGATTATCAAAAGATTTTTGTTTTGACTTTTTATCTCTTTGTTCTTTCCAGTCTAAAGCCTGAAGCAATAAATTTTTAGCTTCTCCTTCTTTTGCATCTGGATAAAAGTTCTTTACTTTCACTTTTAATGGCCTTGCATCTGTTAACTGAAAATTCTTAATTTTGTCTTTGTCTATAACAATAGAAGACAATGAGGTTTTTTCATGCAAGGAATAA
Source organism: Candidatus Nanoarchaeia archaeon (assembly GCA_028718805.1). GTDB lineage: Archaea > Nanobdellota > Nanobdellia > Pacearchaeales > GW2011-AR1 > ARS1285. The sequence goes on along the minus strand of JAQUKY010000004.1, from coordinate 71,334 downwards.
GGCATTCTAAATAAATGTCTTGGAGCAACAAGGATTAAGTCTGCATCTATAAATTTTTCTGTTTTTTCTCTTATCTTGCTGAAATTTCCTGGATTTTTTTGAGAATTTCTGCTGCAAAACTCGCATACATAAATTTCTTTTGAAGATTTTTTAGACATAATACCCCTGCAATCATCATTTGGGCATTTTGGGATTCTCTTGGTCTTCTTTATCATTACTAATTCATTTTTGCAATTTGGACAAATCCAGGTTACAAGCTCTTTTTTAACAGCAGGCCTATGGCAGGTTAAGCATTCAATTATTAAGAGTTCTTCTTCCTTATTTCCTGTTTTTTTAGCTAAATCTTTTAGGCTTTCATTTTCAAAAATTTTATCTGCTAGTTTTGGCTGTATAACCGAAGATAAATATTGGCAGATTAATCTTGGCCACTCTGGAAACATTTTCCTTGTTTCTTGGCCATAAATCTGCTTTGGAAAAGCTTTCCAAGGTACAATTACATGAAATCCCTTGCTTCCGCTAAATTTTACTCCAATGTTTCTGATTCCATAAAATTCTAGGGTTTCTATTAATAATTGAGAATAAAATTTACTATATTCTAGATAAGGAGAGTCAACATCCAAAAGCAAGTCCCACCCGATTCTTAATTCATTAAAATCCTGCTCCTTGTGCTCTGTAGAAAGTTCTAATGGGTCTCTCCATAATTCTTCACTGCAATGAAAAGAGGTTGCGCCTTTTCTTACTTGTTCTATTATGTCTGATTCATACTGGAAATTATCTGGCCTTTTCCCAAATCCTTCAAAATATCTTGGGATGCACTCCCTATTTATTGAAAACTGAAAAATTGCTTTTTTGACTTCATTTATAGAATAATAAGCTAAGGTTATTTCCCTAATTCTCTTTTCATTTAAGCTTATTTTATTAGAATCTTCCATCTTTTTATTAATCCCTGTCCAAAGGGTAAAATAAATAAAAAAGTGATGTTTAAATAATTAATGGGAGTAACATATATCTTATTGCCATAATATTTAAAAGTAAATAGGGGTTTTTAATAAGTAGTACTATCAGTAATAATTAAAAACAAGTTAAGTTATGAAAGATAAGCTATAGCTACTCAAACATAGCTCAAAATCGTTTATAAGATTACTAACAAAGAAAAAATAAAATAATAAAGAATGAAATGTTATTAAAATTAGAAAATCCAAAGTTGTTTTCAGAGATTATCAGCATAATCTCGGAACTTGTTTTAGAGGTAAGAATAAAAGTTAATAAGGAGGGAATGAGCATACTCGCTATTGACCCTGCAAATGTTGCAATGGTTTCTTTTAAACTGCCGAATACTGCTTTTTCTGAGTTTCAAATAGAAAGAGAAGAAGTTTTAGGAGTGAGTTTAGAAAGTCTTAAGGCTGTTTTGAGAAGATGCTCTATTGGAAGCATTTTGATTATGGAAAAGCAGGAAAATGAATTAAAGATTGAAATTATAGACCGGATAAAAAGAGAATTTAACTTATCTTTAATTGAGATTGAAGGAGAGGAAAAACAGGTCCCAAACCTGGAGTTTACAAGCAGGATAGAGATGTCTTCTTCTGATTTCTTAGAAGCTATAGAGGATTGCAGTGTTGTTGCAGATTCAGGCAGCTTTGTCACAGAGGCAGGAAAATTTGTCATAAGAGCCAAGGGTTCATTAAATAGCTTTAAGTCAGAATTTACAGATGAAATTAAGATACAGGCGCAGAATGCAAATGCTAAATATTCGTTAGAATATTTACAAAAGATAGTTAAGGCAACAAAAATAACAGATAAAGTTATTATCAGCTTTGCAGATGATTATCCATTACAGCTTGATTTCAATACCCCTTTTATTCAGCTGAAGTTTATTCTTGCCCCAAGAGTTGAGAGTGAAGATTGATTTCTGTATACCGAATTTGATTTTATTTTCTAATTCAAAACATTTTTAAAGATGTATTACTAAGTATTATTAAGTAGATTTAGTAAACTTAATATATTAGGTAGATTAAATATATTAAGTATATTTTATATTATGGAGTAATACTAATGAAAGAAAGGGTTTCAGCAACAATAGATAAAGAAACAAAGAATCTCATAGAAGAGATGCTGAAAAAAGGCAATTATAGAAACATTTCTCATCTTATTGAAACTGCAATTAAAAAAATGGCAAAAGAGGAAAAAGATGTTAAGAAAAAGTAAAATCAACCTAAATAAATTTATAAACGAGGATAACTTTAAAAAATAAGATGAAAAAAACAAAAAAGGGGCAAATAACTATATTTATAATTCTTGCTTTGGCAATCGTAGTTGTCTTAATCTTATTGTTTATTGGAAGAAATAGTCTTGTTTCAATAATCTCTGAAAAAACTCCTGTTCAGCAAATTAGAGAATGCATGCAAGAACCTATTCAGACTTCCTTGGATAAAATAGATATGCAAGGAGGAAGCTTTGAACCTAAAAATTATTTTCTATACCAAGGAAATAAAGTTGAATATCTATGTTACACAGAAGAAAATTTTAAACCCTGTGTTATGCAGAAACCTTTGTTAAAACAATCAATTGAAAAAGAGTTAGAAACTTATCTGCAGCCAAGAGCAAGAGATTGCCTTGAATCTGTTAAATCTTCATTAGAAAGAAAGGGTTATTCTGTTGCTTATAAAAATCCTATTTTAAAAGCTTCTCTTATACCTAATAATATTATAGTTGAAATAGAATCAGATTTAACTGTTGAAAAAAGCTCAACTGAAACATATAAAACTATTAAAATAGATTTTTCTTCAAGCCTGTATAATTTAGTTATGATTACTTCATCAATATTAAACTGGGAAGCAAGATATGGCACTGCAGAGACAATGAATTATATGATTTATTATCCTTCAATCAAAGTTGAAAAGAAAAAGCAGAGTGAGGGGACAACAATCTATATTTTAACAGACAGAAATTCATTAGATAAATTTATGTTTGCAAGCAGGAGTTATGTAATTGTTCCTGGCTTGACCGGACAATAAAAAATAAACTATATCAATAATATAAAAAACTAGGATGAGTATGAGAAGCAAAAGCTCAATCCTCTCATCTGCAAAGCGAATAAAAGTTTGAGATTATAGATAAATGGTAAACAAAAAGATGGAAAATAAAAAATTTGGAATAATTATTTTAGTTTTAGCAGTTTTAGTATTAAGTATAATCCCATTTGCTTCTGCAGAAGCAAGTCCCTGGCCTGCATATAATGTTTGCTGTGAAAAAACAAAAAACGGGGCATGGTGCCAGAATACATTAGAAGAAAATTGCGATACTTCTTTTGATGTTTTATCAAATAGGACTCTTAGAGTAACCACCACTTCTTGTGAAGCAACAAGTTTTTGCAAACCTGGTTGCTGTTATGATTCTCAAGAGGGTTTATGTATGGAAAACACTCCCCAAAAAATATGTAATGACGGAAATGGAACCTGGACAGATAATGCTGAATGTAATATTCCCCAATGCAGTTTAGGATGCTGTGTAACAGGAAATCAGGCAAGTTTTGTAACTTTAACAAGATGCAAGATGCTTTCAGGATTATATGGATTAGAAACTGATTTTAGAAAAGATATTGCTGATGAAGTGACTTGCATTTCAGTTGCAAGTTTAGGGGATGAAGGTGCCTGTGTTTATGAAGTTGATTACAGAAGAACATGCAAGTTTACAACAAGAAGTGAATGCTCAAAAACAAAATCAGGGGGAAATGAAACTTCTCAGGCTGAATTTTTCAAGGATTATTTATGCTCTGCTGAAGAACTAGCAGCTAATTGCGGGCCTTCAACAAAAACAGCATGCATAGAAGGAAAACAAGAAGTTTATTTTATTGACACATGCGGAAATCCTGCTAATATTTATGATTCTAGCAGGATAAACGACAAATCTTATTGGCAGAAAAAAATTGACAAAAACTCAAGTTGTGAGTATAACGAACAAAAAGGAAATGCAGGAAGCAAGAGTTGCGGAAACTGTGATTATTTTATGGGAAGTATTTGTTCAAAAGGAAGTGCCAGTTATGGAGATTATATTTGCAAAGATTTGAATTGCTATGACACTAAAAATGGAAAAGACTATAAAAATGGGGAGAGCTGGTGTGTTTATGATAGTGCAAGTTTATTAGGTAAGGGCAAGGACCCTGTTGGAAGCAGGCATTACAGGCATGTTTGTATTATGGGAGAAGAAACAATTGAGCCGTGTGCTGATTATAGAGGAGAACAATGCATACAGGATGATATTAAAACAGATAGTGCAACTTTTACAGAAGCTGCATGCAGAGCAAACAGATGGGTAGATTGTATGAACCAAAAAGAAAGAAAGAATTGTGAAAATATTGATAAGAGAGACTGCTATTGGCTGGAGGGAGCTCAGTTTACTGGATTAACAGCCCAAACAACTGCTGCAGCTACAACTCCTGCATTTTCAGGGGGGGGAACAGGAGGATTTTCAGGAGGAACTACAACCCCTCCGTTAACAGGCAATGCTATCTTTGGCAGTGATGACAAAAAAGAAACAGAAAAATCTTCTGGAGTGCAATTAGGAGGGGGTGCTTGTTTGCCAAATATACCTCCTGGATTAAAATTCTGGAGCGGGGGCGAGTCGCAAGGAGTTTGCAGTTTAGGAAATTCAAAATGTGTTGTTACATATGAAAAAGGATTAATAGGAAGTGAGAAATGCATTAAAAATTGCGAGTGCTTAGAACAAAGTTATGCTCAAATGATGAACAGAATCTGCATTTCAATAGGAGATTGCGGAGCTTATGTTAATATTGCAAACAAGTTTACATCTGGGGGGGCTGATTGGAAAATAAAAGGGAGCAAGAAAACAATAACCCAGGGAATATTGGGGGGTTTGAAATAAAAAATAACTGAATATTAATAATCAAACAACACTAAGACGCTATGGAAACATAATTTAAAGCGTTAATGAGTTAAATTACCAAAAAAGATTAAAAATATAACAAAAAAATAAATTTGATATAACTATAAAATAGTAACAAAACACAAAGTTTATAAATAACAGAAAATTAAAATGATGATGACATTAAAACAAAAGATAGTAACAGGAATTGCAGTAATGGGCATGGGGTTAGCTGCGCTTTGTGGAGGATGTGAAACAGTTCCTGAACAAAGTCCAAATCAGGCATATCAAAACACTGATCCGCAAGGAGATAGAAATTTAAAAGAAGCTTCTAGATTAGCAGGAGGTCTTTTGTTTGGAATGGCAGCTTCCGGAGCAGGAGACTCTGGAGACCCAGAAAGAGATTTAGCCCTAAGAGGAGCTGCATCAGGGGCACAATATGAAACAAGAAATTATGCCATAAGAAATGCTGGAGGAGATAATAGGAATAATAATGAAATGAATCAAATAGTAGGATATTATAGGCTGATTGATTTGGATAATAAAAAAGATGTAATTTTCAGTAGGTCAGAAAATCCTGCAGCAATAACTAGTTATATGTTTAACAGAAATCCATTCCCAAAAAATGGATACCTTATACAATATGCTTACACAAATGGGACAAGTCGCCAACAACATATGTATTATAAAGATTTAGATGGGAAGAGAGTTTTTTCTATAAGAGAATTAGATAATCAAGGAGAATGTATAAAAGAACGCATTGTTCGGGAATGATAAAATAAAAGCAATAAAAATGAAGAGATGATAAAAAAAACAGGAAACAAAGCAATGACGCAAATGAAGGCGTATTTTTTAATTGTAAATATGATTTTTGCTATTGTCGCTTTTGGGTGGATGGTAAGTGCAGCAGAGGCTGCAGCAGCCGCGGCTACGGAAACAACTAAAGAAATTGTCGGGAGTTCATCATCTCCTGTTCCTACAAAGGTAGTAGATCTAACAGGGTTTAAACCAAGTGCAGGGGGGGGAGGGGGGTTTTTTGGTTCACAAATGTTAGCTTCATTAATGTACATAGGGCTATTTACAGGATTAGGATATTTAGTTGGTAGTTTTATTGGAGGAAATGGAAAATTTGCAGGAGCAATTGCAGGATTGGTTGGTTCATCAGTTTATCAGATAATGGCACATCCTGCTGTTTTTGGTTTAGCTGAAAAAGGAACAACTTATACTATTCTTGGACAAGGCCCAATGCTTTGGGGAATTGGAGCTGCAGCAATCACATTTCTTATTTTATACAAAAAAGAAAAAACAAAAATTGTTGAATTTAACTGCCAGCCATGGGAAGCTCCTATTGGGGGGGCTGACTGCGAGAAATGCAATGCAATCGAAAATGGATGTTCTGAATACAGATGCAAGAGTTTAGGACAAGCATGCGGCATAATAAACCCGGGAACAACAGAAGAAAAATGTGTTTGGCTGAATCAAAACGATGTTAACAGCCCTATTATAAGAATTGGGAGTTTATTAAAAGGATATGTCTGGAAGCCTGATAATGCAGTAAGACCTCCTGCAACAGGTGTTGTTATTTCCAAAGAAGATGGAACCTGTGTAGATGCATTTACTCCTCTTGAATTCACTATTACAACAGATGAGCCTGCACAATGTAAAATAGATTATAATTTAACAAGAGATTATATTTCTATGACTTATTATGTTGGAGGAAGCAATCTCTTTGCTTATAATCACACTGAAAAATTATCTCTTCCTGGACCTGACACAATAAACAAAGTAGACCCTGAATTGAAAAATGACGGGACTTATACCTTATATATAAGATGCATGGATGCTAATGGAAACCCTAAACAAACCAGCAACTTTAACCAGGATGCATTTTCAGTAAGATTCTGCGTTAAACCAGGGCCTGACACAACTCCTCCTAGAATAGAGGGAGTAAATATCCCAAGCAAGTCTCCAGTACAGTTCAACACAACAAACTTAAACATAGAAGCTTATATTAATGAGCCTTCAGAATGCAAATGGTCAAGAGAAGACAGGACATTTGATAACATGGAAAATTCTATGTCTTGCTCAACTAATTTATGGGAAATGAACAGTAATAATGTTTATCCTTGCTCAACAACTTTAACAGGAATTAAAGACAGGACTGAAAACAAGTTCTATTTCAGATGCAAAGACCAGCCAGGTACAGAAGAAGGCAGCAGAAATGTTAATGTTCAAAGTTATGAATATATTATCTATGGAACACAACCATTAAATATATTATCAACAGGACCTAATGAAACAATAAAAGGAAGCACTGATACTATCCCTATTGAATTAAGTGCAAAAACAGATAATGGTTATGACAATGGAAATGCTATCTGTTATTATTCCACAACAGGAATTGAAAATGATTACATACAATTCTTAGATACAGGAACAAATGAGCATAAGCAAAGACAGGATTTAACATCAGGCAGTTATAAGTATTATTTCAAGTGTGTTGATTTGGGTGGTAATGCTGCTTATGATTCAACTACATTCAATGTTGAAGTTGACAGAACTCCTCCAAGTGTTATAAGAGTTTACAAAGAAGGAAGCTTAAAAATAATCACAAGTGAGGATTCTATCTGTACTTATTCAGCAAAAGACTGTAATTTTGAAATTAAGGATGGAATTGCAATGCCTTATGATAACCAGGAAGTTCATAATGCAGAATGGAAAATGCAGAATTATTATATAAGATGCAAGGATGAATATGATAATCAGCCTAATCCAAACACATGTTCTATAATTGTAAAGCCTGTTGATTTAGGCGAGAATGTTGTTGAGTTGTAATTTTTTTTAATGAATCTATAATAAATAAAAACGATAAAAGTTATGCATGAGAAGCAAAAACTTAATCTGCTCATCTGCAAGGCTTAAAATCGTTTAATAGATTCTAGAAGAGTTTAAGCAAGTTTTAAATATTCTCTAATTATATTACTCTTATGAACAAAAGAGGAAATAACAAGAAAGCACAGCAGGTTTTTGGAATGAGTTTTGGCGTGATATTTTCAATTATCTTAATTGTTTTTATTTTAGCTGTTGCCATAATCGCTATAACTCACTTTTTGGATTTGAAAAAATGCGCGCAGATTAGCATGTTTAAGGAGGATATACAAACTAATGTTGACAAGGCATGGAATTCTGACAAATTTACAGATCCTGGAAATGTTCCTTATTCGCTTCCTTCAAATTTAGATTATGTTTGTTTTGCAAATCTTTCCAATCCTTTCAGAGGAGAAGATGCAGAAAGGGATATTTATTCTGACATAATGCTCTATGAATTTTCAAAAGGCAATATGTTTTTGTATCCAATTGAAAAATCATGCGACACGCCTTTTGCAAATATAAAACATCTTGATATAAATCAAATGACTGAATCAAAAAATCCCTACTGCATTCCTGTTAAAAAAGGGAAAATTACAATTAAGATCAATAAGGAATTTAATGAGGGGCTAGTTAAGTTGTCTTAAGATAAAAAATTAAACAGAACTTAAACTAATCAATAATAAAAAAACTAGATAATATGGATGTGAGATTCCAAAGCTGAATAAATATAATCTCAAGCTTAATCTTCTCATCTGCAAATCTTAAAATCATTTAACAGACTACCAAAAACGAAATCAGTAATAAAAAATACTAAAATGTCACGAGAACAAAAGCCCAAGCGTATAAGAGTATAACCTTATAGATAAGATAAACAACAAACAAAAAAGATGGAAAATAAAAAGGGATTTGAAATGTCTTTTAACTGGATATTTGCAATTATTGTAGGAGCCATAATCTTATTTATTGCTATTTATGCAACTACTAGAGTCATTAATACTGGGGAATATCAAATTAATACTGAAACTGCTGCTAAAATTGAGACTCTCCTTGATCCTGCAAGGCCAGGATTAGCTTCTTTGAAATCTGAACAAGTTGATTTTGCAAAAGACATGAGGACGTATTTTACCTGCAACAGCATTGGAACTTTTGGAAAGCAAGCACTTGCATTTTCTGAAAAAATTTTTGGGAAGTGGGGTGAAAAAGGCGGGGAAATCAGCAGCATGAAATATATTTTTGCAGAAAATGTTATAGAAGGCAAGAACCTATATTTATTTTCCATGCCTTTTAAAATGCCTTTTAAAATAGATGATTTAATTATGATTTCTGGAAAAAAATATTGCTTCTATCAGACACCAAATGATATTAAAGATAAAATTAAAAATTTAAATTTGAAAAACATTTATTTTGCAGAAAACTCAGATGATAAAAACTGCACAGGCATAAATGTCTGTTTTGAAAATGAATGCAACATTTCTGTATATGGATTATGTGAGGGTTTTTCATGTGATAGTCCGTATGATTATGGAAAAGTCTCTAATCAGGATAAAGATTTATATTACTATGATAATTTATTATATGCCGCAATTTTTTCCTCTCCTGAAATTTACGAGTGCAATGCTGAAAGATTAATGAAGAAATTTTCTGAATTAGCAGGAGTTTATATTGAGAAAGCAAATCTCCTTGAATTAAAAAATTGCGGTTCAAATCCTGAACTTGATTTAGTCAGTATGCAGGATACTGCTAAAGATAAAACTATGGAGATTAGTAACAAGATTAATTCATTATCAAAAACTGCGAAGAGCATTGACATGCAAAATCAAATTGCTGTCTGCAAATTATATTAAAATGAAAATGAAATCAAAAAAAGGTCAGTTGAAAATTCAGGAAATGGCATTTATGCTTGTTGCAATAATCTTATTTTTTGTTCTAGTCGGTTTATTTGCTGCTTCAATTATATTCAGGAATCTGCATGAATCTGCTACCCAAAATGAAGAAGCTAAAACTTTATCTGCTATTTCAAATCTTGCTGGAACAGCAGAGTTTGTCTGCACAGGAAACAGGCCAAACTGCGTAGACGAAGATAAATTAATGGCATTGATTGGAAAGAAAAGCTTTGAAAGCTATTGGCCATTCACGAGCCTGAGTGTATTAAAATATTCTGGATTCAACAAAAGAGAAAGTGAAATGATAAAATGCACAATTGAAAATTACCCTAATTGCGACATTTTTGAGGTTTATAATAAAAATTCCTCAAATGACAATAGGATTCACAGTTTTGTTGCTCTTTGCAGAGTTGAATTTGACACAATAGTATATGAAAAATGTGAGATTGCCCAGCTATGGGCAGGAAGCCAGAGAAAATAGGAGGAAAAAATAAACTAAACTAATAATCAATCAACACTAAAACGCTTAAGCAATTGAGAGCAAAGCGGAAAAAGTTTGAGATTACTAATAGAGAATAGATAAAACAAACGATGAAAACAAAAAATAAATCGCAAAGCGAAATCGTAGGTTTTGCTGTAATAATTGTTATAGTTACTGTAATTGGACTAATATTCTTGAGCATTTCAATTGGAAGAGGCGAGAAAATTGAAAGGACAAGTGTTGAAATTTCGGACTTCTTACAGTCTACAATGTATCACACAACAAATTGCACAACAACTTTTACTCCTAACTATGAAAGCATTCAAGAATTGATTAAAGCATGTTACAGAAATGAAAACTGTATAAATCTTGATAAACAAGCTTGTGCTGTCTTAGAAGAAGATTATTCAAAGATTGTTAAGCACAGCTTTAATGTCTCTGATGATTCTCGCAATAAAGCTTACAAACTAGAGATTTATTATGAAAATCGGAGGGAAGTCAATGCTTCCTCAGCAAGTCGGGCTTCCTCAAATAAAGAAGAAATCATGAATTTTACAGAAGGAAACTTTAAAAATTGCAGCAGCGAAGCAGGAGCAAGCCAGGCTATTGATTTGTATCCTGGGAGTATTAAAGTAGAATTAGATATGTGCTATGGGTAAATATTTTCTATAAAAATTTACTTAATCTTTTCATTGAATTTCTTGCTCTTCTTTTTAAGTAACTCTTCACCAGCTTTGCCTCTTAATTTATTCTCTTTTAAAATAAACCTCGCATAAAAAATAGGATAATATATTATTATTAAACCGAAAGTCCCTAAACTTGACAGCAGATTTAAGTCCCTAATTCTTGACAACGCCCAAAATGCAATCCTTTATAAACCTTAATTCCAAATCAAAATTATGCCTAAAAAAATTAAATTAAAGGATTACTCTGTAAAGCAGTATGAAGAACTAGCCGGGGTTTTAAACTCGGTTTTCGCAAAAATAGAACCTCTCAAGCTTTGCCTGGATTCTGAATCAATATTTTCTGATAACTCTCCTAAATTTGATTTGAGCATACTTCCATGTTCTGAGGCGCTTATTTGTAAGGAATCTGCATATCACTCTGCAATTGTTTTTCATCCTGCAGTTGATAATAGCACTGTAAACAAGATTGTTGATATTGCACAATTTGATAACCTTAACAAAAAGACCAGAAATGGCTTACTCTCTTTTATGAATGAATTAAAAGGAGTCTCTAAAAAATACGATATGCAGATTAAAAATTTAGACCCATTAAAAGATATCTTTGATAATGATAAAAAGGGATATTTTGACCATCTTATTGGATGGTATTATGATGTCAGGTACAATCATAATGAAAATAATATTTATTCATCTGACATTTACGGTGGGAAATTAAGGGGAAAAGGTTTGATGACTTATTTTTATCAAAGTTTAGGCAAAGTAATTGATTATGACACTCTTGATAATCTTCTTATTGAAGACATTGTAGAAAAAAGAACAGTCAATATGTTCAATAGGTTAAGGAAAAAAATCCCGAGTAATGACTACCTTTCACAGGTCTTAATAAAGAAGCATGTCAAAAGCCCCTTTATGAAAATGTTTAATACACTTGGATTTCGTAATATGGAAATATTGGAATCTGAAGGTTGCATCTGTAAAATCAGGGCAAAAAAATCAGACAAACTATCTTTCGCTATAGCTGAAGATAAAGAATCCTAAAACTTTTTTATTGGTTAAATGTTCTCACGAGAGGTTAAACTCTGCAAAAATGGGCAGTCAAATTCTCCCTGAAAACTGAAAACAAAAACTTTAAATATATTATAATCTACTTAGTAGATTATGACTACTAAAGATACAAAGTCTACAACTATTAGAATTTCTGAGGAAACAAAAGAAAAAATAGAGAATCTCGATTTTGTAAGAAAACATACTTTTGATGAAATTTTAAATGAATTAATTAATAATTATAAAGAAAAGAAAAAGGGGGGAAGAAAATGAAGAAATCAATCTTGTTTCTGTTAGTTGTAACAGTTCTTATCAGTAGTTTGAGTTTTGTTTATGCTGCGCCCGTAATAAACTTCACAGACCCAACGCCTGCAAACAGTACGATAACATCAAACAACTCTGTTGTCATAAACATATCAATAACCAATGCATCTGACATGAATGAATTCAAATGGAACTTGAATAGTACTAATTATACTTTTTATAACAACTCGCTGGTATTGATGCTGAATTTCGACAATGTTACGGCGCTGGGTGAAAATGCAACTAAAGTTGTTGATGTCTCATCAAATTCATTAAATGGCACAGTTTACAATGCGGTTTTCAATGCAACAGGAAAATATGGGGGAGCATATCAATTCAACGGATCTGATGCATGGATAAACGGAACAAAAAGTGCAACAAATGCTGTAGACAATTGGGCAATTGCAGCTTGGATAAAACCAAGCTCGCTGAGTCAATTAAGCCTTGCCATTTACAACGGAAATGATGCAGCAGGATATGGTTTTGGAATAGGAAATGGTGCAGGACTTTCAGGAAACAAATTAACAGGATTATATGGCTTGGTTGCATGGATAGACAGTGGATATACATTCGCTTCAGCAAACACATGGTATCATGTTGTCATGACGAGAAGGAGCGGAACAACATATTTCTATGTAAATGGTGCTCAGACAGCATCAACAAGCGCAAGCGTGCCTAGTGCACCAAATAACTATCTTACAATTGGCTGTGAGCTGAACACTTCCAACAATCCCCAAAGATATTTCAATGGTACAATAGACGAAGTATATATCTACAATAGAGGTTTATCAGCAAATGAAATTCAGCAGCAATATTACAGTAATTTATATAAGTACGATACAGACAAATGGGTGTTTATAACAAACCAAAGCAGCCTGGTAAGTCAGGGCAGCTATACCTACCAAGGATGCGCAAATAACACTGCCGGAAACCAAAACTGCACAGAAACAAGGGTATTGTACATAGGCGATTGGACACCTCCTAATATAAACTTCACCACTCCAACTCCTGCAAATGCCACGGTTACAAAAAATACCTCGATACAGATAAATATTTCAATCACAAACGCCACAGATTTTTCAGAATTTAAGTGGAACTGGAATGGTACAAATTACACTTTTTATAATAGCTCATTGGTTTTGATGCTTAATTTAGACAATGTTTCTGCATTGGGTGAAAATGCAACAAAGGCAGTAGATGTAAGCCCAAGCAGTAATAATGCAACTTTTACTAATGCTCCAACTTGGACTACTTCGGGCAGATATGGCAGTGCCTTAAATTTTGCAGGAACTACTTATGCTAAAACAACTATCACAGGATTTTCCGCAACAACAGGAACCGTATTAATGTGGATAAAACCTAATAAAGATCTTAAAATTGTAACCCAAGCCCTATTTGATACAAAACCTAGTGCAGTTGGTGCACTAAGGATTTATAGCAATAGTGATAATACTTTGCGTTATGAAACTGGCGGCACTTTAACTCCTTTAGCATGGACAATACCTTCTGATTGGACAGGACAATGGCATCAGATTGGTTTAAACTGGAGCGGAAGCACCACATCCTTAATAGTTGATGGTGCTGTGGTTGCTTCAGGAAGCAATTCTCAGGCACCTGCAATAACAACTTTTGAAATTGGAAGATACAATAGCGGAAGTAACTTCAATGGAACAATTGATGAAGTCCGCGCATATTCTGCAAGTTTATCTGCAAATGAACTTAGGCAGCAATATTATTCAAATCTTAACAAATACAACACAGACAAATGGGTGTTTATAACAAACCAAAGCAATTTCACTACCGGAACTTATACTTATCAGGGGTTTGCCAAAGATGTAAATAGCAACTCGAACCAGACTGATCTGAGGTATCTATCTTATACTAATGATGCAACTCCTCCTACAACTTCTATAATTTCAGTTGCAGGAGACACAACTCCAAGTTATTTTGATGCTGTTAATGATGAGAGAACGAATATAACTATCTCAGGAGAGGTAGATATGTTATGCAGGTGGTCTAGTAGTGATATTATCTATTCTTCTATGTCTAATAATTGTGTAATTTCTGGGATTCAGGCAAATTGTTCTATAAATGATGTTTCAAGCCAGGGATTTACAACTAGATATGTCTCTTGTGAAGACTCATTAGGAAATGAGCAAAATACAAGCCAGAATTTAGATATCAATTTTTATTTAGATTATACTGCTCCAACAACAACTAGTAATGCTAATACAGATATCCATGCTCCAAATTATACTGTTACAATTACAGAAGTAGATAATGTTGATTCAGACCCCACAACATATTATTGCACTTCGACAAGCGAGGGATGCAGCCCTACAACAAGCATTGACAATGGGGGTACAATAACTTACACTTCTTCCAACAGAAGCGCAAATTATTTGAGATATTATTCTATTGATGATGCAGGAAATATACAAACAATCGTTGATAAAACTATCAACATAAATCAGCTTCCGGTATTAACAAGTGCAAGTGATAATGCAGTAATAATAAAGGGAGGAGCAACAGTTAATGTTTCAAGTGTTGCTTATGATTCAGATTCTGTACAAACTTTAACCTTATTCGTATGCAATTCTTCAGGAGCAACTTCATCTGGATGCACAAATGGACATTATTGTAATTCAACAGGAAATAGTAATTTAAGCTGCACATTCAGTTCTGAAACAGATTCTTCATTACACTTGTGGTATGTTTATATTTTTGATGAATTAGGAGAAGCTGCAACTGCAAATCCTCTTACAGGAAGCTATACAACTGACTCTCAAGCTCCGACAATAACTCTTGCTAATCCGTTAAATAATTCAAATATTACTCAAGGCTCTGTTACTTTTACAATAGTTGTTAATAAAGCTCTAACAAATGCATGGTATTCTTTAGATTCTGGAGTGAATAATGTTAGTCTAAGTAATGTTTCTCTTTATCTTTACACCCATGCTAATACAAGTATTGTAAGTGGAAATTATAATCTTAGCTTATGGGCAAATGATTCTTATGGGAATATCGGCTCTTTAACTGGAAATTCATTCACAATAAGTGCAGAAGCAGGGGATACAACAAAACCAGAAATAACAATTTACTCTCCTGTAAATGCAAGCTATTCTAGCTCTGCTGATATTTTATTAAACATAACAACTGATGAATCATTAAGCTGGGCAGGATATACAAATAATTCAGACACATTAGTAACCTTGGGAAATGTTTCTACAACAAATTGGAATTCAACAATAACTTTAGTAGAAGGACAGCACAACATAACTTTTTATGCGAATGATACAAGCAATAATCAGGCAAATAAATCAATTGTTATTTACGTTGATTTGACTAATCCAAGTGTTGATGCATTTTCATGCACAAATCCTGTTAATGACAGCCAAGATGTTAATTGTTCTGCTTCTCTTTCTGATTCAATTGGATTAAGCTATGCAATTATAGGGCACAATGCAACTGGAAGCTGGCAAAATTCTTCGCAGATTTCTTTAGCTGGATTGACTGGAAGTTTAAGCTACATAATCTCCGCAGGAAATACAACTCCTCCCAGATTTACAGCTCAAATTTATCTCTATGATTTATCTGGAAGAAGTAATTTAACAACAAACTACGCTATTAACGTCAGCGATGATAGCTATCCTGAAATTTATAATATAACTTATTCTCCTAATACGACAGCAGAGTTAGACCCTTATGTGAGTGTAAATGTTAATGCAACGATTGTTGAAGATTATAAAATTAATGAAGTGGAGTTAATGTGGCAGAATTTAAGCGATGGGAATTGGATTTCTGCCGTTATGACTAACAACTCTGCGATTGCAAATGGCTCTTCAGCAACAGTTACTTACAATGCCTCTTTTTTGCCAGGAAATGGAACATATGCTTTTAAAATAAATGCTACAGACACTGCTGGAAATCAGAATATTTCTGCAAACTATACTTTAATTGTTGCAAATGAAAGCAGTTTTTGGAATAGCACAACTATTCCTTCAATTAAATCTTTTACTTATGCGCAAAGAAGCGATAATAATACCTTGGGGGCAATTTATCTTAATAATACCGGAGATAACAGTCTGAATTTTAATTTAAACATATCTGCTTCATCTCCCATTCAAGGCAAATTTGATATTAATTATACAAATGATGATAATGCTTCATATTCAGTTTCTTCAGGTGGCAACATAAGTTTAAATCTTTTTGTTAATACAACTGGAATAACTACTGGATTATATCCTTATAATGTGACTATTGTTTCAGAAGCAGGAACGACAATTTATGAAAAACAAATCTATATTCAGACTGCCGAAGGACCTTATCTTCAAATTTCA
Source organism: Candidatus Nanoarchaeia archaeon (assembly GCA_028718805.1). Taxonomy (GTDB): domain Archaea; phylum Nanobdellota; class Nanobdellia; order Pacearchaeales; family GW2011-AR1; genus ARS1285. The sequence goes on along the minus strand of JAQUKY010000004.1, from coordinate 54,845 downwards.
ATAGATACTTTTTCGAGCTCTGTAACAACTTCTCAGATAGGAGTTACTTATGCTGTTTCTGTGACTAATTTAGGAACACAAGATGCAACAGGAGTTTATTTAAATTGGACTTTGCCTAGCATATTTACTTTATCTACTGGAAGTTTAAACAGAAGCTTAGGAACTCTTCCAATAGGATCTTCAGGAACAAACACAATTACTATTGACGTTGGAAGTTCAACTTCTGACATTACTTATTACATTAATGCAACAGCAATTGCTTCAAATGCAGATTCTGTAAATACTTCAAAAGCAATAAGTGTTTCTAATCCCGTTACTATAACACAAACAATAACTTCTGGAGCAACCGGCGGAGGAGGGGGAATTGCAAAGGCAGAGTCAGTTGCATATTCAAAAACAATTGAAGTTGTAAGAGGCGAACAGGACAGTTTTGATATAGAAGTTAATAACAAATACCCTAATTCAAGTTTAGAAGATTTAACCCTCAGTTTAGCTGGATTTTTACCGCAGTATATTGAAATTTACCCAAGCAAAATAGGCAAAATTAATTCAAAAGAGACTAAAAAATTCAATATAAAATTAAAAATTCCTTCTTATAAAGAGAGTTATGAAGAGCATACACTTAAGGCGCTAATATCAGGATATAAAGTAGATGGGACTGCAAAAACAAGCTATATAGAGACTCAAAATATAAAATTAGTCATTCAAGAAGTTAGCAAAGAAAAAAGCAATTTAGCATTGTCAGAAGCTGAAAAAGCAATTTTAGAAATGAAAAATGCAGGATTTAATACACAAGAAGTTAGTAAATTACTGGAGCAAGCAAAATTAAAACTTTCTGAAAATAAGAATAAGAAATCATTAGATTTGTCTGATAATGTTATCAATATAAAAAACAAAGCATTTTCTGTAAATTCCTTAATAGAAAAAATTTCAGGGGCATTAAAAGACCCGAAAAAAACATACTTATTAACTGGAAATGTTGCAAAAGAGATTGTTGATGAAAATGGAGAGAAAGTTTCTATAAATTCTGTCTTAACCGGGAAAGCGATATTTAGCGGAGAGTCTGCTGAAAATGTTTTGAATATGGCAATAGCTGCATTTAAAAGAGGAGACTTCAGTACTGCAGAAGAAAGAGCTAAATCAGCGCAAGTTTTGCTTTTGCTTGAGAGAAAAGGAAATTATGGATTCTTCCTTTATTTATACTGGCATTTTGTTTTGATAGGAATTTTAATATTTTCATTTGCAGGAATTTTATCTTATAAAACTTACCAAAAATCTTCTATAACAGGAAAAATACAAGATATAAACAAAGAAGAAAATAACATAAGAACCCTCATCTTGTCTGCCCAAAAAAATTATTTTTCAGGAAAGATTTCTGCTGGAGATTACCACAGAATAATGAATCAGCATCAGAATAAATTAGCAAAAATAAAACAACAAAGATTAAGTTTAAGAAATAAAAGAATAAAGATGCTAAGACAACAGCAAATTTTGCAGGATTTAGAAAACGAGAGACTGCAGGTTGAGTCTGAAATTATAAAACTGCAGGAGCAGTATTACAGAGACAGGAAAATATCTGCAAATGAATATGATATTGAATTCAAAACTTTAAATGAAAGACTAGCTGAAATTGAAGGAGAAAAAATAACCTTGGAGTTATTAAAGAAAAAGAAAAGTGGAGAAAATCAGATAAAAGACAGCAAATCTGAATTAGAAAAAGAGATTATAAAATCAAATAGTAAGATTAAAAAACATGGAAATGCAAGGATAGTTTTATTTAAAATTATTGGGTCTTTAAAATCTCCATTCCATCATATTAGTAAAATTAGAGAAAATAAAAGATTAAGAGAAGAAGCTAAAATTAAAGAAAAAATTAAGAGGATGGGAGTTATATAAAATGAAACAGGAATTAATAATAATTATTTTATGTATTCTCTTAGTCTTAGGAATAAGCTTTTTTATACTTAATACTCAGAAGTCTAATTTTATTGGATTTGTAGCTTATAATGAAAGTTCTGAAAATGCAATTCAACAAGAAGAGAATCAATCAATAACAAAAGAAGCTGCATTGCAAGCAATTAATGAGTCAGAAAGCATTATCAAAGAAATGCAGGAAAACAATTTTTCAGTAAATTACATGAATGATAGTTTAATTGAAGCCAGACGGGTATTTGAGCAAGCAAAATATGCTTCAATTTTAAGAGAAGATGTTAATTCAACAGAAAAAGAAAAACAAGAAGCAAGAAACGCATTAAGATTAATTAAATGGCAGGACATAACTTATGAGGATGTTTTGGTTTATACTAAGGACATTCAAAAAAGAAAAGAAACTGCATTTTTATTGATGGATAAAATTTTTGTTGAAGAGAATAATTTTAAACAAGATGAAATGGAATTAAAAAATGTAGGGTTATATATTTCTTATCCGCTACCAGAGCTTTCTAAAGAAATCCAAAATATTTTAGAGCAGGCTAAAATTGCTTTTTCAGAAGAAAGGTATAATGATGCTGAAAGACTTCTTGAGGATTTTAATCTTGCACTTGAAAAAGAAAAAACAGAAGTTTCAACTTTATCTGGAATAAAAAAGGGAGCTAAAAACTTCTTCCAAAGATACTGGATTCAGATTATATCTTTATTAATTGTCTTAGGAATTATCGGCTATTTCACAAACAAGAGATTTGAGAAAAAATTATTAACAAATAAAATAAGAAAGATGAAAACAGAAGAAAAAGTTTTAAATGATTTAATGAAAAAAACACAAACAGAAAGGTTCAGGGAAAACAAGATTTCAGGTTTGGTTTACAATATAAGAATGAAAAAATATAAAGAAAGATTGCAGGAGATAAAAGAAGAGTTGCCTGTCTTAGAGAGGAAGAGAAATAAGATTTAAATAATCAGAATCCTATTATTGAATATGAAAAAGAGCGTGAAGAAAATTAAAAAAGAGAAGGATAAGGCTGTAAAGAGGAAAGAAAAGGCTAAGATTTTTCTTAAATTTAAAAAGAAAGATACAGACAAAGATAAAAATGCCAAATTCAAAATTGCTTCTATAAAATCAGAAATTGAGCAGCAATTAAAATCAGGCAAGATTAAAGGGCATGAAGCTCAAATTATTGAGCAAAGAGCCCCTATAAAACATATTTCCAGACTAGAGTTAAAGGAGAAGGTAATAAAAGGAGGGAAAAAATACATAAAAACAGGAATTCCTGGTCTTGATGATTTGTTTGAGCATGGAATCCCAAAAGGAAATTCTATTCTTGTTGCTGGAGGTGCTGGAAGTGGCAAGACAATTTTTTGTTTGGAGACTTTTGCTTATCATGCTTCTCAAGGAGAAAAATGCTTTTACATGAGCTTTGAGGAAAGCGAGGATAAATTAAAACAGCATATGAAAGATTTTGGATGGGATGCTGAAAAAATGATTAAAGCTGGCAAGTTGAAAATACAAAGAATAAGCCCATTTGAAATAACAAGGAATGTAGACGCTTTGCTTGCCGAACAAAAAGGCGAGTTATTTATTAATGTTTATCCTATCATCCTCCCAAGAGATTTTAAACCTGATTTTATTGTTATTGACTCTTTGACTGCAGTTGGGGGCGCATTCACAACAAAAGAAGACAGCTATAGAGCCTATATTGAGCAACTATTCAGATTTTTTGAGAAAATTGGAGCAACAACTTTTCTTATTACAGAGACAGAGCAGATTCCAAAGATTTTTTCTACAACAGGAGTTGAAGAATTTCTTGCTGATGGGGTTATTGTTCTTTATAATATAAAAAGAGGAGAGATAAGAGAAAATGCAATAGAGGTCTTAAAAATGAGAGGAGAAAAGCACCAGAAGAAAATAGTTGCGATGCAGATTACAAATAAAGGAATCGTAGTCTATCCTGAACAGGAAGTTTTTGGCGGGCTTGGGGTAGAAAGATAAAAAGAGAAAAAACATTGGCAAAACATTTTTTTACCTCTCTTGAAATACAACAAGAAAAAATGAAGTTTTTGTATATAACATAAAATTTATAAATATGTACTTCTTTAAATTGTTTTAGAAGGAGGATTCTAAGAGAAGGTAAAAATGCAGAAAATTTTTACAGGAAAAATAGATGGTGAAGAAATAGGAGAGGGGGACATTGTTTTAATTAAAGTTCCATCTAAAAAAATTGTGGAAACAAATACAAATATCCTCAAGCATTATGTCTCTGTAAAAGGTTATAATATAGTTTATGTAACAGTAAACAAGCCTTTTTCTGAACTAATAGAAGGATTTAAGAAAATAGGGATAGACACAGGGAAGATATTTATTATTGATGCTGTGACTCCGCGCAGGATGACTAATGGGAATAGGTCAGGAAATGCAGTATTCATAGGCTCTCCAAAAGAGCTTACTAATATTTCAATAAGTACGACTTCTACTGTTAAAGAATTAACAGGAGCCAAAATACTTATTTTTGATTCAGTAAGCACACTGCTGTTCCATAATGATTTTGGAACAGTAAAAGATTTCATTCGTTTTATATCAAATAAGATGAAAGAACTGAAAGTAACCTTTGCAATGATATGCATTAAAGATATGACTGATGAAAAAATGATTTCTCAATTAAGCTCTTTTGCTGATAAGATTATTGAGATTGAGTAAGAAGAAAATTTACATGACCTGGTTCTTCCATTTAATTTGGTTAAAGAATTAGACAAAATGTAGATATGCCCCAACGATTACTTAATCCTAAGGATTAACTTCCCAACTTTTTCCTCACTATACAAATTATTTTAAATGATACTTTAATTGTGGTAATATGAAGAAGTATAATGCCTTCATTTTTGATTTAGATGGAACATTAGTTCATACTTTGCCAGAATATAGATATACTATTGTTGGACAAACTTTGAGAGATTTGGGAGTTTCTCCACAAAATGAATTGATAGACCGATTTTGGTTTGAGGCACGAAGAGGCGATATAGTCACAGATAATTGGGGTTTATCTCTCGACACTTTTTGGAGTCTTTATAGAAAATATGATACAACAGAATTAAGAAAAAAATTAACAAAAGTCTATGATGATGTTAGTTATGTTCAAGAACTGAAAAAAGCAGGATTTAAAACAGGAATAGTTACTGGGGCACCTTTGCATATTGCAGAACTTGAAATTGATATGCTAGGAAAAGAAAATTTTGATGCAATAGTTGTTGCACATCGAGTGAATGGATTCAAGCCCAAGCCTCATCCACATGGCTTGGAAGAATGCTTAGGTTTACTTAAATCTCAAAAAGAAGGGGCAGTTTATATTGGAAATGCAGATGAAGATGTAGAAACTGCAAAAAATGCTAAAGTATTTGATGTTTTATTAGACAGGGGAGAGCACAAATTTCCAACAATAAATCCATCATTAACCATTCACTCTCTTTATGAATTAAGACAACTAATTTAATTCTAGTTCAACTCCCCTCCCAAACACCAAACCATTTGGGAACACTCTTCAAAGAAGCGTTGCACCAAAATAGCTCATAGTTATTCGGTTTGTGTAGAGATTTAATCCTAAGGATTAATGCCCCCACAAGGGGCTAGACACTTTGTCCAGAATAATGGGACTTTTTTAGTTTATTTTTGAATTTTTTATGTGCTTATTTATTTTAAGTGGTGCTAGTATTTATATTTTTCTTTTTAACTATTTTTTATCAAGCTCTTTTCTAATTTCTTTTAATAAAGGATTAAAACAAGCATGTGCGATTGAAACCGCATCTTCAGCTTCCACCTTTGTTGGGATATAGCCATAATAATTGATATTATGCCTCAATCTACGCAAGCTGTCAATAAGCTTAATCGGTCTTTCAGTCTCTACTGCGACTTTTTCAAGTTCTTTTATTTGTTCTATATGGTCCTGAGAGACTATCCCTTTAGAAATCAAAAGAGCATCTCCCAACATACGAAAGCTTTCATAGACATTTCTTATAATATTAAATGCAGATTCATCAGTAACTTCCTGTTTAAGGGTGAATTGCATTTCCTTTTCTGCAGCGTTAACAATGCTAAGAGCATTCTTCTTGTCATGATGTTTTATTCTATTATTCATACCCTCGCCTCCATAAATCCATCCAAAACTATCCCGTTTACTATATTAGCAAATAGGTTTAAATCTATTTTGTTTCTGGAGAAGATATGTAAGTTTACAGGAACATTTTTCCTATATCCTAACTGTTCAATTTCTCCCAAGCGAATAATTTGTAATTCCTGATTATTAACAACCTCAACAGCTATGTCTATATCACTGTCTTCTACATCACTCCCCCAACGATAACTTCCAAATAAAACAATTGCTCGAGGAGAAGGGATTGATTTGTGTATAGCATCTAATACTCCTGATTCATAAATAATAGTTAGATTGTAAGGGATTTTCTTTGTAATAAAATAAGGGTGTTTTTGGTTTGCATACAGCAGCCAGGCTTTCCCTATAACATCTTTATTTAAAAATTGTATTTGCACTAAAGATTCAATAACTTGTTTTGTAGCAGTTTTAGATGAACGAATATATCTAGCTAAGTCAGTAAGCCCTATTTTTGTTCTTGGATATGCATAGAACCACATCAGACATTTATCTAGAGTTCGTTCTAGTTGATCTACATTTACATTCTTTAAGATGGACTTTGTTTGTTTCATGATTATAAATATTTTTAGAACTTTATAAACTTTTCTATTCCCTAAAGGTTCTTAAAAAACTCAATTGAACTTTATTAGAACCATAATTAATATAATAATTGCACAAAAGTTATATGTCGCTCTAGTATAGAAATGTTTATAAACGAGCGATTATTCTAGAACGACATGGAAAACAAAAATTTTCGCACAAAACAAATAGATATAACCCCCCATAGGAGTTTAATGCCTAAAATAGGACAAGCTGGATATTCAGTTAGTCAAGCTATATCTGAATTAATAGATAATTCTTTAGATGCGAGATATGAAGATAAGATGTTAAATGTAAAGATTATAATAAAAAATAATATAATTGAAGTTTCAGACGATGGCATGGGTATGGATGAAAGTGTTGCAGAAAAATCACTTAGATTAGCATATTCAGAAAAGAAAAATCAATTAGGAGAATTTGGTTTAGGATTAAAAACTGCTTGTCAAAGTCTTGGGAAAAAATTTATTGTTGAAACAACTCAAAAAGGGAATGATGAAGAATATGTACTTGAATTTGACGAAGAGGATTGGATGAAAAATGGAGATTGGTCAAAACATTTGATGACTATAAGAAAAACTTCTAAGGAGATTTCTGGAACAAAAGTTAAAATTGAAAAATTAAAAATTAGATATTATCCAAATTTAGTAACTAATTTAAAAGAAGATTTATCTTTAAGATTTGCTCCGTATATATCTAATGGTGAATTAAAATTAGTTGTTAATTCAATTGCATGTTCTCCTAAAGAAATGGATTTAACTGAAGAAGGAAAAGAATCTTTTGAATTGAAATTAAATAATGGAAGTATAATAAAAGGGTGGCGTGGATTAATGAAAGTTGGTTCAAATAAAGGATATTATGGGTTTAACACATTTAGAAGAGGCAGATTAATAACTCAGTATGATAATATCGGGTTCAATAGACATCCAGAGGTTAGAAGAATTGTTGGAGAATTACATATGGATGATATCCCAGTAACACATAATAAAAGAGAGTGGATAAAAGAATCTTATGAATACTTAGAAATGGAAGAAAAAATGAGAGAATTTATGAAACCATTTCTTGCTAAAGCTAGAAAATATGAAGGAAACATTAAAGTTGATTCTAATTTAAAAGAAAAAATGGATAAACAGGAAGAAATAATTGCACGTGCAATAAGAGAAACTCCTGAACTAAAAGTTTATGCTTCTCCAAATGTTTCTGATAAAAATCCTAACAAAAGAGAGACTAATAAAGTGATTGAAAAACGAGATAAACCCGAGATTAGCATTATTCAGGAGTACCATGAACCAGAAGAAAGTAGAGACAGAAATCCTAAAAAAACTCATTTAAAAAAAAGATATGTGTTAACTATAAATGGAAAAAAATTTAAATTTACACATGAATTTAAGGATTTAGAAGATAGTGAAATTCTTAAACAAGTTGCAGTTAGTGAAGAAAAAGGCATAGAAATATTTACAAATGTTTCATTTCCGGCCTTTATGGCGACAAAAGACACATTATTTTATGCAACATTTAATATAGCTGAAGGTTTAGCGGAAATTATGATCAAAGAAAAAGGTGAAAATCAAGAAAGAATTACTATTTTAAGAGATAGAATACTTCAGAAAACAGGAGAAATTATGAGACAGGTAGAAGATGAAAATAAGTTGTTAAAAGAAAAAGAAATAATAGAGAAAAAATTAAAGGAGAGGCAGGCAGGCTTGGAGGTAGAAAATGAGTAAAGAAAAACTGAAAGTTGGAGTTGACTTAATAAAACAACTTAGTACTGCATTTTATCCAAACATTACTTCTGTTTTTAGTGAGTTGGTAAGCAACTCAAGTGATGCTTTTTCAACTGAGGTAAGAATTGAAATAGTCCAAGAAGAAGATCCTAGAATTATTATTGAAGATAATGGTCTTGGTATGACTCATGAAGAATTAGTTAAATTTTTTTATATCTCTTCAACAAAAAAGAAAAATGACGATAGAATCAAAAAAATTGGTAAAATAAAAAGAGAGATAATTGGAAAGTTTGGTATAGGAAAGCTTAGTATGTATAGACTTTGCAAAAAATTTGAAATCACAACTTGGAAAAATGGAGCTGAATCAACTGCGACAATGGATTTTGATAAATTTGAGGAGAATAATTTTATTGATGATTTTAGTCTAAATGTTAATTCTGAAAAAACAGGTACAAAAAAGACAGGAACTCTTATAAGAATGCTTGATTTAAAACAAGAAGCTGAGGTTAGAAATATTAAGAGATCATTAACAAAATTTATGCCTCTAAAACCGGATTTTAGTGTTTATATTAATGGTATAAAATTAGAGCCTGCAAAAAGAAATGGTAGTGTTTTAGATTTAAATGAAGATATTGAAGGATTAGGGAAAGTTACTGGGCAGATTATTATCACTGATCAATCAATAGGAGAGGAATCTAAAATATATATAAGAGTATTTGGGAGAGTTGTAAATGAATCGGGCGAGGTTCCAATCAAAAAGATAAATTTAACACATGGTTTAACTTACCATAACAGAATATATGTAGACTTAAATGTTAATGCCTTAGATGAAGCAGTATTAACAAATCGTTCTGGTTTTATTGAAGATAATCTCAAATTCGGCATATTTATTGGTTGGTTAAAAAAACAAATTAATGATTTTATAAGAGATGTTTATGATGCACAAAAGCAAGATGAAGAAAATACTGCTGAAATGATTCCAGAATCTTTATCCTCCGAGACTGCAAGTATTATGGAAAAACCAGAGTTTAAAGATAAATGGGCTGAAATTGAAAAAGATACGGGAGATTTTGATAATAAGATCGAAAAAAGAATTCAAAATAAAAGTTATGTTTTAGATAATGTACCTAAAGAATATTTTTCAAAAATAAAACTAAACAAGGAAACTCAAATAAGCCCCAGATTGGATGAATTAGAAGCTTCACTTAGTGAACTTAAAATTGGTAAAAGAAAGATAATCATAAAAGTTGAATCTCTTGGAAAAACTGCTCCAGAAAGTTCATTAAGTCAAGATGGGAAATCAATTATAATAAACAAGGATAATCCATTATATAGAAAATCTGAAATTATTTCTTTTGATGCACTAAAACTACATTGTTTAAAAGCGATAATAGTTGATTTAGCAATTACAATGTCAGATGGAAAACTGGACGTATTTAAAGAAACTTATGACCTATTTACCAGACAAGATTTTGAAATAAAATGAGACCTAAAAGAAAAAAAGGAGGTAAAAATGCCAAACTTTTTAGCAAATTACAAAACAAAGACAAAAAGACCTGTAAGTTTTAGAGCTGGTGGAAGAAGAGTCAGTTTTAAAGCAAAAAGGCTGTCACACAGAAGAAAAAGGGTATCTTTTTAATAAACTTTTAGTAGCAAACTATTTTTAAAAAGTCTGCAAGACTCTATTATATGTGGTGTCAATTGCGGTATTTCTTTAAAGTTCTTTCGTCTATAAATGCTATTGCACCCACCTTCCAAAACCGATGTTTTAACATGTAATTTCTTGGCTTAAAATTAACATACCTCCAGATTGCTTTTATGACATTTTTTCTTGTGTAAGTCCTGCCATACTTCTTATATTTCTTGACCAAATCCCTATTTGTTACAACAAAAAACCAGTTATAACTAAAATTTTCATAAAGCGAGTTGACTTTTTCTAAAAATTGCTTCCGGTTGTTTCTTAAATTTTTTCCAGTCTCAACTTCAATAGCAATTTTTCTGTTTTGTACTTCAAAAATAATGTCTGGCTTTACTGTTTTGAAATTCTGGACTTGAAAATTTTGCTCTTTTAAATATTTTAGTAAAGCCCAAACCAAAAAAGCATGTTGTGGGCTTTCTGTTTTCTGGTTTTTTGTTAAATATACTCCTTCTCTCATTCTTAAGTCATAATGTTTTGTTAAGCTGTAACCTCTTTTTATAAGATGCCTGACTTTAGAAGGATCTTTAATCTGCCTTAAAGAATAACAATCTGCAAATCGTTCCTTAGATTCATAAAAATCCAATTGAAAATAATTTTTGTCCCTCATTTCACAATTAATCTCCTAAAGGTTTCTCGCTGGCTAAAGCCTTGTCGCTCGAAACCTTGCTTTTCGATTTAATTTGTTTCAATCTGCTGTTCTTTTAGTCTAATCTGTTCATAGATTCCGAATTTAGTTTTAAACAATCCGAAAAGCTCTAAAATCTCAGACATCTGTTTATGTATCATCTTGTTGTCCTCTTCAATCATCTGGTTTCTTTTCTCACTCTGCATTAATCTTTTCTCAATCTCTGTTTTTGTTACATCTATTAACATATCTTCCTGAGAAATTGTGTCTTTCATGCCTAACAATTCTGAGTAATAGTGAATTTTATCTGATTGTTTCCAGCCAAATCTGTATTTTAACGCACTTTCACTTTTATATCTTGGAAGCCAATAACAACAACTTATATGCCTAAAATCATATAAACTCATTTCAGAATATTTTCCGCCTGCTTCACTTAGTTTATTCCCAAACAGCCTTGCTGCAAGCCTTTTCAAATATTTGCTAGCACTTGAATACTTCATATTAAAAAGATAATCTTCTGGCTTCAGGTCTTTGCTTTTTACATACTCTTTAATCAGCTCAGAGCAAATCATCAGCTTTATTCTTCTGCCAAATGTCTTAGAAGTTTCTTCTCTTATCTGCAATTCTTTGAAATCATTATATAAGTCAGAGACCTTGACATTAAATAACTCAGTAGGGCTTCTTATCCCTGTATCAAACAAAAACATAAATAAGACTTTATACTCATATTTTGCATTGTCACATAATTTCCTTACCTGTTCTTCTGTCAGATAAACCCATTTTGGTTTTTCCTGCTTTGTATCTAAGTCTAATGTAATGTCCAGGACTTCAGTTCCTTGTTTTTTATTTACTTTCTGATACCAATGCCAAAATGCCTTGAAAACCCTTGCATAAGTATCTACTGACTTATATTCCTGACCATTTTCCCTTTTTATTATTCCTTTTTGCATGTCTGAAAATAAAGAGATTAGCTGCTCTTCTTTTATCTTAGTTATATCCTCTACTTGGTATAACTCTTTAAATTTCTTTGAAAGAAAAACCATTCTTTGCCTTAGATTATTTAATCTTGGATAGCTTCTTGCTCCTTTAACACTGCCTCTGGCAATATTAAGGCCTTTTTCCATGTCATCAATGTAATGAAGGATTAAATCAGAATTAATTTTGCTTATATCTGGAATACTGCCTCTTATTTTATCTTTCCATGCAAAATACCTTTCTTTGTGCTTGTGCGGGTCTATTTTCATTTTCTATTAAGCTTAGATTTATTTTTATATTCCCTGTATGGTTTATGTATGCCCTTTATGAAGCAGAGATTCTTTATATTTTCCCGGCATACATCTCGGATATGTAAACCCAATTATCTTTTAATATTGCCTCGTGAAAAATTTCTATGAAATTTTTCTATGTTTTTTTAAAGAAGTCCCACGAAAATAGACAAAATGTGAAGATGCCCCCACGAAGATTCGAACTCCGATTTCAACTTCCGCAAAGTCGCGTTCTATCCATTGAACTATGGGGACTTTTATTTGATGAGTATTGCCATAACTATATTATATACTTTATATACTCACTATATCAGTAATTATTGATTTATTAAGATTAGTATAAATATGTCACTTATATAATAATCTTATAATACAACTCCATATTATTTAAAAACCCTACACATTTTTATTAAAGATGAAAAAATATGTGATAACTTCTGAATCTGTTACAGAAGGTCACCCGGACAAGATAGCAGACCAAATAAGCGACGCTATCTTGGATAATTGTCTTGCACAAGACCCTAATTCAAGAGTTGCTATTGAATGTCTTGTGACAACAGGAAGTGTTCATATTGCAGGAGAAGTTACAACAAGGGGATTTTTTGATGCACAGAAAATTGCAAGGCAGACTTTAAAAGAAATAGGTTATACAAATCCTAAATTTGGAATTGATTATGAAGATGCAGGTGTTTGGGTTAGCATTCATGGACAAAGCCCTGATATAAGCCAAGGAGTAACTGAAAATTCTGACAAAGATCAGGGAGCAGGAGACCAGGGGATGATGTATGGTTATGCCTGCAACGAGACAGAAGAATACATGCCTCTTCCGATTATGTTAGCTCATAAACTGACTCAAAGACTTGCTGTTGTAAGAAAAACAGGAATTATAAAAGGGTTAGGGCCTGATGGAAAAAGCCAGGTTTCTATTGAATACGAAGATGATAAACCTAAAAGAGTTACTTCTGTTGTAATTGCTCAGCAGCACATAGAGGACATTTCAGAAGAAGTTTTGAAAAAAGAAATTTATGAAAAAGTTATTTTGCCTGTTTGCAGAAACTATATGGATAATGAAACTAAAATCCATATTAATGCAACAGGAAGATTTGTCATCGGAGGGCCAGAAGGAGATACAGGAGTAACAGGAAGAAAAATTATTGTTGATACTTATGGAGGGGTTGGAAGACATGGGGGAGGCGCTTTTAGTGGCAAGGACGCAAGTAAAGTAGACAGAAGTGCTGCTTATGCAGCAAGATATATCGCTAAAAATATCGTCGCTGCTGGTTTGGCAGACAAATGTGAGGTCCAGCTCAGTTATTGCATTGGAATATCAAAACCAACTTCAATTCATGTTGATTGTTTTGGGACAAATAAAATCCCAGAAGAAAAGATTTCCCAATTAGTCTATGAAAACTTTGACCTTAGACCAAAGGCGATAATTGAAAACCTAAATTTGAAAAAACCAATTTATAAAAAAACAGCAAGTTATGGGCATTTTGGAAGAAATGACCCCGATTTTACCTGGGAAAGATTAGACAAGGTTGAAGCTTTAAAAAAATGCTCTGGAAGAAAAATATCCTGAAAGACAAAAGTCTACAATAAAATTTGAAAAAAAGAAGATTTCAATATTGACTTGTAATAAAAAATTATGGAGATTTCTTGGATTAAAAATAGAAAATAATTAAAAGAAAGATTTTTTTGTTTTTTTAAATTTCTAATTATTATAAGGTTCTCTTCTGTATTTTAATTCATCTTCGTTAAATTTTTTTATACGACTCTCATGAGATTTCCTCGCTAACTCTAAACACATTATCAACTTAAATTTTCAGAAATACCTTTTGCAGATATATTTTTGTTCAAGAGAAATATTTATAAAGGGCAAATCTTTAATATTTTAAAGAGAGAGTGTAAGATGAAAAAAAGAGCTGAGATTAAATCTAGAGAAATTTTGATTATTGGAATTGTTAGTTTAGTTTTATGTTTGACTTTTGTTTGGGCAGCAGGATATACTGCTCGTGCTACAGTGGGAACAAACTCTTTTAATTTTAATGAGGATTCAGCAGACAGTGTATATAATATAACCATAAATATAAGCGGTGCTGCTGCCGGAGATGTTACTCAGATAAATATCACATTACCTTCAACTTTTAAATTTTTTGCAGGTTCAAATGGGACAAGTGCGCTAAATGGCACTTCTTCTGGTAATGTAACATTTAGAAATAGTAGTCTTACTTTAATTTGGGAAAATAGAACTATTGCAGGCGTGTCAAGTGTCATAGGTTTGGCTAATATTAGTAATAATAATTCATTTTGGTTTAATGCTACTGCACCTACTCCTGGGTTATATGATATTCGTGTGAACATAGCGTTAACCAATGGGACAAATGTTGGTGAACAAAATATTTCTGTTACAATTAATGATACAACTCCTCCAGATGTTACAGTAAGTTACCCTGTAAATAATAGCGGGTATAATTCATCTTCAATTAACTTTAATTTAACAATTGCAGATAATAATGTAAGCAGTATTGGCTATTGCTGGTTTAATTTAACAGGAAGCAATGTTAATTACTCAATGTCAAGTAATGGAAGCACAACTGCCTATAATGCTACAAATTCCTCAATTGCAGATGGAAACTATACTGCTAGATTTTGGTGCAATGACAGTTCCAACAATATTAACAATAGTGTTAACAAACAAGTTAACTTTATTATAGATAATGTTGCCCCAACAACTATTGCTTTTGGAACCAATACTGAAGTTGATCTTGCAAATCTTTCACAGTCTAATATTTATATTAACGTAACAAATGCTGTAGAGTTAAACGAGGATAATATAACTTTTAATATATATTATTCTAATGGCTCTATTGCAAATTCAACTGCCAGGACTAATAAAGCTCGATTAATTAATGTTACAGGGCTGACTGATGGCAATTATACTTATAATGTAACTGTTTATGACAAAGGCGGAAGTAGCAATTCAACAGCTACAAGAACCATAAGATTAGATACTCATGCTCCAAATGTTACATTTTCATGTACTCCTACTACTCTTACTAAATCAGGTACAGTAACCTGTGATTGCGTTGCTACTGATACAAATTCAGGATTACTTAGTGCTCCTTCATTTACTATAAACCCACTTGTAGAATACGGAACCCAAACAACAACATGCACTGTTGGAGATTTTGCAGGCAATAATATTACTGAAAGTATATCATATACTGTTTCAGGTGGAGCGCCTGCTTCATCTGGAGGTGGAGGAGGAGGCAGTTCTTCTAAAACATATGTTCCAAGCGCAGGTCAAATCAGCGCAGGTTATACTCAACAATTAAAAAGCAATGAAAGAGTTAAATTAACAATTGCCAGCCAAACTCACTATGTTACAGTTAGCAGTTTAACAACAACTAATGCAAAAATAAGTGTTTCTTCAACACCTCAAACAGCTACATTAAATATTGGTGAAACAAAGAAATTTGATGTTACAGGTGATGGATATTATGATTTAAATGTTAAATTAAACGGAATTGATGCTAGTAAAGCAGATATCACTGTTAAATCAATATATGAAATATCTGCTGAACCTTCTGCTTCTTCTTCTGAAACAGCTCCTGAAGAAACAACAGGAACAATAGGAGAAGGAGAATTACCTGCAGAAAAGAATTTAACTTTATGGATAGTAGTAATTATAATAATTGTCGTTTTAATAGTAGGCATTGTTTGGTATTACAAAAGTAAGAATAATTAAAATATAGAGGCGTGTGTTCTATTATTCTCAATATGTGAATTTTTTTCAATATGAAGACAAATATGGCATCTTTGTGGTATTAGCAATCTTTTATTTAGAATTAATCATAAATGGGGTGCTTGTATAAATTACCTTCTTTTTTGAATTTTCCCCTGATTAAATGCTTGCATTTAATTTTAGTATTGCAATATGCCTTGAATCCCTGTTTTCTTGCTTCTAAACTAAAATAGATATCATCTGTAGTTTTTACCCCTCCTTGTTCAATTGTGTCCAATACACCATATCTTAGTTTCTCAAATGCATTTCTACTGATTAGCATACACCCTGCAGAGGGGATTATAACCTCTATTAATTTGTTTGAATTAACTTCTTCTTCTGTTAAATGAGCTCTTAAATCCTTGGAAGAGCTTATAAAATCAGGCAATTGAATCTTTTGTTTAATAGTTTCAAATTCCTTTTCTGTTAAAGCGGTCCAAGCAACAGGCATATATTTTGTTTTTCCATCTACAATAAAATAATTATAATAAACTCCAGAAACAATATCTTTATCACACAAAAGAAGCTCTTGAATAATATTTTTTGGGGCAATAACATCTGAATCTAACATCAGAATATAATCATAATTATTTCTAGCAGCATAATCCAATATTAAATTTCTACTATGAACTAATCTTAACATCTTATTTTTTTCATTAGCATTAGGATTATCATTTATTATATTAAAGTTAGAGTAAGTTTCTTTAAGATGGTTGAAATAGTCAGCTTTCTCTGAATTATCGACGATTAAAATGTCATAATTAGGGTAGTTAAGATTAGTTACACTTTCCGCAAATTCTTTTTCGCAATATTTCATTCCTTCATAAGTTGGAGAGGCAACTAAAATTTTTGGTTTTCCATCCATAAAAAAATGAGGTTTAGGATGTTTATTAAAGTTTACACAAAAGTTTATAAATGAAAAAAAATTAATAAATCTATGAAAAAGAAGGGGTTTATAGTTTTAAGTTTAATGATCTTAATTCTAATTTCAAATATCCTTGCTTACCAGAGCACAATAACCGTTAAAACAGGACTTCCAAATAAAGAGATAATTTTCAAGGCATGCGACCAGGTCACAGGAAAAACTTTAGAAAGCGGAGAATTTAGGCAAGAATCAGATAGCCAAGGAAAGGTTGTTTTTGATTATAATTTAGAGCCTATTTTAATTAAGATGTCATTTATGGCCTGGAGCGGCTCAAATTATCTGTCTTTTCTAAATGAAAAACAGACTATTTTCTTAAACAATGTTATTTTAGATGAGTTTGTGGATATAGATTTAAACAAAAAAGAACCTAGTTTTATTGCTTATTCTAATGAATCTAATGAAGAAGTTGTTCAAGAAGGAATTACTGCAAAAGTAGAGGTTAGTGAAGAGGCTAAGGCTAATATATCCTCTAATCTATCAACAGAATCTAACTTGACTGAAACAACCCAAACACAAGAGGTTATGCCTGAAACAAAAGAAGATACAGCATTAACAGGGGCAGTTATTGAGGGTACAAAATCTGTATTTAATTCAAAAATAACCTATTATATTGTGGGGGGGATTTTTATTTTAGGGGTTTTAGTTCTTGTTACTTTTATATTAAGAAAAAAACTGGAAGGAAAGGGGACTTACATCAACTTTAGGGTTAAAGAAGGCAAAACAGACGGCAGCATAAGCAAGCAAATTCATGATAAAAGGCTTGCTGCTGCTGAAAGAAAATTAGAAGAAGCAAAGAAGGAATTAGATTATATTAAAAACAGAAAAAGCAAATTAGATGAAGTTAGAATGAGATTTGAGCAGGATAAAAAAGAATTAGAGAGATTAGAGCGCGGCGGATAAATAACAGATAAAAAGACTATTTTCTAATAACTCTCATTTTATCCACTTATCCAACTGCTATCAAAGCAGGGCATTAGTTATTATCAGTATCATCACATTTTAAAAGACGTACTTTTCAATTCTTGACATAATAAAGAATAGGCAGGCGGCCATGACTTTTTATAAATCAACATTAATAATTAGTTTATCCAGCTCTATAACGGGCCTTAAACGCTCTCTGCCATTTTTTATAGAAGAAATTAGCTCCAACAAGCCAAATTGCTCTAAAAGCCTGATATCCTGCCTTACTGCCTTGAAATCTCTTCCTAAAAGCTTAGCTAATTCGTAGATTGAGTCAGGTTTCTTTGTTTTAATCATGTGTATCATTTTTGCTCTTTCATCACTTAATAATTGCCTTAAATTAGATATATCTGAACCAGATTTTTTATTACCTTTAAATCTGCTGAAAATAGTCGAAAAAGCCCCTTCTTTCTCTGATAAAGTTATTGTTTTTGTTTTTATTGTTTCTACCATAATGCTAAATTCAGAGTTTCTTTTCGAAAATCTTTGTTTTTCTTATCTGAATTTTACTTATTTTCATTAAGAAGACATACTATATAAATTTTTCCATATATATAGAGTATATATATTGTTTATCTCTGTTATTTTGTGCAATATATGTTTTAAAATATACCGTATCTTAGAAAGGAGTTTTTTTACCCCTTTTTATAAATATTTTAAATATATATCTATAAGACAGTTACACCAAAAGGTTTATAAATAAACTTCTAAAAGGAGTATTTTAACTACATATTTAAGCTACATTATTCGAAAGCTTTTTAAATGAATTTTAATTCTTATGACTATTACTTAACATGTTTAAGTAATAAACTGGCCAGATAATACAGAGATCTTATAGGGGTTACAGAAAGAGGTGTCAAATAGCAATTCCCTAAAATGCTATTAAGACATTATGCTTATTATTACTGAAAGGAGGTTTAAAAAAGAATGAAATTTAAAAAAATAATGTCAGTAATTGCTAGTGCAATTATGATATCAAGCACAATTGGATTTGCTGCTGCTGCAACATTCCCTGCTCCATTCGATAGCGGTTCTGCTATTGTTTATGGTTCTACTGGAAATGTTCAGACAGATATGGCTGCTGCTATAAACATTCAAACTGCTATTGGACAATTAAAAGGAGTTACTGCAAATATTCCTGAAGGTTCATGGCAAGTTAAAACTAGTTCTGATTATTTAGAACTAAATGAATCTATTTCAGAAGTAACTTCATATATAGACAAGGAAGATCTTCCATTATTAGCAGATGGTACAATATCAAATGAAAAAGGTACTGCAAAATACGAACAATTTTTGTATTTTGAAGGAACAGTCGGATCTATGGTTAAATATCAAGAAGATGACGACGAAAATGTAGGCTTATTTTATAAGGTTGATAGCGGACAAGTTATCGCAAGATATGTAATGGACTTTACATCTAATCTGGAATCAGATGTGGCTGTAAGCACATTAGAAGATATTGATGATGAAGAAATTGTCCTGCTTGGTAAAACCTATACAATAACAAATGCTGTAAATGCTACAACTGCAAATAATGTTCAGTTAACACTTATGGGAGGAGCTGATAAAGTAACTATTTCAAATGGTGAAGAATTGACTGTTGCAGGCAAAACAGTAAGTGTTTTAGTTTCTAGTTCAACTGCTGCTCAGTTTACTATTGATGGTGAACAAACAAGCAAATTAGCTGATGGAGATACATATAAGCTCGCAGATGGAACTTACCTTGGAGTCTCAGATATTACTTATCAGGACTTTGCAGGAGGTTTAATGCAGTCAACTATATATCTTGGCGCTGATAAACTTGTATTAAAAAATGGTACAAGTTTGGAAGTAAATGGTGAGACAATCAGCAATGCTCGAGTAGATATTGGAGCTACTACCTCTGGAGGAGATATAGCAATTACAGAAATTGCAGTTAATATGACTGCAGAAGATGATTTATATGTCCCTGTTGGAGGTAAATTAAGCGCAGCTGCTGACCTGGATGAACCACAAGTAATGATATCCCAAAATTGGGATATTGTATTTGATGGTTTAGAGGATACTACTTATGAAGATTTCTCACTTAAAAGATCCACAGATAGCAAAATAGAGATGAGTTTTGAAAACTATAATGGAGACAAAATTACTTTCCCTTTAGTTTATTCAAATGATAGTGGAATTTATGCTGGAGAAAAACAAGGGTATAAACTGGTTTTAAATGAAAGTGCATGTACTGCTGTTGATAACCAAGACATAATGAAAAATAACTACTTTATTTTGAACACTGCTAATGCTTCAGTTCAGTCTAGTGATGCAAGAAGCTATGTTATTCAATATAAAGGTTCTGATAAAGTTACAGATACAACTCCAAAAATGAGATTTGATGTCATAGGAGTAGATAGTAGTAAAGAAGTTACACTAACTACTGCTGGAACTGCAGATCTAAAATTAGGCGGAGCAACATTTAGCTTTAAGAACGTAACTGTAGGTACTTCAGATGACTTTCCAATATGTTTAACTAGTGCTGTTGGGATGTATTCTCTTGGCACAGCTTTAGGAAATAATGGTAGCATGTCAAATTTCCTTAGAAC
Source organism: Candidatus Nanoarchaeia archaeon (assembly GCA_028718805.1). Classification (GTDB taxonomy): domain Archaea; phylum Nanobdellota; class Nanobdellia; order Pacearchaeales; family GW2011-AR1; genus ARS1285. The sequence goes on along the minus strand of JAQUKY010000004.1, from coordinate 34,619 downwards.
TAAAAGTAATACATTAATCAATATAACTCACTTTAATGAAAGTGTAGGCGGGACAGGAGTAGCTTCTAACTGGGAAGTTGCTCTTTATATTGATGACACAGACAAGGACGGAGACAAATATACTGCAAGTTCATCTAATCTGTTATTTAAAGCAAAATATGCAAATAATTCAGATGATGAGATAAGTAGTACTTTCTCAGGAGGAACTTATGCAAGTTGGGTTGCTGATACAACAGATAGTACTCATTTAACATACACAGACTTCTATGGAACTGGGTATGATTATTTGATTCCTTCTGGTTCACCTGCAAACATTGAGCTTAAGATTCCTGAATCAATTGTAAAACCAAAAGTTTTCGTAACTTCTGGGGCTATTACTAGTAGCACAGCTGGAGGACTAGCTTTAATTGTTGATGATACAAAAGTCGACACTGTTAAAGATAAGAACTTAGTTGTTGTTGGAGGAAGCTGTATAAATACAGTTGCTGCCAAATTACTAGGGAGCGATGTTCCATTATGTACTGCTGAATTTACTGCTAAAACAGGAGTTGGTCCTGGGCAATATATAATTAAAACTATTGCTAACCCATATACTGCTGCTGATAGCGGAAAAATAGCTATGCTTGTAGCAGGATATGAAGCTGCTGATACATCTAATGCTGCAGCAAAAGCTGCAGAAAAAACAATCAGTACTGAGGCAGGAACTTCACAGGTTTATCCTATAGTAGGAACTGCTTAAAAATTTTAATTTTTTTCTTTTTTTTCTTTTTTTTATTAACCTTTAGCCAAAGCTTTATAGCTCATAAGCCCTAGAATTACCAAAATGGTTAATGAAACTACCCGAGAAAAAGATATTTAAACCAAGATTTACCTGGTTATTTATGAAAGGAATACTAAGCAGAGAAGAAAAAGGCAAGAAAGTGAGAAGAAGTCAATTAATCATTGGTTTAATTTTGATTCTGGTTATGGTTTTTGGCACAGTTGGTTATGCATTTAGTGATAAATCTGATGAAAATCCTGAAAAAATAGAGTATAATGGTGTTAAATTTATTAAAGCAAATGAATATTGGAATTTTAATCTGAATGGAAATAGTTTTATTACAAAATATAATCCAAAAGAAGTTGAAAATATTACTCTTGTTAGTTATCTCTCAATTAATAGCTACACAAACAAACCATTATACATTGTTAGTGATTCTAATGAACCAAATTATGAAATCAGCAGAAATTTAAATCCATTTGTTTTAAGGATACAAAATTCATGTATATCTGAAGAAGATTGTATAGGAAATTTACCTGTTAAAAACTGTTCAGAAGATAATGTAATTATAATCAAAGAACCTAAAACCGAAGGCATAACCGAGAGTATTTTTCAACAGGACAATTGTATTTTTATAACTTCAAGCATTGAAAATCAAACAAGATATGCTGATGTTTTTCTGTTCAAAATTTTAGGTATATAAGTTATCAACATTGATAACTCTTAAAAATGTGTATGAAAGAGAGGATATAAAGCTTTAAAAACTAATTTTTCTTATTTATAAGATGGCTAATAAAAAGGACGCAAAAAAAAGAGAAACTAAAAAGGCTATTTCCTCTAAAAAACTAATTAATAAGAAAAATATTCAGAGCAGACAAATTATGTGGACCATAATTCTAATGGTCTGCTTAATACTGATTATAATTGTTGTTCCATTTATAAAAACTAATTTTATTAATAAGTTTAGGTACATTACCCTTGATTTTCAGAAAACCCAATTGGGAGATATGTATTTTTATTCTACTAAAATACCTGTTGCAGACAGTTCAAATAACATTGTTGGAGCATTTTCAATAAATTTCAGAAATGACCCGAGAGAGTTAGAAGATATGAATATTAAGATGACAACTACAGTTCCTGTTTTTATAAAAGACAAGGCGGTTTATATCAGCCCTGGGAAAATTGAAAGAAACTGTATTGAAAGTTCTGCAGCTACATTGACTCTTTCTGGATTTCTAAGGCAGTTTGCACAATTGAATATAAGCGCGGGTATAAGTGATAAAAAAGTTGCAGAAGAAAATAATTTTCCATATATCACCTGTGCTAATTCTAAAAAAAATACAGTTATAGAGATAATTGAAGGAAATGAAACTAAAATTGAACAAATAAGCCCCGACTGTTATAGGCTAGAGTATAAAGATTGTGACATTATGAAAGTTAGTGAAAGATTCATATTATTAATTCTTGAAGGATATATGAAGAATTTCGAGAGAAAAGATTCTTTTTTAGATGTTTTTAAATAATATCTATTGCCTATAACTTATAATCTCATATTTTTTGAAATTATTATTAGATTACTAAAAATCTCAAAATAAGCTAATTTCTTTTCTTTATATTGCTGATTAAATATTTTATATCTGAATAAATTGGTATTTCTTTTATCTTGAACAAATAAGCTGTAAAAAACCAGATGGCTATCACAAAAACTGTACTTAATATGTACCAGAAAATCTTATGGGTAAAATCAAAAAATTGGGAATTTTCTGCTAATAAAACTGATAATACAAAGATTCTAAGTACATTAACAATGAATAATACTGGAATTGAGAATAAAAGAGAATAAAACCTTATTTTTGGCTTCATTGGAAGCGTTAAATTTAATATTAGTAATAATAAATACGCAGAGCCTGCAACGCAGGCAGGGATTATTTGTATCAATATATTCGGTAAGATTATCATATCTTTTGATACTGAAACCTGATAAAATAATTTTAATAAGAATCCTGTACTGTAAACTGTTAATGGTGTTAAAATTTTATATATCAAAGGCAGGGTGAACATTAATCCTAAAAGAACAATATATCTAATTAATAAAAATAAGGGCTTTTTTATGTCTTTTCTGCTTTTATTAATCCTTCTTTTTTTCATTTTCTTTTAATATAATAAAAGAAAGCTATTTAAATAATTAATCCTCAATAAGAAACAATTTTAATACCTGGAATTTTAGTTTTCCTAGCTTTGAAGCCTTGTTAGTATTTTCAGCCTTGCTTATACTAAATAAAGAATGTGACATCCTCCCACGCATAAATGCATGGGCTTCCTTATATCTTTACTCTTATCCGCTTTACCATCAATTGCCCAAGCGTTTAAATCACAGCATTAGCGATTATCAGCAAGGAAAGGAAATAAGATTAAGAATGAATTAACAGACACAAAGGATTAATCATTGTCAAAGAAATCAAATATGACAAGGGCTGGAAGAAGATTATAAGATTAAATTAAAAGAAAAATATGGTTATAGTCTACTAATGAGAAAAATCAAGATAAGCAGGTAAAAAGACTTTCTTCTCAAAAAAAAGCTTAAAATCTTTTATCAGATTATTAATATAATCAGTAACGAAAAAAAGAATGATAGGATAAGACAAGATATAAGAAGACAAAAACAATAGATAATTTTAAAAATTATCTAGAAGGTCTTGAAACCATGCTTTTAACAACCATGATTATTGCAATTATTAAGATTATGTTTACTATTACTATTACATAAATAAACCAGTTGTTTTTTAAATGAGTAAGTATAACATCCTGCGAAGCTCCGGATTCAAGAGCTAATGCAACTTTTTGTTCAGTTGTTTTTCCGTCATAACTTGCTCTGATTGTAAATTCTTTTTCTCCCGTTGCATCATCATCTATGTCTAAATATATACTGACATCTTTAGATTCTCCTGCAGCAAGAGTTATTGTTTGCGGATCAATTGCACTTAAACTTGACCATTCACTATTTCCAATAACTGATAAAGTATAGGTTGTTTCTGAAGTTCCTGCATTTTTAAGATTAGCGTTTATAATTACTTGCTTGCCTGGAACTGCACTAGGAGTTTCTGGGTCAAGTTCTGCACTAATCAAGGCACTTGCTCCACTAGTTGTTGTCTGACAATTTCCTTCTACTTTCAAGATTAGATTATATTCAGAAGCATCATTGTTATCATTTTCAAAAACATCAGAGTCTTCATCAAGAACAGCTAATTTCAGATCATAACTTTTTTCTTTTGCATTTGCAGGTATTTTTATATCTGCTCTTAATTTTTTACTTTCAAGTGAATCTATATCTCCTGCATCAACTAATTCATTTATTCCAAGTTCAGTGTTAACAACCCTAACAGAAACATCTTGCTGGTCATCATCGCCGATATTCCAGATTTCTGCAGTAAGTTCTGAAATTTCCCCGCAAGGAGCAGTCTCTGTGAACTGTATATTAGTTAATATAACAAAATCATTGTCAATCATTAGTTTGACATTTTCTTCTTTAGAACCACATTGTAAATCTTCTCCTTGGTCATCACTATAAGCTTTAACCATAAATGCAAACTTATCTCCTACAGTATCTGAATCAAAATCATCAGGATCTACTGTAAATGTAAATGTAAATGTTTCTGTGTCTCCATCCTTAATATCTATATCATTTTCTTCATCATCAATAATTATTTCCCCTGTATCTTTATCAAATAATTGCCATGCAAGAACCACATTATCTACATCATCATCGCCTGTGTTTTTTACATCAACATCAACAGTAACTTCATCTGTTAAATACCATTCATTATCATCTCCAAATCCATCAACTGTAAAATCTACTCCTTTTATATCTAAATCTCCTTTATCTCCAAATTCACAAAAGCTTTTAGCTGCTTCAAGAGTTAGAGTCTTAGTAGATGAATCTGTTCCATTTGTAGCAGTTATAATGGTATTAACAGGATGTGTTCCAAATTCAAGGTTTGATAGTGCAGTAGAATCTACAGAAGCAGTTATTACTTTATTTGCTCCTGATAAAATTTCAAAATTAGTTTCACTAAAAGTTACTACAGCTGTATTAGTCCCATCTGAAATTGTAGTAGTTGGTATGGAAAAGTTTGAATCTGCTCCCGTATTTGTAATTGTAAAATTAGCAGAAAGTTTGCTTTCTAAAAAAGATATTTTTACTGGAGAAATATCAAAACTAACGGCTGCGCTTATCATTGCTACTGATAAAATTGCTGTTAATAAAAACAAACTCAATAATTTTGATTTCATTTTGTTATAATTTTGGAGTTATGACACCTTTATAAAGTTTATTGTTTTATAAAACATATATAAAATCTCATTTATTTCAATCCTATGCCTTTGATAAAACTAACAAAAAAAGTATTAACAAAAAGGTTTATAATAGGTTTTTGCCATATTAGAATATAAAGTATTTAACTTTCAAAAAGGAGGTGCGGAAATGGCAAAATCTAAGAAAAATTTAGTCGGGGCTTGGGCTTTTTTAATAGGGATAGTACTAGCAATTGCTTTGGGTTTATTTAGTGACTATTTAAACAGTAGTTATCAACAAATATTATTAATAATACTAGTTGTCTTAGGGATTATAGTAGGTTTATTAAATATAAGCATAAAAGAAAGTTCTAAATTCCTACTAACATCGCTAGTCTTAATACTTGCTGCTTATATTGGACAGAACGTTACTTTAATAATCCCCCAAATTGGAAGAATACTTGGAGCATTATTAGTATTGATTGTTCCTGCAACAGCAATAGTTGCTTTAAAGGCAATTTTTGACGTGGCAAAAGACTAAAACTTTATTTTTTGTTTTTTTATTTATATTTAAAGAATATTTTTATTGGTAATTTATTAAATGGTTTAAGCTTTACAGATGAGTTGATCAAGCTAAATATTCATCATAACTTATTTTGTATTATCAATTATTGATTAGGTAACTCCGAGAGATTAATTATATTAGGATTATCCATTGATAATCCTGGACAGGCAGTATTTACCCAGGAATCAACAGGGAAGTTTTCTAATTGATTTATGTCTATATTATCAGATATAAAAATATAAGCTTGCCTGCCTCTTTTTTCAAGATTATTTTTTAATTTAACAGCTTCGCTTAGTTTTTCCTGGCCAGGTTTTGTTGAAACCAAGATGCCAATTCTGTCTGCTCTTAGAAATTTCATTAAAGCAGTTTTTCTATGCACTTTTATTCTTTCAATTTCTTTTTCAGAAATCTGAACTATCTTATCATTTTCCAGGGTATATAATATAGGTGTCTGAAGAAACAGATTCTGTGCATGAAACTTACCTGTGCTTATAAGCAAAACAGAAAAGTTTGTTTTTATCTTTGAACAGCCCAAAACCTGCTGAAATTTTTCTATTTTAATTTTATTTGCTTCAAGTTGCTTTTTAATGCTTTCAGCCAGGTTTTTGTATTGAATACTGTAAGCGAGAAGTAATATCTTTGGAAGCTTATTTATTTCAGATTTACTTAAATTTACATCTAAATTCCTCTGAATTGCTGGAATATATAACATAGGTTTCATTATTAATATAGAATAAGAAGGGTTTAAAGGGTTTTTGGATTACTCTTTTAAACTTCCTTCTCTTTTATGCTTAGGCCGGCAATTGTTAAAATGTTAGATAACCCTGCTTTATCGTGAATAGTTAATGGGACTCCTAATAATTTTTGAAGGCTATTAGCAAACATATAAGCTTTAGCATCACTCTCACCACTGGATTCTATTAAGAATCTCATGTATATTCCGTCATCTAACCCTCGACTGTCTGTTCCTGAATATGCCAAACTTTTTGCTGAACTAATAAACCTCTGTAATTCAAGAGGAGTTAAATCAGCAGGATTTGCATACCTATTTATTGAATCAAACGCGTGTACTAATCCCTCAAGATATTGTTGCTGTTCATTAGGAGGAAGATTTTTTAATCTCTCTTCCATTTGATCAGAAAAGATTTTTAAATTTTCTTCTAACTTTTTTTCGGTCATCTTAATCATCAGAAAACACTATTTATAAAATTAATGATAATCTAGAATATTATTTTAAAATTATTCCCTGACAACTCTGTCTGCAGGATTATGAACAGGACTTCTTGGAGGTCTGTATATGTCTGCAAACCCAGGGGTTGCAATTATTACGCTTTCTCCAAAGCCTGAAATGCCTCCTTCTAAGGCATCAACTGTTTTTTTGATTTTAGAAATTGCTCTTTTTAGTTCAATAACATCCTTTGCCTTTAATGGTTTAAAGTCGATAACTGCAATTGTATATCCATCCCTTAATGAGTTTAGTATTGGATTAACATCTTCATATGTCCTTAAAATAAATGGTCTTACAAGAACTTTTGATTTTTTAACCTCTTTTCCTAGGTCAATTTCAATATATTCTGGCTGATCGTCCCCAGAACCGAATATACCTTTTTTTATTTTATCAAACACCATAGAGAAAACTATTGTCTTGACTTTATAAAGATTTCTGTACTAAAAAAGAAATCTTTAAGTGATATGATTTTGCCCTAATAAACTAATTATTTAATTTATTGCTTGAATTTCTTCATTATTTCCTTTCTTAGATTTTCCAGATGCTTTGAAAACTCATTTTCCTGAGAATCTATTGATTTAAGCCTTAAATTTAACAGCTGTTTTTTTCTGTCTAATTCCTCTTTTAATTTGTTCTTATCTGTTTTTATCATTATGTTGCTTATTATTCTAAAAACATCCTCTTTGGTTTTTTCAATTTCAGAGAGGGCATTCTCAGTTTCATTTAGTTCTATCTGAAAAGCCTGTTTTTGCAAAAGCAGATTATGTAGATTTTGCTCTAAAATCTGAATCTCCTGGATCTTGCTCTGTGTTTTTTCATCAATTTCCATTTTGTTTTTTGGTAATTTATTAAACGATAATTATAATGGGCTTCTGTTTATCTCGCTTGATGTCAGTTGCTCTTTATTTTTTCGTTATGAGTATATTGATTATTAGTTCTCTTTTAGAATTTTAAACAGCTTTTATCTTAGCCAGATGTTTTCTAGGTTTGTAAAATATTTTAGAACCACAGAAAGGACATAAAAATCTTTTCTGCAATTGCGCAGAAGTTAATTTTTTACCACAACTAAAACATTTGTATGTTGCCATTTTGTATTTTTATTGTTTATTATTAATATCTGTAATTTTGAACATATTTAAATTTATTCTTTATTTAATGTAAATGTAGGTCCTGCAAATTTCTTACTGCATTTCTTGCATCTCCAAATTCCCTTTGATAATCTTTTTGCAACCCCATCACAAAAAATGCACTTTTGTTTTTTTCTTTGGAGTGATTCTAGGTCAGCAATTTTAGTTCTGACTTTTCTTCCGTATCTTACTCCAAATCTTCCTGCTGCTTTTACTTTTTTTGTTTTTACCATTTTGTCTTTAATTGAATATCAGTACTTGCGGAAATTCTGCTAATACTCTATCATAATCTGGATGATTTTTAAACCTATTGTAACCATCCACAAGCTCCTTTATCCTCTCTTCATTTTCCTTTAATAAGGCGTGCTGATGTTCTTTAAAAAGTTCTCTAAGGAAATTTAATCTCGTAACATAGTGTGTTATATTCTCTTCCATTTTATTATTTCATAAAGAAGGTTTTTAAACTATTCTATAAATGGGGTCGCTGGGATTTGAACCCAGATCACAAGGTCCCAAACCTCGGATACTAACCAGCTTATACTACGACCCCTTAAGTTTAACCATCTAATTTTGTTTATAAATTTATTGTTATATTCAGTTATTATCTTAAACCCTATATCTCTAATTGTTGTGACATCCTCCCACGCATAAATGCATGGGCTTCCTTATATCTTTACTCTTATCCGCTTTACCATCAATTGCCCAAGCGTTTAAATCACAGCATTAGCGATTATCAGCACCACATCATAAATGATGTGGATTTCTTTTTATTTAATTTTTATATAAACATCTAAAAGAAAGTTTACTTCTTAGCCTTTTTATCTTCAGCCTTAGCAGCAGGTACAGCTTTTGCAGAAGGTTCAGCAGCTACAGCAGATTTCCCGGCAGGTGCAGTTCCAGCAGCAGGTGTGGCTCCGGCAGCAGGCGCAGTTCCAGCAGCAGGTGCAGCTTTTGCAGCTTCTTCAGCTTCTGCTTTCTCTCTTGCAATCTCAGCTTCCTGCTTCTTCTTAATTGAATCAAAGTAGCCGTTCAATTCTTTTCTCTTATCAGCAAGAGTCTCTGTTTTCTGGGATCTAATTTCAGAATCAAACTTGCCTCCTTCCACTTCTTTAATTAAATCCTTTGCTTCACTATTTTCAACGAGAATCCCAATACTTTTGCATGTTCCCAAAACAGATTTTACTGCAGATTTAAACTCTTTCTGAAGCATGTCCGGGAACTTTATCTTAGTAATTTTTATTATATCTTCAATAGAAGCATTTCCAACCTTTACTTTTTTATGGTCTGCGGTTCCTTTTTCCAGATTAAGTTCTTTCTTCAATAATTCAGAAGTTGGAGGAGAAAAAGTTTTTACTGTAAATGATTTTGTTTTCTCATTGATATTAAGCTCTACTGGAACTTTCATACCTTTAAAATCTGAAGTTGCTGAATTAACATCAGAAATAACCTTACCCATGTTTATTCCAAGAGGTCCAAGCTGCTGAGCTATTGCCGGTCCTGGCTTCATGCTTCCCCCATCAATTAATAATTTAATATTCATCTTGCAATAATCCTCCTGTGTTATAATCCTGGTCTTTGTTTATTTTCGGAAGCTCATCGGACTCTTGTTTTGTTTCAGAAGAACTTTCTGTTTCTTCTGCTTCCTCTTCTTCTTTCTCTCTTCTTATAACTTTAACATTATCAATTTTAACTGTTACTGGAATAGGAACAACAGCAGCTAAAAGAGTCACTACTGCTTCTCCTTTTGATTTATCAACCCTAATAACCTTTGCTTTCTCTTTTTTAAATGGTTCGCCTATAATTTCTACTATATCCCCTCTTTCTATGTTAATCTCTTCAATAACTGGTTCTAACATATTTTTAATCTCTTCATAGGTAACTGTCTTTCCTATAATCCCTTTTACATAAGGAAGATTATAAACAGCTTCTTCTGCAGATTCTCTTTCCTCTGCTTCTAAGAAAATGTATCCTCTAAGACCATGAGGTCGGGCAAGAGAATAAACATTAAGCTGTTTTTTGTGAATCTTATCAGAGATAAGTTCCATTGCCCTGTCTTCCTTATTTGTTGTTACTTTAATAATAAATATCATTTTTTTGTTCTTTAGTAATTTATTAGACGATGTTAAGGTATGCAGATGAGAAGGTTAAGCTCCTCATGAACAGCTTATTTTCGTTTTTATATATTACTGATTTTGTTTTCAGTTGTTTTTTGTTTTATGCCTGACTTCTAAGCCCACTAAGTGTCAACTATCATAGAAGCCTAATATTATTTAAAATTATGGGTTTATAAATATTTTGTTATTTGTTATTTGCATTTTAGTTCTTTACATCCCTTATATCATACCTTCCGTTAAGGGCACCATGATAAAATCTATCTTGAATACTAATTCTTTTGCCATCATCGGTTGTTAATTCTCCTGCAACCTTATCTTTATCTCCAATAAGAATAAAATACTTATCGGGCCCCAGTCTTATATTTTCTCTCATAAGTTTTGCGGGCTCGCTTTTATATTTAAAAGAATAAATTTTTTCGTCTCCCCTAGAACCAAAAACTCTCCCAATTGAAAGTCCCAAAAACAAAAATGCCCCCATAATACAGAGAGGGGAATAATCTAATAACCTATCTTTTAAACCCATCTGGATATTATATAATCTTTATTTTTAAATATTGTTATCCTGTATTATAAATTCAGAAAATTCATGACAATTGAAATTAAGAATCCTAATACTCCTATTAATCCTAATCCAAGGGCAGAAACCTTTGCGACGGTTTTGAATTCATCTCCGGAGGGCTTTCTAAGAAGTTTCCAGACCCTTACACACTGGCTTCCAAATGATTTTATCTTTTCTATCATAAAATTAAAAGAGAAGAGGGGTTTTTAAATTATTCTAACCAGAATTATAAACATGGAACCAAGTTTCCATTTATTCTTCGATAAATAGCATACGCTCCGCTTTTCCATAATCCATACATATATCCTAAAACAACAGAATCATTTTGCAATTGCATAAAATTTCTTTCTTCTTCAGGTAAATCATTATATTTTTCGATGCTTTCAGTTATTGTTTTTACCAAATCAGAACGTTCTTTTTCATCCATCTTTTTATTCCAAAAACTCAATTCCTAAATCATCAGAAATTTCAATCTGCTGTTTTAAATCATCAGGAAGATCTGCTCCGATAATCTGAGGAGATTTTACTCCTGTAATAATAATCATTACTCTGATTGATTTTTCCATTTCAGGAGAGAGTTGTGCTCCCCATATCATTTTTGCCTCAGGGGAAAGTTTTTCTCCAACACTTGCTATAATATCCCTTGCTTCATCCAAGCTCATGTCATTCCCCCCGATAATATTAACCAATGCTCCCATTGCATTTGAAATATCAACATCAAGAAGAGGATTTGAAATAGCTTTTTCTACTGCATCATGTGCTCTTTTAGCAGAATCAGATTCACCCATACCAATTAATGAAACTCCTCCGTTTGTCATAACTGCCCTTATATCTGCAAAATCAAGATTAACAAGCCCTGCTTTTGTTACTAATTCAGTAACCCCTTTAACTGCATTTGTTAAGATTTCATCTGCAACTTTAAATGCAGTCTGCAAAGGCAATTCAGGTGCGATTTCCAATAATTTATCATTTGGAATAACTATTAAAGTATCAACAACTGATTCCATTCTTTCTAATCCATATTCTGCATTCTCATTTCTTTTCTTTCCTTCAATTGTAAATGGTAATGTAACAACGCCTATTGTCAATGCTCCTTGTTTTTTTGCTAATTCTGCAATTACCGGAGCTGCTCCGGTTCCTGTTCCTCCTCCTAACCCGCATGTAACAAAAACCATATCACATCCAGCTAATTTCTTCTTGATTTCCTGCTCTGATTCATGAGCTGCTTCTTCTCCTATTTTTGGGTTGCTTCCTGCTCCAAGCCCCATTGTTAATTCTCTTCCAATTAATAATTTATAATCTGCACTTGTGTAAAGCAAATCCTGAGCATCAGTATTAACTGCTATAAATTCTCCTCCTTTAATTCCAATTTCCCTCATTCTAGAAATAGTGTTTCCTCCTCCGCCCCCCACCCCAAAAACTTTTACTTTAGACTGCTGCCTTTTAACTAATTCTTCTAATTCCCTGTCTATTTCAGCAAGCTCCGGATTTACATCAATTGGAGAGGGAAGTTTTGATTTTGTAAATCCTCCTTCTGGCCTGGAAAAACCTTTCATATTTCTCCTTAAAGAATCTGTTAATGGAGTGTCTGACTCTTTCTCGTCTCCAAACCTCTCATAGTCGCCTCTTTCATAATCCTCTTCCATCTCAAAAAAAGCTTAAATCTGTATTTAAAGATTATTGCGTTTTTATTGCTATTTTGATAAGATATGTTTATCTGCAATAATCTTTAAGAAGCGTACAGATTAAGAGTCAAAATGGGTCATAAGCTTATTGATATTATGAGTACGGATGACAGAGGATTAATAGGGTTCACTGAAATTGGTGAAGAAGTACAATTGAATGCGCCGAAACCAATGAGTTTAAAGTCACTAATCTCTGATGAATTTTATAAAATAAAGGGAAAAAATGAATTAAAAAAAATGCAAAACTATTTAATAAAAATGTCTAATTCTGATGTTGAAAATTTGTTAATAGAAATAAAAGATGAAGAATATATTCAATTGGGTTCATTGGATATATGCGGTGGGATGCTTATTACAAATTATAATATTTACACAAAAAGAAAAACCAATTAATCTTTATTTTTTTATCAGTAATTTATAGTTCATTAACACTTTTGTTTTTGTTGTTATCAATTTGTTTTTTAGGAGCTGCTGGTTTAATCTCAATTTTCCTATCTTCCTGCTTTTTTTCTTTTTTATCTTCCTTGAATATCTCAAAACCATATCCTAAAATCTCCTTAAACTTTTCCTGAAATATCTGCAAAAAAGGCAGAATTTTTTCTTCCTTTAAAATTATTTTTTTATCTGTTTCATTAATTGTAAATTCAAATCTGTTCCTAAAAAAGAAATCCTGCAAAGCATTAATCTTTTCTTTAATATCCTCGACTTTTTTTAAAATCTTGAAATCGTATTCAATTTCTTTTCCAGCAAGAGGGTTATTAAAATCAACAGTCACCCTGCCCCCTGAAACTGATAATATCTTAGTTAGATAATTGTCCATCTGAAGTGTAAGTCCTGGAACAGGATTCATATTTTTCTCTCTAAAAACTTTTATAGGAATTGTTTTTATTAAACTCGGATTTCTTTTCCCAAATGCTTCTTCAGGAGCAAGTTTTATTGAATATTGTTTTGCAATTTCTTTTCCCTCTAGATTTTTATCAAGTCCTTTTAACAGCATTTCATTTCCTACAGAAACAATTATTGGCTTAACATCAGCTTCTATTCCTATTTTCTTAGCTTCTTCTTTATGGGTAGTGTCAAATATTTCATTATTTGCTTTCCCTGTAAATTCTATTTCAATAAAATCGTTTTTTTGAACAGTTGTCATATTAAACCCCTATTTTATTTGTTTATAAATTTAATCTAATGCAATAATATTTAAATTTATAGAAGTTTTTTATAAAAAGTATGAAAGAACTGACTTTAGAAATCACAAACCGCTGTTCTTTGAATTGCATTTTATGTTCTACTATAGCAGGCCCGAAAGGGGATATTTTCCTAAGTTTAAATAAGATTGAAGAGATAATTGATAAATACGAGGATTTTAATGTTGTCAGGTTATCCGGAGGCGAACCATTTGAACATCCAAAATTAAATAAAATATGCAAATTAATTAAGAGCAAAAATAAAAAAGTGAAGATTCTTTCTTCTGGAATTTTTTATGATTATTCCCTGCCTTTAGGATGGTTGAAAGATATGGATAAAAATATTGATGAGGTAATTTTCTCATACCATGGAAGAGAGAAAATCCATGAAAGCATAACCAACCCTGAAAAAAAGAAAAAAGAATATACAAATCTCCTATATGCCAGTATTGACAAAGTAACTATCTTAAAGATTCCTTATTCTTTTGAAACCGTAGTGATTAAAAAAAATTTTAATAGATTAGAAGAAATTGCCAAGATGATGAGCCTGTTTGCTTTTCATAAATGGTTCAACACAACACGCTTAAGGGCGGATGAATTAACTGACACTAGATGGCATTTGTTAAAATTTGTAAAACAAGGGAGAGGTCTGGAAAACTCAGATTTAGCTTTAAGTTATAAGGAATCAAAAAAAATTCCACTAATTGCTGAAAAATTAATGGATAAATATCCTGCGCTAATTATCACCTGCAGTAATTCATTTGAAAACAAAAAATGTGACTGCGGCTCTAAAAAAGCAGTTTATACCTGTTACAATGAAGAAATCCCATGCAGCGCATTAAAAAATAGCATCTACCGAGGAAGATTTTCTTGCAGATTTAGAAATTAAGTTTACAAAAACATTTATAAACGCAATTTTGATTTATCCTTTATGCCTCTTAAACTAATTGATGCTACAGAAGCGAAGCCAGGCGCAACAATCGTGATAGATAATGTTCCCTGTATTGTCAGAACTAATGATATGAGCAAGACTGGAAAGCACGGGCACACTAAATGCAGAATAGAAGCAATCAGCATTATTGATGAAAAGAAAAAGGTTTTAGTTGTCAGCGGGCATGAAAGATTTGATGTACCTTTAGTTAACAAAAATAGAGGGCAGATTTTATCAATTTCAGGAGATAAAGCAAGCATAATGGATTTAGAGAATTATGAAACATTGGAATTGCCAATGGTTGGCGAGGTTAAGGAAAATTTAAAAGATGGGGATCAAGTAGAATATTGGGATATTGAAGGAGTTAAATTGATTAAAAGAAAGATTTAGGGGTTAAATATCAATAATAAATAAAAATGCCAACAAAATTACCTGCAGCACAAGCAAGAATGTACCATAATGTATTTGTCTGCAAGCACTGCAAAACAAAAATAAGAGCAGAATCCAGAAAAATATTAGAGGGAAAAATCAGATGCAGAAAATGCCTGCATAAGGCATTTAGGCCTGTTAGAAGAAAATAAAACTAATCAAAAAGATAATAAAACAAAGATACGTTATCGAGCAGTTTAATCTACTCATACCCTATTTTAAATCGTTTATTTTAATATTAACAAAAAGTAAATAAAAAGCAAACTATAAAACAAAAAATGGCAGGATTTTTTTATTATGATTTAACATTTCTGATTTTATTTACTTTAGGAGTTATAATCTTTCTTTACAAAAGGAGAAGCAATCTTAAAAGAGAAGGGATTATGTATCTCTACAGAACTCAAGTAGGTATAAAGTTTATTAATTATGTTGGAGGCAAATACAAAAAAACTCTTAAGGTGCTAGGTTACTTTATTATTGCTGCAGGCTATATTCTAATGGTACTAATGCTCTATTTGCTAGGGCAAATAGCTTACATATATCTTAAAAGCCCAGATATTGTAAGAGCAATAAAAGTCCCTCCATTAATCCCCTTAATACCCTATCTTCCTTCTATTTTCAAAATAGATTTTCTTCCACCTTTTTATTTTACATATTGGATAATCGCAATTGCAGTAATTGCTGTTTTTCATGAATTTTCTCATGGAATTTATGCTAAACTGTACAATATAAAGATTAAAACAACTGGTTTTGGATTTTTGGGACCTTTTTTAGCTGCATTTGTTGAACCTGATGAAAAACAAATGTTAAAAAAATCAAAATTAAAACAGATAACTATTCTGTCTGCAGGAACGTTTACTAATTTGGTACTAGCTATTCTATTCTTCCTTTTATTATCTTTATTTTTTGTTTTAACTTATGCTCCTGCAGGAGCTATGTTTAATACATACAGTCCTGGGATTGTAAGTGTGAGTAATATAAGTATGTTAGATGGAAAAAGAGTAGTTAACCCTTCTAATGAGGCATTATTAGCAATTATAAATGAAAATAATTTAACAGATGATCTAATTTTAGGAATTGACGAAAACCAGATAAATCTAACAAAAATTACTGCGAATAACAAAAGTTATTTTATTACAGTTGATAATTTAAAAGAACAATTAGCTGTCGGAGGAGCTCAAGTTGCGCTATATGAGGACCTTCCTGCAATAAATGCTGGGCTTAAGGGGATTATAATTGAAATAGATGGAAATAAAATTAAAACTCATGACGATTTGGCGATAATTTTGGATAATTATAAGGTAGGAGATAAGGTAAATATCAAGACAAAAGATAATAATACAATCTTAAACTATAATCTGACATTAGGAGAGGATTCGCAGAATAAAAGCAGAGCAGTTATTGGGATAGGGGTCTTAAATCAGAATACAAGACTCATAGGGAGAGTTTATCAATTCTTTAATTTCTTTGAAAAACCCGGAACTTATTATGAACCTAGATTTAACACAGATCTAGTCATTTTTATATATTATTTAATCTGGTGGCTGGCTCTGGTTAATATTAGCGTTGCCTTGATGAATATGCTGCCTGTTGCTCTTTTTGACGGAGGAAGAATGTTTATGCTGACAATTGCCGGAATAACCGGAAGTGAAAAAGCTGGGCAATGGGCATTTAAAGTAATGACCTATGTAATCCTGGGAATTTTTTTGTTATTAATGGTAGGATGGTTTTTAGCTATTTTCTGATAGTTTTTTAAACAAGTTTATTCTCGTATTTTTATGAATAAAAAACTTATTGATAATTTAAAGAAGCAGCATTACGGAATCGTTGGAAACCATTCTGCTGTGCAAATTTGCAGATGGACAAAAAGTTCTTTAAGAGATGAGGGAGAGTGTTACAAGCAGAAATTCTATGGAATTAAAAGCCACCGATGCTGCCAAATGTCATGCAGTGCCGTTTTCTGCCAAAATAAGTGTATTCATTGCTGGAGAGCAATTGAATTAACCTCTGGAGATGATATGAAAAAAGAAGAAACTAATTCTCCAAAAGAGATTATAGAAGTATGCATAAAACAACAAAGAAAATTATTAAGCGGGTTTAATGGTAATGAAAAAGTCAATAAAAAAAAGTTGAAAGAAGCTCAAGAGCCAATGCAATTTGCAATTTCTCTTACAGGAGAACCAACATTATATCCTAAAATAGGAGAATTAATTTCATTATTAAGAAAAAGAGGGAAAACTAGTTTCCTTGTAACAAATGGTTTGAATCCTGGTATATTAAGCAAGCTTAATAAAGAACGAGAATTGCCTACCCAATTGTATCTTTCACTAAATTCTCCAAATGAAAAGCTTTATAATAAATGGCATAATTCTAAGACAAAAAATGCGTGGAAAAAATTTAATGAAACTCTTTCTTTGTTTCCAAAATTAAAAGAAAAAACTCGAACAGTCATCAGGATGACTTTAGTTAAGGGAATCAACAGCAATATGAAAGATGAATTTGTTAAAGATTATGCAGAATTAATAAATAAATCAAAAAGTGATTTTATTGAGGTAAAGGGTTATATGAGTGTTGGGTATGCAAGAAACAGGAAGGGCATGGGTTATGATGCAATGCCAACCTATGAAGAAGTTCAAGATTATGCAGAAAAGATAGAAAAACAACTTGGCAAACCTTACAAAATCCTTGACGAGCATGAATTTTCAAGAGTTATTTTAATTGGCAGGGATAAAAAAAGGATGAAGATTAAGAAGGGGGAGATTTAAAACTATGAGAAAACTCAGTTAACATAAAATCTTACTTCAAAAGCAAAATCTTCTTCCATTGCCTCACCTATGACATCCAAAACTTTCAACAATTCTATTTGTTTTTTATCACCAAATCTTAGAGGGGTTAATTCTCTGTTAATACCCTCTAAAGTAAAATATTCAGCTTTTGGGCTTTTAATTCTTGAAGGAATAATCTTTTTAAGATTAAACACAGAATCATAAATTGGTGGGAAGTAAATCCAAGGGAATACATTATCCATTTTTTACAAAAAAACAATCCCGTCTTTGGTTAAGGCAGTGAATCTAATCCCAACAGGCAAATTCAAAAGAGCAGAAATTAAAGCCATGTGCTCTCTTCCTTCTCCTGATGCGATTGTTAATGCAACTTCTGTTCCTTTTATTTTGCCTTTTAATTTTTCCAAGATTTCGTTTTTCATGTCAATTATACCCCCAGAACCAATCTCAACAAATTCAAAATCCTTTTGAGAAGTAAATTTTTTTGCAAAATCATTTCCAACAATAGTTATACTATCCCATTCCCCTCTGTTGATAACCCCTGCAACCTGCCCCCAAGTTCCCTTTCCTGAACTGATTAGTGCAACAAGTTCCATCTTTATTCTCCTAATTTTATACCCATAGATCCATCACCATAAACTTCTAGTTTATAATCTCCTTTTCCTATTTGCTCAGATATTGAAGCATATTTTTTTAGTGCATCTTCGCGATTAATCTTTCCTAGACATATGCTCCCATTCGCATGTCTGAGAAAGCCAGATCTTTTTTTCTCATTAAACTTTAAATACATATCAACAACAAAACTTCCGTCACCCCAGTCTAAAAGCTTTAATTCCAAATGATTTGGGGTGAGAGTATGATAAACTATCCTGTCTTTGAATACCTGAAAATTTTTGCACTCTCCAACTGCTTCTTTATACTCGATGGACATAATTTTGAATATAGTAGATATGTTTATAAGGATTTTTGTTCTTAAAGATATAATAATAAAAATAAAAAAACATGAAAGACATTCCATTATCAGAAATTACATTAAGAAAATATGAAAAGCCTGTTGGATTGGAAAAGAGAGAGTTAGTAAGGAAAATCTGCCTAAGCTTGGGATTGCTTCAGTTGGGTGATTCAAGGGATATTATCGTTGATATTCTAATGGTTTTGATTGAAGCAAACAAAACTAAAGAAAAACTGACAAGCGAGGATATTGGGAAGAAAACAGAAGAGTTAAGGAAGAAATATTCTCTTGAAACAAAGGGGCTTGCAGAATCAAATATAAGAAGACAGCTGAAAAGGCTTAGAGATGCTATGATAATTGACAAGTCTGAAAACAAATATTCTCTTTCAGAAAATCGTTCTCTAAATGAAATTTTCGAAAACAGCATTGAGAAATTCGTTATACCGCAAACAATCGAGAGGATTAAGGAATATCTAAAAGAGTTAGAAAAAAGTTAATTCTAAAAATTTATATTTATAATAAACTAAAACGAGATAAGTTATGGCAATTAACATTAAGCCTAATTATCTCCTCTGCAAAGCTGAATAGGGTTAACATTACCAAAAAACAGGGTCAAAGAAAAAGGTTTAAAAACCCCTGCTTTATCATATAAATACAACTACATCACCGAAATCCTTTTTCTGGATTCAGGTGCATAGGTAGGAGTTTAGTATAATAAACAAACCAGTAATGTTAAATACGGAAAAGTAATGAGCAATCATCATAAGCTGGAAGATAATTGCCCAAGCTTAAAATCGTTTATCACATTACCGATAATAAAATAAAAACACAAAATGGAAGAAGAAAAGTTTTTGAAGGCAATAAAAGAAATTAGAAAAACTGATAAGAAAAGGAATTTTGATCAGACCATAGATTTAATTATAAATTTAAAAAATTTCAATGTTAAGAAAGATTCTTTTACCACCTTTGTTGAAGTTCCTAACAAAGTTAAAGAAAAAAGGGTAGCAGGGTTTTTTGAAAAAAAATCAGATTTAGTCGATACTATTAAACAAGAGGAATTCCCTGCATTTAAAGAGAAAAAGGATTTGAAAAAACTTATTAAAGATTATGACTTTTTTATTGCAAATGCTAAATTAATGCCGGCTGTTGCTACTGCTTTTGGTAGAGTTTTAGGCCCTGCAGGAAAAATGCCAAGTCCTCAACTTGGAATAATCCCTGTTGAAAACCCAGAAACAATAAATGCTGTTCTCAAAAAAATTAATTCAAATGTAAGAGTCAGGGTCAAAGAACCCAGTGTAAAGGTAGGTATTGGAAAACAATCCTTGACAGATGAACAAATTTTAAGAAATGTTAGTGTAATTTATAAAAAAATTGTTGAAGGGTTACCTAAAAAAGAAGAAAATGTCAAAAGTGTTTTAATTAAATTATGCATGGACAAGCCAGTAAGAGTATAAAAATGGTATCTAAAGCTAATAAATCAGAAAAGACAACAGTTAGAGAATCTCATCAAATAAAAGAAAAAACAGTTAAAAAATTAGCTGAGAAAATACAAAATGCACAAACTTTTATGATTATCTCAATCAAAAGCCTGCCTTCTCCGCAATTCCAAAGCATAAAAAAAGAAATAAGAAAGCAGGCAGATATTCAGGTTGCTAAAAAAAATATCTTGATAAGAGCTATTGAAGAATTAAAAAAAGAATCTATATTGCCCATGGAAAATCATGTTCAGGACAACTGTGCATTTGCTATTTCTAATTTAGATGGATTTGAATTAGCAAGATTGCTCGCTAAAAATAAAAATCCTGTTTTTGCCAGGGCAGGACAGATTGCCAATGCAGAGATAGAAGTTAAAGCTGGACCAACAAGCCTGGCACCCGGACCTGCAATCAGTGAACTGGGTGCTTTGGGAATCCAGATATCTGTTGAAGACGGAAAAATAAACATCAGGCAGCCAAGAGTAATTGTCAGAAACGGTGAAAAAATAACTACTGCTGTTGCATCTTTATTGCAGAAATTAGACATTAAGCCATTTACAATTGGATTAGAGCCTGTTGCAGTATATGATGTTAAAGATGAAAAGATATACACAAACATTAAGATTGATTCTGAAGAAACAACAAACAACTTAAAGATTGCAGCAGGAAAATCATTAGGATTCGCACAGAAAATTGTCTATTATTGCAGAGAAACAATTGGATATTTATTGGCAAAAGCAAACAACCAAGGAAGTTCCTTGAATAAATTACAACCAACACAAAATGTTCAAACTAAATCTGAGGAGGTTAAATAATGGAATATGTATACACAGCTCTATTGTTGCACAAGCTTGGAAAACCAGTTAGTGAAGAAAACATAAAGAAAGTTATGCAAGCAGCTGGTGCAGAAGTTGATGAATCAAAAGTGAAAAGTTTAATTGCAAGCTTAAAAGATGTCAACATAGACAAAGAGCTTGAAAATGCAGTTGTTGCAAGTGCAGCAGCTCCAGCAGCTAGTGCAGGAGAAGCAAAAGCTGAAGAGCCTAAAGAAGAGAAAAGAGAAGCTGCAGCAGAAGGTTTATCAGCTCTGTTTGGATAATTTTGTTTTTATTTAATCTTAAAAACAAACAGAGCAAACCTAACGCGAGTTAGGTAATTATTCTACAGCCTTTTGCTGAGCATAGTCAGCAGAAAGC
Organism: Candidatus Nanoarchaeia archaeon; assembly: GCA_028718805.1. Taxonomy (GTDB): domain Archaea; phylum Nanobdellota; class Nanobdellia; order Pacearchaeales; family GW2011-AR1; genus ARS1285. The sequence continues at coordinate 13,341 of JAQUKY010000004.1, read as the reverse complement.
CCTTTTTCAAATTCCTGCCTGAAAGATGTTCCTAAACTTCTTACCTTATATATCTCTTTTCCTGAAACAATAATCTCTATGGGGCACTCGTATGAAAAACAGGCTGCTCTTTCTTTTTCATCAGATTGGGGCAATATGTCTCTCATATATTTCACTCCTAATTCTCCTGGAAGCGTAGCAGTTGTTATAATCTCTTCTGAAGAAATAATTGCAAAAAGTAAATTATCCAGGCTTTCCACCTTCTCTGTTAATTTTGCTGACTTTGGAGGTGTAAGCATTACCGGGTATAATACAGCCATTCTTTCTATTTGAAAATATTACTTTTAAATATTTGTGTATTTCCAATAACATCCAACTTTTATCAGATTTGCAGATGAGATGATTAAGCTATGATTGCCCAAGATTTTCTTAGTTCTTTTGAGTTAGAGATACAGTAAGAAGTTTTAAAAATCCATCAAGCCTATGAACCTTATGCCGCTGTGGGACAATGGTACTCCAACCGCCTTGAGAGCGGTGCCTTTACGGGCCTCCCGGTTCGATTCCGGGCAGCGGCGTTTTGAAAAAATTATGTACCCTTAATTTTGAAAGGGCGTTTAACTTTTTCGAAGCACTGACTGGGGGCGTTTAGAATTAATTGTACGCCGTTCTTAGATGTTATTTATAAAAATGTAATATATACTGAAAAGTCTAGCAGTCTAGCTAGATTATAATGGTTGGGTGCATATATAGTAGAATAATGAAAAATTGGAGAAAAAAGCAAGAAATGAAGGGCAGTCTAGCTAGATTATAATGGTTGGGTGCATATATAGTAGAATAATGAAAAAAAAGGTGAAAAATGGACATACATAACTATAAAAGAAGGTTAGAACGAACAACGGAAAGGATAAAAGAGTCAAAAGATATTTCTGAAAGAAATAGAGAGATTCTTTTAAAATTTAAGGATTATTGTTTATACAATAACATAAGTTTAGGAAAAATCGATTCTTATTTATTTTATACAATAAAATTTGTGTTTATGTTAAAAAAACTTATTGAAGAGGCTACTAAAGAGGACATACAAAGAGTTATTGCACAATTGAATCAAACAGATTATAGTGAAGAGACAAAGGTTTGTTTTAAGATAGCCATAAGAAAATTGTATAAAATGATTAGGGGAGTTGAGGAAAAAGGAGAATATCCTCCTGAAGTAAAATGGATTTCTACAAGTCTTGCTAAAAATCATAAAAAACTGCCTGAAGAACTTTTAACACAAGACGAAATAGAACAGATTATACGTTCTGCAGATAATCTTAGAGATAAAACCTTATTATCAACACTTGCAGAATCAGGGGCTAGAATTTCTGAAATAGGCACGATGTCTATAAAACAAGTCTCATTTGAAGAATATGGAGCAAGATTAACTATCTCAGGAAAAACTGGAACTCGCAAAATTCTTGTTATAAGCAGCACTCCTTATCTTCAAGAATGGATTAACAGACACCCATTAAATAATAATCCCGATGCTAATTTATGGTATAATAGTTCTCAAAAAAACCATTATCTTAGTTATGCTAGGATTGTTGCAATATTGAAAGAGGCTGCAAAAAGGGCAGGAATAAAGAAGAGAGTTTATTGTCACCTACTTAGACATTCTCAAGCAACACATATGGCAAGCATTATGACTGAGGGGCAGATGAAACCTTATTTTGGCTGGACGCAGGGCTCAAAAATGGCGAGCGTTTACGTGCATATGTCGGGAAAGGATGTTGATGAGGCTATTTACAGAGCAAATGGAGTTAAAGTTGAAGCAAAGGAAATAAAAAATATATTAGCACCAATTAAATGTGAAAGATGTAATGCTATTAATGAAGTAACAAATAAATTTTGTAAGATATGCGGATTGCCTCTTGATAAAAAAGAGGCTGAGAGCATAATATTAAGAGATATTAAGTTAAATGAAGCAGATGAATTTATGAATAGATTGTTTAAAGACCCTGAATTTCAAGAATTAGTTAAAAGAAAAATTAAAGTTTAATTCTTTTAGTTTTTAAAAAAGGCATAGACGTGATTAAAGGATTAAATGTATTTCTAAATAAAATGGTAAAGAAAAAAAATAAAGTTGTATTTACAAATCTCTTTGAAAAAGTAGAACCCTCTCAAATACCGAGTGTTAAAATAACAAGAGAACCCTACAAAGAAAAAAAGTTTGATGTTGAGGTGAGGTATGTTAAAGAAGATTCTTCTCCTAAAGAAAAAATTCTACCAGAAATAAGAAATCCTGACTGGTTTAATATTTACGAAAAAATAAAAGATGAGAAGAAGAACAAATCTTCTTCTCAAGATGCATATGAAAAAAGAATTTCTTGAACTTAAACTACGTCTGCCCTATAATTGTATGTATATTATCATTCTAAAGAGGATGGCATCATGCAAAGTTCCATATAAAGAAATAATCCCTTTTGCTAAAATAAACTACAAACTTGGAAGTTCTTTACAAATAAACAAAAAACAAATTTGGGATTTATTATTATTTTTTCATGACTTAGGAATGTTAGAAATCGTAAGAAATCATGGTATTATTCTAAATTATAAAATTGTAGAAAATAACATACTCATGCATCACAAATGAGGGGGTATCTTAACGAAACGATGAAAAACAAAACAAAAAAACCAAAATTGCTGATGAATGGACATACTGATGAGATTTATACTCCGGAGTATGCTTTAAATTGCTTAATGCCTTTTATAAGAAAGGGTTGGATTATCTGGGAATGTGCTTGGGGTTCTGGAGTGTTAGCAAATCATTTAAAGAAAAGAGGATTTGAAGTTATTGGAGAGCCATATAAAGATTTTTTGAATAGAGATTTAGGACTTACTTAGAAAATTAACTTTAGCAAGATTAAAAGAAAATGAAAAACAACATAATAAAAACAAAACAATATCTTATGATGAACCTGATGAGATGTATACTCCTAGAAAAAAAACACATTCATCATATCATTATCCAAGAGGAAATTTTAGGTTTAAGGATTTTCTAAGAAAATATATTTATTTTAGAATTCAAGATGAAGTAAGACCTCATTTAATGCAATTTTTACTTATCTTCATTATCGGAATAGTTTTGAATTATGTTTATTATCAAACTTTTTCATTAACTTACTTGTTTATAGGGGGTGTTAAAGACTGGTTTAGTATCTTAATACCAACATTAAATTATGGATTGGGGGGTGGTTACAATTTAGTATATTTAATCATTAACGGTATTTATTATACATACTTCTATTATAGTCTTATCCTTGTAATCTTTTATACAATCACAAATTTAGATGATAGAGACACTTGGGTTATGCTTGGGTGGTTTGCTTTAATCATTTTAGCATTAGTTCATTTTATACCACAAATGGTATAATTTTTAAATAGAATTAGATTAAATATACAAGATGGAAGATAAAATAAACTGGAAGGGACTTTTTATAGTTACATTAATAGTCTTAATTGGGATTGTTGTTTTTATGTATTTAAAAGATACCGAAAAATTAGGAACTAATGAAGGAGCAAGCAATAATATTAACACCACTCCTACATCTTCTAATGCTAATACTCCTTCAAATGTAAATACAAATCCCTCCTCCGCTTCTCAATCTTCTCAAAATAAACCAGCAGAAGATACTCTTATAACTCAATGCAGAAGTGCCTTTAATGAATGCAATGACATAGTAGACCAAAAATATAATAGAAAATACACCTTAATTAAAATGGAAAAATTTGAAACTTTAGATGGTGCTGCAGATTTTTTTAAAACTTGGTCAACCTTTGCAATTCCTATTACTGATGTTTCAGTGTTTCTTAATGTGTACTGCGGAGGAGATTGTAATAATAAATTACCCCTAATTTTAATTGCATATAAAGGAATAAACATGGAGATGGGAACTACTGTAAGTGCGGTTGCCTTTTGTGATAAATCTGGAGAATTAACTTCTTACTCTAAAACAATGTCTGGTTGTTGAAAGAGTTTACAAGAAATAAAAAATAAAATGGAAGAGAACCAAACAAAAGAAAAAATAAAGCATTTCTTCTTAAGAAAATGGAATGATTTTTGTGAATGGTTTATAGACAAAGAACATCCACACAGCAGATTAAACAAAAATGTGTTCTTTCATGATTTGCTTAAATTAATAGGTTTAATTTTAGTTTTTTTGATTGTTTATTCTAATGTTGATAAATTAAACCAAATAATTTTAATTTTCATAAAAATTGGTTCTTTACTACAACTTATTTTACTCTTTTTTATTTTAAGGAAAGCTTGGCATCTAATTAAAAACTTAAAATATTCTTTTAGAGGATTAAATCATGGTATAAAAGCAATTATCTCTATTGCTATTGTTTTATTACTTCTCTTTGCCTTCTTAAATCAAGATAAAGTTGTTAATTCGGTAATTGAATCCTATGAAAAAGTAGAATTTCAAAAATTTAATCCTATCAATGCTGATATAAATTTCTCTGCTATTAATTTGAAAGGACTATCTAAAAATTTGAACACCTGTCCACAGATTGATGTTCCAATAAATTTTTATAATTACAATAGTTTTGATGGAACAGTTGGAAATATAAGAGGAACTTATGACGGTTGGTCAATTAAAGGTCAGGCAACTTGTAGAAAAGGAACCAAAGAAGGCGAAAACCTAAATAAGTATTATTGCGGCGGGTATACAAGTATTTTGGGAATAGGTAGTGTTAATGCATATGTTGAAAAAACCATAATCTCCAAAGAAGGAGATATCGGAAAAACCTACAAATATGTAATATGGAATACATATGATGAAAACAAAAATTTCATAGAAACAAAATGTATAGGAGACCCTGATGAATTTGATAAAAAACAAGCAGAAGCATTTTATAATGAGATGTTGAAATGGAGATAAAATAAAACAGCGTTTCAAAAGAAATTTAGTCTAAAAGATATATTAAAAAGTTATTTAAATCCTTTTTTAATACTCCTCTTGAGGTGATAGGCACCTTAGACCTAATTCTAAGAGAATATAATGAATATAATAATGCTTGAATTATTAAATCAGATATTAATTTCAGTAATAATTGTATTAGGAGTATTAATTTGGGTTAAGATAATTTATAAAAAAGAAACTAATGAAGATATTATCAATGAATTTAAAAAATGGAAGGGAGAAAAAGAGAACTTTATAAAATTTAAAATTTATCAATATGACCAGTCATTTAAATTGGTTTTTGGACTAACTCCTTTTATTACTTTTGCATTCGGTTTGATTATAGGTTCTTTAGATAAAGAGATATCTATCTTGGGAGTTTTACCATCAATAACTCTTCTTTTATGTTTTGTTTATTTATTTAAGAAATACATGAATTTACTTAACAAATCAAGTGAAGAATCAATACAAAATATGAGAATTTTGTTAGAGAATTTTTAGGTATAGATATTCATTTTTTTAACACAAAACTTGTTAAAATAAAAATGTCCTAAAACGCATGAGCACGGTGAAGGTGGTGGTGGGTGGTGGGGTGGTGTGCTAGTGGTGGAAGAAGATTAATTCTTTCGGCTAACCGCTAACGGCTAACAGATAATTTTAAATCCCCTTAATCCTTAATCTATTAGAGGCTTAGATTATGGAAAAACCGATTCATCTATTATTAAATTCAGATGGGGATATGCTATTTCATGCTAGAGATATTTGGGAAGAAAAAGGGAAAAAACCAATTTGGATTTATTATGACAAAACCTCTCTCTCAGATACAAATTTAGAAAGAATAAATAAAATAATTGAAGAATCAGAACCACATTCTTTTATTTGTCTTATTAGGTTGAATGAAAATGAAGAAAATCCACACGGACATATTTATTTTAAGTTTACAATAGATAAAATTCAAAGAGAAACTCCTAACCCTGATGATGGAGTCCCCATTATAGATTATCCCAGGAAGAACCCAAAAGATAAAATATTTTTTTATCTTAGACTTATTGATGCAATTGATTATGAAACAAAGTATACAGATTATGCTACTGAAAAAAATCGAGAAATAACAAATTATTATTTAAGAATGCCTTTATTAGTTATAAAAAGAGATAAGACTCCTTTTGAAATTCAAATAGAACACCAAAAATTTATAAGGGAAATTAAGAGTGGAATAAAATCGTTTTATGAAACAATCTATAATGCTGATGCTAATGAATTTAAATTAAATGAAATAGAAAGAAAAAGGATTAATGAACTTTATAATAATGCTCAATTAATTATAGAAAAAAATATTCCTCATCAAGACATTGAAAAAGAGGTCAACATTATTGAGCAACAAATGGGTAAAATTGCTTTGCACAGGAACTGAATTACAAATGATATTCGGCTAACGGCTAATCGCTAATTGTCGAAGACAAATCATAACATTTAAATAGTTTAAATTATTGCAATTATTTGAGTCTAAATAACTACAAGAGCGGCGTTATATTTTTTCTATACGCAGGGCAGCGGCGCTTTTCATAATCGAACCGGCTTCTAGAAATGTTGTGAGATTATATTTTGCGAAATTCGTAGCCGCTGACCGGAGAGGGCAACAGCATATTCCCTTTAGGAAAGCTTAAAAATACCTTATTCTTATAAAAATTACCCTGCGGGGAAAGAGTTCTGATAGGATTAAAATTGCAATAACAAAAGAACAAGCAAAATCAGATTTGGAAAGAATAATGGCTCAATTTGAGACACTTGGGCCTGGAACTGAACTTGATAGAGCTGCGCAGTTAGTTATGCAGCCTATAGGCGTACTTGAAAGAAGAGTAGGTAAAAAAGATATGATAAAAATGCTTTATTTTGATATTCAAGACTCTTCAAAGATATTGCCCCCAAGTGTTTATGATGTTGCTAAAAATTATGTAGATGGGAATATTGACGAAAATACTGCAAGAGAAAGATTAAATGAAGTTGAAAAGCAATATGCAGAAGTTTTTAGAGAAATGGGAATTTCTCCTCAGGTGAGTGCAGCTTTATTTGGAAAATCTTGAAAATTATATACTCAATGAATAAACAAAATGAAAAATAAAATACCTAAATGGTTAATTGAAATGCCTAAGGCAGAATTACACTGCCATCTAGGCGGGTCTATGAGGCTTGATACAATCCTAGACTTGGCTTCAAATAATCATGTCAGAATTCCTGCCAAGAATAAGGAAGAACTGATAAAGCAAGTTGTTTTTAAGAATAAAGAACCTAAATCGCTGCAAGCCTATCTTAAAGGAATAAAAATCTGTGAATCTGTTTTAAGAAAACCAGAAGATTTTCAGAGAGCAGCATATGAAATATGCACTGATGCTGCAAAAGAAAATGTAAAGGTCATGGAATTAAGATTTGGACCTACAAACTATGCTTCTAAAAAATTAAAGCTTCATGAAATTGTAGAAGGAGCATTAGATGGATTAAAAAAAGCAGAGACTAAATTTAATATGTATACAGGACTAATAATCTGCGGAATAAAAACAAATATGAGGGCTACAAAAAGAGCAGTAGAAATCGCAATTAATTACCAGGATAGGGGGGTAGTTGGCTTTGACTTAGCAGGAAAAGAAAACAAACACAGCCCTAAAGAATTTAAAGAGATTTTTAAACCTATCTTTAATAATTTTTTACCGGTAACAATTCATGCTGGTGAAGAAGATACCGTAGAGAGTATTAAAGAAGCTTTAATTCACCTACATGCTAAAAGGATTGGCCATGGAGTTTCTCTAAGGGAAAATCCAAAAATAATTAAATATATGGACTCTGTAAGGATTGGATTAGAAGTCTGTCCGACAAGTAATATTGATACTGGTTCTATAAGCGATATTTCAACACATCCTGTAAGAGATTATTTTTACAGAGGTCTTAGGGTTTGCATCAATACCGATAATAGAACTATTTCAGATACTAACCTCACTAAAGAGTATTTATTATTGCAAAATGAACTTGGATTTGGCAAGCCTGAACTACTTTCTCTTGCCAAAAATGGATTCAAGGCAGCTTTTATGAATAATAGCGACAGAAGAAAAATATTAGATGAGTTTGATAAAAAATATGGTTTATTACTAAAATGAAAAAATACCTTCCATTAATTTTATGCGGATTGAGCTTAATAGGTTGCAGATCAACCCAATCTGATAGTCAAATGATTAAAAGAGATAATATTGTTATTCCAATATCTTTTAGCCTTGAGGAGGCTGTTGGAGCCAATAAATTGCTCTTAGATTTCCCGAACACAATTCCCGGGGCTGAATCTGTGGATAAATATCTAATACCAGATGCAAAATACTGCTTTGTGCATGTAAGGCAGGCACATTTAAATGGAAATCCAAAATATACTAAAAAAGAACATCTTGAATGGATTGAAAAAGTCCAAAATAATATCTATGATATTCTCTCTTCAATGATTAAAAATCAGGGAGTAAAGGAGATTTATGACGAAGGATTACCTATTTTTTTCCAAAATGGAGAGAATTTATATGCGAAAATTCATTACAGATTAAATAATACAGAAATAGACCCTAATTTTATCAAGGATGCTCCTTCTAAAATTTTTGATCTAAATGAAATAAAAAAAGAAAATCTTGTTTTTTATGAAGGTTATCTGGAGTTTGAGGAAAAGATGAAATACAATGCTATTAATAGGTTGGCTTCAGAGGGCAAAATTAAAATACTTGCCGCTGAAAATTATGATCTTCTAAAAAAAGCAGATGCTATGGATAAAAAAACAAAGGGTTTTGGTTTTTACAGAAAGTTTTTTGAAAAAGAAAAATTAGCTAATTGTATTTTAGAGGACAGAGAAGATTATTTTTTAAAAACAGCTGGTGAACAAAAAAATCCTTTAATTGTTGTAGTTTATGGTGGAAGACACGCATTTGGAGGAAAGGGCAGTTGTAGTGGAAGCTACGATAATAGAGATTCCATAAAAGATAATATCGGAGAATGGAATTTAAAAAATCCTGAGAATAAATTTTCTCTTATTGAAATAACTCCTTATGGTCTTGATTAACTAAACCGCCCTTTAATCTTCTGCCAAAAACCTTTTTTTTCTTTTGCAAATTCAACATTATTTATTGGGTTTCCATTTTCATCCAACAAAGTGTATGTTATCTTGGGTTTTTCTTTCATCTCAGGGGCAGAAGCTGCTAATTGTTCATTAGCCAGCTCAATTGCCTTTTCAACAGAAATTCTTGAATATCCCTGCTTCATTAAAGAAAATCTAAGGGCATCCATAGTATATCCCTTTGATAAATTTCTCCTTATATAATCTGCCAATTGCTGTATATGGTCCTTTGGTTGATACATAGAAAGGATAAAGGTTATAAGTTTAAAAATATATTTGAGATGATTTGATATATTTATCTAACAACTGTTACTATCACACATAATCTTTTAAATTTTATTTCTAATGTAAGCTTATGAAATGGTACTTAGCTTCAAGACAAAGCAGAAAAGAAGAGGTAAAAAGAATAATCAAGTCACTAGAAGAACATGGGCAGGAGATAAGTTACAATTGGACAGGATTAGAGAGTCTACATCCCTATTCTGAGAATAAGGATAAGAGCATTAAAATTTCAGGAAAAATACCCCATGCAATATCTTCATCAGACATCTTCGTGTTATTTAGTGATTCTGGCGGTACAGATATGTTTATTGAACTAGGAATTGCAATTAATAATTTCCTTAACCATAAAAAGCCTAAGATTTATATTTTGGGGGAATACAACTCCCGCTCCCTTATGCATTTTCACCATTCAATAACTAGGGTTAATTCTATTGAAGAAGTTTTTGAAGAAGAAAAATTATCTATTAAATAGCCTAAAAGACTAAATTAGAATTCCATCTTCATTAAGAAGATCAGAATTTGCTATTATATCAGTAACAGTTATTATTCCTGAGGGGATATCTCTTTTTTTACCAGTTACAACAACCCTTTTTATTTTGTATTTTTTCATTATCCCTGCTGCTGCTTCCAAAGATGCATTTTGAGAGATAGTTATGACTTTAGGAGTCATTATTTTAAATATGCTTTTATCTAGGTTCCCAAGATTTTTTATTACATCTCTCTCTGTTACAATTCCACTTAATTTATTTTCTTTGAGAACAACTAAACTTCCTATATTATGCTTTAACATTAATGCTGCTGCTTTTTTAAGAGTGATATCAGAAGTAACAACACAAACCTCATTCATAATTTCTTTTACCAACATCTTATGATTTTTTAATTATTTAATTACTTTTATGCCTCTATTTTTCATTACTCTTCCTTTAGCTGCTAATTTTTCTTTTATCTGCCTGCTTAAAATATATCTTCCCATAAGGGTAATAAAGTAAAAAGCCAGTGATATCCCAAAAAAAGCGTAAAACATAGTGAAGATTTTTCCAGCATCTGTTTTGGGAACAAAATCACCAAAACCAATTGTAGTTGATGTTTCTACTGTAAAATATAGAGCATCCAAATAGCGCCATCCTTCTATATGATGAAAAATATATGAACCAAAAAGTAAAAGACCTATAAAAATGATAATTGTTGTTAAAAACTGATTTTTGAATTTCATTTTTCCTCTTCTTGTTTTTTATAATATATATTATCCAAATAAATTTATAAATGTTATCTTTAGGAGAACACAATTATCTCTTTTTTATTTTGATTATAGAATTTTTTAGCATATTCTAATTTTTCCTCAGAAGTTGCAAAAAGAGTAAATATTTTTTCTCCCTTTTTTACATTATCTAATTTTTTATAAAAATAAATCCCAGCAGCTTTATCTTCCGGGCAGCCAGCAGCTCTTGCTAAATTATTTATTAAATTATTACTTATATGGCTAATTTTTCCATTTTTATGAGCCCTTACAGTATACTTGTATTTACCAGGATTTAATCTCTTTATTTTCCCCTGCTGGGCTTTTATAATCTCCTGAAATTTTATCCAGGCTTTTCCTGAATCTAAAATTTGTTTTGCAAGTTCATGCCCCTTGCCTGGCTTTGCTTTCTCTGTCATTTCCAAAATTTTTCCAGATAACATAATTGATTTTTCTTCAAGGTCTTTCGGGGCATCCTTATCTCTCTTTAGAACTTTTATAACATCCCTCATTTCTAAGATAGGCCCAACACCATCTCCTATTGGATGACTTCCATCAGTCATCACAACTTCAAGCTTAATATCAAATTTTTTTCCTAAACTCAAAAACTTTGCTTTCAGCTTTTCTGCCTGCCTTTTGCTGACTTTTGCAGATTTTCCAAAGGGGATGTCAATTAAAACATATTTGCTGTCAACAGAAATTTTCTTAGACAATATACTTGCTAAAAGTTGGGCTGTCGGGTCAATTTTTATCACCCTGCCCACTTTTATTATCTTATCATCTGCAGGGGCAAGCCCCAAAGTTCCTCCCCAAACAAAACATGCTTTCGTTTTTTTAAGAATTTGCTTAATCTCACGCACTGAAAAATCCACTTTTGCCAGGGTTTCTATTGTGTCTGCTGTTCCTGCTGCAGAGGTAATTGCCCTTGAAGAAGTTTTAGGCATAACCAGACCGGTTGTAGTGCATATTGAGATAACAATCGGGGTCGTCCTATTTCCTGCAACCCCTCCTATGCTGTGCTTATCTGCCACCTTCCCCCTCAACCTTAATTTACTTCCTGATTCTATCATAGCAGAAATCAAATCCTTAGTTTCCCTCAGAGACATGTCTCTCTCATAAATTGCTGAAATAAAAAAAGCAATTTCTGCTTCTGTAAGCTCATTTCCTGCTATATCTTTAATAATTTCTCTTACCTCTTCTTTTGTTAATTCTTGACCTCTTAATTTCTTTTTTATTAAATCAACACTGCCAGGCATTTCAGCAACTTCAACATCAACTTCTTCTCCGGTCTTTAATCTTAGGTTCTTAACAATCTCATTAGAGACTGCAATTTCGTTTTTATTTAATACTTCTGAAAAATCTATAATAGAAATGAGTTTTTTCTTATTTTTCCTTATAGAAACCCTGTTGTCTATATAAATGCCCATCTCCTCTGCGGTTTTATTGTTAATCATGCAAACAGGTTTTCCTGCTAAAAATTTTAATATTTTTACCTTAAGTTTCATCTGCCTCTTTTACCTTGATTTGCCATTAAACAGGTTTTTCTTCTTTTACCTCTTTTAAAAATGGACTTTCTACTAACTTCTTTTCCTTATAAAGATCTATAATCAAAAGGATATAGCCCAAAATTAAAGGTCCAATTATAATCCCCAAAATTCCAAACATTAACAATCCCCCTATCATACCCACAACTACAATTGCTGAATTTATTTCTGTTCTCTTTGAAACAATTAATGGCCTAAGAAGATTGTCCAATAAAGAAACAAAAAGAGTTCCGTAGATTAGCAGACCTATACCAGCACCGGTTTCTCCTGAGGAAAACAAATAAAGATCCGCAGGAACCCAAACAAGCCATGGGCCTATTAAAGGAATTATACTAACTAAAACAGTTAATAAAGTTAAAAGCATTACATTAGGAACTCCAAAAAGATAATATCCTACTCCTGCGGCTATACCCTGCAAAATTCCCACAACAACCTGCCCGATTAATACTGAATTTGTAATATCCTTAAACTGCTTAAAAAATTTGTTGGATATTTCTCTTGTAAATGGAGATGAAGATTGGATATATTCAACTGCTTTTTTGCCGTCTTTTAACCCAAAAAAGAAAACAAATATAACCACAAATAATTGTAGAAGGATTAATGGGAGATTTAAAACAAAATCGCTGAATTTAGTTATAAAATAGGAAAGGATTTTTGGGATTAAAGAGTTTATAGAAGACAATAATGTTTGTGATAATTCAGAGGAAAATATTGAAGGTATAGCTTTTTCAAAAATATTAAGGAGATTTATGTTTTGGAGAACTAAATAAAGTTCTATAACTTGGTCTATCAAAGAGTTTATAATTAATACTATGGGTATTAGGATTATCAAGAATAAGATAAAGCATACTGAAAAGGCGGATATGTTTTCATTTTTAATTATTTTTAAGACCCATTTATAAACTGGGTAGAATATATAAGCCAGTAAAGCACCCCAAATGACTGAAAAAATAACTGGTTTTAAAACAAAAAGGGTTAAAACAAACAAACCAACAATTACCCCAAAGGTAACCCAATCCTTAAATATCTTTTCAGTTAGCATACAAAAAATAATGGAGAATTCTTTATAAATGTTGTTTTCACGCAACACTTGTGTGTTATCCAGAAATAATGTCCTCTCGGTAACACAGATAAGTTCTAAGAAATCTGTAGAACTTATGAAAAAACTAAATCAGAAGAAAATCAAATGGATCGTAAAGGAGGGCGATAAGAGAGAAA
>JAQUKY010000003.1:105222-119359 GCA_028718805.1 Candidatus Nanoarchaeia archaeon | reverse complement strand
GCTTGACAAATGGAAAGCTTAGAACTCCTTATCAAGCTTTCCTTGAGAAGATGAGAAAGGAAAAATAATTAAAGATAAAATGGCTGAACTAAATAATCGAGAGGACATTGATAGCGGACACTACAATTAGATGTTTTGGTAATGTTATAAACGATATTTATAATGGGCAATTAAGATTAAGCGAAAGAGAATTGTTTTATATTAAACAGTTTAACAAATTATTGATTAGGGCTTAGAAAATTAGTAAACGAAGATTACAAAGAGTTACAAAAGACAACATGCATCAAAAGAGGTTATGGTCTCTGAAATATAATCTTTCATATTTTCATTAAAATCCATGAGCAAAGTAAAATCATATTTGTTAGTTAAACCATTTATTCTTTTGGGTCTTATGTAAAGGCCTGATTTTTCTTTCACATAAGCTTCTTTAGGAGTTGGATGAGCTATCCAAGTATCGCAAATATTAGGCCATCTCTCTATAAAATCTTCCCATTGTATAATTCCTTCATATATATTTGATTCTTGATTTACTTTTTCTATTGAAACAGAATGGATTCCGCAATATCCATAGACTCTTTCTTCTGCTAATTTAAAGAGATCAGGTTCACTATTTTTATTAAAATCAGATTTATCAATATGCATAAGAAGATTTCTCCCTTTTTCATTGGAGATTTTTAAGAATCCCCAGAATATTGAAATTGCTTGGTCTAAGTAGAAATCTTCTTGAACCATAGGCTTTTGTTCTGTATTTGGAGCATAGTTTTTCATATGTTCCCTTTCTTGCTCAAAAGTAGGCATAAATTTTGCTGCTTTTTCTGAGCTAATTACCCCGGTTTTTGGGTTGTTTAAAGAGGTTGCAATTTCTGTTACGAATTCAAGAACAGCATTTGTTTTTCTGAATTTATGATTTGCAACTTTTTGCATTTCATCTTGGGATAAACTTAGTGCTAGTTCGCCATCTTTTTGTTCTGGCAATCCTTGCATATATAAGTCAAAATTCATTTCTTTGTTTATTTATTAATATTTATAACTATTTTTGTTGTGTAAACTATATAACAAGAATAATATAACATAAGAAAAATTAATTTATAATTTTATACTTCTTCCATAATGCCCTACAACAGGAACTTCTTTTTCTTTTCCGGAAAGAGCATATACCCAGCTTAACACCCACAATACTAATATGATAATATTAACTGCTAGTTTTATTATCCACCCCATTACAGGAATCCAGATAAGTATCCAGCTTATAACCCCCAGGATAGCCCCTACTATAAAAACAACCAAGCTTTGTTTTGCATAGAACATTACATACTTGTCATTTCTTTTTGCAATTAAAGCGATTACAAATCCAATTATACTTAAGAAAGCTGCAAGAAATGCAAACAATTTTTTGTCATCTTTCTTATTATTCTTATTAGATGGATTCGCTCTCTTTTTTGGCATATCAATATAGGGATTTTGTTGTTTTTAAATGTTCTTGATAATAAATTGTTTATAATATTACAGAAGATTATCAGTTGAATTATGTTCAAATCTGCACTCTTTAAAATATGAGCCTGCGCAGATTTGAACTGCGGACCCCCGCCTTTCTTAGCTGCCTAAAGAACCAAGGTTCTTTAAGGCTTCAATCTCCTTTGCGAGATTAAGGAATGTCTCTAACGAGACACACTCATATAAGAGCGGTGCTCTAACCGGGCTGAGCTACAGGCTCGCTTATAATTTTATTATCTAATCTGCATATTTAAAACTTCCCTAAAAGGGAGTTTTAAGCCACAAAAATTAAAAATTTTTGATGTTTAAAAGTTGCCATTTGATTTATTCCTAAAATTACAGATTAAAAATATGAGCTCATTTTTTATTCATTTCTAGTTAAAACTTTTAAACTGTTTATAATAATATATTTCAAAATGTAATAATGTTTAAATATCAAAATTGCCTGCTTGAGATATGAAAAAAGAGAGTAGAAAATATATATTTATTTTGTTTTTAGTATTGGGGATTTTAATCAGTGTCTCATTTGTTCATGCAAGCATTGATACTAAAAATTCTAGAGGATTAACAACTACTAGTTTTTTTACTTCTGATGAAGTTTTTCTGAAAAGCAGCACAGGATTATGTAATAGTATCTATCAAAATATTGATGTTTATATAATTAAATCAGGAGATGAGGTTTTGGCTGATGTCAGGGGGAAGCCAGAAGAATTAAATTTAACATCCACTTATCAGATTCCAGCTAATACAAAAATCTGGGCAGATCCTGTGGCTGGGGATTATGATGTTATTGTTGATTGCGATAAAAATGGTGCATATCATCCATTAGAGCCTAAAACAAGTTTTAGTGTTGATTTTAAAAAAGGCAGCGGAAATGTTTCTATGGGAAGCGAGATTAAGAACAATTCATGGCGATATGATGCTGAGAATGAGATTTTAATGATTGAGATGTTGCAATTAAGCATTTCTGCAGGAGGAGAGGATATTGGCTTGGCTAATATCAGCATCAAGGCAACTGGAACCGGAAATGACTCACAAATATCAGCATTAGAAGTTTATGTAGACACTAATAATAATGGCAAGTTAGATGAAAATGAAGCTCTGATAGGAGATTCTCAGCCCGCTTATCTTCAGGATAATGGAGAAACTAATTTAAATTTAGATTATACTCTTCTTGCAGATTCTGGTCCAAAACTTTTAATAGTTTACACAATGAATGAAGATATTGAGGAAGGAGGGTTTGGTTTAATTGTTAATAGTGTTTATGGTATTGGAAAACAATCTGGAGAGCTAATTAAATTTTCTGGTCTTCCTATTAACTCAAATACATTAAAAGTACTTCCTAAACAGGAGTGTTTGGGCAGTTTAGCTCTGGAATTAACACCGAATCCTGCTGAAGAGGGGGAGAGTGTTTTAGCAAAAATTAGTAATTTAACAGGATGTGATGACAAAACAGTTAATATAAAAACAAAACCATGTATTTATCCACTGGATGTTGGGTATTGCATTTTAAAAGAAAGGAAGTGTGAAATAGAACTTAAACCAACTGAAAATAATGAATATTATGCTTGTGTAGATAAGAATGGCGATAATGATACTCTTGATTTTGGAGAAACCTCAAGCATAAGTTTGGTTGTTAACTCAAAAACTGAAAAAGTAACTGAAGAACCCGGCGAGTTTGCAAATGTTACTAATCAAACTCAGGGAGAAAATGCCACAGCAGTTACAGGAGATATAATAAGCCAGCTATTTGATAGCAGTTTTAAAAATATTTTTGTACTATTGGAGATAACTCTTTTGTTAATCTTGGTGGTTTTAATTATAATCTCTATCAGGATAAAAGGGAACAGACAAGAGAGAAATAAACCAGAAAAGAAGAAGTCTGAGGGCGAAGAATAAATTTCTTATTTTTTTAAAGTCAATAATATTAAATAAAAAGAGAAATCCACATCATTTATGATGTGGTGCTGATAATCGCTAATGCTGTGATTTAAACGCTTGGGCAAGCGGATAAGAGTAAAAGGCAATTATCGTAAAGCTGTTCAAATCTAACTTAAACTGTTCAACCCAATTCTAAAATCATCTAATAAATCATTAGATTAAAATAATCTTTTACGCGATTATTGAACAGATTAGAAAAAGCTCCAGTAAAATTTATAAAGAAGTTATGCCCTTAATTCTGAAATAAAAACACATAAAAAGATGGCAAAAAGAGTTTTTGAAGAGGATGCAGACGAGGGTATTGAAGAGGATTCTGGTTTAGATCCTGATGACCCTGACGGTGTAGTTGATGAAGACACCTGGGAATAAATAAGTTTTTATATGCTTTTTCTTTATTTTTTTCTTAAATAAAAAGATTTATAACTATATTGTGTAAATATTATTTATGGCAATTTATGTACCTCCTACATACGACCGCACAGATGATTCTCTTATATTCTTAGCAGGGCCGATACAGGGAGCTTTAAGATGGCAAAATAAGGCTGCAGAATTAATAGAAGAAATTGCTCCTGAATTGAATATTGCTTCTCCAAGATATATTGGAGAAGATCAGAAGATTATTGGGGACTATTATCCAGAAGAAAAGCCCCATAGCCAGATTGATTGGGAGACTTATCATTTGAATAAAGCCGGGGAAAAAGGAGTGGTTTTGTTCTGGTTAGCCAAAGAATCAATACACTTCTGCAACAGGGCTTTTGCACAGGCTTCGAGAAATGAGCTTGGCAGATGGGAAGAGAAAAATAAAAATCGAAAATCAAAAGTAGTTGTTGGAATAGAAGATGGTTTTTCTGGAAAAGGTTATATTGAGTACACTTTATCAACAGAATATCCTAACATACCTGTT
This sequence comes from Candidatus Nanoarchaeia archaeon, assembly GCA_028718805.1. GTDB lineage: Archaea > Nanobdellota > Nanobdellia > Pacearchaeales > GW2011-AR1 > ARS1285. The sequence continues at coordinate 115,020 of JAQUKY010000003.1, read as the reverse complement.
TTATATAATCTGGAAGAAACTTGCCAGAAGTCTATTGAATTATGCAATAAATAACATTAAAATATAAAAACCCTCTTTTATTTTTATTTCTATGATAGTTGGTGTAACAGGAAGTATTGCTGCTGGAAAAGAGACGTTGACTGATTTTTTGAGAAAAAAAGGATTTGTTTATCTTGAAACTTCTAAAATGCTTGCAGAAGAGCTTGTTAGAAGAGGGCTTGAACCTAGCAGGGCTAATATGCAAAATCTTGGTGATGAATTAAGAGAAAAAGATGGGGCAGGGGCTTTAATGAAGATGTTTCTGAAGAAAACAGAGCCAGGAAAAAATTATATATTTGACAGCCTGAGAAATGCAGGAGAAGCTGAATTTTTGAGAAAAAATGTAAGGGATTTTGTTTTAATTGCAGTTGATGCTCCGCAAAAAGTAAGATTTGAAAGAATTATGAAAAGAGGAAAGCCAAGTGACCCAAAAACATGGGAAGAATTTTTAAAAATTGATAACAGGGATTTTTTTGATGAAACAAATCCGCTTGGGCAACAGACTGGGAAGTGCATTGAAATTGCTGATTTTAAGGTTATAAACTATGGTGACCTGGAGAAATCCAAAAAAAAGATAAGAGAAATGTGGGATAAGATTGAAGAAAAAGAAGATGAAAAAATTTCACGGATTATTATTAAGAGAGAGTCTTAGAGATTTAGGAGTTTTAAAATTAGTCAGGATAACTAAAGAGGATAAGTGGGATGTAGATAATGCTGCAGATTTTCAGCCAAAAATTTGGAACGCAGTAGAATTTGAAGGAGATGCAGAGAAAGCTGAAGAAATTGCTGAAAAAATGAGCAAAGCAATGAATCCTAGATGGTATATGAATATTGGAACAAAAAAGGAAGAATTTGTGATATTTTTAAATAAAATCTTTAAGTATTCTGAGGGAGATGAAGAAGGTAAGAAAAAAGCACAGGAATATGCAAGGTCATTAAATATTCCTGAAAGCCAGATAGATTGGTAATAAACATCTAAAAATATAAAAACTCCGTTTTCTGATTATCTTTATGTTAATAGGTCTCGTTGGTAAGCCCTCTTGTGGCAAAAGCACTTTTTTTAAAGCATGCACTCTGGCAGATGTACTTATAGCAGCATATCCATTTGCAACAATAAAACCAAATCATGGCATCGGGTATGTTAAGATTGATTGTATAGATAAAGAATTAGGTGTTCAGTGCATGCCGAGAACAGGATATTGCGTCAAGGGCAAAAGGTTTGTTGCATTTGATTTATTGGATGTTGCTGGATTGATAAAAGGTTCAAGCGAGGGGAAAGGGCTTGGAAACCAGTTTTTAGATGACTTAACAAATGCAGACGCTTTAATTCATATTGTTGATGCTTCTGGAGAGACAGATGCAGGAGGAAAAGAAACAAAAAAGTATAATCCTGTTGATGACATAAAAATGCTTGAAAATGAACTTGACTTATGGTATTTAAGGATATTAAATAAGGTCTGGAAGTCATTTTCCAAGAAGATTCAGGGAGAGAAAAAGAATTTTGCCCAGGCAATTGCACTTCAGTTTTCAGGATTAAAAGTTAATGAAATGAATGTGAATCAGGTCATATTAAAAGGCAGATATGATGTTAGTAAGCCTGCAAATTGGGATGATAAAGAATTGTTGAGGTTTGCTCATGATTTAAGGCATGTAAGCAAGCCAATGATAATTGCTGCGAACAAATGTGACAGGCCTGACGCTTTTGAGAATATAAAAAATTTGAAAAAAGAATATCCAAATTTAATTATTGTTCCGTGTTCTGCTGATTCTGAATTAGCTTTAAGACAAGCAAGCAATGCAGGATTAATTGAATATATTCCAGGAGAGGAGGATTTTAAAATCAAAAAAGAACTAAGCCCAAAGCAAAAACAGGCTCTTGAGTCAATAAAGAAAAATGTTTTGGAGGTTTATGAAAATACAGGAGTTCAGGAGGTTCTGAACACAACTGTTTTTGATTTATTGAAATATATTGCTATTTTTCCTGCCGGGGCAAATAAATTAGCTGATTCAAAAGGAAATATCCTTCCTGATTGTTTTTTATTGCCTGAAACTTCAACTGCGTTGGATTTTGCAGCTGCTGTTCATACTGATTTAGCCAAGAATTTTGTCAAGGCGATTGATGTAAGGACTAAAAAAGCTGTTGGAAAAGAGCATAAATTAAAAAACAGAGATGGTATAGAAATAATCACGAGATAAATTAAGACTAGATTAGTAATAAATAAAACGAAAATAATCATGGGCAATTAACATCAAGATATGGAGGATTGCTTCATATTAAAATCGTTTATTACATTACTAAAATAGATTACTAACCTAAAAAGGAAAATAAAAAAATGAGACTTGTATTTATGGGGCCGCAAGGAAGCGGAAAAGGAACTCAAGCTAAAATTATTTCTGAAACATTGAATGTACCACATATTTCTACAGGGGATTTATTGAGAAATGCCCAGGGAGAATTAAAGAAAGAGGTTGATAAGTATATGTTAAAAGGGCAACTTGTGCCTGATGAACTGATCCTTAAAATTTTAAAAGAAAGAATTTCAAATAAAGACTGTAAAAAAGGTTTTATATTAGATGGTTTTCCAAGGACTCTTAACCAGGCAGATGAGCTTGAAAAAGAAACTGAAATCGACAAATATTTTGAGATATTTATAACTGATGAAGAAGCTGTGAAAAGGCTTTCTGGGAGATGGAATTGCAAGAATTGCAATATTGCATACAATGTTATTACTACACCAAAACCTAAGGTTTCTGGAAAATGTGACGTTTGTAACAGTGATCTGTTTCAGAGAGAAGATGATAATGGGGAAGCAACTAAAAAAAGGCTGGAACTTTATCATAAAGAAATAGGACCGCTTATAGAAAAATACGATGTTATCAGGGTTAATGGAAAGCAAAAAATTGAGAAGGTTGCGCATGATATTTTAGAGAAGTTAGAGGTTTGATTGATTTTTTATCAGATGATACAAATATAGCTTTCATTATAATTATTTTTAAAAATTTGATCTTTTATAAAGATTTTATGGGAAAACAAAATGAACTTGAAGAAGAAGCTGGAATTGGCATTCCCACAGAAAAATTGCTTGAAAAAGGAGCTAGTCCTATAAATCTTGAAGATTGTTTAATTTTTGATGGTGTGTAGCCCAGAGACATATGTCACTGGGTAGATTTCTTATGGAAATTAAGCAACTTTATCGTTAATAAACAGTAACCTATGGGGAATTATCTAAGAAGAATTAAGTTTTTTTCTAAGATTTTATAATAAATTAATTATCCTCGATAAAAATAAATTAGTAGGGGGTGACAAATGTCTGCGGGGAGCACATTTAATTTTTGATGGTAAGATTTATGAACCGGTTAAGTATAAAAAAGAGGAAAAAAATGGTCAGGTAATAATGATCTCAACACATTACTGTCAAAGAGATTTTAATTAAGATACTCCTTAAATTAATTTTAAAAACAAACTAATTGATATGTCCCGGGCATAAAATATTATATTTTAATGTTTTTAATTTTTTAATAGATTCCTGGATTTGTTTTTCATTTCCTCCTTTTAAATCTGTTCTTCCTCTTCCTCCTTCGTGGAATATTGTATCTCCTGAAAACAAAATATCTTTGTAGAGGAAACATAAAGAATCTTGAGTATGGCCAGGAGTTTTTATTGGTTTGATATCAGAGGGCAGGTCTGATAGATTATCTGCAGTAATTATCTTTGCATTCTTAAAGATATTTAAATTTCCTGTATGGTCCCAATGGTTATGAGTTAAAATAACAAATTCTATATTCTCTGGCTTTAAACCTAATTGTTTTAAATCTTCAATAAGCTCTTTTCTATTATCTTCTGTTGATGTGTCAATCATAATATTTTTATTTAATTTTAAAACATAAGCTGTACTGCCAAATGTATCAAAATATAATTGAAAAACATTAGGAGATATTTTAGATATCATAATCCAAGGCACCAAGGTTCCTTAGATGCATCCTCCTTTAAATTAGCTTTCATTATATAATTTTAAATACTAATTTATTTTTAAATATATATGAAAAAGGGTGAAAGAAGGGTTCTGAAAAAAGGAAGGATTGTTATTACAAGAAAAGGGAGTTTTGTTTTAAAACTTGCAAATTCGATTGTTAATGAAATCAAACCTTACTGCAGGAGGATTGAGATTGTGGGCAGTATAAGAAGAAAAGAAAAAAACCCCGTTGATGTGGATATTGTCCTTATACCAAAAGATAAGGAGAAAATAAAACAAATCTTGATTAAGAAAGGAAAGATTATTGAAAATGGGGAAAAGCAATTTGCAGTTAAGATTAAGGGGGTAAAAGTAGAATTATATTTTGTTTCTTCAGACTATTGGGGTGCAGCTCTTTTTGCTTATACAGGCTCTTCTGGATATTCTATTGGTTTGAGAATTAAAGCTAAGAAAAAAGGGTTAAAATTAAACCAGTATGGTTTATTTAAAGGAAATAAAAAGATTGCCGGGAAAACAGAAAAAGAAATTTATAAATCGCTTGGAAAGAATTTTAAGCTTCCTGAAGAGAGAATATAACCGTAAATGAGAAGATTAAGAGAAGCTTCTCATCTGTAAAGCGGATAAGGTTTGAGATTATTAAAAAAACAAAAATCAAGATGATATTAAAAATTAAGGTTAAACCGAATTCCAGGAAACAGGAAATTGAAAAGATTGAAGGTGAGAATTATAAGATAAGTTTAAAATCAAAACCTAAAGATAATAAAGCAAATATTGAATTATTAAAATTATTAAAAAAACATTTTAATGTTGAATCTAAGAACATAAAAATTATTAAAGGGCTGAAAAGTAGAAATAAGATAATTGAGGTAAAATGAAAGGAGTTTATTATCTTGATTCAAAAAATAGAAAAACACTTATTGTTCCTTATGTGTTTATAGCTAAATTCAACAGCGGAGACGTTGACATTGAATTAGAGGTTGATGCCCTTAAGAAGAGATCTTATATTTTTTTGAAAAGGGATTTTAGTAATTTGAAAAACAGGTTAATCAGGACTGTTGAGATCTTTGATGAAGATATGGAAGCAATTATTGATTTAAGTTTTAAGAATAACCTAGCAGAAGCAATAGATTATTGTGCTGATATGTTTGATTATGTTATGAATGAAGGAGATTTAAGAGTTGATCGGTGGAAAATGTAATGCCAATAAAATACAAAAAAGCAGAAGATTTGCAAGTACAAATCAGCGAAATAGCAAGAACTTTATTTCCGCATGTCAGGATTAATGATGTTGTATGCCTTAGGAGTTTTGGCTCAACATCTAGGGGGACTATTGCAAGATGTCATGCATTAGGGAAAGCTATGCAGCTGGCATTGGGAAGAAAAGGGTTTTATGTCATTGAAGTTATTTCAGGAAGATTTGATAGGCTTTCTGAAGAGGAAAAAACCAAGACATTAATACACGAATTGATGCATATACCAAAGAGTTTTGGCGGGGGGTTTATACATCATAATGTTGTATGCCACAGAAATGTTGAAAAAATGTACAGACATTATGTTAATTTGAAGGGCAGAGATAAAGAACCTGAAAAATTTTCAAAAAAGGATATTTTTCAGGACAATAAAATATGCGAGAAAGATAAATTTAATAAAGAAATTAATACTAGGAATACTAATACTAAGAAAGATTGGTTTAGATTGAGATTTTAAATATGAAGTTCAATTTTGAATATGGAAAGAGGAAATTTAATTTAGATGTAATTGTCTGCGGCGATATTTTATCCCAGGCAAGAGGTTTGATGTTTAAAAAAAACTCAAAACCGCTGCTTTTTGTTTTTAAAACTGCAAGAAGAATAGCAATTCACTCATTTTTTTGTGTGCCTTTCACTGCAATCTGGTTCAATAGGAACAGGATTATCGACATTAAAGTTATTAATTCTTGGAAATTTTCAATAAGACCAAAAGAAAAATCTGATAAACTACTGGAGATTCCAATGAATGATCCTGCTTTTGCTTATTTTCTCGACGATACGAAAGGTTTAAAAAGAAAAAAGACCTATAATAATTGATAATTTTGATAAAAAGGAGGTAAAAAATGGGAAAAGTTATAATCAAAGGCGCTGTCAAAAGAAAGAAAGGCTTCTTATATTACATTGATGGAAAAGGAAATGTTTGTGAAGCAAAGATGGCAAGAGGCGGCAAAAGAAAAAAGAAAAGGTAATTACATATAATTTTTATTAATTAGTCTTCTGGAAGGGAGAGAGGTGATTTTCTTTTTTATTTTTATTTTTTTATATTGGTTTTTTATTATTGAAATCTTTAAATTATTGTCTATAACTTTCAAAATGAATTCTTAGAGAATCAAATAGCGGGGAGTGAGTTAATTCTTTGTAAGGACAGTTATCAACTAACCTAATTAATCTTTCTCCAGAAACAAAACGAATCTGATTGAGAATATCATCTGGATTTGAACAATCTCCTTGAGATAATGCTCTTTTGTACACTCTTCTCATTTTTATAATATAATCTTTTATTGTTCCATCCACTAAATTTTCTATTTCTTTAAAGGATTCTATACTAAACGGAAAGATGAACTGCTTCATTAAAGAGCAAATTTTTTTTGGTATATATCAATTTAGGTAATTTTTTATAGTCTCTTTTTTTGTGTATTTTATGATACTCGGCATTGAATCAACAGCACATACTTTTGGAGTTGGGATTGTTGAAAGTGGGAAGGTTCTTGCTAATGTTAAAGATAGTTATACAACAGAGAAAGGAGGGATAATCCCTATGGATTCTGCAAAACATCATGAGAAAGTTGCTGAAGAAGTTTATAATAGAGCCTTGAAAGAAGCTAATGTTAATGAATTGCAGTTGCAGGCAATTGCATTTTCTCAGGCTCCTGGACTTGCTCCTTGTCTGCTTGTTGGAATGAGGTTTGCAAAGAAAAAAGCTAATGGACTAAAAATTCCATTAATTCCTGTTAATCATTGCATTGCTCATTTAGAAATTGGAAGATTAACAGGAGCAAAAGACCCCTTTTTATTATATGCTTCTGGAGCAAATACTCAGATAATTGCTTATGCTGCTGGAAAATACAGGATTTTTGGTGAAACTCTTGATATTGGAATTGGAAATTTTATTGACACTTTTGCAAGATATGCCGGAATTGGATTTCCTGGCGGACCAAAAATCTCGGAATTAGCTGAAAGAGTAAAACAGGAAAAAGGAGAAAATTCGTATATTGAACTGCCTTATTCAATTAAAGGAATGGATGTTGCTTTTTCAGGAATGCTCACAAAATTAAAACAAATGTTGGAATCTGAAAAATATAAACTTGAGGATTTATGTTTCTCATTGCAGGAAACAGCATTTGCCATGCTTGTTGAAGCCACTGAAAGAGCTTTAGCTCATACTGGAAAAAAAGAATTGCTTTTAGGAGGAGGAGTTGCATGCAATAAAAGACTTCAGGAAATGTGCAGGATAATGTGCAAAGAAAGAGGATGCAGGTTTTTTGCTCCTGAAAATTCACTTTTAACTGACAACGGGGCAATGATTGCTTTTCTTGGGGAGATTGTTTATAATATATATAATAAAATAAATAATAGAACTGATAGTGTTAATATCAGAAACAGAAAAATTAATAAAAGAGCAGTTGATAATAAGAACAAAGAAAGCAAATTAATTTATTACCCAGAGGATTTTGATAATCTTGATATTAATCCAAGGCAAAGAACAGATGATATTGAGGTAAAATGGAAATAAAATATAGATAATATAGAATTTAAGATTAAAAGAGTCCATTTTTTATAAGGTTTATGTTTTTCTTACTCTTAATATGAGCAGATTAAGCTTGAATTTTATAGCTTTTTTAGTTTTTGAACATTACCAATATAGAGAAATTTATATTTTTTAGAAACGCTTTCAAAGACAATAGTCTTGATAAAGGATATTTCCCATTTAAATGGGTTTAAAATTGGTCTAAAATGGGTGATAGATTGTATAAATAAGGGGTGAAAATTGATGATAAGAACAGGATAGTCATACAATCAGAGCTACTGAAGGAAATGGAGCTGAAGGAAAAACTGAAAATCTCTTAAAGAAATATGGGGTTGTTATCTCAGTTGCTTTGATTGTTGCTATAATTCTTGTTGTTCTTGCTGTTTTGAGGACAAGGAAAAATAGAATTAAATGCATGATTTGGAAATAACTGGAAACTCTGTGACATTAAAATTTAAATATCCTCCTTTCTTATTGGAATTATAAAATAAAAAATAGTGTTTAATCTTAATAAAGATGGTGAAACAAACAAAAAAAGACATAAAGAGATTTATGCTATTCTTATTTAAAATATTTATTGTTATGATTACAGCAGGAACGAATATTTCTTTATGCTATGCTCTTTCTTCAACATTGATTTTGGATACAAACAGTTCAGGGGACCCATCACAGGTGATTACCGGAACAACCTTTGCACCACAGGTTTATTATTACAATAATAAAACTTATCTTTTGTGGATGAAAAAGGGCGGTGCAGGATATGGCCTTGAGAATATGGTTGCTTATTATGATCATAACACAAGCACTTTATCAGATTCAGTTGGGGTAGGGATTTATTATCCTAATGCAGATGATGTTCACGGGCATGGAGCAGTTATTGTTGCTGACAGCGGTCATGTAATTGTTGTTCATGAACAATTAAAAACAGAAGGTATAGCTCATAATAGCCCATTTTTAATAAAACGTTCTGACAACCCTGAAAATATATCAAATTTTACCCAGGCTGCAACAGTTGGAACTTTATTATCTTACCCTCATCTTTTTAAAATGGGAAACAAGATTTATTTAACAGGGAGAAATGGGCATCAAACTATTAGTTCATCTTATTCAGATAATAATGGTTCTAATTGGACAAGTCCTCTTGACATTATAACTTTGGGGAATGGTGATTCTAATTACTGGGCTTATTCTGCAAATATTAATTCTCCGGATAATGATAAACTTCAAATCATCATTAATGAAGACGATAAGATTGTTTCGCCTGAAGTTTATAGAAGGATTTATTATATTGAAAGCACAGATGGAGAAACTTTTACAAATTTGCAGGGCAATTATTCATATAATGTTTCGCAACTGGGTGCATTGACAAGGACAATCCTCTATGATAATTATTTGATAAAAGATTCTGGCAGTAATTCTGTTGACAACATCGCCTCTGCTTATAATGCTCCTTCAGGTAGGATTTATTTTTTAGTTAACAGACTAAATCCCCCAGGTAATTCTGATGTATGGCCTAAGTTTCAGAATACTTCTTTAGTTTACTGGAATGGTTCCCAAATTGTAGAAAAATCTATCATCTCTTTTTCAGATATTTCTATAGCTTCTTCCTCTTCTGCTATTTGGTACAGCAGAACTACTATAGGAATTTTGGTTTATAATGATAGTTTAATAGACATATTTGGTGCTTATTTAGTTAATGGCAAGGCAGAGTTTCAGAGGTGGAGAACATTAAATGAAGGTGATAGCTGGAGTTTAGTTGAGAGAATAACTGCCCACAGCGGATATAGTTATGGTTATTCGCAGATAACTTCTAATATTCCTACAACGGGTTTCCCATTAGTTCTTACTTCAACATACCAGAATAACGGTGATAGTTCATCAGATGTTTTTGTTTATGTAAATTCAGATAACATCATTTCTTTTAAGGCTGTAATAGATTCTCCTGTGACAACACAAACTAATTCTTCTACTAATTTTAATGTTTCTGCACTTGAAAATATGAGCTGGT
>JAQUKY010000003.1:0-105122 GCA_028718805.1 Candidatus Nanoarchaeia archaeon | reverse complement strand
GCGGGCTTTCTCTTGATGGTTCTGCTAATTTAACAATGACTTTAAATTCAAGTTTAACAGGAGCAGGTTATACAAACTCAAGCATGATAGAAGGAAGCCATACTGCTTTAATTACATGCAATAACACCGCTGGAAATTACAGCTCAGATTCTATAAACTTTTCAACTAATTTTCTCCAACTTACACTAACTTCTCCATTGACAACACAAATGACAAATATCACTGATTTTAATGTTTCAGCTAATGAAAATATGAGCTGGTGCGGGCTTTCTCTTGATGGTTCTGCTAATTTAACAATGACTTTAAATTCAAGTTTAACAGGAGCAGGTTATACAAACTCAAGCATGATAGAAGGAAGCCATACTGCTTTAATTACATGCAATAACACTTATGGAAGTTATATTTCATTAAGTGTGGCTTTTTCAACAGCAGTCACGGTCTGCGCTAATTTAACCAGAGAAAATGCGGTTTATACTTTGTATAATAACTTATCAACAACAGGAGACTGCTTTGTAATTTCTGCAAATAATATCACTCTTAACTTAAATGGATATACTATTGATGGGGATGATTCTGGATCAGACCAGGGAATTACTGCTAATGGCTGTAATTACACATTTATAAGAAATGGGACAATTACTGACTTTCGCCATGCTATCTATTTAACTTACAGTTCAAATAATCTTGTGGACAACATGGTAATAGATTCAAATTCTTATGGAACTCTTTTGGAGTCAAGTTTAAATAATGTTTTTGCAAACAGCAGTTTTACTAATTCTACATCAAACGAGGTTTGGTTAACTTTATCTTCGACTAATAACACGTTCTTGAATGTAAGTTACACCATTTCAAAAGAAAGTGTTTCCGGTTCTTTGATAAGAAAATGGTATTATCGTGCTTATGTTAATGATACTTTAGGGGATGCAGTTTCAAATGCAAACGTTACAGCTTATAATAGAACAGGAGATTATAATTTTAATTTAACAACAAATGTTTCTGGATGGACTTCACAAACAGAAATAATTGATTATGTAAATACTGGCTCAAGAAGTTATTATTCCCCTTACACAATTTTTGCAATTAATTCAAGTTATCAGATAATTAACCATAATTATAATGCAACTTATAACAAGAATAATTTAAAGGATATGTTTAGTTTGGATAATATTACTCTGCAGGTCACAATAAACTCTCCAACTGCAACAACATACACAACTTCATCTATTTTGTTTAATGCTACTTTAAATGAAAACGGAACATGTTTGTTTTCAGTTGATTCAGGGGCAACTAACTACACAATTTCTACTTCTGATAATTTGAATTTTAATTATACTAAATCTTTGGGAGATGGAAGCTATACTGCTAAGTTTTACTGCAATGATACTTTTGGAAACAGAAATGATACAAGCAATGTTTCTTTTTCAGTTGACACTTATATAAGTTCGGTAACTTCATCATCGAATGGCGGGTTACCAACTTATACTATTAATGAAGAGAGCTTATCTGATGGATACACAAGATCACTGGGAGAAAACTGGAAACTAAATTTTAATGTTAATAATAAAAGTCATGAACTGAAAGTTGAAAGTATTGATGATGAAGGAAAAACTACATTGATAATTATTTCAAGTGAAAAGCAGGAAAAGTTGATGAGTGTTGGCGAAGAATGGAAAATTAATCTGGATAATGAGTCTTATTATGACTTTTATGTTAAGTTAAACAACATAACAAGTAACAGAGCTAGTTTAACATTAAAAAGCATTAACGAATTGATTGAAACAGGGAATGAAGAAGGAAACATTGATGTTAACGGAGATGCTGGCAAACAGATAATTAATGGAAAGACTGAAAGTTTCTTTGGAAAATATAGAATTCTTGTTTTAGCTATTCTGATAATCGGGATAATTGCTCTTGCTTTTATGGTTTTGAAAATAAGAAGGATGAGAATTGACCGTATAATCCAGAGAGACTTAAGATATTTTAAACTGCGTTGATTCTGTATTATCTTAGTAATGATTAAATAGTGATTATACTAATTTAGATATAATGGATACAATTTATCATTCAGAAGATTTGGGAAAACCTTTTTTATTGAAGCTAAAAAGTGAACTGAAAAATACTTTTAAGGGTTGTAAGGAAATTGCAATAAAAATTCATTTTGGAGAGCCTGGAAATGATTTTGCTTTCAAGCCAGAACAAATAAAACCAATAACGAATTTATTGAATGAATTGAATATAGGTTTCTTTTTTTATGATTCTAGTGTCGCCTATGGAGGAATAAGGGGGGATTCAGAATCTTACAAAAAATATGCTGCTGAAAAAGGATGGGAAGATATTGGAAAAATAAGAATTGATGAGGGTTTTGTTGTTGTTAAGGGAAAGAAAATGAGTTATGAGGTCTGCAAACCCCTTACAGAAGCAGAGGGGGTTTTGGTTCAGTTACTCCTTTATATTTTTTATGAACCCTTCTTGCATGTCTAGGGCTTATATTTTGTATCTGTGCTATTGTGTAAAAGCCTTTTTCTCTCTTATCGCCCTCCTTTACGATCCATTTGATTTTCTTCTGATTTAGTTTTTTCATAAGTTCTACAGATTTCTTAGAACTTATCTGTGTTACCGAGAGGACATTATTTCTGGATAACACATGAATTATAGTAAAGAACAAACTTTATAAACCCAGTTTTCTCTTTTTATTAAACCAATGACCAAATAAATAATCGGGAGGTTAATATGGTTTCTGTATATGAAATAATTGAAAAAGCAAGAAAAACCGGCAAAATTGAGAAAGGAACAAACGAAGTTACAAAAGCTGTAGAAAGAGGAACCGCAAAATTAGTTGCCTATGGAACAGATGTTGAACCCAAAGAAATAGTTCAGCATTTGCCTATAATATGCAAGGAAAAAAATATCCCCTGTGCGCCAATAGACAAGAAGGAGAAGTTGGGAATTTCAGCAGGCATTAATGTTTCTTGTTCAGCAGTTGCTATTATTGATGCAGGAGATGCTGAAAAAGATCTTGAAAGTTTTATTAAACAAAATAAAAAATAAGATTGCTAAGAGACTATATTAGTAATGTATAAAACACTAAGGCTGGTTAGAGCAGCTTAATCTACTCATCTGCAAAGCAAAATGGATTGTGGGATTACTAAGATAATAATCAAAACAAAATAAACAAAAACACAAAATGGGCGGAAACAAGACTCAGAAAGTAAGGCAAGGAGAAGGCAGTACTAGCAAGGGAGTTACTGGGATTTTATCAGAATATGCAGTTCCTGCAGTTGTAGACAGTATTATAGGCAGAACAGGAGCAAGAGGAGAAGTTACTCAGGTTAAATGCAGAGTTTTACAGGGAAGAGACCAAGGAAAAACAATGAGAAGAAATGTTAAAGGACCTGTGAGAAAAAGAGATATTTTAATGTTAAGAGAAACTCAGATAGAGGCAAGAAGAATCAAGCAAAAAGTGTCAAAAGGGGTGTTTAGTTAAAATAGGAGGGTAAAAACAATATTAATAATAAATAAAACGAAAATAATCATGGGCAATTAACATCAAGATATGGAGGATTGCTTCATATTAAAATCGTTTAATAATATTACTGATAAAAAATTTAAAATGCCAACATGTTCGTTTTGCAAAAGACATTATGAATTTCCAAGAGGCCTTACTATATTCCAGTTAGATGGAAAAACAATTCATTTTTGTTCTAGTAAATGCAGAAGAAATAATAAATTAAAAAGAGACCCAAGAAAAGTTAACTGGGTTAAAAGGCAGAAAAAGGCAAGTAAATCTGAAAAAACTGCAGAGGAATTAGAAAAAATCAAGGATGAAGTAAGTAGTGAAACAAAATCTACTAATAAAAATTAATAATTCTTTATAAATTATCTGGGATAAGATATCCTGCTATATTCAACAAATCTATCTTAATTAAATTTAAATAGTTTCACTACATCATTTTTAAGTATTTAGGAAAAATTGGTGTATAGAAAATTGGTGTATAGAAAATATGTTTATAGAAATGGAAAGAGATTTGGACCTTATTATTGTGAATCTTATAGAGATAAAGATGGAAAGGTAAGAACAAGATTTGTTTCTGGGCCAAAGAAGAGTGATAGTATTCTAGGCAGGATTAAAAAACCAAGGTACCTGTTGATTACTAGTATAATTATAACAGTCTTTTTATTGCTTTTAATTGGGAATATAAACTATAACAAAAACCAAATAACAGGAAAAGCTGTTGAAACTATTGGGTTAAATGAAGAAGTTAGTTTCACTTCAAGTTTTGCTGAAAAAGATATAGCAGAAAAAATAGCAAATAATGAGATAAAGAGTAATATGGATTTAACAAAGAATGTTGATGTTAATATTAAAAGGTCTGTTCTTGGCAATAAAATAATGGAGTTTGACACTCCCGAAGGCAGGATAAGTCTTGAATTTGATTTGTTAAATTATTCTGAATGGTATGAAAAAGAAACACAAAATGAGATTGAGGTTGAGAATTTTGATATAAACATCAATGAATCAGCTGAAAAATACAAGTGGGGATATAATGTTAAACTTAATGATTTAAGTTTTATGGCCAAAATTAATGTTAAAGCTAATAAGGAAATAGAAATTATTGATAATCAAACATTAAAAATTGGCAGGAGTTATATTAGTTTTGCTGATTTAAGCAAGCAGAATTTTACAGTTAATATAAACAAGCCTGTTATTTTAAATGAAATTAATATTTCTACCAATATAACCTCTAATTTAACTGAAATTAATATAACAACTAATACAATCAACATAACTGAAACTAATATAACAACTAATACAATCAACATAACTGAAACTAATATAACTGCACTGAATTTAACTAACGTAACTGAATTAAATATTGCTGAGATTAATGTTACAATTTCTGAAAACATAACTGAGATTAATATCACTACTTCTGAAGAAAATGCCACCGAAGAAATAATAGAAAATAATGAAACTATTGAAGAGAATATAACTGGGAAAGGAGAAATAGAGGGGGATGAAACACGAGCTGAAGAACCTATTAATGAAATAAAAACAGAGGAGCAAGAAGAGAATACAGAAGTAATTGTGGAAGAAGCATCTGGAAAAGAGAATATAGAAGTAACACCAGCTGAAGAGATTCCTACAATTACATCTTCTGTTATAAAACCAACAACAGGATTTATTTTTAGAGGAATTCTAGGGATTGGTAAGTTTATTGTTAGTGGGGTAAGGGGCATAACCGGCTTAATTATAGAAGAGCAGAATGTTGTTACAGTTTATGTTCAGAAAGATTTTACAAATTCTTCTTATAAAACCGAGGATATAATTAATTTAGATCCAACTTTAATAATAATTGAGATAAGTAAGGCAGAACATCTGGATGGGAATAAGGATTTTATTTCTGATATTTACCCCCAAATTCAGGCTTTGGATGGAAACTGGAGTGAAACTGTTAACAATGATGAATATGTCAGAGTTACATTTGAGCAGAATTTAACAAATAAAAATGACATTACAATTTATGCAAGAGCAACCGATGAAGAAAATGCCGAAATTGAGGTTTACAAGCAAGGGGATAGTAATTTAATCACTAAATTTGAAAATATAAGTAATGAAAACTGGTATAAAGTTTATTTAATTAATTTAAGCGAAGGGGAAAGCTATAATGTTTTTGACTTGAAAATTCTTGGAAGTGCTGAGTTTGATTATATTGTTGATCCAACAGGGTGTATTGATGATCCTGGTTTTTTAGTAGGGGGTTATGATTGTACAAAGATACTTACTGAAACTGCTTGTCTGGATCAGATTAATTGTGATTGGACTGGAGGTTGTATAGTCCTGGAAGGAGGAACTCCAAGCTGTTCTGATTTTCAATCACAATCGACTTGTGAAGGTAATAATCAATCTGTTGTCTGCACCTGGCAGGATACAGATGTTCCTGTGGTAACAATTCTCGCTCCTGCAAATAATAGTAATTTTAATACCAGCAGTTTAATTTTTAATGCTTCTGGAAGCGAGGCTTTGAGTTGGTGCGGATTAAGCATTTCAGGAGCAGCAAATCAAACCATGACTTTAAATTCAAGTTTAACAGGAGCAAACTACACAAATTCAAGCATTGCAGATGGAAGCTATACTTTCATTGTAAGCTGCAATGACACAGCTGGAAATACTGGAAGTGCATCAGAAATTAATATTTTAGTTGATACGCTTTTCCCGCAAATTAACTTTACTTCTCCTACCCCCAGCAGTGGCTCGACACAATTTGCTAATGCGATATCGGTTAATGTAAGCTTATTAGATTTAAACAATATTTCAACATTTATTGATCTTGACAATTCTCTTGCTTCATGGTGGAGGATGGATGATGTTAATCAGACAGGACTAGGGGCTAAAGTTTATGATTATACTGGGAGAAACAACGGAACTGCTTATAATAACACTTATCAAGTTGATAATGGAAAGATAGGGAAAGCATTTAGTTTTGATGGTAATGGAGATTATATCAATACAGAAAATAATTCTAATCTGGATATGAGAACTAATTCTTTTAGTTTTGGAGCATGGATAAAAATCAGCGACAGAGGACAGGCTAAAGGTATCTTAAGCACATGGGATGGAGGTGGTTCTTCTGATAATTACCGGTTAGTTGTTTATGAGTCTACCAGTGCTGGTGGGGAGATTGATAAAGTTACAGCAAATGTTTATGATGGGATCAATAGGTATAATGTCCGAAGCACTACAACTGTTACAGATGGAAATTGGCATTTTGTAATGGCAATAAGAAATTCAAGTTCTTTGTCAATATTTGTTGATGGTAAAATTGAAGGTTCTAGATCTTTACCTTCTTCAGTAGATATATTAAATTCAGCTGATTTTATGATTGGAAAAGCAAGTGTTGGCGGTTTATATTTTAACGGCACAATAGATGATGTTATGATATTTAATAGGGATTTATCCATTGGAGAAGTTCAGGGATTATATGCAAATGCTTCTTTAAAATATTTGGCTAATAATTTTACTAACTTAGCGAGAGGTATAAGTCATACTTTCAAGGCTTATACGCAGGATATAGCAGGAAATGTTAATGAAACTGAAATAAGAAGTGTGATGATAGAAGGAAATATAACCGCTTGTGGAAATCTGAATATGACCGGTTCAACTTACACTTTGTATAATAATTTATCAACAACAGGAGACTGCTTAGTAATTTCTGCAAATAATATCACTCTTAACTTAAAGGGATATACTATTGATGGGGATGACTCTGGATCAGATCAGGGAATTACTGTTAATGGCTGTGATTACACAGTTATAGGAAATGGGACAATTACTGACTTTCGCCATGCTATCTATTTAACTTACAGTTCAAATAATCTTGTGGACAACATGATAATAAATTCAAATGTTTATGGAACTCTTTTGGAGTCAAGTTTAAATAATGTTTTCACAGACAGCAGTTTTACTAATTCTGCATCAAACGAGGTTTGGTTAACTTTATCTTCAACTAATAACACGTTCTTGAATGTAAGCTACACCCTTTCAAAAGAAAGTGTTCAGTCTGGCTCTTTAATAAGAAAATGGTATTATCGTGCACAGACAAAAGATGTTGGAGGAATAGGTATTGAGAATGCAAGTGTTTATATTTATAATGGAAATGAAGAAACTCCTTATATCAGTTTGAAGACAAATTCAACAGGTTGGACAAGCACAGCCAATATTATTGAGTCTATTAATACTGGGGGAACAATAGCTTATTATCAAAATTCAGTTATCGCTGCGAATTACAATTTAACTTTATTTGATGATCATGTTTATAATGTAACTGAAGAACAAAATAATTTAAATGATAGTTTTATTATGGGTGCTGATATAACCCCTCCTGTTTTGTCTGGGGCAGATTATAGTGCTACTGTATCTACGGCAACAATAAACTGGACAACAGATGACCCAAGTAATTCAAGTGTGACTTATTGGGCTTCCCCAACAACAACTGTTGGGAATAACATACCTACAATCAGCCATTCAGTTACTATAACTGGATTGTCTTTAAATACAATTTACTCTTATACTTATACAAGTTGTGATTTTGCTGGAAATTGCAATACTTCCCCTACGTATACTTTTACAACTCCTGCAGAAGGAACTACAGAGGGTAGTAGCGGGGGGGGTGTATCTTGTATTACAAATTGGAAATGTGATTTGTGGTCTTCTTGTGCGGGTGGAGAACAGATAAGAACATGTTATGATGACAACAGTTGTGGAACTTCTGCTGGAAAACCAGATGAAACAAAGAAATGTGGTGTTGATGAAGAATCAAAAGAAACAAATTTGCCTGTTATTGAAACAGCCGGAGGAATGTGTGTTTCTGACTGGGAATGTGATAATTGGACTGGCTGTCAGGTTGTTTATGATTTAGAGGATATTGTAAAAGAAAGGACATTATTAAAAGGGGAGAGAGAAAGAACATGCAATGATTTGAATTGTAATGGTTATAATAAAATTGAAAGACAGGAATGTTCAACTAAAAAACTGGTTTATGCTAAAAAAATTGAGAAATGCTTTGATAACTTCTTAGAAATTTATAGTGAAGATAATGTTTTAATATCAAGATTAAATCTGATAAATGGAACTTATCAGCAATTAAAAGTTCAGATGTTGCTTGATAAATACGAATACTGCCCTTATTGCTTTGATGGTTTAAAGAATTATAATGAAGATGAAATTGACTGCCAATATTCAGGAATAGACTGTCCAAAATGTATGAAAGAAGTTCCGGCCTTAAGGCAAGATTACATACCAATCATGTCAGTTTTGTTAATATTACTATTCTTATTCTTTTTAATATGGTATTTGCTTTTGGTGAAAAAGACAAAGAAAAGAGTTAAAAAAAGAAAGTAAAACAATTGGACACTTAAATAAGTGTTAATTAAATAGGAGTCTATATAACTCAGTAAATTCAGCAAAAATTTAAATTATTATTTTCTTAATTTTGGTTCTTTAAGCCTTAAAATACTTAAATTTTGGCAGTAAGATTTATAAACTAAAGTGCTTTTTTTAATGCAGAAATTGACTAATTTTTGAATAAAAAGTTGATGGATAAAATGGATAATTAATCAAAACGGTCAGGATTAAAAAACTAATCAATAATAGATAAAATACGAATTTAAGCGGGGATGTGAGAATAAGCTACTCAAAAATAGCTTAATGAAAACTCAAAAACGCCTTAGAATCGTTTAATATATTACTAAAAATAAATAAACACAAAATGAGCGCAAAAGATTACAATGCAGAGAGCATTAAGGTACTGGAAGGCTTGGAGGGAGTTAGAAAGAGGCCTGCAATGTATATAGGAAGCACTGGCAAAGATGGCCTGCATCATTTAGTTTTTGAAGTTGTTGATAATTCTATTGACGAGTGCTTAGCTGGATATTGCACTAAGATAGAGATTATAATGAACAAGGACGGAAGTGTTACTGTTATAGATGACGGGAGGGGAATTCCTGTTGATATACACCCTCAATATAAAAAATCAGCTATGGAGATAGCATTGACAAAACTGCATGCAGGAGGGAAATTTGACAAAGATGCTTATCAGATCTCAGGGGGGCTGCATGGGGTGGGAGTCAGCTGTGTAAATGCCTTATCTAAAAAAATGATTGCAAGTGTAAAAAGAAACGGAAAAATTTATAGGCAGGAATATAAAATCGGCAAGCCTCAGTATGATGTTAAAATTGTTGGAAGCTGTGACAAAGAAGAGTATGGAACAGAAATAACTTTTTATCCTGACTCAGAAATTTTTTCAACATTAGAATTTGATTTTTCTGTGCTAAAGAAAAGACTTCAGGAAATTGCTTTTTTAAATCCTGCTGTTAAAATAATTTTGAAAGACGAGAAAGCAGGGAAAAAAGAAGAGTTTCATTATGAGGGGGGATTGGTTGAATTTGCGAAACATATTAATCAC
Organism: Candidatus Nanoarchaeia archaeon; assembly: GCA_028718805.1. Classification (GTDB taxonomy): domain Archaea; phylum Nanobdellota; class Nanobdellia; order Pacearchaeales; family GW2011-AR1; genus ARS1285. Next base: position 95,160 of record JAQUKY010000003.1, on the reverse strand, counting down.
AACAAGCCAATCATTCACAAGCCAATCTATTTCAAGAGAAAAGAAGATTCAACAGAAGTTGAGGTTGCAATTCAGTATAATGAGACATATAATGAAAATATTTTTGGTTTTGTAAATACTATAAACACCACAGAAGGCGGGACTCATATTTCCGGGTTCAAGACAGCTTTGACGAGGGCTTTAAATGATTATGCAGAAAAAAAAGGGCTTTTGAAAGATGAAAAACTGTCAGGAGATGATGTCAGAGAAGGATTAACTGCGATTATAAGCATAAAAATGAAAGAGCCTCAGTTTGAGGGGCAGACAAAAACAAAATTAGGAAATTCTGAGATGAAAGGAGTTATTGATTCTATGGTTTCTGTTGCTCTTACAGAATATTTAGAGGAAAATCCAGGTATTGCCTCAAAGATTTCAGCAAAATGCGTTTCTGCTGCAAAGGCAAGAGAGGCAGCTAAGAAAGCAAGGGATTTAGTCAGAAGAAAAAGTGTTACCGGATTTTCAGGATTGCCAGGAAAACTTGCAGACTGTTCAAGCAAGAAAGTTGAGAAAACAGAATTATACATTGTTGAGGGAGACAGTGCTGCAGGATGTTTTTCTGGAGATACAAAAATAACTCTTGCCGATGGAAGAAGTTTATCTTTTGCAGAATTAGTTGAAGAAGATGAACAGGGAAAAGAAAATTTTTGTTATACCATTAAAATTGATGGCAGTATAGGAATTGCTAAAATTGAAAATCCAAGAATAACAAAAAAACAGGCAGAAGTTATTAAAATAGTTCTTGATAATAATGAAGAGATAACCTGTACTCCAAACCATAAGTTTATGTTAAGAGATGGAACTTATAGAGAAGCAAGGGAGTTAACTAAAGAAGATTCTTTAATGCCCCTAAACAGAAAAATTTCTAAAATTGGAGGAAGAATAACTATTGATGGATATGAAATGGTTTGGGATAATTTTAAAAAAATATGGATTTTTACACATTTACTTGCTGATGAGTATAATCTAGAAAAAGGAGTTTATGCGAAAGAGCAAGGTGATGCAAGGCATCATATTAATTTTAATAAATTAAATAATAATCCTGTAAATATAATCCGAATACCTAGAGAAAATCACTTAATTCTTCATACAGAACATTTAGAAAAAACTTTGCATAGAGAAGATGTAAAGGAAAAAGCAAAATTAGCACATCAAACAGAGGAATATAAAGAAAAAATAAGAAAATGGGCAAACCAGCCAGAGATTAAAGCAGTAATGTCCCAAAATTCAAAAAAGCTTTGGAAAAATGAGAAATTTAAGAAATATATGGGAAAAAAATTCTTAGAGTTCTACAATTCAAATGAGGAATATAGAAAAAGAAATAATCAGTTGCTTAATGATGAACAAAAAAATTATTGGGCAAATCCTGAAAATAGGAAAAGGGCAGCAGAAAAAGTTAGAAAGTTCTTTGAAGAAAATCCTGATGCAAAATCTTACCTATCTAATACAGCAAAAGAGCAATGGAAAGACGAAGCATTGATAATTTGGAGAAGACAAAAGACCAGTGAGCAATGGACCCCCGATTTTAGAAAACAAAGAAAAGAAACTTATGATAAAACTTATTATAACAAAACAATCAGACTAATGAAAAGCGTTCTTGAAAATAGCAATAAGTTAGATAATTTTGATAAAATAAGAGTAATAAATAATGATAAAAGTATTTTGAGTCTGAAGACTTTTTGTTCAAGATTTTTTAATAACGATTATGAAAAGATGTTAGAATCTGTTAAAAATTACAACCACAAAATAAAGAAAATAGAATTTCTTAAAGAAAGAATTGATGTTTATGATTTAGAAGTTCCAGAGACCCATAATTTTGCTTTAGCTTCAGGAGTTTTTGTTCATAATAGTGCAAAAACCGCAAGAGAAAAGGAATTCCAGGCTATTTTACCCCTGAAAGGAAAAATCTTAAATGTTGAAAAGTCAACTCCTGTCAAGGCTCTTTCTTCAGAAGAAATAATATGCTTAATCACTGCTATTGGGACAGGAGTTAAGGAAAACTTTAATCCTGAAAAATTAAGATACTCCAAGATAATAATCATGAGTGATGCAGATGTTGATGGACAACATATCAGGACTTTATTATTAACTTTCTTTTTCAGATATGTTCCAGAATTAATTGAAAATGGAAATATTTATGTTGCTGTTTCTCCTTTATACAGGGTAAGAAAAGGAAAAGATTATTATGTTTATTCTGACAAGGAACTGGAAAAAACTTTGGAGAAAGTTGGAGGAAAGGCAGATGTCCAAAGATTCAAAGGGTTAGGGGAGATGAATCCTGAGCAGTTATGGGATACAACTATGAACCCAAAAACAAGAATACTGAAAAAAGTCACAATTGAAGATGCTGTTCTTGCAGACGAAACATTTTCAATGCTGATGGGGGATTTAGTAGGCCCAAGAAGAAAGTTCATTGAAACAAATGCAAATATTGCCGAGGTGGATATTTAAGATGAAAATACAAATAGCATACAAATTTACAGGGGAAGACAGGAAACAGCTGGAAAAAGACATGAAAAAAGTTTGTTCTGCCCTAAAAAGCAAAGGACATGATGTTTACTGCACCCTATTTGATAAAAATCTCCCAAAAACAAAAAAAGAGCTGTTTCAAAATGCTTTTAACAGGATAAATAACTCTGAGATTATTCTGGTATTAATAAAATCTGAAGATAAAAGCGAGGGTTTGCTGATGGAAGTAGGATACTCTATTGCAAATAAAAAAAGAATCATATTAGCCATCAAAAATGCAGTTAAAAATACTCATCTCAGAGATTTAGTTGAGGAGATTATTGAATTTGAGGATATTGATGATTTGATAAATAAATTAAATGAATTTAATATATAAAATGCCAGAAACAATTGTTAAAAAGATTTGGGGAAGGGAATTATGGATTGCGAATACTGATAAGTATTGCGGGAAAATACTTGAGATTAATAAGGGATTCAGAAGCAGCATGCATTATCATAAGGATAAGGATGAAACTTTCTATATCTTAAAGGGAAAAGTGCTTATGGAAGTTGAAGGTAAGGCAATAGTGATGGAGTCAGGGGATATCCAAAGACTATTACCCGGACAAAAACACAGATTTACCGGATTGGAAAAGAGCAAGATGATTGAATTTTCAACTCATCATGAAGAGAGTGACAGCTATAGGGAAACAAAAAGCGAGAAAGTTGATTTAGATAAATTGCAATCAGATTTGTTAAAACTTAAGGCAGAATAAAATGGCAGACAAAATCAAGGAAGACAAAAAAGAAATGAAAAGAACAGATGAGGAAGAGGAAAAAATGGAGGAATTTGAGAAAGACAGCGAAGCTGATGAAGAAAATGGGAATGGGGAGTCAGAGGTTTTGGAGAAAACAGAACTTAATCTTAAAGACATGGATGAAAACAGGGTTGTTAATTCTGAGATTTCATCTGAGATGAAAAGAGCCTATATTGATTATGCAATGAGTGTTATTGTTTCAAGGGCTTTGCCAAGTGCTGAAGATGGTTTGAAGCCAGTACATCGTAGGATATTGTATGCAATGAAACTTATGGGCCTGGAAAAAGGAATGACTAAGAAATCAGCGCGTATAGTAGGAGACACTATGGGTAAGTTCCATCCTCATGGTGATATGGCAATTTATGATGCATTAGTAAGAATGGCACAGGACTTTTCATTAAGATATCCATTGGTTCATGGGCAGGGAAATTTCGGTTGTTTTACTGCAGACACGAAAATTAAGCTTACTGATGGAAGAAATTTATCTTTTATTGAATTAATTGAAGAAAACAAACAAGGAAAAAGAAATTTCACATTTAGTATAGATGAAAATAAACAAATAAAAATAGCAGAGATAAAAAACCCAAGAAAAACAAGAGAAAATGCAGAGATAATAAAAGTTGTTTTGGATAATGGTGAAGAGATTAAATGTACCCCAAATCATAAATTTATGTTAAAAGATGGAAGTTATAAAGAAGCAAAAGAGTTAGAATCAGGCGATTCTTTGATGCCAGCTTATTTTAGACTTTCTACAAAACAAGATGATGCAAATGCTATTGGTTACAGCATGATTTTCCAACCTGAACTGAATATGTGGGATTTTGTCCATGTGCTTTCTGATAATTGGAATCTAGCAAACGGGATTTATCAAAATTCTACTGGAAGAATAAGACATCATATTAATTTTAATAAGTTAAATAATAATCCAGAAAATATAAGAAGAATGAACTGGAAAGAGCATTGGCAAACGCATTATAACTTTACTTCTGATAAACATAAAACTGATAAAGAATATGTAAGGAAGTTAGCTGAAGGGAGAAAAAGATTTTGGAGTGATGAAAAGAATAGAGAGGCTTATTCTAAAAGAATTAGTGAAAAGAACATTGAAAATTGGAAAAATGAGGATTATAGAAAAGAAATGACTGTTACTTTAAGCGAGATTAATAAAAAATATTTAGTAGAGCATCCTGAAAGAATTGAAGAGATAAGAAAGACAGCTTCTATTACTTTTAAAAAAATGTGGAAAAATCCAGAATATAAACAATTATTTAATGATAAAATTGTTGCATCTAACAAAAGGAGAGAAACAAATTTGACTGGAAAAAGAAAATTTTTAAATATTTGCAGTTATCTAAAGAAAAATAATATTCAAATAAATAAAGAAAATTATGAAAAAGCTAGAATTGAATTTTTTGGAGGAAAAAATTTCACGACTTGGGATTTAGCTGTTAATAAATATTATAATAATGATTATAATCTTGTTTTATGTGAAATTAACAGGAATCACAAGGTTGTTAGCGTTGAAAAATTAAATCAATTTGTTGATGTTTATGATTTAACAATAGATAAGACACATAATTTTGCTTTGGCCTCTGGAATATTTGTTCACAATTCAATGGATGGAGATAATGCTGCCGCATCAAGATATACTGAAGCAAAATTGTCAAAAATAGCTGTTGAGCTTATGCAGGATATTGACAAAGAAACAGTTAAGTTTATCCCTAATTTTGATAATTCTGTTGAAGAGCCGGTTATTCTTCCTGGAAAGCTTCCTAATCTGCTGATAAATGGTTCAAGCGGAATTGCAGTTGGAATGACTACAAATATTCCCCCGCATAATATCAATGAGGTTTGTGATGGAATAATCCAAGTGATTGACAAGCCAAACACAACAATTGATGAATTAATGGAAATAATAAAAGGACCTGATTTTCCAACCGGAGGGGTTATTGTAGGAAGCGGTTTAAAGGATATCTATGAAAAAGGAAAAGGCGGGTTTGTTTTAAGAGGAAAAATTTCAGAAGAAGAAGGCAAGACAAAAGATATGATTATTATAACAGAAGTTCCTTATCAAACAAATAAAGCAGAATTAGTCAAGCAGATTGCAGAATTAGCAAGAGACAAGAAATTTCCTGATATTTATGATATAAGAGATGAATCAAGCAAAGGAAAAGTAAGGATTGTAATTGAACTGAGAAAAGGAGCTGACCCTAAGTTTACAATAAACAGATTGTATAAGTCAACTAAACTGCAGAGCAAGTTTGATGCAATTATTGTTGCACTTGTGAATGGAATTCCAAAAACTCTTACTCTAAGGCAATTGATAGATGTTTATATTAATTACAGAAGGAAAATAATCAGAAAAAGAACAGACTTTGATTTAAAAAAAGCAGAAGACAGAGAGCATATTGTTAAAGGTTTGTTGATTGCATTGAAAAATTTAGAAGAGATTATTGCTTTAATAAAGAAAAGCAAGGGAACACTAGATGCTTCTGAAGGACTGCAAAACAAGTTCAAGCTTAGCAAAAAACAGGCAGAAGCTATTTTAGAAATAACTTTGAAGCAATTAACTTCTTTAGAGCATGAGAAACTTAAAAAAGAAGAAAAAGACCTGCTTGAGTTAATAGATAAATTAAAGAAGATACTAGCAGATGAAAAAGAAATATTTAAGATTATTAAAGATGAACTAAGGGACCTAAAAAAAGAGTATGGGGATGAAAGAAGAAGCAAGATAATAAAAATAGTTAAGGAAATTGAAGAAAAAGATTTAGTCCAGAAGCAGGATGTTGTTATAACAATAACTGATAAAGGATACATAAAAAGAATGCAGTTTAAGTCATATCACGAGCAGAAAAGAGGAGGCAAGGGAGTTATTGGGACTGAATTAGCATCTGATGATTTTGTAAAACAAATGATTACATGTTCAACGCATGATAATTTATTATTATTCAGCGCAAGAGGAAGGATTTTCTGGCTAAAGGCATACCAGGTTCCTGAAACACAGAGATATGGAAAAGGACAGGCCATTGTAAACCTGCTTAGTATGAAAGATGATATGATAACAAGTGTTATTGCTGTCAAGGACTTTAAGGATTATTTATTCATGGTTACAAAGAAAGGAGTTGTCAAGAAAATAAAACTTGAAATGTTTGCAAAGCCGAGAAATGCTGGTGTGAGAATAATAAATCTTCCCCTAGATAATTCTGACAGTGTTGTTGATGTAAGAAGAGTTATTCAAAAACAGGACGTTATGCTGATGACAAAAAAAGGATTAGCTATAAGATTTAATTCAGATGAAGTAAGGGAAATGGGAAGAGCAAGCTATGGGGTTACTGGAATAAAATTAAGTGCAAATGATGAAGTTGTAAGCATGGAGATTGTTCCTCTGGATAAAAAAGGAACTGTTCTCACTATTACTGAAAAAGGATATGGAAAAAGAAGCGAGATGGGAGATTACAGGATAACAGGAAGAGCATGCAAGGGAGTAATAAACCTTAAAGTTACAGACAAGACAGGAAATGTTGTCTCTACCATTTCTGTAATTGATAGGGATAATTTTGTTGTTTCAACAAAAAAGGGAATTGTTATAAGGACAGATGTAAAGCAGATAAGAGTCATGGGAAGGGCAACCCAGGGAGTAAGGATAATCAAGCTTCATGAAGGAGATAAAGTAGTTGATATTGCAAAGCTGGAAGAGGCTGTTGAGGTTCCTGAAACTGCTGCTGAAGAGAAGAAATAGGAAGGGATTATTTCTTGCATTAATAAGATTTAAAAATATAAACCTTCTATATAAGGTATGTGGTATCTTAAATATAAATATAAACATAGCGATTGCATTTATTCTCCTAAGTTACAGGAACTGAATCTAAATGGCTATTTTTATTATATTGGGGAGTATTCAAAAGAAAATTATACTTATGCTTCTGCAGTGATTCAATTAGTCGGAGATGAAAAAGCAATTAAAAAGTATATAAAATATTTAAAACATCATAAAAACATCCGTAAAATAGAAGTTTATGATAACATAGTATTTGTTCTTGCTAAACATAAAAAAGAAATCATTCTTTATGAATCAGCATATAATCCTATTTTAATTTATCCTGCTCCTGCTTACTTGAGCAAGGAAGGTTTTGAGATTACAGAAGTTGCTTGCTGGGATAGAAAGGTATTGCAGGATTTAATAAACTCTCTTGAAAAAAACAAAACAACCACTTATTTTGAAATCTTGCAATTTAATGAAAAGAAAATGGAAGAAATGTATATTTCCAAATTATTGCCAAAACTGCCCATTAAACAAAAAGAAGCAATAACTCTTGCATTAAAGAATGGATATTATAATTACCCTAGAAAAGTAAATCTTGATAAGTTAGCAAAAGTTTCCAAGGTTTCAAAGCAGACATTCAGAGAAAATCTAAGAAAAGCAGAGGCAAAAATAATCCCAAAATTTATTTCTGAATGAATAAATTTAATTTTTAACGCTTGATTTCTACATGTAACTCCCTTGCAGGTAAGGGTAAATTTTGATATATAGAAGTTACTATAGAATAGTAACTAAATTAAGAATAAAAACAAAAAATAAAATGATAAGAAATTTATTTAAAAAAACTAAAGAAAAAAAATATTTAAATGAAGAAAATGATTCACACAAAAATCAGTTTAAGTGCGATAGTTTGAGCTCTAATGGAGAATTTGTTATACAAATATTTGAAGATTGTTGTTATATGGGGAAACCTTGTGTTGGATATGATGGGAATGGAATTGTTGAGAAAGTAATGTGTAAGTGCCCTCTTTATCATAATGATTTTACAATGTCAGAATCAAATAAACATTATTCTAAGCATTTAACTTCTAGATTTAAGGATTTCTATAATTTAGCTAGGCTATTAGAGGATATAAACAATGTAGCAAGAGTTGCTGTAAATGAAGAGAAGAATAGAATCACAAATATAGAAACAAAAATTGCTGGAGGAAAATTAAATGAAAACTTGGAATAAAGATTTATTGACATTAGCGGGTATAATCGGAATGGGGATAGGCATTGCAGGATCATTTCATAATACAAACAAAGGAGATAAGGAATGGAAAGAAGATAATGCAAAGATTGATGCCGTCCTTTATGATCAAACTTATGACCCTGGGCAGAAAAATATAGACTATTCTCTTTTATTAAATACAAGAAATAGCAAAGATACTAAATATGCCTTAAGAAGTGTTTATTGTGATTTGCTTTTTTTTGGTTCAGGGCTATTAGCATTTATGAAAAAAGATAATCAATAAATAAAATGCCCCCTAAACAATTCACCATAACCAAGCGAATAGCCAAACATGGCAGTCAGGCAATCATAGTCGTGCCTAAAATTCTTGAGGAACAGCTTAGACCTGGGACTTTAACACAGATAACAATTGAAATTATAGGAGAATAAAATGACAAAATTAAAACCCATTGAACAACTGTTGGAAGATGTAAAAATTGGAGACTTAGTTTTAGTCATGGGAAACGATGATTCTGGAAATTCGTTTCACATTCCTCTTTATTGTTCAGAGTTTCCTGAAGCTATTGATACTGAAAAAGGAAAAATTAATAGAATTAGCTTTTCTAGATGGGAAATAGATTATTTTGATAAACATTCTGAAGACCCTCGAGATGATGAGCCATATACTTTTTGTGACTTTAGTTCTAAGCAAGATGGAAGATTTCGCTTAATGAGATTATCGCCTCATTCAGGAAGTAATCATCCTGAAGGGAAAATTTATGGTTATAGAATACTAAAGAGAGGAAGGTAACTCAAAATGCCCCCTAAATCCTTCACCATCACCAAGCGAATAACTCGCAACCCCGCTCGTAAATATCATAAATAATAAAAAAGATAGTCTCGCGAAGTTGCTCGGTCAAACATGACTTACAAGCAATCATAGTCGTGCCTAAAATTCTTGAGGAACAGCTTAAGCAAGGAATTTTGGCACAGGTGACAATTGGGATTTTGGCTTTTTAATTAAAAATCATCTCTCATAAGCTTCATCATGATGGCCAAAGAATATAAATCTAACAACCTTGTTTTGCTCATTAATTTCAAATTTTAAAACAAATGACTTCATAATGTGAACCCGCCTTTCTCCTGCTAAATCATATTTTAATGGCTTATAATGCTGGGGATTTTCAAGAATTTCTTTCATCTTTTTTTCTAAAGCTTCTTTTAAAACAGAATTTTTCTTGCACAATTTTTCTATGCTCTTTTCACAAGCATCAGAAACAAGCATAGAATAAGTCATTTTATTTTTGCAAAAAATTCTTCAACAGAATTATATTTTTTAAACCTTCCTTTTTTTGTTTCATTTAATTTCTTAATAAATTCTTCTTTCAAAGGAAGTTCGTCAACAGGATGCCAGTCTATTTTTTTACAAAATTCCCATTCTTCATCAGTTATACCTCCTGTTTTTATATAATTTTCAAATATTAATTTTTTAATAGTTTCTTCTCTGGCTATCTCACTCCAATTTATCCATAAAAGGTTTTTTAAGTTATTTTTAAAATCTTCAGGAACAGATAAGGTTAAACTAGCCATTTTAGATTCTTCCAGAATTTTTTAATTCTTCAAACTTATTTAATTCTTTCACTCTTATCTCAAAACGCTTTTTCAAATATTCAGCCCAGTTTATTTCTGGATGTTCGTCCATTTTTTTCTTTAATTCTTCAGGTATTGAAATAGTAAATGTTGCCATCTTTAAACTAAATTTAGTGTATATACTATAATTAGTGCATATATTTAAACCTTTCGTTTTTTATTGTTTCAACAAAAAAAGGAATTGTTATATATTCCTATCTAAAATTCTAGAGGAACAGCTTAAGCCAGGGACTCTGGCACAGGTGACTATTGAGGTTATAGAATAAAGATTAATTGATTCTATTTTTGCTGATTATTAAAGCAAAAGATTTAAATACTACTATCACTATAATGATAGTATGGATATAGAATTATTAAACCCCTATGTAATGAAGATTTTGATCTCAGCAAGAGAAGAAGACAGCATCAGCTCTGTTTCGGGCAGAGTTGGCTTGTCTTATGGGTGGACTCATAAATGGGTTGAGGAATTAATTAAAGAAGGGATTTTAAAAGAAAAATGGAGAGGATTTGTAGTAAACAAAAATAATAAAAGCTATAAGAAGATTATATCTTTTATAGAAGACAATTTGAATGATGTTAGATTTTATTATTCTGCCTTGGAGTTATTTGGTATAAATTACTGCTTTACAAAAACAGACGCGGTTTATGTATGGACAGAAGGAAGATATAATATAGCAAGATATAAACGATTTTATCCAATATTTATTAAAATAAAGAAAGCAGATTATTTATTATTTTTAGAATATTGCAAAAAATTAGGTTTAAAAATTAATGCTAAGAAAGGAGTTTTTTATTCTCCGGAAATTGCTGAAGATTTTTTATACTGCAAAAAAGGCGATGTCTATGTTGAGACTTTAGATAACACTATAAAATTCATGCAGGATAATATCTATAACTTCCAGCCAGCATTAGAGATGATAGAAGAAATGTATCACAAAAAATTAAATATAACTTATAAGGAGGCAAGTTTATAATTAATAATGAAAGACTTAATTAAAAAGGAGAATGATATTTTTGGTATATTGCAGAAATTTATAGACGCAAAGCTTGAGTTCGTCATAGTTGGCGGGTATGCTGTTTCATCATTTAAGCATAGATTTTCTGTTGATGCAGATATTGTTATTAAAAGGCAGGATTTAGAATCTTTTGAGACAATCTTAAAGAAAAACGAATTTAAAAAAACAATAAGCAAAGAATTAGAAAATATTTACTCTTCAAAATTTGTAAGATATGCTAAGAGTCATGCAAGTGTTGATATATTAATTGATGCTTTGGCTTCAAGAACAACAAATGCAGCGTTTAGTTATGATTTGTTGTTTAGCAATTCCTCTAAAAGAAAAATAATTGGAATTGAAAAAGAAATTACTACAACAGTTCCGCATAAGGAAATGCTGATAATAACAAAGATTCATTCAGGAAGATTAACTGATTTTAGGGATATTGCTGCATTAGCAAAAGGCTCTGATTTAGATATCATTAAAAAATTCTTATTTGTTGGGGATTTAAAAATAGTTAAGCAAAACTTAGAAAAACTACATGAGACGGTTAATGATAAAAGATTTGTTGATTCATTTAAAGGAGTTTTTATAGAAAAGAAATTTGATATTGATTTAAAACAAGTTGAGAAAATAAGCCAGCTTGCACCTGAAAAAAATTAGGGTAAAGAAGAGAAAAGGTGATTATTTCAAAAGATATTTTTTGTCAATTTTTTTGCATACCTGTTATTTTTTTCATAAACCGGTCTTATCAGATCAAAGCCCTTGCTTATGTAAGATGAAAGGAATAATGAAAGAGGTTCGTTCCTTAAAAACATCTTGACAGCTGAATATATCTTATAATTTCTGCATCCAGGAGCTTTTGTTTCAAAACAATTAGAATCACGGCGCTTGTTAGTTAGACAATTAGAGTGCTTATAATCTAATAAAACGCAAAATCCAGTACCTTCCGGGATACTTATTTCATGAGTTGACATATTAAGAGTTGTCCTTAATTCATTTTTAAGAGCTGCAGGCTCTTTTATTCTCTCTTCTACCTCAACTAAGTGAGCAAGTGGCCTATAATTTGCTTTATTTTCAGAAATAAGTTCGGAATTCTCCTCTTTTTCAGGTTTTTCTTGGGTCGTTATAGACTCTAAGTCATCACTCATATATATTATTGATTTTTAGGGTTTATAAAGATTTAAGTTAGTACACTTAAATCTTTATGAATATACTTTCCTTCAATTGTTTTAGCAGTTTCTTCTATTCCTATTTCATGACCAAATAGAATTGTCTCCATTAAAGGGCCTCTTATTTGAGGTATGCCTAACTTGATTATTCTTTGTGTTGAGGGAGAGTTATCATACTTATAATCATCGGGGGTAAGCAAACTACTATCTCCCTCTATTTCTCCTCCTGGGCAATATACCACGGGAGGTATTTTATCAGGATTTTTTATTGATTCTAATAGTTCAATTGCTCCATATCTTCTTAAACGAGAGGCTCTTTTTTTAATTAGATTTATTCTTTCTTTGGATAGTCTAGTTTCTTCTGGGGTTCTGTGGATTATTTCAATTTTCTCGTATAATTGCCGGTTAATATTCGTAATTCTCTCCTCTAATCTAGAGGTATATTCACTATCTTTTTCTGTTTCTGGAAGAAAATAACTTAATATTAAAAGATTAAAATTATCCCCATTTTTTTCAATCTCTTCTCTCCCGCTTTCAATAGATTTTCTAATTAGGATATCAGTTACCCCGAGTTGATTAAGAATGTTTGCTTGGGGTTCGTAAATTTGCCTGTTGTCATTAACAATTAAGGTATGTTTTCCCTGAAATATCTTTCTAAATCTCTTATAATCTGAAATTTTCATTAGTCCCATTTATTTTATCTGATATTTGCCCTTAAAAAGTTTATTGTTCTAGAATATATTTTAGATGATTTCACCATACCCAATCAATCTCCAGTGTCCATGGATGTTTCTTGCTAAGCCGATGCTGTCTCCTTTTATGGGGATTATAGGAATCTTAAGCAGGAATTCAACTTCATTATTTTTTATTTTTATTATCTGGCCTACTGTAATTGTGGTATTAACAGAAAGCATTATATTTTCGCTTGGTTTAAGAGACTCTATTTTCATTTTATTTTCCTCGCCTAAAACTTCTGGGAACAATTCAAATCTTATTTTTATTTTATCTGATTTTTCAGGCAAATTATCAGGAGTAGAAGCAATATTTCCTGATAAAAAATCTGTTTTAGTTAAAATATTATCCAGTTCTGTTTCAAAAGCTAAGCTTCCTCCTGGTGTTGCCTGTTTTATTGGATGAGTTCCTCTGTAAACAGAAACTATTTTTGTTTTTACAGGCATATAAACAATCTGGTTCTGGTGTTTTTCTAATACACCTGGCCTGATTTCAATTTCATCGCCAATTCTTATAACCCCTTTTTTTAATATGCCTGCAATCACTCCTCCATGCAGCTCCTGTATTCTTGTCCCAGGCCGATTTATATCAAAGCTTCTTGCTATTAAGAATTCCGGCTTTGATGTTAAATCTCTTTTTGGAACAGGAATCTTTAACAAAATCTCTTTTATCTTATCAATATTGATATTTTGCTGGGCAGAAACAGGTATTATCAGAGAATTTTCAGCAATTGTGCCTTTTACAAATTCTTTTATTTTTTTATAGCTCTCAAGTGCCTGCTCTTTTGTTAATAAATCAATTTTATTCTGGATAATTATTATCTGATTAACTTTTTTAGCTTTTAGAGCTATGAGATGCTCGCGTGTCTGGGGCTTGATTCCTTCATTTGCAGCTATCACTAATATCGCAGCATCAATCAAAGCTGCTCCTGACAGCATTGTTGCCATAAGCATTTCATGTCCAGGGCAGTCAACAAAACTGATGTATCTTTTCTTTCCATTTTTTTCAATTATTGTGTCTGCATAACCAAGCTTTATCGTTATTCCCCTTTTTAACTCTTCAGAATGAGTATCTGCAAACTTTCCAGTAAGCTTTGATAATAGAGTAGTTTTGCCATGGTCAATATGCCCAACCATTCCTACATTAAGCATTTCTAGGCTTTCAACATCCTCCATTAATTTTGTTTCTTGTTTTTTCATATTTTTTATCGGTAATTTATTAAACGATATTAAGGTGGAGCAATCATCTATAGCTTGCTCATCTCACATTTAACTTTAATTTAGTTTTTATATATTACTAATTTAATCAGGCATTATTAAATATTAGAAAAGAAGGGGATTTTTAAAACTTCCTTTAGGAAGTTTTAAGCCACAAAAATCTGAAGATTTTTGATGTTTAAAGCTGTTTATTCATGAGTTTTAAAATAACTTTCTATTATCTGCCTTAAGTCAGAGTCGCATAAGGCTGGCTTGCCGCTCTTTTTCCTTACCCGATTTATTTCTGTTCTGTATTTTATATAACCCTCTTTTGAGAAGGACAAGCCTCTGTCAAGAGGGCAATGAAACCTGTCTTTATAAGGAAAAAAATCCAGTAAAAATTCAGGTGTTATAAACCCTTCATCTATTTCATTATCCATAATAAGCATATTTATAACAAATTTAAAAGAATTATTGTGCTGGTTTTTCTTCTGGCTTTTTTTAGGTCTTTTATCTTTTCTTTGAATAAATCCAGTAATAAAACTCATTCCATGAACTACTTTGTATTCTTACTCTTATTGAACTTTTTCCATGAGTGAATGAAGCTGGAATGTGAAAATCAGAGTCAAGCCATTTTATATTATTGGATGTGTTATTGATATCGTGCATTCCTGCTGTATACCATTTCCCAGCGTAATTATCATCAACATAAATATCTGCCATCTGGTTAATCAAGCTATAATCTAATCTTCTTCTTATTATAACCCCTGTATTATTGCTATTTATTGCTGCTGTAAACTGGCTTTGTCCATTTGTAAAATTTATCCCATCATCTGAAACCGAAACAGGTGTTGCCGTATCATAACCAGGATATTGATGAAAAGTAGATGGAATGTAAATTCCATTTGTTGTATTATATTCATGCAAACTTTCACTTGTGTTATTTCCTATATTTAATGAGTCTGTTAATTCTGTGGAGGGGGTGTCAACAGCATAATAAAAAGCGACACTTGAGTAATTCCCGCTGTAAGCTAGATTAGAAGGGTCCTCATTTGAGCTTCCATGTTCTATTCCAAATGTGGCTGAACTTGTGAATGAAATAAAATCAGGTATATGAAGTCTATAAGGCGTGTGTGAAAGGATACCTATACAACTAACTCCAAACATAGCTTGATAATAGGGGCAGGCACCGCTATAAAAAAAGTAAAGTGCTCCATCATAATAATCTTCTGTTCCTGTTCCATGCAAAGAAGGTGACAATTTTCCATCTATAAAAAATCTTTCATCTCCCTCAAGATAATTAGGATCTGCTGAACCTAGCCCCCTCATAGTGTGAACAACTCCAACAAAATGTCCTCTTCCGGTTGTGTTTAAGAAAATATAATCTTTATCTTTCTGGGTGGGAAATTCTTTATTATATTTGGCATGAAAGTAGCCTGCATTGTCTCCAGCAATCATTTCGGAGTCTTTTTTTGCCTTTATTGTGTAATTTATAGACGAACTATTGCTTCCATTATTTTCTATTTGTATTCTCACAGAATTTTTAAAAGGCATTGGAAAATAGCAGTAATAATCTCCTGAAAAAGACATTCCAATAGCAATAGAAGAAACATTAAACTCTCCTAAACCGGAACCAAAAAATTCTCCTACAGGAGCATAAACACTTGGCTGAGCTTCTCCGTCAAAATAAATACTTACCCATAAATTTTCTAAACTTTGTTTGTCATGCGGCGGACGAATTTTAATTGAAGAGATATAATTATAATCATTTCCAGAATAGTCAATTAGGGTTTGTGTCTGTCCACTTTCAATGCTTTTTGTTCCATTTGAGATTTTTGTTCCTTCATCTCCTGTTGGATGGCTTCCTTTATTATTCCACATATTTTTTATATTAGCATAATTCTCTGTTCCATCATAGCTGTTTACATTGACTGAAGAAAGATATTTTTGGTAAGTAACATGATAATAATTTGGAATAGCAGGGCTGACTAAATTTGTAAGAACAATTTTTAATCTTTCTTTAAATAAAATTGGGGCAAGAGAATAGCGTGTATAACTCTTTTTTCCAGCTAATGGAGAAACAAAAGGTTCTGTTACTGAATTAAAGAAATCTCCTATATTCATGTTTATTCGGGGGGTTGTTTCATTGTCAAAATAAAACAATATTCTGCCATTTGTTTCATCTAAATAACCAACTCCGGCCATCCACAGATTTTGTATAATTCCTGGACCTGTTTCATCAAAGATTATATAATTGCTTCCTTCTTTATACAAATAAGACCATTTTCCAGTAACCCCATCATCATTTCCTCCGTTTCTATCAAAGCCTGAAACTTGCAGTGTTTGGATGTTGTCTTTAAAATAAGGAATCTCATCAAAATGTTCTATTCCTGTTATTCCTATCCCAGTTTGTTTTATGCAACTTAAGTCAAAAGAACAATTTTGAATGTTTTGACAATTGGTTCCTGAAATTATTGTTTTGTTTTTATAAATTTCATCATAAGTACATGGGCCTAAACCACATCCTTGAGTTGTCCATTCACCATAAACACATTCTGGCTCTTTTTTTTCCTCTTCAAAATTTGTTAAGATAGGAGAAACTGAAATCTCTTGAATTTCCCCAGAACAAGAAGAAATATTAATCACAAATGTTTTTGTTTCTAAGGGAGAAAGTGTATTGTTTGTTTTAATGTAACAAATAGTAACATCTGTTTTGATAGTATAACTTAACCCTTTAATGTCCCCCTCACTCATATCTCTTTTTACAGTTATGTTAATTGTTCCGTCATTGTTATCTTTCCAGTTTTCTACACTTAAAGAGTTTAATAATTTAATATTCTGAGATGATTGCACTATTTCTTCTGATTTTTCAGTTACTACTCCTCTGATAACAACCCAGACAATAGAAACAATAACCAAAACAACAAGCATTAATAACACAATTGTTATTATTCCTGACTGCCCTCTTTTTTTCATAAAAAAATAAAGAGTTGGTGATATTTAAATATAACCACTAACTAAATCACTGATATAAAGTATCATTTATTAATATAAAAGGCAAATATAAATTATTTCAGCTGATAATTATAAATTGCTTTTATCTCGCTGTCATTTAGGCTTCTATTGAAAATCATTAAGTCATCTATTGAACCATTTAAGAAATTTAAATTAGTATATATGTTTTTTCCTATTGCTATTGACTTAACACTGGTGTTTATGGATTTTGAATCAGTTCTTATTAATGTTCCGTTTTTATAAGTTTTTAAATGAGTCCCATTATAAACAAAGGCTATTTGCGTCCAGTTTCCAGGATTAATTATCATGAATGTATTAATGTCAGAATTATAAGTCCAAAAGCTTAGGTATTTACTTGTTTCAACATAAGCCCCGAACATCTGATTATCTATCCCATTTCCATAACCAAAAATTACATCAACGCTGTCAGCAATAGCCCAGTTTAACCATATAGAAACTGTTCTTGCTTGATTTCCTGAAGGAAGATTACTGATATAAGTGTTGTTTCTTACATAATCATTAATGCCATCTAGGATAACTGCACCATTCTGTATGTAAGCTTCATAAGGACTTAGATTATTCCTTCCAAACACATCGTTGAAGTTAATGTCAAAGTTCCAATAAGAAACTGCTCCAGAAATAAGAGAACATGTTTCATTAACAGCACAGTTTGTTGTGTTTGAACATCCTGTTCCTGTTATTGCACTTCTATTTTGATACATCTGGCTTAACAAACAACTCCCTTTTCCACAACCAATACTTTGCCAGGCAGTATACTGGCAATCTTGACATTGGTTTGATAAGTTGCACCATTTATCTGCTGAACATGTTCCACAATCAGTGCTTATCCCACAGATAGTTTTTATTCCGCAATTATAGCTTAAACTTAAACAATTATCTGTGCAGTTTGCAATACACTGCCCTGTTGAATTACATACCTCTTCCCCGCCACAACTTCCACAACTTCCTCCGCAGCCATTGCTTCCACAAACTTTTCCATTACAATCAGCAATGCAGCTGCCCTCTCCTTCATTTATAACCTCTAAACTCCCATCTATTTCCTTTGATTCATCTCCTTGGATAATATATACTTCTTCAACACCAGCTTTATTGTTTTTAGTTACAGGATACAAGTTAATTTTTTTTATATTTAAATCTGAGATATTCAGAACATAACTTCTTGTTTCTAATGGCTGAGGGAGATTATACACGACATAACTATGTGAATTTTCATTTTCATCTATCAGAATGACTTTAAAGTAAGCTAACTCTACATTATCTGGGCCTCTTGAAAAATCAACCTGCAGTTTATTTGAGGATAGGTTAATACTAACCTTTTCTATTTTGCTTTCTACTTTTAATGTTTCAATATAAATTTCACTTGAATTTTTCCTTACAACTCCATTTAAAACTATCCAGACTAAGGCTATCATAACTAATACAACAAGAATAATTAATATTATACTAATGATTTCTGACTGCCCCCTTTTTTTCATTGAAATATTAATAAATCGTACTTTAAAAATTATTCTTTTTTTTCTTCTATTTTTTTTTCAGAAGTCTCTTTTTTAGGCAATAAATCCTCAAACTTCTTCTTGCCTTCTTTAATAACAATTGTGTTAATCTGGCTTGTTAGTAATGAAATTTCCTGCCCTCTAAGTGTTTTTCTTAATCTCAAGCCCTTTGTTGTATCTTTCATTCCAAATCCTCTTGTTAACAATTTTCTATGATAGCCTGCCCCTTCTAAGCCTTGTTTTCCAGGAAACCCAGAAATATCTGATGTGCCTGTTATCTGAAGCTCGTAACCATCTAAATCAGCAGAAATACTTTGTCCTTTAATTATTTCGCCGATTGCTTTTCCAATTACATCTTCTGATTCTGTTTCTATTTTTAATGTTTTTCCTTTATGAGATATGTTTATTTTAAATGGCATTTTTTGTTTATATTATTTTTTAGTAATCTATTGAGCGAATTAAGCTTTGTTTGAGAAGATTAAGCTCCTCATAAACCACTTGAGTTAATAAGTATTGATATAAAAAGGGGTTTAAAAAGGTTTTGAGGTTTGTGGTTTGTCCCAAAATGAAAAGAAGTCATGAAGTCCTTCTTCTGGGATATTTCCTTGCCTTATCTGGCTTATTAAATAATCTTTATCTGGAAGATTTGTTCTTTTGTTATATAGTCTTTTTTGCTGTAAATCTTGCCAGTTAATCTGCCTGATTAGTCTTTCAAAAGCATCTTGATCATTTTTATTTTGCTTTATTTTTTCTAACTGCCTTATATATGCTCTTGGTTGATAGAAAGTCATTACATCTATCTCCGATATTAGTCTCCCTTTTCTTTCATCATAAAAAATAAAGTTGGTTCTTTCTTGTTGATAATCTCTTATTTCTCCTAACTTTTCAAGAATCAGTTCTGTTGAGATAGGGCAATTCCAGAATATAGGTTTTCTAAACTTAAATCTTTCGGGAATGTCCTTAACAACTAATTTAGAATTATCCCTTAATTTACTTGATGCTGCATGGTATAATTGTTCCATTATCATAAAATAATGTCCTACATGCCAGAAAGGATGACCATATTTATCAGATATAAAATAGGGATTAAATTTTCTTAATTTATTTTGAAATATTTTTGTTCTAAAAACTGGCTTGTCTTTAAACTGGTAAATTTCACTTATCACAGGCATTCCCGAATGAACATTATAACAGGAGTTTAATTTAGATTTTCCTTTAAAATCATCCCATTGTTTATGATATTCCTTAACTTCTTCTTTAGATAAAATATCTTTAAGCTGCATTTTTAGAATTGTTTTATATATCTTTTCCTTTTAGATTATTGAGATAATCCTTCTTTTCTTTTTTTAATATATTATTGCGTTTATCTGATTCTTTTTTTTCAAAGTTGCTTTCTCCAGTTGAAACAATCTTATTTATCTTAAATATCAAAGGAGAGAGTATCGGGATATATCTGTTAATTAAAGTTGATTTAAATTTGTTAATTTCATTTTCTATACCTACATCTCCATTAAGGTAAATATGAACTTTTTTATTTTTTAAATAAGCGCTCGGAGAATATATATAAATCCTATCGGGTGTATCAGGGCACCCAGAATCTTCAAACCACACTCCCATTGACCCTTTACTCCAATGGTCTACTATTGAATTTTCCTTTAATGATTCATCGTTTACACTTGGGGATTCTTTTTCGTCGAAACCCCAGACAATATGCTTTTTAGCAAAACTATAAGTAGGGATGCATAAACTAGTAAGCCCTTCTAGATTATCCGCAAGGATTAAATGTGTAAATTTCTTTTCTGATTCAACATTTTCAATCTTTAATTTTATCTCCCCCTTAATTGCAGACTGGGAAATTTTAATATAATCTTTGCATAATCTTTCCAGTAAGATTTTTTCATTTCCCAATTCTTGCATACACTCAGAAAAAAATTTTTCATTATCATAATCCCACCATTTTGCATGTATTGGCCAATTATATTTTTTATCTTTATTAAATATTTTATCTTCTGATTTTCCAACCAATTCCCGGCTCAATTCCTTTGCTTGGTAAAAAAGAGTGCATAACTTGTCTATTTTCATTTTAACTCCTTAGAAATGGTGTCGTCGTGCTACTTAAACTTTATAGCGATATATATCGCTTTTATTTAGTAAAGGATTATTTGAAGAATTTGTCAAGAATCTCTTTTGTTAACTCTAAAGACTTATCGCAATGTTCCTTCAAATTTCTTGAAGAACTCTTTTTAAAGTAAATATTCTTAACTATCTTATCTTTTCTTTGAACTGCCTTAACAGCAGGAACAAAATCTCCATCACCCGATATTAGAATAGCTATATCAAACCTGTCATCACAAGCCCCTTCAACCATATCAATAGCCATATGAATGTCATCCTCTTTGAGAACATAATAATACTTATTTGTCCCTTTAATTTTTCTCTTCAGTAATTTACAAAGAATTAATTTCAAATTAAGGATCTTGCTTAGGTTATCAAAGAACTGTTTTTGACTTTTATATTTCTTTAAGTTGTGTGATTTATCAAGCTCTGCATTATAATAAAATATTTCTTGTATCTCATTGCTTTTTGCGAGACTATTTAAAAATTTCTGAAAATTAAATCTCTTTAAGGATTTATCTTTGCCATAAATATGCCTTAACCCATGATAAAAATTATTGCCATCTATAAATATAGAAGTCCTCATTTTTTAATTAAGTGCCCACCCATTGCCGAAGCAATGGTGAGCGTATATAATTATAGTAAAGCTTATTTGTTTATAAAA
Organism: Candidatus Nanoarchaeia archaeon; assembly: GCA_028718805.1. Taxonomy (GTDB): domain Archaea; phylum Nanobdellota; class Nanobdellia; order Pacearchaeales; family GW2011-AR1; genus ARS1285. The sequence continues at coordinate 73,832 of JAQUKY010000003.1, read as the reverse complement.
CTTCTCATTATTGCTTCTTAAAATAAAAGGGCAGAAGTTTTTGCTCAGCTTTTCTCAGATGAGCATGAAAAGTTGAGAATGAAAGTTTTGAAAGTTTTGCTAATTGTTGTATATCTATTTTTCTTGGGTAATTATAATAGCCATTTTTAATTGCTAGGCTCATAGCCTGTTTTTGTTTGTTAGTTAATTCTGGATTTTGTTTTATTATTGAAATATTTTTTATTTTTCTTTCCTCTATATAATTGATTTTTGCTTCATAAGTTTTTTCCAAGGTATTTATTGCTTTTGCTAATTTTTCTTTTTTAAAACAAGCGATATTAAGTATTTCCTGCCCATTTTCATCAATTAAAGCAGGAGATAAGTGAATAATATCTTTATTATAAAGAGTTTTGGCAAAAGTCGGCTCTTTAATTGTTCCGATAAAAAAATCCTCATTAAATTCTAGATTAACTAATCTGTCTGCTTTTTTAAAATCTCGAACAAAATCTCTTTTATTTTTTTCTTTTCCTAATAGATTTCCGGTTATGTTTACTACAATGTGGTTTCTTTCGTAGAAATAAGAAAGTGGAAAGGCAAAAAGATTAACTTTATGTTTTAAAGTTCTGCTTCCAATTAAAGCATTGCTTCCATCAAATGTTATTTTTGCAGCCCACATAAGAATAAGATATATATCGTATTTTTAAAGTTTTTGAGAAGGATTTTTTCCCAAATAACATATTACTCAATTAGACTTTTTTATCCCCGCCCCAGTAGGTTATTGGAAATTTATTTCCAAAATGATCAAATCCTATCAAAACAGGGTCTGGTTTTTTAATTGGAATCTTAATTTTTTCTAATTCATAAATCTCTACTTTAGAAAAAAGTCCTTTTTGTTGCACAAGTAAAGCTTCTTCGTATAAAATTTTTGCTGCTCTAGGAAGAAGCATCTTTGCTGGATCTCCTTTTTTAAGAGAGTATTCTAAGTAGTGGGGCTCTCTTTTAAATTTATTTAAGTCTATGAGTGCATTTATTATCTCTATTGTCAAAGCAGGTTGTATTCCAAATATATAATTAAATCGTCTTTTTATAAATGGTATAGCCTTTGTTGCATCAATTTTTCCAATTCTATCGCCATTATTAAGTAGTTACAAAAACGGAAGGTTTATAAACCCCCTTTTACTACTATTATTAATATTACTAACATTATTACTACTATTAGGGTACAACAAAAATGAAATGCGAAAATTGCGAATATGAATGGGAAGCAAGGAAGGAAAATCCAAAAGCCTGTCCTCGATGTAAACGTAGATTTGATTATCCTAGAACTGAAAATGAAAAAATTAGGGGGGAAAATTGAAAATGGCAGTAGATGATAAAACAAATGGCAGGTTTGATAAGTACAGGGAAAGATTAAGACAAGATTATGAAAGAAACACTTATAGAAGAAATTAAACCCCCCAGGTAGGTTTAACTTTTCTTTTTATCTGCGCTATTTTCTGCAGTGTCTGGATTTCATCCTGTGTTAAAATATCCTTGTTATCCTTGAAATTCCTGAATTGATATTCATTTAAGTCTGAATAAAGAGTCTGGATTTCTGATAATTGCCTGTCAAAGGTTATTCCTGGAAGGCTTATTGCAACCTGCATTCCTCTTTTTGCTTCTTTTATCTTGTTTTGATTTTCCTGAACATCTTTTACTTTTGCAATTTCATTTCCCTGTTCATCTATTAAAGGAGTATTTGGAGTTAATCTTCCTGATTCTATTTCCACACCAAATATTGCTGGATGAGAATTTCTAAAAATATATTGAGGGAGAAGTTTTAATTTGCATAGTGATGCCAAGCTGAGTAATTTCTGCCTTTTGATTTCATCTTCTTTTTCTTTCTGGTATTTTAATAAGTTTTCAATTAACTTATAAACAACTTCATCTGTAATTATTTTTATTTTAGAAACATCTGATTCTTTTACTTCTTCATCAATATCAGTGTTAAATCCTAAAATAACTGCATTTTTAGGATTTGAATTAAGATTTGTCTGGGCTGAAATAATATCTTTTTTGTTTATATTTCCAATTCCTGCGCTGATTATTTCTATGTTCTCCTGCCTTAAGAGAACCATTAAAGCTTCCAGGCTTCCTAATGAATCTGCTTTTATTATTATCCCTTTTTCATCTGTATGAATCTTAGAAGTTTCTTTTTTAAACTCTTCTTTAATCTCATTTAAATTATTCTTAAAAACAGTAAATGGCATTCCAGGAAGTATTTTTTCTGAATTAATTAATTGCATTCTTATGCCTGTTGCAGCATTTGCCTGATAAACTGGCTTGAATTTATTAGAAATAGGCATGATTTCTTCCAAAACCCTGATTTTAGCTATAATTGGTTCATCAAAAGAAGCAATTGCAATTTCATCTTTAGCAGATAAACTCCCATCATACAAGACTGCTTCTGCATATTGCATTGTTTTTTCTTTTTTAATCTCCAAGATAACCCCTTTTGCATCTTTTCCTAGTTCTAATCTCTGCCTTAGGAATTTCTGGCTTAATCCGCACAGCATCATTATCAAATCATTAATTCCTTCTCCTGTTTTTCCTGAACATGGAACTAAGGCGAGCTGAGATGTAAAATCAGTTATTTCATAAAATGGTTTTGCATTAAATCCGTGATGATGCAGGCTTCCTATTATTGTGTAAAGTTTTTCATCAAAATCTGCTTTTGTATTTGCAGATTGCAAATTAATTGATTCTTTTAGATTATCTGATTGCTTTCTCCATCCTGAAACATTGTCTATCTTATTTAATGCAATTATAAAAGGGGTTTTGTTTATTTTTAATATTTCCAAGACTTCTGCTGTCTGGGGCATTATTCCTTCATTTATATCCATCACAAGAATAGCTAAATCAGCCAAGCTTCCTCCTCTTTTTCTTAAATTTGAAAATGCAGCATGTCCAGGAGTATCTATAAACAAAAATCCTGAAAAATCAAGCTTATATTCTTTTATTGCAGAACATCTTTTTTTTACATTTTCAATAGGCACTTTTGTAAAAGATATTTTTTGAGTAATCCCGCCTGCTTCCCCTTCTGCAACAGAAGTTTTTCTTATGCTGTCCAGCAGGGTTGTCTTGCCATGGTCAACATGGCCTGCAACTGTGACAATTGGCTGTCTTATTTGTGCCATATTTACTAAATTACAATCTTCTTTAAAAACCTTAATATTTTTGATAATTTATGGAAAACAGTTATGCTAGAGGAAATGGTCAGAAATATGAGCATCAATTCTGTGTTATGCTAGAAAGTGGTCCGAATAAGGGGATAAGAAATTATGTTTGGGCTAGTGAGGATCAGATAAAAAAAGCAGTTGATTATATAGGAGAACATATATTAGAGAAAGGAATAAAGGATTCCACAGGTGAAAAGGGGTTTGTTGTATACCCTACCCAAGGATTTAGCTTTTTTGCTAATTTTACTAAAGGTAAAATGGGTTCTTTAGAAATTTCAGTAGAGGATTTTGGAATGGCAGAACCTGAAGAAGTGGCTAATGCAATAACAGACAGGTGCGGATTACCTCCTGCTTTTGTAGGCTATAAGTCCTTCCTTCTTTAATAATCTAATTTTCATTTTAGGATTAAATTTTCCTTTAAATGTATAACCCCCAATTTTTCCATCGCTTCTTATAACCCGGTGGCATGGAATTTTTATTGGATTTTTGTTTGAAGAAAGAATTTTAGCAACTGCTCTTGGAGAAGTTTTTAATTTTTTAGCAATTTCTTTATAAGTTTTTGTTTTTCCTCTCGGAATTTTGCTTACCTCTCTAAAAACCTTATTTTTTAGTTCCATATTTTATTATCTCTTTTAGTATTTTCTTAAAGCATAATGCAGCATCTGATAAAACTTTTTCTTTTTCTTCAATATTTGTTATATTTTTGTTTAATTTAAAATAAATCTTTCTTTGAAGTCTATCTCCATAATTCACGCAATTTTCATCTGGCTCACAGGTTATTATTACATTAGGGTTATTATTTGAGACTATTTTTTTCAACTTGCAGCACATTTGAGAATAGAGTTTATGGTGTGCCTTGTTAAGTATTTTATATTCAATATAATTATTTAACTCATTAAAGTGTATATGAATATTAAATAACCCTCCTATTTGTTCTAAGTCTTGTCTTATTCCATCTGTTATTTCTTGAAGGCCCATTATTTTTCCCTAAACAACAACATATAAAAATGTTACTGTAATTGAGAATATATGGAGAGAAAGACAATTCAGGAAATAAATGAAATCTATGACCTGGAATTAGATAAGATAGTTAAGGCCATAAAACAGAAAAAAGCTAAAAAAGTTTTGCTGCAATTTCCTGATGGGATGAAGCCTTATTCAATGGTTATTGCCGATGAGATTAAGAATAAAACCGGTTGTGAATGCATGATATGGTCAGGAGATTGTTTTGGAGCATGTGATATTCCTAATGTGGATAATTTAAAGCCAAAAATTGATTTAATCATTCAGTTTGGGCATACTGAGTGGAAGTTTAACTGAATCAGGAAAATAAAAATAACCAATAATGATCAAATACGAAATGATAATTGACAATCATCATAAAGTTTGACAAAAACAGCTTAATAAAAACCCATAAACATCTTAAAATCGTTTAATAAATTACCAGAAAATGAGGGATTATTTAGCAATTTTCCTAATATCTTTTATATCTGAAACTATGAAATCTGGATTTGCTTTTGAAATTTCTTTCTTTGAATCCCAGGCGCATTTTCCTGAAACAATTATGCTCTTGCATCCAGACATTCCTGCTGTTATGACATCGGATGCCCTGTCTCCTACATAATAGCAGTTTCTCCTGCTTAGCTTTCTTTTTTTCAAGTATTCTTTTATAAATTCTGCCTTGTCTGCAAAGTCTTCTGCTCCATAAATCTCATTAAAACAATTTATTTTAAGATGCCTTAAAATAGGAGTGACAAATTCCTTAAGGGAGTTGGTAACAAGTATCTTCTTTGTTCTTATACCATTTATAGAATCCACATCCTTGCATTTTTTTACTTCATTTACATATTTTTCAACATTATTCATTATTTCTTTATGCAAGAACCAGGAAGTCAGGAAAGAGAATCCTAATTTCTTAAGAACTTTTCTCAAACTCATTCCAAGGTCAATAATCCTATCAATATCTTTATAAGAATATCCAAATCTTTTAACAACATCGTAAATTGATTTATAATAGATAGATTTTGTATCTGCAATTGTCCCATCAAAGTCAAAAATAAGCAGTTTTTCTTTTTGTTTCATTTCTTTAATTTTCCTCTTTTATAATAGAGCAAGTGCATATAAAAATATAAGTATTTGTTTATCAATAATCTCAAAAACGATTAAAGCTTGAAAATGAGAAGCTTAAGCCTAATTGCTCAGCTCTTACAGATTATACATTACCAGCAAAGAAATCATCATCCAGCAAATAGTTTTGCAGAAAGCAAAAGCAAAAATCCGAGGATTACTGCAATTAGATTAATTATTCTTTTTTTATTGTCTTTCTCTTTTAAAACCTCCGGGATTAAATCCTGAATTGCAATATAAATAAATCCCCCTGCTGCGATTGGAAGCAAGTAAGCAGAATATTTTGTTAAAGATAAAAGGAAATAACCAGCTAATCCTCCTATAACCGCGGTTAATTGAGATAATAAGTTAAATGATAATGCTTTTTTCTTTGAAAATCCTCCATGGACTAATACCCCAAAATAGCCTATTTCCTGGGGCAATTCATGAGCAATAACCAGGATACTTGTTACTATTCCGATTGGTATTGACACTAAAAATGAACCTGCAATTAATAGTCCATCTATGAAATTATGCATGGCATCACCATATAAAATAAGATAGCTATACGGATGAATTTTACAATCTGGTTCATGACAGTGCCTCCAATGAATTAATTTTTCCAGTACAAGAAATAAAATTATTCCTAAAATAAATAAGATTATAGTTTTTGTTAGTTCCAATGAATTTAATGACTCTGGAAGCAAATGAAACAAAGCTCCTCCAAGCAAGGCTCCAACTGAAAATGCAACAAGAACAATAAGGGTCTTGTTAAAGAATTTTTTAGATAATAAAAATGAGAATGCCCCGGTTAATGCAAGCAATCCATCCAAAACAGTTACTAAAATTATCCAGAATAAAATTGATAGAGCCATTTTTTATTTATTATCACTAATTTATCAGACGATTTTAATATGAATATTAGTTTTCATTAAGATATGCTTCAGTAGCTTAATCTTCTTATTACAACCTACTTAGTGCTTTATCATTACTAATTTTAGTATTAGTTTTTTAAATTATTTTTGTAATTATTGCTATTCCCAATGCAACAAGAAGCAATCCTGTTACAAGATGAATATATTTTATATTTTTATCTTTCCAGGCAGAAACTTTATCAACCTCTGTTAAACCTACATAAACAATTATTGTTATTGCAAGCATTGGGATAATAAAAATCAGATTATATAACACCAGCCAGGGGATTGTTTGTATAAATGACAAAGCAGAAAGACTTCCTCCGGCTATTATGTAAGGGCCTATTGTACATGGAAGCAAAAATAAAGTTACAAATATGCCTATAAAGAATGCTCCTGATGGGCTTGTTACTCTTTTTATTAATTGTTTAACTCTCGGTCTAAATCTTAGGGGCATTTCTGTTGCTATTCCTCCTGGTTTGTATCTTATGTAATCTTTAATATTAAATATTCCTAGAAGAATGGCCAGGGCTGCCAAACCATTTGTTAAATAAGGATATATAACTGAAGTAAAATTGATAAAAGATTTGAATAATTGTATTATTATTAAGCCATATAAAAAATAACCAACAAAAACTGCTAATGTAAATGCCAATCCTCCTGTCAATACTTTATGCCTTTTTTCAGGATTCTCCAACAATATTGCTACAAGAACCATTGTCATGACTGCCAAGGCGCATGGATTTATTGCATCTGCCAAAGCCAGGGTTATTATTCTTAGTAAGGTTATTGCCATTTTTAATTATTGATAATTTATTAAACGATTTAAGTTTTGCAGATGAGAAGCTTAAGCTTGATTATTATTTCTCATAACTTCTTCTGTTGCTTATACTTATTTTAGTTTTAATTATTATAAATTCAGTTTATTATTAATAATTAACACCCAGTTAATTGCTTTAACTTTTCAATAGACTGAACTCCAGGATATTTTTCTCCATTAATAATCCATGTAGGGGTACCGGTTATCTGGGCATCTACGCACTTTTGCGTTTCAAAATGACAATCGATTATGTTTAGATACTGAGTGTTATTTCCAAAAATATCTTCCTGATCTTTGCAGAACTTGCATCCTAACTGAACATAAAGCTCTGATTTTTCTCCTAGGCATTTAGCAAGCTTTTCATTAACACCCCCATTATTATTATCATTATTGTTTTTTATATAGAAAATTACTGCGATTATAACTAAAATTATTATTACTATATAGATGTATATCTGATTATCTTTTTTCATCTTATAAGCAGTAAAATTATATTTTTAAAGGTTTGGCTGTAAGTGGTTGCTGAGAATTAGTATAAACTGGATTATTTTATCCTTTCTTTATAGTGTTCTCTAAGATAATTAAAGAGTAGGAATATGCATCCAGACAAAATAGATATACTGAGAGCCAAATAGATAGCGGATGTTTTTTCTTTATGAAAATCGTAAGTGCTTATGACAAATTTTCCACCTTCACCAAAGTTAGTATCTCCACCAATCAAATAAACCTTAAACTTATCTTTATTTGACTCATATGCTATATTGAGATTATTATCTTTACTAGGGATAAAATAAGTAAAACAGTTTTCATTACATCTATAATCTCCTAAATTAAAATTCATTAAATCATAAGATGAGGTATCCCAATTTCTACTTAGTCTAGTTTTGCTTGGTAAACCAAAAATATAGTTTTTTATTCATAAATCTTACAAGTTTTATGTAATTTTAAACTTTACTAATTTTTTAAATTTCATCAAAAATTTTATAGAGGATTTCCAAAATATGCCCATTGGAATCTAATTCTTTTGATTCAGGCAAAGAAAACCAGCCCATTGCCTGTCCTTCTCTTAAAATTAATTCTTTTTTTGGATTATAAGCTTCAACATAAATATAAGAATAACAATCACCATATTTTCTTTTATGAACCAATTTTGGGCCCGTTAATTGATAATCCAACTCCTCCAAGCATTCTCTTTTAACAGCTTCTAAAGGGGTTTCATCTTCCTTTATCTTGCCACCAAAAAAGCCCCATTTAGAGGGGTTGATTGGAGCATCATCCGTTCTATGCTGAAGCAGAATCTTTTTTTCTTTATTAAATAAAACAATTAATGCAACTTTTCTCATTATAATCTAAAGACAAGCTCCTTTTTAAAAAGATTTCTAAACGCCCTGTGCAGACATCAATAAAAAGTGTAGCAGTTAGATACATTAAAATAATTTTTTCTTATTTTAGTTATAGTGATTTATTATGGTATGAACTTGCAAATTCTTTAACCCTTTCAAACCCCTCACTGTTGGTAAAACAATGCAATTCATAAGTACCATTTTTAATTTCTATCTTTGCTACATTAAAATGGAGTTTAAGTTTGCGGTCAAAAATCCAACCATATGTAACATCTGGAATTGGTTTTTTCTCAATAAAATAACCATTATTAGATAAAGAAGAAGCTAGATCCTCAATATCTAAAATTTGTGCATAAATGTTTTTATCTGGTTCAGTTCTATTTAGTTCCATAAAAAAAGAGATTATTTGCATTTATAAACTTTTTATAACCGCCCTGTGCAGGAATCGAACCTGCGGGTCCAAAAAGGACCGAGATTTCCAATCTCGTGCAATACCACTATGCGAACAGGGCATATAATCTGTGAAACAAATCCTGTTTTTAAAAATATCCTTTAAAGCATATATATGCTTTAAAATACCTCTCTTTTTAGATTATTAGCCTATAATCAATAATAAAAAACGAAATCAGTAATAAGAAGTACTAGATGGAGCATGAGCAATCAAGCTTAATCTGCTCAAATCCTACTTAAAAATCGTTTAATAAATTACTAAAGATAAATAACAAAAACACAAAAATGGGTATATTTTCAAGATTGGGGTTTGTCCAGCCAGATACAATATATTATCCCGGATGCATGACTTATTTTAAGCATAAGGATAATTATGAACTTTATAAGAAGATTTTTTCCAAGTTAGGAATAGAAGTAACCTGGAGCGAGAATATTGTCTGTTGCGGGCTTCCTGCATTGGAAATGGGGTATGAAAGTGAGGCCAGGAAACTGGCCAGAAAGAAGTTTGAATTGCTTAAAGAAAATAAAATTAAGAGGATTATAACAAACTGTTCTGCATGTTATAAAATGTTTAAGCAAAATTATCCTGAACTCTTGCCTGACTGGGATATTGATGTTGTTGATATGTGGAAGTTAATTTTAGACAATTTAGTAGATAAGCCAAAGCTAATAAAGAATATGGCTGGGGAAAAAATTACCTATCATGATTCATGTTATTTAGGAAGGTATTGCGGCATTTATGATGAACCAAGAAAAATTTTGGAATTAATAGGCTATACAATTGTGGAAATGATTGATTCAAGAGAAAACTCTATTTGTGCCGGAAGCTGCGGGAGTTTGGTTATTATAAATCCAGAATTAGCAGATAAAATAGCCAGGCAGAGGCTGTTGCAGGCTAAAAGAGCAGGAGTGAAAAAGATGGTTGTAGCTTCTATGAAAAATTATGATTTGCTAAAGAAAAATGCTGAAGGATTAGGAATAGAAATTGCAGAATTATCTGATGTCTTGGCAAATGCACTTAATATTAAAATTCCAGAAAGGAGTGAAGAAAGTAAACAAGAACCAGAAGAAAATTCAGTTATGAAAATAGAAAGGGAGGAAAAAATTGAAAATTAATAAACCGGTAATAAATAAAACGAAATGATAAGGGGCAATCATCACAAAGCTTTGCAGAAACAGCTTAATAAAAACCCATAAACATCTTAAAATCGTTTGATAGATTACTAAAAAATATCAGTAATAAATGAAACGAAATAAGCTATGAAAGATGAGCAAAGGCTTAATCTGCTCATCTGCAAAGCGAATAAGGGTTTGAGATTACCAAAAAAAGGATAAAAACAAAAAGCATGAACAAAAAAGAAATGTTAACCTATGATACTGATGCATCCAGACTAATTGGAAAAACAGAAAAAGTATTTTTTCCTAAAAGAGCAGAGGAGATACAAAATATAATCAAAACTTATAATCTGGATATCGTCCCAAGAGGAGGAGGAACTAATCAGTTAGGAGGAACACTGCCTAATAATTCTATTGTAATTGATATTAGTAAAATGAATAAGATTATTAGTTTTGATCCACAAAAAAGGATTATTGAAGTTGAAGCAGGAATCAGCATAAAGGAATTAAACGAAAAATTAAACTATATAAATTTTGAATTTCCAATTGAACCCATAAATGAAGCCTCAACAATAGGGGGAATGGCTGCTGTAAACTCATTTAATCCAAGAAGCATGAGATATGAGAGAATAAAAGACTGGATTGAAGAAATAGAATTTGTTAACGGCAGAGGAGAATTGATGAAAACAAGCAAGGCTGATTTAGGGGATATATGCGGGATGGAGGGGATTACAGGAATTATTGTGAGAATCAAGATGAAGGTCATCAAGAAAATAGAGAGAAGTGCTGCTATTTTCCAGACAGAAATTTTAGATGAAGCCTTGTCAATGGCAAGGAGATTAAAGCTGGAAAATGATGTAATCATGCTAGAATTATTTTCACCAGAAACTTCTGAGATACTCAATCTTCCTAAAAAATATAATCTTATAATTGAGTTTGATTCACAAAGGGGCAAAATAAAAGGAGAAGAATATAAAAAAATTATGGATTTGAACAAAAATGCTTATTTTATTCTTATTAATCAGGGATATTACAATAACGAAGACACAAAGTTTTTCTTTGATAAGCTAAATGATTTTATATTATATCTTGAAAGTAATAAGATTCCTTATATCAGTTATCTGGGGGATGGGATAGTTTACAGCTTTTTCAGGGATTATGAAAAAGAAAAGAGGAAACAGGTAATAGAACTAATAAGAAAGATGGGAGGCAAGTTTGTCAATGGGATAGGGATTAAGAGAAGGGATTTAGTTGATTCGTTTGAAAAAAAGATTATAAACAGAGTCAAGCTTAGGCATGACCCTTTTGGTAGATTAAACAAAAACAAAATTATTGATTTTGAAGCAAGAGTTCCTGCGGGCAGGCACTTAAAGCCATTGCAAGGGCATGAAATTGAGGAGATGAGGCCATTTTTAGGTGAAAAGATGAGTGCCTCTGAAATTAATGAAGAAGAAAAAACCCCTGAAGAAAAAATGGAGGAGTTTATAGAAAAAGTTGAGATTCTGGAAGAGATGAAGGCAATCCCTGAAAAAAAAGAAGAGATTAATAAACCAGAAGAAAGGCCCCCTATAAAAGAAGACCCTTATTCTACTAAACAATTAATAAAAGAATATGCTTATACTTATGGTTCTGAATCTTCCAAAGACAAAATGATGGAAGTTGAGAAACTTGCAAGAGATGTTTCTAAGACAATTGTTCATGAAGGCGAGAAAAAAAGGAGTCTTACAAAAGAGGAAGAAGCTCTTATAAAGAGGGTGATGCTTGGGGAATCAAGCGCGAAGAATGAAGAAAAAATGGAGGATAAAAATAATAACCATTAATAATAAAATAAACGAGATAAGCTGTTGATGAGAAGCAAAAGTTTAATTAACTCATCTGCAAAGCTAAAATCGTTTTGCAGGTTATAGACAAAACAAATAAATAAACCAAAAAGTAAAAATGACAATAGAATCTGATAATGCAAAAGAAGAAATCAAAGAGATTGTTGAGAGATGCATAAATTGCGGAATGTGCAAGCCAAGAGACAGCATATTTAAAGTTATGAGGGAGGAACAGTACAGCCCAAGAGGAAAAGCAATCATGCTAAAAAACAACCAGTATGACAAGATTTTATTTGATGATAATCTTTCCAAGCAATGCGAAGCAAGCTGCCCTTTAAAGATAAAAATGCATGAAGCGATAGTCAAATCAAGAAAAGTTTTAGTTGAAGAGAAAAAAGAACCTGAAGAGGTAAGGAAAGCCATCAGGAATTTAAGAAATACAGGAAATATTTTTGGGGATAAATAGCAAATGTCAAAGAAATTAATCCGATTATTAAAACCGCTTGACATAATCTACCATAAAAACAAGAATATGACCTTAAAACATGGATTGGCTTCTGATTTTTATGTTGATGTCAAAAAAGCATATGGAAATCCTGAAGCATTAACTTTGATATCAGAAGAATTATGGAGAAGAATTGATAAGAATGCAACCTGCATTGCAACAGCAGGATATGGGGGTATGTCCCCTGCTTCAGTTATTTCTTCAAGATACAATATACCATTAACCCTTATCCGAGATGAACCTAAAAAGCATGGGAAGGGCGGGTGGATTGACGGATATATCCCAAACAAGCAGGATAAAATTGCTTTTGTGGATGATGTTTTCACAACAGGGGGAAGCTTCAGAAAAATGATTAAAACCTTAGAACCGACAGGAGCAGAAATGCTCGGATGTTATGCAGTGTGCAAAAGAGGGGAGGGAGGATTAAGCGTTCCACTAAGATACTTATTCACCCCAGAAGATTTGATTAGATAATTTTCATTAAGAATAAAATTTATTCCTTCATCTCAATTTTTATTGTAACACTTCTTGGAATGTATAATCTCATTACAGCATGAAGCAGCCTGTCATCTGCAGGGATATCTATTAATCTTGAATGTATTCTCATTTCAAAATTATCAAAAGTTGCTGTGCCGTTTCCGCAAGGGGATTTTCTTGTTGTTATTTTAAGCTTTTTAGTTGGCAATGGAACAGGGCCTGACATTGGAGTCCCAGCTTTGCTTGCTATTTCTTTTATTTCATTACAGATATTGTTTAACTGGGTAATATCCATACTTTTAAGCTTAATTCTTACCTTTGCCATGAATTTAATTGAAAAAGTATGTTTAAAAAACCTTCGATAGGTTTTTTAAGCCATAAAAATTCAAAAAAGAAGAAAATTTTTCATCAAATGAATGTGATGCAGATATTGTTTCAAGTTTTCCATTTGTTCTCCTTAAAAATAAAAGAGGTTCTTTAGATTCATAAGGTTGATTTTTTAAGATAACGGACTCACTTAAATCGTATCCTTTATCTCCTACATTTGTAATAATGCCCATACGAATCAAACAAGAATCAATATTTATCAAATTTTTATCTAACCCAAAGAACCTAATTCTAATATCTCCTTTTTTAAGATTATGTTGGGAGGGTAAATTTAGTTTATTCATTTTCAATATTTATTACAGAACTCTTCTTCTCTTTTAAGTAAGAATACCTATTTATAAAGTTTACTGACCTTGTAATTTTATGAAAATAAAGAGGTTATTAGTCTTTTTATTAGTAATACTCATTTTGGTGCTATTGTCAGTTTATTATCCAAAACTTACAGGAAACTATATTTCAAATTCACAAAATTATCAGAAAGAGAGCTGTTTTGTCAGTAGAGTCATTGATGGAGACACCCTTATTTGTAACAATCAGAGTACCCGCCTTTTGGGAATAAATACCCCCGAAAAGAAAATGCCTTATTATGATGAGGCAAAAGATTTTCTAAAACAAATTGAGAATAAAAGTGTTGAGATTTTAAGAGATAAAGAAGATGTTGATAAATATGACAGAAAGCTGAGATATGTTTTTTATGAAAACAGGCTGTTAAATTCAGAGATTTTGCAGGAAGGGCTTGCTACAAGTTTTATGCTTGAAGGATTAAGATATGAAGATAAGTTCTGGGTTGCAGAGAGTTATGCAAAAGATAATGAAATAAAATTATGGGAAAAAAGCAATGATGAATGCACAAATTGTATTGAACTTCTTGAATTAAATTACACTGATGAGTTTTTTATAATTAAAAATAGTTGTGATTTTGATTGCAGTTTAGAGGGCTGGAGTGTTAAAGATGATGCTAACCACATCTTTAGGTTAGATATCTTAGATTCTTCAGAATCTAAAGGATATAAGAGCAAAACAAATATATGGAATGATGATGGTGACAGGTTTTTTATGAGAGATGAAACTGGGAAATTGGTTGTGTTTTATGAGTATTAGGATTCTCTCTTACCCTTCTTAATACCTCATTATAGGATTGAGTCGGAATAGGTGTTTTAAATCTGTCTGAAATAACATAAGTTTTAGGATATAAATATAAATCTCTTGCACAGTCTGAAAAAGTTTTTAATAAAGCCTGGTCTTGTGAAAAGATAAAGGAATAGTCTTGTCTTGCATATGCTAATGCAAGAGAAATTAATTTTATATCTGTCCTTTTTTTATTTGTTTTTCCTTCTCTCATATTAAATTTTTGTTCAATTTGGGGGGTTATTTCCTTTATTATATCTTCTAATTCATTAACTATACTATTATCTGCGATTACATGTTCTTGATTTAATATCTGAAGAGTTTCTTTTCTTTGCTCTAAAAGATTTTTAAGTGCTTTTTCTCGTTGAATGCAATTAGAAGACTTGATTTTATAATTGAATGTCCGATTTCCATCTATAAATTCTTCTATAACCTCTTTAATTGTGCACCAATTATCCATAACAGAGAGCTGGGTCTTAAGAGAGGTTAGTCTTACAATCTCTTTTTTTAAATAAGCTGGTGAATGATATTTTCTTTCTATATTTGTAAAGATATAATCATCCCTATTAAAAGCACAATTATCTAAAAAGATAATACCTTCATTTGGCAAAAATGGAAGCCCGGATTTTATTGCCATCTTAATATTCAAGATAATTCTTTGAAAGATAATAACTTATTGGGAGCAGCATCCCGAATATGAACATGATAAATCCCACAGAGCTTAGTATAATCAATATCCAGTTTCTGAACAAAACAGAAATTGTCAATAAACCTATCCAGCTTATGGTCCCTGAGACGAGCAAAATAGACCAGGCTAATTTATCTTTTCTTTTTATTATAAAATAAGACTGATATGATATAAACACCCCCAAAGCTACCATTAAGATTCCAAGGCTTATGTTTGAGAGAATAAATAACTTGTATATCTGGGGGTTGTATTTAACAAATAACCTCCAGATAGAGTCTATTGCCAGAAAATTATTTTTCATATTATATTCTGCAAGAAAAATATGAAAGAGCCCAAAAAGTATGGTATATATACCATTATAAAGAGTTATCTTAGCCCCTTGTTTTACTCTTTGAATATTCATGGTTTATCTAAGAAAGATGCATTTAAAAAAATTTGTGCTTGAGATAATGTATGATAATATTGTCTTATATCCTCTAAAAACTTATAAATAGACTTTTTATTTAAGAAATATGAGCAGTAATTGCTGTAGATTAGGACGCGCGATTAATCAAGACAGAGTGCTTTGCCAGACCTCTAATTTTTTTGTTATACCTACTCTTGGCCCCATAGGAATTGAGGGATACTTATTAATTGTTCCTAAAAAGCATTATTTGGGTTTTGCAGAAGTCCCTCCTAAATTATATCCTGAATTAAATGAATTGTTAAGCAGCGTTAAGGGGATTATAAAATCAGAATATAAAAAGCCCGCCTTAATATTTGAACATGGTCCCCGGGTAGGAAAACCTAAATCAGGACAATCAATTGATCATGCTCATCTTCATGTGGTTCCTGGAATAGATATTACAAAGGACTGGGCTTTAGACTTAATGTCAAGGCTTAAGGGGGAGGGTTTATTTTACAGAGTTGAAAGGGTTGAAGGATTTGAAAAGGGAAAAATTTTGTTAGAAAGAGGAGTTTCCTATCTTTATGTTGAAAATTTAGATGGATGGAAATTATTATCTGAACAAAACTTTAATAGGCCAAGCCAATATTTCAGAAAAATGGTTGCAAATTATGTTAATCCTAATGCCTGGAATTGGAAACGTAATCCAGACAGAGAAACCCTTGAAAAAACAGTTGAAAGATTAAAAGGAAGAATTTAGTTTTTCTTAATCACTTTATACAACTCATCATTTTTCCTGCAAAGAGGAAGCTTAATCCCGATTTCCTCACCCTTTTTTGCTTCTGTAATCTGCTTATGATGCGATTCCATGCTTTGTATTTTGTGTTTTAAAACTCCTGTTGTTTTTCCTATTATCAAAATCTCATCACCAACTTTTAATTTTCCTGTGTTTAATTTTATTAATCCAACTTCTACTTTAGGATAATAATGATTTATCTTGCCTATAAACTGTTTTGATTGAGTTGAGGAACTATCTTCTGTTTTTGAGAAATCATCTGATGTTGGAAGCTTGAGATAAAAACCTGAAGAAAATCCCTTGTTATAGACTTTGCTTAGTTCCTTTAAGCTCTCTTCTATTTCTTTTTTAGTTAATTCTTTGTCTAATGATTTTCTGTAGATACTTATGACTGTGCTCACATATTCTGGCTCTTTGTTCCTGCCTTCTATTTTAAATGCAGAAATTCCTGCTTTTTTAAGTTGTTCAATAAAGGGCAGGGTGCAGATATCTTTTGCAGAAAGTATGTAATTATTGTCAATTCTTAACTCATTTCCTTCATTGTCCCTTATGTTATAAAATCTTCTGCATGGGTGAATGCATCTGCCCCTGTTTGCAGACTCATTAAATAAAAACTGGGACATTAAACATCTTCCAGAGACAGACAGGCACATTGCCCCGTGTGCAAATACTTCCACAGGCATTATTTTTGATATTTGTTTTATTTGTTTTAAGTTTAATTCTCTTGCTAAAACAATCCTGCTTGCCCCTAATTTTTTGTAAAACTTTGCTGTTTCTGAGTTTGAAACACTGCACTGGGTTGAAACATGAAAAGGAATTTTGTATTTTTTGCATAAAAGCATAACAGAAATGTCAGAACATATTATTGCATCAATGAATTTCTTTGCTTTTTTTATTATTTTTTCTACTTTTTTTAATTCAGAATCGTAAACAATAATGTTAAGAGTTAAATATAGTTTGATTTTTTTGGGTTTGCATATCTTTGAGACCCTGGGCAGATCAGACAGCTTGAAGTTTCTGGCTCTTGCCCGCATGTTAAAGTTTTCTAATCCCAAATAAACAGCATCTGCTCCTGCATTTACAGCAGCCATCAAGCACTCAAAATCCCCTGCTGGTGCTAAAAGTTCTATTTTATGTTTTGTGTTTTTCATAAAAAGAAGAGATTTTAGAAGATTTTAAGACTTTGGGTTTAATTTAAGAATCTTCTTTTTTATTTTATCCCTGATTTTCCTTCTCTCTTTCATGCTAGAAAAATGAGGATCTCTGATATTCCAAAATTCAATATTCTCAAATTTTAAAACATATTTTGGCAAAAATTGCTTCCTGCAAATCACAACAACCTTTTTTACATTTTTTAACATACTTCTTTTGAGAAGTTTTACTTTTTGCTTTGATATGTCCACGCCTTCCTCCAGCATAATAGTTGCTCCTTTTTTTGATGGTTTTTCAGCTGGTACGCGCACCCCTGCACTAATTGCTTTATTTTTATTAATTAGTTTGTTATAAAATCCTTCTGCATACTGGCTTCTGTTTACATTACTTTTGCATATGAACAAAACATCTTTTTTCATAGAGTTAGGAGATTTTGAATAGTTTTAAAGGTTATCTTTATTAATTTTTTGTAAATAATCAACCCTAAATTTTGAACCATTTGTTTTTAAATTTGTCTGTTCTTGTGCGAGGGTTATTAGTTTTCCAATTCTTTCTGGGTTTTTTGATTCAGCATTTCCAAAAATATATACTTTGCATTCTGGGCAATATTTTACAGGATAAGGATTAAGACTTAAAACTCTTCCATCCACAGGAACTGTTCTTTCTTCTAATTTTGTGCTACAAACCTTATGATATGATGGTAATGTTTGCAAAAGTAAATTTACACTCATATTTATTTGATTTGCTTAAGGTTTATAAGGATTATTGTTATTTATTTTTCATGGAACTATATTGGGATTCAATTAAAAGAATTATAACCGAATCTGACATTGTCCTGGAAATATTAGACGCAAGGCTGGTCGAGCTTTCAAGAAATGAGGAAGTTGAAGAGCTTATCAAGAAAATTAAAAGGCCGGTTATCTTTGTTATTAATAAAAGCGATTTAACCTCAAAAGAAAGTATCAGGGAGCCAATAGAAAAACTTAGCCAGGAAGGAGAGGTTGTTTTTGTATCTTCTGAAAACAAGCATTCTGCCAGAATTTTAACTTCTAAAATCAAGCAGGTATTTGAAAAATACGGGAAAAGGGATTGGAGGGACAAGGTAACCAAGCCAACATCAGAATACAGAGAGGCTAAGGGAGAGATAATTGTAGGTGTTCTGGGATATCCTAATGTTGGAAAATCTTCTATAATCAATATGCTGGCCCATAGAAAGAAAGTCAAAGTAAGCAAGAAGGCAGGAACAACCCACGGCATTCACTGGATTAGGGCAAGTAATGAAATCAAGTTAATTGACACTCCAGGAGTGATACCTCTGAAGGCTGATGATGATATAAGATATGGCTTAATCGGAGCAAGGGATATTGAAAAACTGAAAGATGCTGAAACTGTTGCTGATTCTATAATTAAGCTGTTCATGAAAAATAATAAAAAAGCATTTGAAGATTTTTATGGAATTGGAATAGAAGCAGAAGACTATGACTCAATAATTAACCAATTAGGGCTTAAGAAGAGTTTTCTGATAAAAGGTAACAGGGTTGATGAGAACAGGACTGCTGTCCTGATTGTAAAGGACTGGCAGCAAGGAAGATTGAGATTATATACTTAAAAGGCAATACTTCTTTAATAACTTTTTTGCATATTTTTTAATTCTATCCTGCCCGTAGGATTACAAAAATCATACATTAATTTTAAACCATACTTATCTAATTCTGGTCCTGTTATTCTGAATTCTTCTGATGAAGTTGAATGCCTATAATCTTTTTCTGCTTTAAGGATATCAATTCCATTTTCAGAAGTTATTTGTGATATTCCTAAATTTACAGAAACAATAAGTCCATTTCTAGTCTTCCAGGAGCTAAGGTCAGAATCTTTATCCCATCTATCAAAACTCCATCCAAAAAAGTCAATCATTTCATCATAATGTCCATTGGCTAACTTTTCGGCCCATATAAGGGCAACAGTATGATTATATCCAATTTTTCTAATAGTACTAAACTCAGGACTTTTAACAACCTCTCTTAATTTTCTAACAACATAAGGTATATCTGAATTACATGCTTTTTCAAAATGAAATGGGCTTAAATATGCTCGTCCACTCAAAGGTTGTCTTTGATCTTCATTGATATCAAATCGCGCAATTATTTTTAATGGTTCTTTCATCTAAAACAAATATTTAAATGATTTTTAAAGATTTAGTTGAATGGACGACACCAGAATCGAACTCACGAGATTCAGATGTAAATAAGATTAATAAAAACATTAATATTACTCAATTTTTAATGAATCTGTTTAATCTTTAATCAAATAAATCATTTAGCAAGATTTATTGCAGCATCTATATAACATCCTCGTCTACGTTCTATGCCGATTATTTTATCACAAATTGTGGTGCTCGGTTGAATATGACTGGAAAAATCTCCATAACAATCGTCTCTTCTTGTTTGCTCAGATAAGGTCCCGCATATTGATATATTTTCATTTACCATAGCCCTATCACGAATACATTCTTCTTCATCTTTAAAAGTCACACCATCGCAAAAAGACATCTCCTGAGGAAAAAAAGTTAAACAATTTTTATTACTTCCGCAAATGGAAACATCCCGTTCTTTAAATGCTAGACAGGTATTTTTGTCCTGATTCCCACCATTCATGCCAACTTTATCACAATCCTCTGTTGTTATCTTTTCTGATTTATCTTCCCAATACAAAGCATTTACGAAATTAAAATAACATTGCTGCTTATCATTTTGGTCATAATCAATATCACTACAGAAATTTATGTTTCCACTTGTTTGGGCGAGTACATTATAACATGTTTTTTTAGCATCTTCTCTTGTTGCCTTTTTACAGTAAGAAGAATCTCCATCAGATATAGCCAAGCAAATATAGTAAGGGGTTTTATCATTTAAGTCTTCTTCTGATTCTTCTAAATTACCGAGTTCCATTGTATCATTTCCAAGCATTTTCTCGCAAAAACTAATATTATGATTTACAACTGCAAGACAATAATAGTTGTCATCTAAACCAAAGTCGCTTGATGTAGGTAGTTGGTTGCAGATAGTATTCGAAAGATTATTTGGGTCAATATCCTCTGCTTTTTGATTAGATTCTCTGCTATCATCCGTGGCATTTATTAAAGTGCTGGTGTTTGTTAAAGCATAGTTACTTTCATTTAATCCTATATCATTTACTTCTACATCATTTGAGTTTTTGTATGTATAATTTAATAAGAAAAAAACAATAGAGATTATTATAATTCCTACAACAATTCCTATCACTAACCCCTTTTTCATAATTAGATTAAGAGAGGAGATTATTTAAATTTAACCGAGCCTACTCGTTTTAGTCTAATTGTTTTGAACAGGTGTACGTGGAATATGACCGTAGACTGCTCAGTATAAATAATATTAATAAAATTAAAAAAAATAAGAAAAAGTAAAAAAATTAAATAAAAAATTAAAAATAAATAAAAAGGTTTATTCTGCGCCTAATCCGCCAACGATTGCGACTACTCCCCCAATTACTGGTAAGTAATAAGTTGCGCCCCAAAATTGACCAATTATAGCTATTACTCCGCCAACAATTGCGACCCATTTGCCCCATGCAGCCATTTTAAACACCTCCTTATTAATTTATACAAGATATTACCATATATAAAACTATTGAAAATATGGGTTTTGATAATCTGCAGAACTTATCTACTTTGCAATGAGAAAATTAAGCTTTTATCTATTTTTTATTCTTTATGTATAATCTTCTCATCTTTTCTATTAATTGTTCTTCCCGCAATTGCTGATTTATCTCATCCAGAAGAGGATTGCCTGCTTTGACCCCAGGTTTTGCTTCACTTGCTACTGCATCAGCAGGCAAATAAACTTGAATTAGCTCGCCAGTCTTCTCATCTACAACATAAAGAGGATTGCTATGACCATATCCTTTATTTTCATCATCCATGTGCTAACTTTAGATATACTTTTATTTTTTCATTCTAATATGGCATTAAAACTCTTTAACTGCTCTGATACCTGCCTTTTTATCTGCTCTTTATTTTCCTGAAATTTTGCATCTATTTTTTCTTTTTTAGATTTTTCAGAGATTAAGTCTCTTATCTTGCTTCTTATATCACTGATATCTCTTTCCAGTTCTTGGGTTATGTCTTTGTCTACTATAATATTATCAATATTTTGCTTAATCTCATCGATTAATTTTATCTTTTCCTTTATTGGTTTCTGATTTATTTCTTTTATATCAATTAAATCCAGAAGTTTTTCTGGGCCATCTCTTTCAAATGATTCTCTAAAATTGTCCCTGTATTCTTTTATCAAAAACATCTGTCTTTCAGCTGAATGATAAATTCTTGCCAATGCCTTAAAATCTATCATCTCTTTTAACTTCTGCAGTTCAATTGCTAATTTTGTCTTTTTTCTTTCAAGTTCCTGTCTAACATTAACCTGTTCAATATATCCTTTGCTTTCTTTTGTCTCTCCAATCTCTCTTCTTTTATCCCGGATTTTTTCTTCTAAACTTTTAATTTTATCTTCTATGTCAATAATTGTCTCCTTGTTCTCATATTCTACCTTTTCTAAACTACTAATTTCATTTAATTTTTCTTTAATAGCTGAGATTAATTTCATTTGATCTATTGAAAACCTGTTTTCTTTAACCAGATTATTAAAAAACCTGAAGAATTTTGCAATATCATCTCTGATTCTTCCTAATTCCTCTCCGATTAAATAGGTTGATTTTTGAAAGCTGATTATAGACTTCTTTTCAAAATCAGAGAAAACAGAATTGACATTGTTTATTAATGTTTCAAAAGATTCTGAATCTGTTTTTTGCAGATTAGATATCAGCTCTTCTAAGTAATGGATAAAATTATCTAGGTTTTGCCTTACAATCAGCTTTTCCATATCCATTGCCCTTTTATTCTGCAAGTCTATATTCTTAAGAGCCTCTGCTTCTTCTTCTAAAGCACTTACTAATTCATTGATACTATCTCTTATCTCTTTTTTAGGCTGTGTTTGTTTTTCTTCAATTTCCTGCCTTTTTTTGCTTAGAAACTCCTTAATTTCATCAAACCCCACTATCTCTACTTCTGATTCGGTTTTTTTCTTTTTAAAAAAATCAAAGATTCCCATAAATTTTGATAGAAAATAGGATTATTAAGATTGTGGTAATGAAGAATAGATAATTAAAGAACCAATAATGCTACAATTTAAACGCTTGAGCAATTAACAAAGCGAATAAGTTTAAGTGTTATTAGCGTTAAAGAACATTATCTAGTTTTATTTTTTTCTTAAAAGAATAACCGCATTTTTTTACATTCCATATCCATTGTTCTCTTTTATCCAAGGGAAAATCCTTGTGGCATATTAAAGAAGGCCTTGAGTTGTAGACCTTACATAACTTGGTTTTCTTATCCAAAAACTTGCATCCCTTACAGCATTTTCCGCATTTTAAGCATTTTCCTTTTCTTTTTGCAAGTTTTTTATTTATATAATTTCTATCAATTAATTTCATAAATTCCCGATTTAATGCATCAACCAGTTTTAATAATTCTCTCATTAATAGACATGGATAATTTTGTATATAAACACTTTGAAAAAGATGAGATATAAAAATTGAGAATATTTGTTATTTAATGCTTTTCCCTGGTTTTTGTATCTTTAGATTTCTTAATTATTCTTAAATCTTTTCCGCATCCAATACAAAAATTATCTATTTTCAAACATCGCGATTCACATTTAGGGCATACAATTGTCATACATAGTATCGGATACCTTTCTTTAAAGAGTTATTGGTTTTAGGAGAAAATGAACGCCCCGACCGTGAATCGAACACGGAACCCAACCGTGACAGGGTTGTGTTATAACCATTTAACTATCGGGGCATGATTATTGATGTTATTTTAGATTTAAAAAGGTTATTGTTAGATTTTTCATATTTAACTTTTATTAGTAATGTACTAAACGATTTTAATACGGGGTTCAGAAGATTAAGCTATTCAATCCCACCTTAAACTAGTTTAATATTAACAATATTCGTCTAAGAATATATTTAAATAATATCAATATCTTCTTTTAAAAAAGATGAGACATATAAAATCACAAGGAGGAGTTATCTTAAACATAATTTTATTTTTATTGTTAATTATGATTTTATTAATCGGAGGGTATTTTTTATATATGAACCTTCCTGGAAAGCCGCAGGTTCTTGATGTTGTTACTTCTTCTAATCAGCTGGAAGTAAGCAATCTTTCTTACGAAGTTGAACAGTTCTATCCTAATATGAAATTTAACCATAATTATATTTCTTATTCAATAGGTTCTGATTGCAGTGAAGAAGAGAAAAACAATATGATTGAAGCTTTTAATGAATTACAGAATAAGGTGGGGGTTATTAGTTTTAGTCCAAAAGCCAGCGAACCAGATATAGAAGTTAGCTGTTCTGAAAGTATAAAAAATTCAATAGAAAAAGAGTATTTTATAGCAGGGGAAGGAGGAGCTAAAGAAATAATACAAACGGGGAGATATAACGTCATTACCCAGGGGGTTATTTTATTATATGGTGAAAAAAAAGGAGTTAAATGCGACTGGCCAAATGTGGAATTACATGAATTATTGCATGTTTTTGGTTTTGCTCATTCATCAGATAAAAACAGCCTGATGTATCCTTATCTAGAGTCGTGTGATCAAAAATTAGATGAATCAATAATCAATAACATAAGAGAGCTTTATTCTAAGGAAAATCTCGCAGATTTGTATTTTGAAAATGCAACTGGAGTTAAAAAAGGAAGATATTTTGATTTTAATGTAACTGTTAGGAATTTAGGAACACTAGATGCTGAAAGTGTTTATTTATCTGTTTTTGATGATAATGACAAAATGGGGAATTTTAATCTAAAAGATATTGCTTTTGGGGCAGGAGTCACTTATTCTGTGCAAAATTTAAAACTTAACTCCAGAAGTTCTAGCGATATAAAGCTGGTTATTGATTCAGAAGACTTAATAAAAGAAATAGATAAAAATAATAACTTTGTTGAGTTTAAGTTTGAATGATAATCTCTTCTTCTTATATATTAGTAATGTTAAAAACCAACAGGATTTGCAGATGAGAGGATTAAGCTTGATGAACAGAAGCAACATATTTAAAATCGTCTTACAGATTACTGGTGTGTCAGTAATAAAATAAAACGAAATCATAAGAAGCAATCAGCATAAGCTTCTCAATAAAGCCTTGAAATAGTTTAATAGATTACCAAAATAAAACCAAAATTATCTTTTTTCTATTATATAACCGCATTCAGAACATTTCCATTTCTCAAAAACATCTTCTTTGTATGAAAACGGCAATAAAAATCCCTTGTCACATTTTGGACATGGAGGGAATACACATTCAGCATTTTCTCTTGCTTTATTCTTATCGTTCTCTTTTTCTTCCATCATTCATTTATTTTTTATTTTTTATCTTCCCTTCAATCTTACCACAATCTTCCTGCCATTTGCAATTGCGGCAAATACCAGAATTCTCTGACCATTCACTTGTTCCATAGCAAGCTTTTACCGAACATCTTTGTTTTGATTTGCTTTCCATGGGTAATATATGCATTTCAGTCCTTTATATATTCTTCTAAATGAGTGATTAAACGCCTCTATATTTCTTTTCGTAATAAGCTAATCTTCTCATCCGCTTTTCCCTTGGGCAGTATCTTCCTTTGTTTGAAACTTTAGGAGGAATAATCTTTAGTGTATAATCCTTCTTACCAACATACTGAACAATCATCTTAAAAAAATCTCCTATTTTAACATTTTCTCCAAATTCTTTTCTGAATTCGTCATCAATAGTAGCTTCAAGTTCTCCGGAATATTCTCCTTTCTTTTTTGTTACAGAAAAATAAGCAACTCCTTTTTCTATATTGCCCAGGTTCAGGAGGTATGTTCCTTCAGCTGGTCTTGTAAGTGCCTGTGCCTTCCCCTTTCCATCTCCCAACATTAACTCAGTTCCGACTTTCATTTTAAGATTTGTAGATTTTGTTTATCTTCTAATTCATAACAGATTTTAGACTAGTTATTTCTTCAAGCTTACCTTTTAAAAATTCATCAAATTCATGGAAAATTTTCTTGGTTTCAAAATATTTTGGCTCATTCCCTCTCGGTTCATATTCTCTATCTAAATCATTTGTGTGTGTTAAAAATGGAGCTATTTTCCCTGGGTAATATACTCCTCCTTTAGAACTTTTTTGCCAAGAACCGCTATACCTAAGATAAGTCCTTGGTTCTTCACGCAATTTGCTGTTTACCTTTACACTATTAACAAATCCTTCTTTATCTTTTTCCCAGTTATCTCCAACATATAAACGAAGTGTTGGACCAGAATTATCACTAAATACACTAAGTTCTTTAAAAGGTATGTTTAAGTTACTAACTGCAGCTGTATCATTCCAATCACTTCCTATTCTTCCCTGTTCACGACAAAACCATAATCTAAAGTCATCCCCTTCTATAGTTTCTACTCTTCTATATGAATCACTAGGACCATAGGAATGAAATTCAACTTTGATTCCTGGAACATTAAAATCTCTCTCTTCCAAAGCTTTAACTATTTTATAGGTTGTTTCATCAAAAGGAAACTGCCTGCTTGTTGGATATAGAAATCTTGGGTCTGCCGGCTGTCTTCTTGCTTCAGCAGTTTTGTTAAAGGCTGCTGCAATGCATCCAAGCCCTGCCAAGTCTCTGCCTGCATCCCCGCTTGAACATAATTCTTCAATTTTTTCCTGATTGCCTAATACATTGGGTAACTCTGTCCAATCTCTTTGAGGTTTTTGCGGAATTCCGCTATATTGCTCTCTTAATCTTCTTGCATGATTGGTTAAACCATATTTATCCAATTGTTCAGCAAGACCCCATGCAAATTTATGCCCATTATAAGAATCATTCTCCACAAACTCCCTGAATAATCCATTAGCTTTTCTATTGGTCTTGCTTTTTACAAGTTGTTTGTATAACTCCTGCAAAATAGCCTTTTTTTCTTTGATATTCTTGGCTTTATTTAATCGGTTATTAAGTATTTGAACTGATTCCATATTAATTCATCAGAACTCTTATTCCCTTAGGTAATTTTTAGATATTTTTTATATTTATAAAACTATCCCCTGAACAATAGTAGTCTTTTAAAGTTCGTTTTTCTACTAATTCATTTTTTCCTAAAATAAAAATAAGACCCAATTATCCCCAAAACAAATAATCCTGCTCCAATTATGCTTGAATTTTTAGTTGTTAGGTTTGCTATCACATTGCCGGTCAGGTTAGGTAATAGGAATAAAAAACTAAAAATTAAACTAAACAAAGCAATTATAGCAAAACTTTTTCCCTCTAATCCGTGCCATTTGCCTTCGGAAACTTTTTTCAATCTTTCAGCATTTTTTAAGCATCTATTTTTTGAATTAACATATTTTTCAAAATACCCTGCACCATGCTCAGCTACAGAGGAACCCTCTAGCTCTTCATAAAATCCAGCTGCTTTTCTAAAGTAGTTTATCGCTTTTTTTACTTTTCTTTCAGAAACAGCACTTTGAGCAGCTTCTTCATAAAGAGGAGCTCTTGAATAATAATAGTCTGAGGAATTCTTTAGTTTCTTGATTCTTTTTAGCTCTCTTTCAATATCTCTTAATCTCTTTTTAACCATCTTAAGATATTATATCCCCCGGGGGTGAGTCGAACACCCTTCAAGCGGTCTACAGCCGCCTGTAATAACCGTTATACTACCAGGGGTTAAAATAAGGAGAGAACTAGTGTTTAAAAAGATTGCTTTATGTTTTTGATACTTTGGCAATTTGATAAATAATTTTAACGTAATAATCAGAAGTTTTTGAATCACACTTTAGGCTGGTTAATGAAAAAGCTCCTGTTGGATTCTGCTCCTTTCATTCTTCCTGATTTTTCATAAACTGCCCTTGCTTTTGGAAGCTCGAATTTTCCAACAACCCCTATCTTTGAATATATTATATAACTAAAAATTCTTTCTTCTCTTTCATTTAATGATTCTATGTTCCATTCCAATCTCTTGTTTCTCAAATCAATTTTATCAGGAGATATTGCTCCATATCTCTCATATAATTCAACTAATGGCGGAAGCTTGTCAGTTATGTTTATTCTTTCAATAAACGTCTTTGCTTTTGCTTTTATAGTCACCTTTAATGCAAATTCTCCCCCCCTTGTTTTAACATAAGAAACCTGTTTCCTTAAAATTAAATCCACTTCAACGCTTCTCCTGATTAAAATGAATAATACTGCTGCAAATATGATTATTATTATGGGATAAAACCAGTTAGTTTTTACCACAACCTCTAATTTATCATTTGGAATCAATTCTTTTCTCCAGGTATATTCTACGGTTAATCCGTTTATTTTTGTCTCTGCGGGAACTGCATTAAAAGTCGTGAATAAATATGAAAGAATATTCTTTTGTGTTGTTATTTCAACATTTTTTAGAGTGTTTCCAACATTAATCTTGCTTATCTCAATTCTTTTTATTAAGAACCCCTCTTTATTTTCAGTTGTTTCTATTCCCTCCTGCTCAAGAAACTTAATCATGGATTCTGTGCTTGTTTTTACTCCAGATACCTCCAACCCAATGTTTACCAAATAAGAACCGGCTGTTGATCTTTTCAGCTTTTCAACATCTACAGGTATTGTAATCTGTTTAGCTTCCATAGGATTCAACGGAAACTTGTCTTCATAACTGAAAAAATTAGAGGTTATGCTTATTTTTAATTCATCAAACTTGTAATTTAACCTGTTTCTTAAGGTAATTTTTGTATTTTCTGACTTTGGGTTTAAATCCTCTGCGTCTATCTGGAACGCATCTTTTAGCCCGATAATATTCATAGTTAATTTTTCTGCCTGTATGTCTTCCTTAGAATCCTTAATCTTGTATTCAAAATTGATTGGCTCTTTTGTTGATGCCAGATATTCCTGAGGCATAGCCTTTATTTCTATTGTGTTAGTTTCATCCCTTCTCAATGTAAAATTACCTGGTGAAATGTCAATCCCTACAAGAGAGTAAATGTCAAAATTATCTGTCTCTCCTAAGTTTTTTATTGTCAACTCAAAAACTGCAGGCTCATTTAAATCTGTAATTGCAGAGCCCTGGATTGTTTTTGCATAAATCTCCAGATTGGTGGCAGAGACCAAACTTGCAAAAACAAACGCAAACAGAAGCGTCATAGCTAACAAAAATACTCTCTTTTTTACCATATGAGATTTTATATAAATGTATATTTAAATATTTGTATTCACACAAATATTTGTTGTTTTATAGGTTTTTTGGGTATTTTTAGTAATCTATCAAAAGACATATGGGACAATCACCATCAAAGCTTGTGAGTAACAGCTTAATCTTGTTAATAGCATATTAAATAGTTTAACAAATTACCTGTAACCCCCATTAAACTAAGAATTATCTCAATTCGATAATTTAAATTTTATCTTTTAAATTACTAATTTAAATCATCTCATGCCTTCTATAACCAAAAAGGATTTGGACTGGGCTATGAACTCCTCAACTTCCTCTTTAAGCTTATCTTCATACTGTTCAATCCTGCTCCTTATTATATACCTGTCATACATCCCTCTTAAAAACTTCCAGACAGGATAATCTTCCCACTTGTGCTCATAATCCTTAACCAAGACTCCTTTTACCTTAAGCTCAACCTGGCCTGAATTCATCTTTAGTTTCTTTCCTTCTCTCTGAACTTCAACATTTTTTAATCCAAGTATCATCCATCTGACCTGTATCACAAACCTGAAATAATCAGACACTTTCTTCTTGGCTTCCCATTCTATTTCTATTTTCTTGGCATCCCCTGAAATCTCCTCGGAGTATACTTTTTCAGTCACTTTATAGCCCTCCCCAACAAGCCAGTCGTAGGTAAACCCATAAAAATCTTTAAAGTGAAAAATTGCTTTTTGCTTGATTTTACCTGAGAATACTGTATCTTTCTCTGCCATGTTTTACAACTCTTTTTGTATTATATGAACAGTTAGAAGGTATTTAAATATTTTTGTTTAAAAATTCCTGAGATTATACAGATTACTTCACAATATACAGGGCGACTTTTTTCTTCTTATAATCTTCAGGGATATTCCCTATTTTCCCAGTAGATTTGTTATTCAGCCAATCTGTACCTGTGGATTCTGCATAATAGTACCTAACCCCTTTATTTTCAAAATAAGCCCCGTTAAAATTACCATTAACACCTAATGCCATATGTCCTGTGAATTTCCCAAGCTCAAGAGGGCTGTAATTTATTAAAGCTACATCTATACCAATTGATTTCATTAAAGCAGCTCCAAGAATGCTTAAATCTTCGCAATCACCATTCCTTTCCACAAGAGTCTCTAATGGGAATTTAACATAATCAAAGATTCCTTCTCCAGAAGTGTCATAAAGCTGGTTATGAACAAGGTCCAGCAGAACCTGTGCAGATTCTTCCTTGGACTTACAGTTTTTTGTTAAATCTTTTGCTATTTTAATTATTGTTGGGTCATTGTAGGTTACGTAACTGACATATTCAAAGGGCAATTTGCCTCTGTGCTTAAGCCTCTTATACTTGAAATAATCCGATGCATTTATAGGCATTTTCCAGCTACAGCCCCCAACCTCTGAAGCATATGAGATTATGAAAGAGTCCTCAATATCAAGTCCCTTATCCAGCTTTATCTCCGGCAGCTTAATCTTCAGGGCCTCTATCTCAAAAACTCCTGCAGGATTTTTATCATTATTTTTATTAACAGAATTATTTTCTGAATTTTTTCCTGAAACAGCTGCAACTAAGGAACTTTCTGGTTTTAGTACATGATATGTGGCAAAACTGCCTGCGGATATACCCAAAATTAAACCTGCCAAGAGAGAAGTGAGTTTTCTCATTTCATTCATATTAAGAATCAGTTTAAAAATCTTTACATCGCTTCTCTGCAGCTTTCGCACATCAATTGCCCGTCTACATTGTATAAAATATCAAAATTACTGCATTCTTCACATACTCCTTCCTTGAAAGTTTCTGCTGATTTCACTCTTTTCATTTTTTCAGCTTCTTCTTTTATAGAATAATTTTCTCTTACAATATCGAATAGTTCCGGCTGAATCCTCAAAATATCCTTCATTGTCAACAGACCAATCACTCTTTTTTTAACTGTAACCGGAAGCCTTCTGAATTTTGCTTTTTTCATAAGTTTTATAGCATCATAAATGTCTGCAGAAGGTTTTATTGTTATTATCTTTTTAGTGCAGATTTCTATTGCCCTGATTTTTTTCAGGTCTTTTACTGATTTTTTGCTCAATGCCCACATTATATCTCCCTCTGTTAAAATTCCCTTAAGCACATCTTTATCTTCAAGAATCAAGCTTCCAACTCTTTTTTTAACCATTAATTTTACAGCGTGAAGGACAGAAATATCTGGTTTTGCAGAAGTATAATCCCGAGTCATGATATCGCCAACCTTAACTCCGATTTTCATAGTTTAATTATGTTTTTTTTATATTTATAGTTAATTGTTGTTTTGTAATATATATTTTATAGTATATAGGTTATGGGTAGATAATACTTAAAAATAAACTAAATCTGGATTTAAAATGGCAGATGAATTCCAGAAAATTTTCAAAGAAGGTATGGAGTATGTTGAAAATTACAAATCATTAGAAGAGACTGTGCATGGTATGGGTTGCCTTCTCCTGGGCCATAACATTTTTGGATGGGACCTTAAGGCAATAAAAAAAGATTCTGAAGGATATTTATTAAAAAAGAAAGAGACCTGTGATAATATTGAAAGAATAAGAAGCAAATACCCTGCAGATTTTTTTAGTGATATTGATAAAAACTATGATTTTAAGGGGTTAGTCAAAGATTTTGAAATAGGTTATGTAGAAGTATCTGATTTTATTACTAAAGCAGAAGAAGAGGAGGAGAAGAAAACTAATTAAAATGGCGGAAACAAAAGCAGAAAAATTAGATAGGTTAGGGAAATTTCCTTATGAAAACGTTCAAAGAGGAGAAATTATCTTTGTTTATAATCTTAAGGGGGATGTATTTAATGAAGTTGATATTCTCCTTTATAAAATTACTGAGAGTAAAGGCAATGGGAGGAGAGTTTATTTCTTTAAAAAAGAAGATGAAAAATTATCTGTATACCACTTTAATAATAGCACTATAAAGCTTAGAAAGGCAAAAGATATTGATTATACTGCTTTATCGATTTTTGGTAATATATTCAAAACTAAAAGAAGGCTTGAGGAGGTTCTTGCCTAAAATGCCAGACAAACAACCAATTTACATTCTGCCTGAAAGTGTTGAAAGAACAATAGGAAGAGATGCGCAGAGAAACAATATTCTTGCTGCAAAACTTGTTTCTGATGCTGTTAAAACTACCCTTGGCCCTAAGGGTATGGACAAGATGCTTGTTAGTTCTGTTGGGGATATTACTGTCACAAATGACGGAGTTACTATATTAGAAGAAATGGAAATTGAGCATCCTGCTGCTAAAATGATGGTTGAAATAGCAAAAACCCAGGAGAGCGAAGTTGGAGATGGAACAACAACTGCTGTAATGCTTGCCGGGAAACTGCTTGAGAACGCAGAAAAATTATTAGACATGAAAATTCACCCTACTGTTATTACCAAAGGCTATAATCTGGCTGCTGTAAAAGCAAAGGAATTCTTAAATGAAGTTGCAGTTGAAGTTGGTTTGGATAAAAAAGATGACCTGAAAGCAATTGCAATGACTGCTATGACCGGAAAAGGAGCAGAAAGCGTAAAGGAAAAGTTTGCAGGCATTATTGTTGATGCAATTGCCCAGATTGAGGACAAAGGCAGTGTTGATTTAGGAAACATAAAAATCGAGAAAAATAAAAGCAATGGCGTTGAGGATACTGAATTGATTAAAGGAATTGTTATAGACAAAGAAAGAGTTTCAATTGATATGCCTGTAAAAGTCATGAATGCAAGGATTGCTTTAATCTCAGAATCCTTGGAAATTAAAAATCTAGAAGGAGATGCCAAGATTTCTGTCAGTGACCCAAGCCAGCTTCAAAATTTTCTTGACAGAGAGGAGATGATATTAAAACAGATGGTTGAGAAAATAAGAAGAAGCAATGCTAATGTCATATTCTGCCAGAAAGGAATTGATGATATGGTGCAGTATTATCTTGCAAAATCAAGGATTTATGCCTGCAGAAGAGTTGCTAAATCGGATATGGAAAATTTGGCAAGGGCAACTGGCGGAAAGATAGTCAGTAATCTGAATGATTTAACAGAGAGTGAATTGGGAAAAGCACAAATTGTTGAAGAGATTAAGCAGGGAGATGAAGCAATGACTTATATAAGGGGATGCGAAAATCCAAAGGCGCTTACAATATTAGTCCATGGGGGAAGCGAGCATGTTATTGACGAAATGGAAAGGGCAATCAGGGACGGGTTAGGGGACGTTTCTGCTGTTATCAAGAGTAAGAAAATAGTTGCCGGAGCAGGGGCTGTTGAAATTGAAGTTGCAAGAAGACTAAGAAAATTTGCAAATTCATTAGGCGGAAGAGAGCAATTAGCAGTCCAGGAGTTTGCAAATGCATTGGAATTTATCCCCACTACTTTGGCTGAAAATGCAGGGCTTGATCCTATTGATGTCCTGACTGAATTAAAATCGAGGCATGATAATGGGGAGAAAAATGCAGGGATAAATATATTCACAAATAAAGTGGAGGATTCTTTCAGGGCAGGGATTATTGAGCCGATGAAAATAAAAACACAGGCAATAAGCAGTGCAACAGAAGTTGCAGTAATGATTTTAAGGATAGATGATGTTCTGGCTTCCAAGTCAGGAAAACCAAAAAATTCCGGAATGCCTAACATGGCTGATTATGAATAAGTATTTTCATAAATAAATTATCCATCAGTGGTGCAGTGGTAGCACACTTGGACGTCGCCCAAGAGACACGAGTTCGATTCTCGTCTCATGTTCCTTTAAAAGACTTTTTATACAAGAGTAACTTATTGTGCAAAACCATGTAATAGGTAATAGCATACCTTTAAAAACTCATAATTCCAATAATTTGCATAATAATATTAAGAAATAAAGAATTCTTATATATAATAAATTAAAGTTTATTATCTTATTAGAATATTCTGAGTATTATTAATGAATGATCGGGAGGAAATAACAATGGGATACGGAAATAACGGATTCGGCAGAAGAGACAGTTTTGCACCAAGAGAAATGCATAAAGCTGTTTGCTCAAAATGTAAGAAAGAATGCGAAGTGCCATTCAAACCTACAGAAGGCAAACCAGTTTACTGCAGAGAATGTTTCTCTAAAATGCCAAGACCTAGCAGATATTAGATAACATCTAATAAATAGGCAAAATATTTATTTTTTTATTTTTATTTTTTTAACAATTTCTACATAATTCTTTAAACTATCAGTTTATAATGTTTTATAAAACTGGATCTTGTTCAGTGCCCCCAAGTATTATCCCTACCCCATACCCTCCTATTAATCCTAAAATTAGCCCAGCTATAAGGGACCATTGAAAACTTCCAGACAATATTGCTACAAGCCAATAGGAAAAAAACCCAAGAATTAAAGAAAATATAAGACTAAACTCAATATTGACTTCTTTTTTTCCCCATTTTTCAATAATTGCAAATATGAAAAATAGAATTATAAACCCAATTCTGATTATCGAGCAATAACCAGATGTCCAGCCACTGCAAGTCATAATATTATACATTTTATATTCTCTTTTATATAACAGAAACAACTTTAAATAATTTGCTAATCCAAAAAAATAAATGGTATGCGCCGCCTGAGAATTGAACTCAGCTTCCATCGTTGGCAACGATGTGTTCTACCGATAAACTAGCAGCGCATAATAAGGGCTCCCCTAAGGTCACCCATTATCAATCACCTCAAGTCATTTAGACTTACTTTTTAAAGAAAACTATAACACTTTTAAACATTGTTATAGGCATATTTAGGCTATTTTAATAATGTATAAAACGATTTTAATATGTTTAAGAAAAGATTAAGATTTGATTATTGAGCATTGTTGGATATAGTTTTTTAGAATTATTAATTTAAACTTGGCTGTTCTTTATCAATCCTGTTGAACCAAAACCGCCATCTCCTCTTTTTGTTTCTGATAATTCTTTGACTTCTTCAATCTCTGCAGCCATAATTGGCTGGATTAAGATTTGGGATACTTTCTGCCCCTTTTTAACATAATAATCATCTTTAGAGGTATTAAAAACAACTATTTTATATTCTCCCCGATACCCTGCATCCCCCACTCCTGCAAGACAATGCAAACCATTATTGCCAGCTAACCCGCTTTTGTCCCAGACTAAAGCAACATATCCATCAGGTAATTCCATTGAAATCCCAGTAGAGATTAATTTTCTCTCCCCTGCTTTTATTATACAATCTTCATTAGAAAAAATATCCAGTCCTGCATCTCCGTCATGAGCATAATAAGGGATAATCGCATCAGGATGAAGTTTTTTTACTTTTACTGAAATTTTGTTAATCATGTTTTCTAAGCCCATTTTTTTGTGTCTTCTTTTTATAATTTATTATTTACTCTTAAATCTGTATTTGGTAATACTAAACTTAAACGCTTAAGCAATTGATTCATTAAGCGGATTTAGGTCTCACTCACAGATTATTATAGGTATTTTTATTTTAAGAAAGTTTTTAGGTTTAAAAGAATTGTTATAGTAAATTTTTGCTTCTGGCTTCTATTTTCTCGGTATGAAATATGTAAACCAGATAAACCAA
The DNA here is from genome assembly GCA_028718805.1 of Candidatus Nanoarchaeia archaeon. Lineage (GTDB taxonomy): Archaea > Nanobdellota > Nanobdellia > Pacearchaeales > GW2011-AR1 > ARS1285. The sequence continues at coordinate 38,723 of JAQUKY010000003.1, read as the reverse complement.
AGCAGCCATAAAGCACCAAGCCAGTCCTGGGTTAAAAGTTCAGGGATTCCTAATAAACCTAAGAATCCTAAAAATCCTAACATCCAGTCTTTTCTTAATTTCTTTTTCATTTTTTCTTCAATTTTCTAACCATATCAATAATTGCCAATAAAACACCTATTCCTATTAAACTATAACCAACTAATCTGCTATCTCCAAAGATAATTCCTGCTATAATAAATACAAAAGCTAAACTCGCTAAAAGAGTCAAGGATTTTTGTTTTCTGTTCTTCTTTATAAAAAAGACAAGAATTGCAATTATCAATAAAACTATTATTGAGATTAAAATATAAATTTGAGATGCTTCCATTTTTTATTAAAAGATTTTACTTTTTACTAAAAATTTCATAGATTACCCACGCAAGGAATCCTGCACCAAGACCTATAAACATTCCTGCGGGAACATTATTAACTGCAAATCCAATACCAAATCCTAAAAGAAATCCTGCAGGTATGAATAAAGCTCCTGGACTGTTTTTTTTAGTTCTAACCTCTTTTCTTTTTGCCATGATTAATATTAATAAACAGATTATATAAATATTTCTGAAAATTGAGTGTATCTAATAATTTTTATTTGCCCCTACATTTATTATTTTTTATAATTTATGAGACAATTTACTCTTGAAATGAACAGATTAAGCTGGGATTTCATAGCGTTTCCCGTTTTAAGTATTACTAACAGAGAAAGAATTATATCTTTCAGATGCTCTTCTAAATATTTAATTAAATTATACTGCTAAAAATTTGAGTAACTCATATACTACAAATGCGGGCCAGACAAGAGCTTTTAGTACTCCTAGAACTCCTATCCAAAATGTAGCAGCGTTGGAGATATAATAAATTGCTGCACCAATAAAACCCAAACCATAAACAGCACCCCCACACCCACAACCACATCCGCATCCATAAGAGTGATTTTTCACGAATTTATTTTTCACCATCTTTTTCTTTTTCCCTCCTCTTTTTATTAAGATTTTTTAATATTTAAATGTTTAGATGAATGAATATTGAAGAATTAAATACTTACTATTACTTATACAATCTTAAATAATATCCCGTCTGGTTTTTGATGAAGGAATTTCCTAGTATATTCGTGTTCAACTTTTATTTTGCTTAGATCTATATCTGGAAAATAAAAAGGAGTGCACATACCATAAATACCATAATTTCTTTTAACTGTAACTTTTTCTGCATTAGCAGATGAGCCTTCTCTTGCCTCAACAGTTATTGGTTCTTTGCTAAGCATTCGCGCAACTTCTTCTTGAAGTCTAGATTTCCCACCTCCGGGAGGTCCGGAAAAAAGACAGGCAAAATCCATGATCCCAACTGGACCTATCCTAGCCCCTCTTGGATTAACTTCTACTCTTTCTGCATACCTGTTCTGAGAACCTGCAAAAGCTTCATCGTATACTGTTAAAGCATTTGTTGAACTTATCATCTTATTAATGTTTTTTCTTCTTAGAAATGCTCTGAGAGGATATATTTACTATATTAAAATTAGGACTTTCATTTTTAACAATCTCTTCTAAACCTCTTAAAACATCTGAAGGAGTGTCAATTAATACTAATTGATGTGTCTTTGACGTTGTGCTATTATCTGTCAAAACTGCGGTCTCGCCATTCTTACCCCTGAAACATGAACCACTTCCATCAGCATATACTGGGTTGTCATACTGTTTATGAAGGTATTCCCAAATATTTGAGTAAACACCAGGAACTTCTACATTTTTTGTATCATCATAAAAGTTTATTACATATACTGTCATTTTTATTGTTTGATTCTTAATATTTTAATTTGAATATTATAAAAATACGAACAAACAGGTTCTTTTTAAATCTTTCTATTGTTGTGTCTTAGAAGTAATAACAAAATATGAGGTATAGCCCATCGCGGAATCGAACTGGTGAAAAACTAACCAATGAGAACTGCAGATTTTATCGCATTTGCAGGTAAATTTTTACTTGCATCAAGAATTTCTATACCTAAAGTTCTTCCTTTGATATCTAGATCTACGTTCACCGATTCATTTAGAGAGATAGTTTGAACTACTTCTCCTTCTTCTATTTCTTTAAAATAAATATATGCTGCATCAGCGTCTTTATCATATTCTATTTTCATTTCCATATTAAGGTGATTACCTTTATATATTTATCTTCTTCAGAATAAACAACTTTTAAGGTTTTGTCTTTTATTTTCTTGTACGCTTCTTTTTTATCTCCTTTCGATACCGTATAATTTGGCATTTCAATAGTTTCTTGAACATCCTCAAGTTTGATACTTCTTTCAACTAATCTCTTTTTAGCATGGTATGATAAAACTATTTTCATGCAATATTCAACAAATTAAAATATATAAATTCTTTGAATGGGCATACTATCATAAAGCTTCTATTATGTTGCGTTGAGCTTTTATTTCCCCTTTAATACTTTTAAAACATCTTCACTAAATTTAACAGTATTCTCGATATTTGCTCTAACTTCATTTATTGGTGTTGGTCCAAGACTTCTTCTTAGTATTGGAAAACCTAAATTCTGTGGAGTTGATTCCCATTTTGCTTGTTCTACAGCCTGATCTCTAAGCTTTGTTACAGCTTCAATAGCTTTTTCTTTTGGCATGCTATTAATTACCCTAACAATAAGTTCTTGATCCATCTGTGCATAATCCATACTAAGTGGAGTATCTTGTTTATAGATACCACACTCTCCACCAATATAAACTAAAGTTTGTCCATGTATTTTTAATTCCATCTTAATTTTCTCAGAATAAGCTTCTGAGGTGCTTTCACCTCCAAAATACAATAAATATGAGGTTTTTAAGCCTTTGCCCTATATTTTTAACGAATAGATGCTTTTAGCTAAGTTCGGTGTAAAAGAATATACCCTAAAGGATATACTTTCTTTTTGATTAGGAAAACTATTGTAAAGTAAGGTTGTCTTCTTTTTCTTCCATTATAACTTCGTCTATGTCAATTTTTTTATCAGCATATTTTCTTAAAAATTCTATGTCAGAAGGGATTAATCCACTTATTTTATTATTTAATACATCACTATAACTAAACCAAGAGACTTTGCCTTCATTTTGCTCTTTTATTGTAAGTGTGTTGGCTTTTAAAGAAGTTACAACAAAAAGAAACGAGTGCTTAAACCTGCCTTGCTCTTTGAGACGTTCATAAACGACTGCATTATATTTTGTGAATTTAGCCTTGAGATTGCTTTCTTCAAGAACTTCTCTTTCAATTGTTTCAGGTATTGTTTCTCCACTTATCTGCTTGCCCCCAAACAACCCCCAATATCTTTTATAGGGCATTTTCTTTCTTTGCAATAACAGTATTTTCTTTCCATTTCTTACTATTCCCAATATAACTGGAAGCACCCCAACTTCTTTTTTGAAAATCTGGGAAAAATAAGGAATCAGGCGCTCTGCTTCTAAGGTAAGAGAGTATAAACTTTCGTTGTTCACTACGAAATTCTTGTCCTTCATTAAATTTAATTGGTAGCTTAGTTTGTTGGAAGGAATTTGAGTCAATCTCATTATCTTATTAAAATTAATATTTTTATTTTCACATAATACTTTAAAGATGAGCATTCTTTCTTTGTTGCTCAAAATAAATTCTTCCATAAAAATTATATTAGCTTCCCCTTTTTATATATTATGTCAAGTTTTATTGACTTACTATTTTATATGTAATAATAAGAATGCATTTTAATGGCTTTAGTAGATATATTGGTTGGGCTTCAATGGGGTTCGGAAGGTAAGGGCAAGATTGCTGCATATTTATCATCCAATTACAAAGCCATGGTTAGGTCTGGAGGTCCACAAGCAGGGCATACGTTTTATGATGGTAAAACTAAATTCGTAAATCGCCAAGTCCCATGTGGAGTTTTTAATAAAGGCTGTTTTTTATATATCTCTCCTGCAGCAATAATTAATATTGATGTTTTAAGAGAAGAAATAAAAAGATATAATCTTACTCCACAAAGACTGATAATTGACAGGCAAGCGACAGTTATTAGCCAAAATCATATACGCAATGAAAAAGATTCTTCTTTGCAAGAAAAATTAGCTTCTACACAAGAAGGAGTTGGAGCTGCACAAGCAGACAAGATTTGGAGGAGAGCTATTCTTTTAGAAGAGTATGCAAAAGAAACAATGCTCATGCCATATTGTGGGGATACGATCTTAGCTGTTCATGAACATATTAAAAATGAAGAACCAGTATTACTTGAAGGAACACAAGGACATTGGCTGTCTTTGAATCATGGTTTATATCCTTACGTCACTAGCAGGGATGTGACTGCTTCAGCATTATTAAATGATGCTGGTATTCCTCCACAGCAGCATAGAAAAACAATAGGGGTTATGAGAACATATCCAATAAGAGTAGGAGGAAATAGTGGACCAACAGGCTCAAAGGAAATTAGCTGGAAAGAAATTGAACAACGTTCCGATTCTAAAAAAAAGATAATAGAATTTACATCAGTAACTGGAAGAATCAGGAGAGTATTTGAACAAAATATTGAATTTATACAGAGAGCGATTATGATTAATCAGCCTGATGAACTTGCCCTTATGTTCTTAGATTACATTAACGCAGAAGATTATGGGAAAAGCCGTTTTGTGAAGCTTTCTAAGAAGTCAAAAGATTATATCTATGGGATAGAAAGAGAATTACAAATCCCAGTCACATTAATAGGCACTGGTCCGTTAAATAATCATATTATTGAGAAAAGAGAATAATATAAATTCATATTTAGAAAGTATATCCTTTTTGATATACTTTGTGTAAACGACATTAATAGTTTTATTAATGTTTGTTAACTTTTAGAGTACTTTTCCTTAGTTTTAGCCCATTTTATTTGTAGAGTATAAAGGTGCAACAGAAATCAAAATTTCTCCGCCCCTTCTTCTGTTATCTGATAATACTATACATCTAATATTTTCGTTTCTAGTTTGTCCTTTATAGAAAACAGGGTCTTCTAATTTCGATTTTGTGTCTCTTTTAAAACCAATTTGTTCATAAAATTGAGTTATTGCTTCGTTTATTTGATTTCTGCCTATATTAAGAGGTACTCCGTTTATTCCTACTTCATATGAGCCTTCCAATGCATGAGCTACATCTCCAAATAATTGCCCACCTAACCTGCTCTGCAAAAACTTTCCTAAGGTCTGAACCTTTCCATCAATCGCCATATTATTGTATCACATAACTCTTTATTAAATATTTTATGATACTTTGTCTTTTTAAACATTATTATAATAAAAAAATAGTGGGCGATACCGGAATTGAACCGGTGAATATTCTGTGTAAATAAGATTAATACTTTTATTGAGCTCTGTTAAATTAATTATGTCCTTTCTTCCAATGTCAAAGATAATTTTCCTTTTGCACTTAAATGAGCAAAAATATCAGCTTTTGAAGAACTTAATTTCTTGCTCAATTGGTTATATAGCGCTTCTGATATTGGGATTTTAGCATTCGAAATCATTCCAGATTCTACGTTTGCCCCCTTTTCACTTCCACTAATATCCATTTTGAGGTAATAATGTATTTCATCCCTGCCATCCTGTTCTTTTATAACACTAATGCTATCAGCATATAATTCTAAATATTTATTAGGAATTGGACTAGATTTATCAGTCATTGTGAATTTTCATATAAATTTACATTTAAAAGTATATCTGCACTAAAACATATATGTTTATGATAAATGGGCGTACGCGGAATCGAACCGCGGATACCTCGGTGTAAATAAGATTAATAGTTTTATTAAACTTTGTTAATATTCTTATAATTTAATTCAAACCCATATATCCTTCTAAACTTCTCTTCAAATTCTTTTTTTGAATTAACATCCTTAAGAGCCCTAATTAGTTTTAATATTCTTTCCTTCCCAAATTTTTCCACTAAAAGCTTAACTATAAATCCTGCTTCTTTATAGACTCCTGAACCACCTTTCTCATAATAATCTAAAAATTCACTAAATTTTTTTGGCTTATTTTTAGTTTTATATTGCTCAGATAAATAAATAGCTATTCCTTCCCATAACCAGTCAGGCTTGTTCTTAAATCCAGAGATAACTTGAAAAAAGGAATGTGTTAATTCATGTTTAATTGTTTTAGAATATTCTTCATCAGAATACTTGTGGCAACTTTCTTTTTCATAATTATCTTTATCTAAAATATAAACATCAGCTTTATTAACAAAACCAACAACCCAATCTTCTGTTTTTTTACCAAGCAATTTATCTATTGTTTGTCTGTCTTTAACTAAAAACGCTCTAGGTTTGTTTACTATCCAATTTAATTCGAAGAAATCATCTAACTCAGTCATAGCTTTTTCATAATCTTTTTCTATTTTTTTATCATTAACGTTTTGTATTGAGAATGCCATATTCAAAAATATGGGCGTACGCGGGATCGAACCGCGGACATCTCGGTGTAAACGAGAGGGTTTACCATTAGCCTATACGCCCATCATGTTTAAATTATTACTTTATCTTATAAAGTTTTCTACTTCTATACTTTTTGGGATTACTAGTTTTATTTTAAGATAATTAAAGCTTATCTATTTATTACTTTAAACTGGTGAAATAGATAAGCTTTAAAAAGGGCACGCTTTTATTCTAATATGGCTGAAGAAAAAAATAAAGAAAGTTCTGGAAAACAGGATCATGAAACAAGTTTAGATGATAAAAAGTATCAGAATCCTGAATTAAAAGATGCTTCAAGCGCAGTTCCAAGCCAACCTTCTGAAAAAGACGAAAAAGAGATGAAAAAATTAAGGGAGAAATTGGAAGGCCTAAAAAAATTTATTTGCAGTAAATACAAATTTGTAGAAGCAATTGGTATAATCCCTCCTCAGGCAGCTGAGATGTTTGACGAGGAAAATGAATTAAATGAAGAAGATAAAAAGAACAAGCCAATGCATCTTATTGTGGTTTTACCAGAGGATAAGGCAAAAGAATTTAATGAAGTCAAATTAGAGATTGTAAAGAAGATTAAAGAGGATAAATTAAAAATCTGGCTGAATTTATTTTTGGAAAGAGACTTGTGGGAAATCTGCCTGGACAGCAAGTATAATATAATAGAAGCTATTGGAATGGCTTTTCCATTATTTGACAAGGGAATCTTAGGTGCTTTAAGAGTTGCGCAAATACATAAATCATTAGTTTTAAGAAAATTTGAGAAATATGTTTATTCTTATGTTATTGGCGGGAGTTTGGTAAGAGGGGAAACACAAAAAACAAGCGATGTTGACACTTATATTATAATTGATGACACTGATGTCAAGAGAATGCCAAGATTAGAATTAAAAGACAAATTAAGAAATATTATCTATAGTTATATTATGCAGGCAGGAGAGTTAGCAGGGGTTCAGAATAAATTAAATGTTCAGGTATATTTACTGACTGAATTCTGGGATGGCGTTAAGGATGCTAATCCTATTTTTTACACTTTCTTAAGAGATGGATTTCCGTTATATGACAGGGGCGGATTTTTGCCCTGGAAATTATTATTAAGAATGGGAAAAATAAAACCTTCCCCTGAAGCTATTGATGGTTTTATGTCTGTTGGTGATAAGACTTCTGAGATTGTCAAGAGGAGATTATTAGATATTGTTATCGGTGATATTTACTGGGGGATTTCAATGCCAACACAGGGATTATTGATGTTATATGGCCTGCCTCCTACAAATGTTAAGGAAACTGTAGCTGAATTCAGAAGGATTTTTGTTGAGAAGGAAAAATTAGTTGAGAAAAGATATGCAGATACTTTAGAAGAAGTTATGATTAAGTATTATAAGGGATATGAGCATGAAAAAATCAAAGAAGTCAGCGGAAAAGAAGTTGATAAACTTCTGAAAGATTCTGAAGATTATTTAAAAAAATTAAAAGAATTAAGGATAGAGATTGAAAAAAGAATGATGAGAAAGAGTTTTGAGGAAATTTATGCCAATGTCTTTAAAATTATGAAGGCTATGTTTGGGAATAAAACAGAATCGGGATTAATAAGTGACTATGAAAAGGAAATTGTAAACAAAGCCAAGGGGAACCCTAAATTTATTCATACCTTGCATGAACTTGTTGAGATTAAAAAGAAATATAACACAAAGAAAGCTCCTGGGATATTGGAATTTGAGAGTTTGAGAAAAGATTCTGTTTATTTAATCGAAAGCCTGGTTGAATATGCACAGAGAAAAGAGCTGGGATTATTGGAAAAAACAAAGGTTGTGATTTCATACAAGGGAAAACATGCGGAACTATTCCTGACAAATCCTGCTTTTTTAGTTGAGGGAGATAAGATAAAGAAAGTAACAGATAAAATTGAAAATTCAGATGTTAATGAATTGAACAAGGCATTAGCAGAATACAGAGGACACAGGGTTAAAATGGATAATAAGCTTTTGATATTGTTAAAAAAGGAATTAGGGGAATTCGATATAAACTTGTAGTTAGGCATAAAAAATTTCTAAAATTTTTAGGGTCTTCTAAATTTACATTTAAGAAGATTTAAAAACCTAATTTTTCTAGGGTTTTTATAAATATCTATCACTAATATCAAAATACTAATTTAAGCAAGAGCAATCAACATCAAGCTTAAACTGCTGATAAACATATAAAGATCGTTTAATAAATTACTAATAAAAAATGAAAGCTAAAGTTATCCAATTTCGGAGAGGATTAAAAAGAATCCATGAAAGGCATTATATTTTAGATGTAAATGCAAAAACAAAAGAAGAGGCAAAAAAATTTGTTGGCAAATCTGTTGAATGGAAAAGCCCGGGGGGCAAAATCTTAAAGGGAAAAATAGCTGCAAGCCACGGAAACAAAGGAATGGTAAGAGCTATTTTTGAAATCGGACTACCAGGACAGGCAAAAAATACTGAGGTTGATGTAAAATGAACAACCAGATTGAAATACCTGAAAGTTTAAAAAGATCATCTGATTCTTACAGGAGAGCAGGAGTTGGAGATTCTGATACTTTTTATGACGTTATCAAACCTTATACTGATTTTCAAAGAACTAAAATGGATTTTTTAGAACAAGAGAGGGATTATTAAAATGGTAACGGTAAGAAGAGCAAAAGCATATTCGAAAAGAAACCCCGTAGTTAACACCAGGCATTCCAAAAGACAACAGTTCAGTTATGTAAAAGCAGTTCCTCACCAGAAGATTGTCAAGTTTAACATGGGAGACCCAAAGGCGTTTAATGAAGGAAAATTCAATATCAGGATGGCTATTTTAGCCTGTGAAAATATCCAGATCAGAGACATGGCTTTAGAAGCAGCAAGACAGACTATACATAAAGATTTAACTAATTTACTGCAAAAAAATTATTTTTTAAGATGCAACACTTTCCCGCATAACATCCTAAGAAACAACAGGGTTTTTTCAGGAGCAAGCAAGGGAGAGAGAGTACAAACAGGAATGACATTAAGTTTTGGAACTCCTGAAGGAAGAGCTGCTGTTGTTAAAAAAAATCATCCTATTTTTACTGCTTATTTTAACGGCGAGACAAACATGGTTAAGGTAAGAGAATTTTTCAAAAAGGCAATACCGAAACTGCCCTGTAAATCAAGGATTGTCTCTGAAATTATAAAAAGAGAATAATCTCAGAATATAAATTCTTAAAAAGGATTATGATTTCTGTTAAGAATGCCGCATACAGCAAGCCAGATATTTAAAAAATGGATGGAACCTGATTTTAAATTTTTTGTTAATAGAGAAGGTTCTATAGAAGAGAGAATGAAGTTTCTTATGCAAAACAATAATATGAAGGGGGAGTATTTAGGGGCATGTTTGGATTATATAAGGTGGGGAGGACAAACAACAGTAATGTATGAACTTGGAACAACAGGATTAATTGATTTTATTCAATATTGGATGAGAGAAAATAAGGATAATTTAATCTGGGCTGATAAAGCGCCTTCAGAAAGATTTGCATTGCCTTATATCAAACATGACAAATGCCCAAGAAATGGAGAACATAAAGGTTTAGTCAGAGATTTAGGAGGGAGAATCAGATGCTCCCATAAATCAAAAAAAGAATTAAAACCAAGCTTTGTTCACAGCTATACAACATTTGATGAGTTTTCTGATATGAAAATAACAGAATCTTTTCAATCAGAACCAATAGCTCCTTCCTATGATGAAGATGGAAGTTTTCCTTGTGATAACAAAGAATTAGAAGCATATGGAAAAGAAATGGATAAATTTTACCATGAAGAACCAAGCTTTGTCGTAGAGGATATTTGTTATGCAATTTTATCTGATGAAAATTCTGTTTTATCCTTAGAAAGAATTTTAGATAGATTAAATCTTGAACTAAAATATAGGACAGTTTATTGTGGAAGTCGTTATGCTTTTGGTCCTTGTAAAAGATTAAATGAATCAGATGAACAGCGGAATTGTCCCGGGCACACGGAAGAAAATAAAATAACAGTGCATACTTTTGATGGATGGACTCTTGCCCGGTATGTTCAAAAATGGTATGAGCAAGTTGATAATGGGCAAGCTTCTGTATTTGAAAAGACAATTCAAGCATAAAATCAGCCATATATGTGGGTTTCTGAAACCTGAAACTTCCTAAGGGAAGTTTTAAATATCAACTTTGTTTTTAATTATATAGCCCTAAAACTGGTAATAATAAAAACTAATAAGCTATGCAAGATAAATAAAAACTTAATCTGCTTAAATCGTTTATTAGATTATTAAAAGTGAATAAAACAACAAAAAATGGTTAAAAAAAAGGCTGACATAAATTTTTCAGATAAATATATCAAATGGTTTTCTGAGCTGGGAAAGAATGATATAAAAATTGCCGGGGGCAAGGGAGCTAATTTGGGGGAGATGTACAATAACAGGTTTCCTGTTCCTCCTGGCTTTGTTATTACTGCTGATGCTTTTGCATTTTTTATTTCTGATATAAAAGAACAAATCAAAAGTATTATGTTGACCATTGATTTTGAAGACACAGAGGATTTAGAAAAAAAATCCAAGGAAATAAGGAAATTGATTGAAGCGCAGGAAATGCCTGAAGAATTACAAACAGAGATTTTGGAGTCATATCATATCTTGGGAAGTGAAAGAATTGATGAAAAAGGGATATCCCAAGATGCCCTGAATATTTTAAGAAACAGCCAGGAGCCTATTTTTGTTTCAGTAAGAAGTTCTGCAACAACAGAGGACCTAGCTGATGCCAGTTTTGCAGGACAGCAGCAAAGTTTTCTTAATGTCAAGGGAGATGCTGACCTGATAGAGTTTATTAAAAAATGTTTTTCAAGCCTGTATACTGCAAGATCAATGTACTATAGAAACAAAAAAGGATTCGCAGAAGGACAGGCACTACTCGCAGTTGTTGTCCAAAAGATGATTGATTCTGAGAAGTCTGGAGTTGTATTCTCTAAAAATCCTGTTAATGTAAAAGAGGAAGTTGTTGTAGAAGCGGTTTTTGGGTTAGGTGAAGGAATTGTTTCAGGGATGATTAACCCAGATAATTATATAGTTGAGGGGGGTAATGTAAAATCCTTAAAAATAAAAGATATCAAGGTTTCAAACAAGAAAATAGCAATTGTAAGAAGTGGGAGCGGAGAAAATAAAACTGTTAAGCTCAACACTGAAAAATCCAAGGAGCAGGTTTTGACAAGAGCAGAGATAATGCAAATTGCAAACTATGCTATAGCATCAGAAGAGCATTATGGCAAGCCCCAGGATATGGAGTTTGCAATAGAACAAAACAAAGTCTATATTGTTCAGTCAAGACCAATTACAACAACAGGGGTCACAGGCAAAGAAGAACTAACTGGAAAATTACTTTTAGAGGGATTAGGTGCAAGCCCTGGAATCGGGGTTGGTAATGTAAGATTAATAAAAGGCATGGAAGATCTGCCAAAAATAAAGAAGGGAGATGTTCTTGTAACTGAGATGACTAATCCTGACATGGTTGTCAGCATGCAGAAATCTGTTGCAATTGTTACTGATGAAGGAGGAATGACTTGTTTTTCAGGGGATACTAATGTTCTTACAAGTAGAGGATTTATGAAAATAAAAGATGCATGTGAACTTGTTAATAATAATGAGAATTTAATGATTTTATCTTTTAATTCAAATGAAATGAAATCAAAATGGAAAAAGATAATCGCAGCAGGAAAAAGAAAAAGCGATATAATCAGAATTTCAATTTCTCAAACAGGAAAAATAGAAGATAATTCTTTAGATTTAACATCAAATCATAAGATGATCACATTTAATAACAGAGATTTAATAAAAAAGCCAATTTCAGATATTCTTGAAAATAAAGAAATGATCTGTTTAATAGATAAATTGCCAAATATATCCATATTTAATGATTTTAAAAAAGCTTATCTTCTAGGGGCTTTATTATCCGATGGTTATCATAAGGTTACTATGCATCATACAGGAAATCCAAGAAGAGGAGTGATAACATTTACACAAAAAGAAATTCCTGAAAAAAAAGAATTTATTGATACAGTAAAAGAATATTTTAAAGAAGTTTTTGATGAGGAATTTACTGGTAGAGAATTTATTTCTAATTCTAACCTAAGAGGAAGGCAGATATCTGGTTCTGCTACTCATTTTACTTCAACTAAACTTGCTCCTGCAATGGAAATCACGAGAATTTCTCAAAACTTAGATAAATGGACTTTGCGATTAGATGAAATTTCTTCTTTGAATTTTTTAGCTGGATTAATTGATGGAGATGGATGTTTTTTTGAAAATAGACTGCATTTGTATGTTTCAAAAGAAAATATTTTGCAAGGAGTTATTTTGTCTTGTTTAAACCTTGGAATCTTTCCACAAGTAACAAAAAACAGAAACATTTATCACATACAGATACTAGAAAGAATGCAGGATATTTTAAGTTATACAAAAAGAGTTAAAGGAAAAATAAACCAAAAAATTATGGGTAACAAACTATTTTCTGCTAAACAAATTTTAGGAGATATTATTAATTATATAAATTTAAATGGAAAAATAAAACCCTATATTAAAAGCAATTTACTAATTGATTCTTATAAACTTAATAGGATTTTGCATTTATGTAATGAACAAACAAAAAAAGGAATGGTAGGAATTATTAATTCTAGTTTGAGAATGCAGAGAATAAAAAAGATTTGTGATGCTGGAGAAGATTTGGTTTATAATTTAGAAGTTGAAGCAGATAATGAATTAGATCATAATTTTATTGTTTTTACTAAAAAATATACTCCTTTATTAGTTTCTAATTCTCATGCAGCCATAGTCTCAAGAGAAATGGGTATTCCTGCTGTTGTTGGAACAGGAGAAGCAACAAAGACACTGAAAGAAGGAATGAGAGTTACTGTAGATGGAACAAATGGAAAAATCTATGAGGGAGAAGTTGCAAAAACAACAAAAACAGAAATAAAGCCTATTGTTAAAACAAGTATTGTAAAACTAAAGGTTATTGTTGATTTGCCTGAATTTGCAGAAAGAGAATCTAAATCAGGAATTGAAGAAATTGGTCTGACAAGATTAGAGGGAATTATTGCAAGTTCTAACAGGCATCTTTTGGATTATGAGAAAAAAGGAGATTTAAACAAGTATACAGAATTGCTTGAAAAAGGGCTAAAAAAAATATTAAAGCATTTTAAGAGAATATGGATTAGAAGCTCTGACATAAGAACAGATGAGTTTAATTCTTTAGAAGGAGCTCCTGCAAGAGAAATCAATCCTATGCTTGGGCTTCATGGGATAAGGTTTAGTTTAAAACATCCTAAGATTTTTGAAGCAGAATTAAAGGCAATGAGAAAAATTGCTGAAGATAATCCTGATAAAAAAGTAGGGGTAATGTTTCCTCAGGTTATTTCTCTTGAAGAGGTAAGGCAAGCTAAACAATTTTTTGATAAAGTAAAAACAAAAAACATGGAATTTGGCGTTATGATTGAAACTCCTGCTGCTGTGCAGGTTATAGAAAGCTTGTGCAAAGAAAAAATTCACTTTATTTCTTTTGGAACAAATGACTTAACCCAGTTTACATTGGGAGTTGACAGAGGAGATGATAATGTTCAAGACTTATACAATGAACTTCATCCTGCTGTTCTTTCTCAGATAGATTTCGTAATCTCTGTCTGCAAGAAGTATGGAGTTGAAACAAGCATCTGCGGACAGGCAGGGAGCAATAAAGATATGGTTAAACATTTAATAGAAAGCGGGATAGACAGTATCTCTGTAAATGCAGATGCTGCTTATGACATTTCTGTTTTTATAAATGAAATTGAGAAAAGTCTTGCTGGAAAAGCAGAACATAAAAAACAGGAGATTGAAAGAGGATTTGACAAGAGGAAACAGCAAGGATTAATTCCTAAAGAAGAAATCAATCAAGAAAAAAAAGAACATAAAAGAGAAAGTTTAGAAATCAAAAGAGAAGAAAAAAGATTTGATGAAAAAGATCCAAGAGTAATAACTTGTTTTGACTGCAAAAAAGAAACAAAATTGCCGTTTAAGCCAATTGGAAATGGGCCATTTTATTGCAAGTCTTGCTTCAGGAACAGAAAGAGAAAAGAGACACCAGCAGAAAGGCAACCGAGAAAAGAAAGAGAAACAGAAAATGTCCCTAAAATTGATGATGAAGAACATATTAAAGAAAAAATAAAAGATATTCAGGGAGAGTTAGAAGGGGTAAAACAAGAAAAATTAGAAAAGGAAAAACAGGTTGAACAAAGCATTGAAACAGAAATAAGTGAATCTGATAAAATTGAACCACAAGAAACAAATGAAATTGAAAAAGGGCCTTTAGATGAAACAAATGAGAAGGAAAATGAATATGAAGAAGAAAGCAGTGAAACTGCAGCTGAAGAAGAACCTGCAGAAAATAAAGAAAAAACAGAGGATGAAACTGAGGAAACAGGAGATGATTTTAAGTTAAGCTCTCAAATAGGGATTTATAACCCTGACGAAGAATCTAATACCAGTGTTGAAGATTATAAGTACAATAATGATGAAGAAGTAAGTGATGTGTTTTAGGTAAGAATTCTAAATAAAAAGATTTATATATTAAGATATCTATAGATATCTATGGAGACTAAACAATTTAATTTAAAATTGCCAAAAAACTTTGTTAAAATGGCTGAAGATTATGCTAAAAAATTTGGTTTTAGGAATATCCAGGAATTGGCTACAGTAAGTATGAGAGAGAAGATATCTGAAAATGTTCTTTTTGCTGATGAAAAGCTTCTTTCTGAAAATTGGTTAAGTGAGGAGGATAATCAGGCATGGAAAGATTTGTAAAAGGAGAAATTGTCATTACACCCTTTCCCTTTTCTGATTTAAGCAGTTCAGTAAAGAGACCTGCTTTAGTGGTTGCAAATTTGAAAGGAGACAATGTTATCCTATGCCAGATCACAACAAAAGAAAGGCAAGACCCCTATAAATCAGATTTAACAATTAATGATTTTGAAAGTGGAGGATTAAAAATAAACAGTTTTGTTATGCCATCCATATTATTCACTATTAGAAACTCAATAATCCTCTATAAGTCTGGAAAACTAAAAAAAGAAAAAATAAATGAGATTCAGGATAAAATTATAGGGATAATCCAAAAATAAGTGATGTATTTTGATTATTCAGACTATTTTAACAGACACCCCATTTCTTTTTAAAAGAGCAACTGTAACTCCATCTCCGTTAACTAATGTTGCTGTGAATGTTCCATCATATTTTTTCCCACAACCGCAAGAAGGGCTTCTTTGCGCCCCTATATACTCTGTGATTCCTAAGGCTTTGGCAATTTTTAACACCTCATATGCCCCTTTAATAAATTGTGATGTAACATCTTCTCCATTTTTACTCCTAACCTTACATTTACCATCAATAACATATTCCCCGGACATTCCTCCCTGAATTTCTGATGGTGCTCTTGGAGTTGGAAGACCGCCAAGTTGCTCTGGGCATACTGGGATTATATTTCCGCTTTTAAATTCCTGAAGAATTATTTCTGAAGCTTTTTCCAGATTACTTTTTCCATCATAACGACATTCTAATCCTAACAGACAAGCACTGCATAATTTCATGGTAAAAGATTATATTATCTCTTTAATAAATTTTAGGTGATTAGAATATGGGTATACGAGGAATCAAGCCGCGGAATAGACTGCGCAAAGGAGTTTGTGCTTTTATTTACTTTTTTAGATGGTTATTCTGAAATCAGACATAATGTTCAGGGAACTCTTGGCTTTCGTATTGTGACTGTTGATTTAGAGCTGTTCTTGCTATATCTGCTGCCACAAGGTCTGCGCAATGTGTTAACTGTTCAAGTCTTTGTTTTGTTTCGGGCTGTAGATTCATTCCAACATGTTTGCTGAGGTCTTGTGCTTCATTTCTATTTTTATCTGCATCTCGTTCTGCGCCTTCAAACGCTTCTTTATATTCTTCGTAACTTGTCATATTATATCAATAAATTATTATGTATTCTAAGTTTATATATTTTATGACAAATTACCGGGAATTGCTCTTTTATTTTGGAATTATTGAGAAATGATTTTGATTAATATCTTCGTGAACCATAATTGTTATTTCTGCCTCTATGAGCATTATCTCTTGTTCTTCTGTTGCCATCCCTATGCCCTCTTCCACCAGAACTACCAAAACTTCTTCTTGGCCCTCTGCCACCATGGCCTCTTGAATCTCTTGAATTTCCTCTTGACCCTCTCCCTCTTCCTTCTCTTTCATTAGCCATTGACCTTCTTCTGAAATTTCTCTCAGATTTTTTCTCTGCCATCCATCTTATCCTGGCCTGGTGAATAAAAGGGGTTTCTTCTCTTTTAATATTAAATTTAGGATTATATTTTAAAACATTTGAAAAATTTTCATAGTCTCTGCCTGTTACTATATTGATAACTTTGCCTTCTTCTCCTGCCCTTGCTGTCCTTCCAATTCTGTGAGTATATTCTTTTGTATCTGCGGGAAGGTCATAATTGTAAATATGAGTTACTCCTTTAATGTCCAGCCCTCTTGCAGCAACATCAGTGCATACAAGAACACGAGTTT
Organism: Candidatus Nanoarchaeia archaeon; assembly: GCA_028718805.1. Lineage (GTDB taxonomy): Archaea > Nanobdellota > Nanobdellia > Pacearchaeales > GW2011-AR1 > ARS1285. The sequence continues at coordinate 21,656 of JAQUKY010000003.1, read as the reverse complement.
CACTTGAATGGAACTGCTCCATAACCCTGTTTCTCTTCCCCTGGGAGAACCCCCCATGAATCGGCAGGGCATTAATACCCATGAATTTCAGGTTATTTGCAACAAAATCAACATTCATTCTTGTATTGCAGAAAACCATGACTAATTTTGATTTTTCATTTTCCAATAAATGTTTAAGCAAAGAGAATTTTAGATGATTGTCAACATCGTAATAAACCTGTGTTAATTTTTCGGGGTCTACGTTTGGTTCTGCAGAAACTTCAACTGGGCTTTTTAACCATCTTTTAGCAAGATGGGCAATATCATTGGAAATTGTTGCAGAATAAAGCAAGGTCTGCCTTTTTATCGGACACTGGCTGATTATTTTCCCGACATCTTCGATAAAACCCATATCAAGCATCCTGTCTGCTTCATCCAATACCAGCATATTTACATGCTGCAGGTTTATTGTTCCTCTTTCCAGATGGTCCAATATCCTTCCAGGTGTTGCAACAACGATTTCTGCTCTTTCTAATCCTTCAATCTGAGGCATCATTGAAACTCCTCCATAAACAGCAATGATTTTCTTTTTATCATATTTTGAGAAATTTGCCAGTGCTCTTGAAATTTGTTCTGCTAATTCTCTTGTAGGAGTCAATATAAGTGCCTGAATTCCAAAATCTTTCTTAGAATTCTGCAATATCCTTGTTCCGAATGCTAATGTTTTTCCTGAACCTGTTGAAGCTCCTGCTATAATATCTTTTCCTTCTAAAATCACAGGTATTGATTTTTCCTGTATTTCAGTTGGCTCTTCAAATCCTTCTTCTTCAATTACCTGAAGGATTGGTTCACATATTCCTAGTTTTCTGAATGTTTCCATTTTGTTTATTTTATCTGATTTATCTTTATTTTATCTATAATTTCAACTTATTCTCCGCTTTGTTTGATTGCTCAAGCGTTTTAGTTTAAGTTTTATTGATTAGTGTTTTTATTTTTTATTTTACTTTGTTAGTAATTTATAAGACGATTTTTATATGGGTTTGAGTTTTCATTAAGCTATGTTTGAACAGCTTAAGCTTCTCAAATCAGCTTTTATCGTGTGTTTTATTACTAATTTCTGATTCTATTTATCAGTTTAACTAAGAGAAATATAATTGATTATACAATAATCAATTTTAACAAATAATCTATATTTTAGTAAGAAAAAGTCATTTTATCTGCTTTTTCTTGAACAATATATTAATAATTTGTAATTTTATTATCTCTTGTATATTAATTGATGATAAAGGGGGTTTATAAATGTGCTGGTGAGTGTTTACTAGTGCATTAAGTGTCCATAAATCTCTTATTTTGTATTACGATTGGAAGAAATAGATGAATTCTGATTAATCAGACTGTTCAGGCAGCCATTTTATAGCTTCCAGAACCACATTTTGGGCTTGAAGAAGCATAACTACTTCCTCCATCTCCCCCATAAGAACCTGAAAAAGGCTTAGGAGAAGCATATTCCAATTCTTTTCTTTTGTCTTTGTTATAATCCCAATCAGAATAACTTATCTTATTTTTATCTAAATCATAACTTACTCTGTTTGTTAAAGGTGTCCTAGAGTAATTGTTAGTAGTGGGTTTAGGATTAAAGGGGTAGTTCTGACTTGGGTCTTCTTTTGGCCTTATTAAATCCTTGAAAGATATTTCTCTAAGGTTGGTATTATTAGTAGAAGCATAGAACATAGGAATTCTACTGCCAAGGCTACTGTTTCCTTTTCCAAAGCTTGCACCTTCACCAGATGATTTCATAAATTTCCTTTGATTAAGGAGTATTTAAGATTTATGTATATGAAACTATCTTTTACTAATAATTTATTAAACGATTTTAAGATATTTTTGAGTCTTCATTAAATTTATAGTGATTGCTTCTTATGAATTAGCCTTTTTAAATTATAAATACAAAAAATCTCTAACTTTCATATATCTCTCTAATCTGAGAACTTGTTGTTGATTCTTTTGGCGTTTTATCATATCTTATATCCCCCACAATGGGGATTCTAAGAGAGTGAGCTGTTCCATTTTCCAAACCGCAAGAATGCCAATTTTTACTATAAGTGATATTCAGAGCCTGAGTCTCTAAAACCAAGGAATGTTCTGGTTTAACATAGCAAAAAGGTTTTTTCCTTGCATAGCTTTTTTTATTAATTATATCAGAAATAATAATATTATTAGGAGCATTATTAACACAGGCAGCTTTTATTCTTTCATAAATTTCATTAACCTTGTCTTTTCCAGATAATCCTACTTTTGCAATTGTTTCATATTTGTTTGTATTAGAGTTATAGGAACCAAGTAAAACTCCTGCAAAGGGCAATTTTCCTGCTTTTCCATCTCCCTTGTACAAACCAAGAATAACTAAATCAAGAGTTAAAAAATTCTTTAGTTTAATCCAGTCATGGGTTCTCCCCCCGATAATGTATTCTGAATCAGGATTTTTGCATACAAGCCCCTCTAATCCCCTAGAAGTTACTTCATCAAATCTTCTTTTCAAACTTTCTGCGCTATTAACAATTTCCTGTTCAGAGACATTAGAAACGTAATTATTAAGTATTTCTCTTCTTTCATGCAGTGGCAGGTTTATATAGTCATTCCCTTCTGCGTTTAAAACATCAAAAAACTTTATTTGCAAAGGATATTCATTTACTAAGTTTAAATCTAATTCATCACGCACTCTTTTTTTAACTGAATTAAAACCTTTAATTCCGTCTTCTACACCAACTAATTCGCCATCAAAAATTCCATATGGGAGCTCTTCAAATTGTTTTTTTAAATCAGGAAATACTGCAGGATTAAATTCATTTAAATTTCTTGTGAATAACTTTATTCCTCCATTGCTGTGAACCTGTATTCTGTACCCATCTGATTTTACTTCAGTAAAGGTAGTTCCATTATGTTTCTTTATAATTTCCTTATATTTTCCATCACTTGTTCCAGATTCCTTTACTAACATTGGGCTTACTGGTTTTCCGATTATTAATTTTTCCATTTTAACAACAACAATAATTATTTAATGACCTGCACAACAGACATGTTTTTCTGAAAGTTGGATCAGAAATATCAAATGGCCTCCCTGCATTTTTCAGAACATTTTCTACTTCTCCTCTATTTCCCCCTCTAATTGCGCAATAATCTGCGATAGTCTTAATTTCCCTGTCGCTTAACCTGTACCCATATTTTTGCACAGCTCCAAAACCGACTATTTCTCTTGCATTTTTTAGTGATTTTTTTCTCATTTTAGGTTTGATTGTTTAAGTTGAATTTGAAAATAAAAAAGAAAATAAAAAAATAAAATTTTAAGGAAAAATCTCGTATCTGCCTTTTGAAGTTATGAACTTGTCTTTCTCAAGTCTTTCCATCCCAAGCCTATCAAAAACATTTTTTATGTTTACATAGACTCCTTCTCTAGTCTGCTTTGTCTTATAGCCTTCTAAAGGGTTTCCTGCATCTAAGTCACTTAATTCAGCATTTAACTGACTGATGATTTCCTTGTATTGGGGAACTTCTTCTCTTACTAAGTTAACAAAGACATATTTTCCTCTTGCTATCTTCCTTGTTCTTCTTGTGCTTTCTTCAGGCAAATTTTCCATGCTGTATCCAGTTTCATCGCTAAACCAGTCCTGATTTGCTTCTTTGAAAGCCTTAGATACTTCTTTGTCAAGTCCAGAACAAAATCTTTTTGCAGCGAGAACAATTCTTGCATTTTCTTCAGTTATCTTGCTGTAATCTCTGTCTGGTAAAACAATTTCTCTTGTAAACGGTTCGTCCTTTTTCATCTTTGGCCAAAACAGCTGAAAATATGCACTTTGTAAAGTGTTTTTCTCTGTTTGTTTGTTTACAAAATCATTTAAATCAGAAACCAAGATACAATAACCAACTCCATCAAATTGCTTTAATCCAGTCATTTCAAAGGCTCTGCTATCATCTGCTCTTATTTTTAAGAATTCTAAGACAGATGAATAAACTCTTTCCCATGAAACTTTAGGACTTCCCTGCAAGCTTCTGCTTACCTTAAAATCCCCAAACTGGAAAACTTCTTTGTCAGTATCTTTCATTGTTTCTTCCAATGGTTCAATAGCTATTTTTCTTGCTATGTCTGCTCTTCCTGGCTGATGTAAATAAGCATCAAAATCTTGCTCATTTATTCTTGGGCTTATCGGGCTATATGCTAATTCAATTTCCATTTTTTATTTTTACCTCCTGTATCAATTTACTTAATTAGACATACAAAGAATAATAGATAAATTTATGAGGTGGTAATAAACACCACAATAATAAGATTTATAAATATTGAAATATTTGGATTATTATGAAATTATTTGAAAAATCAGAGCTAAAATTATTATGGCCGTTTTATCTAGAATATTTTCTTGCTTCTTTATTATATCTTGCTCCAGCTTTTTTGACAATTTATTTTTTGAATATTGGATTTAGTCTATTTCAGATAGGATTAATCGCAGCAGCTTCTGGATTGGCTATATTAGTTTTTGAAATTCCTACTGGAGCATTTGCAGACTTATATGGAAGAAAGATGTCTGTTCTTCTTGGATATTTTATAGAAGGAGTATGCATGCTTTCTTTATTTTTTATAAAAGATTTTTATTGGGTAGTTTTAATATTTGGTTTATGGGGATTTGGGGCAACATTTTCTTCAGGAAGTAAGGATGCCTGGATTGTCGATATGATAAACAAGAAAAATAAAAAATTTATTCACGGCTTTTTTAATAAAATGCAGGTGTTTATTAATCTGGGTTCGTTTTTCTCAGGATTATTGGGGGTGGTTATAGTTAAATATTTTGGGATTAGTATAATCTGGCCTATTTCAGCAGCATGCTATCTTGCTTCAGCAGTCTTATTAGCTTTATTTGCAAAAGAGATTTATACTACAAGAAGGATAAAAGTACGGGATTCTTTTATAAATTTAAAGACCCAAACTAAAAAATCTCTTAATTACAGTTATCAACATCATGTTTTATTTTATCTTTTTATTGCATTAGTTATCTTTGTATTTGCTTCACAGCTACAGGCAAATATAAGCTGGGTTCCTTTACTTAAAGATTTGGGAATGAAAGATTATCAGTTTGGATATTTATGGAGTGCAATGACTTTAATTGTTGCTATTTCTCCTATTGTGGGGATTAAATTCCTTAAAAAAGGAAAAGAAAGAAATTTTATAGTTCTAACTATAATTTTGGGGGCAGTTATAAACCTTTTTATACTTTTTGCATTTAATCTCTTATTAGCAATTCCTATCTTACTTTTATCGTTATTTTTCTTTTTTTCAAAAAATCCTGCAGCAGAAGTTTATTTTCATAGATTTATCCCTTCAAAATTAAGGGCAACTGTTGGGAGTGTCAGAAGTATGATAGGTGCGTTGGCTTCTGTAATTGCTTTGCCTATTGCAGGATTATTAGTTGATTGGATTGGACCAAAATACACTATTTTTATTTCAAGCCTATTAATGATTCCAGCCATAATCTTATATTTAAAAATTAAGGAGGATAAACTCTAAAATGGACATTGAAATTTTAAGACAGGCAGGGTTAACAAATAATGAATCTTTAGTTTACAAGGCATTGCTTGAACTTGGGCCGAGTCTGGCCGGGCAGATTTCGAGAAGAATCGGGCTGCACAGGAGAACAGTTTATGACACAACAGAGATGCTTATTAAAAAAGGGCTTGTTGGTTATATTGTAAAAAACAACAGGAGATTGTTTGAAGCTTCTTCGCCAAATGTTTTTCTTGACATAATAAAAGAAAAAGAAAGCCAGATTAACAGCATTCTTCCTGAGATGCTTACTTATTATCAAAAAACAAAAGAAAAGCAGGAGACTAATTTTTACAAAGGCAAGGCAGGATTAAAAACTGTTTTTGAAGACCAGATAGAAACAGGGGAAGAAATACTTGTTTTGGGGGCATCACCTTTAGCATATGAAATCCTGCAGTTTTATTTCAAGTGGTTTGACAAGAAAAGAAAAGAGAATAAAATCAAAACAAAGATTATATTCACCAGAACACCAGAAAAAATGCAGATTCCCTTATCTGAGATAAAATATCTCCCCCAAAAGTATTCTTCTCCTTTGGCAGTTAATATTTACGGTGATAAAGTAGCAATAATCCTATGGAGCAGGGAAAACCCAATAGCAATTGTTATAAAAAACAAGGAAATTTCAGATGGTTACAGGAAATATTTTGAACTGATGTGGCGAATAAGTTCACGAAAGTAGTTTTAATTATATTGTGAGTGAACTTATGAGAAGGTTGCTAGGAAATAAGGTCCATTCTAAATATAGTGTCATTTTTAAGTAATCATAAATAGTAAAATTTATAAAGGTAGGATGAAGTATGATATCAGAAGAAGTTGTGATTTCTAGAGGCAAGAGGCTTAAAATGACAAATAAAAACAGCAAATATGAGCAAATGAAGTTTGAAAGAAGAACAAACAGAGAACTTCTAGAATGTTCAGCAAAAAACCAGATTTATTTTGATGAGACTGCTGAACAAAATGATATGAAAGATTACCTTTATGGATTATTGAAAAAACTTGAGGCAAGGAAAGGAATAAGATATAGAATTGCTGTTGAGCAATGTTATCTTCAGCAGAGAACATTTAAAGATATTGGAGAAATTTTAGGTATTTCTGGATGGAGGGCAAGTTGCATTAATAAAAAAGCATTAAGATATCTCAATCGTTTAATTAGAGAAAATTATTTAAAATCTTATTTAGGAGCAAAAAAATGAAACAGAAAATATCCATAACAATTGATGAAGAAGCCATAAAGACAATCGAAGAGCTTTTGAAGGACAGCCAGTTCAGAAACAGGAGCCATGTCATTGAACATTCCTTGAGAAAATTTTTGGAGGAAAACAAGAAGTAAAATGGGAAAAATAATAATACTTGATGGAGTAGCTGATAAGGCACTTGATAATAATCTGGAAAACCTCGTGTTATTTGGGGAAAGAGATTTTATCCATAATGGAAAACAAAAATATGACTTGATTTTCCATGCAAAACAAACAAATCCTTATGAAGTAGAAAAGACATGCTCTCTTGTTATTCCTGTTTTAAGAACTTTTAATGATGACAGAGCAATAGAGCGAATGTATGGCTTATACGAAGAGCATCCAGGTTTTACAAAATTTGCTGTTTCAAGGGTGGATATAGATTTCTATGAGATTATCCCAGAAAAATTATATAAGAAAATAAAACTTTTGGGAGAATATTTCGTCGTGCCAGAAAAAAGATTTTTAAGTTTTTCAAAAAATATAGAATTAACAAGAAGCATCATGGAAAAAAAAAGGATCATTGACCGAGCATACTAAGCAACTTCTGCTGCGGGATATTCTGCAGGTTCTCCCTTCAACTTATTTTTATATCTTCTATAATCAATATAATTTAAACGACCTTTTAAATCGGGATATTGATTAACTAAAGACCTAACAGAGTCCCTTATATGTGTATCCTGAGCTAAAATTTCTACTTTTTTGTTGTCTAAAGCGTTTTGTAATGCTGTCATCACAACACCAACGTCTCCTTTACTCATTCCGTATTCTTTTTTTAAGAGCCATAATTTGTTTTGTTTGGTAGGAGCTTTATTATACCTACTCATTAATTTTGATGGAAGTTCATGCTCTATTATCCTCAGGTAACGTTCCAGTTCTTTGTCAGACACTCCTGCTGAGACCCTTTCCTCTCCTACAATTTTCTCCATGACAACATAATCTTTATGTTTTTTTGTTTCCATAAGAGTATTCTCTACAATTTTTTGAAATTTTTTGTATCTGACAGGGTCTTTCTTAGGGTTCAGTTGTTTCACTTTCCAAGCCCCATCTTTATCCTTAAATTCCCCCTCTATTATAGCTTTCCCTCTTTTGCTTTTTTCCAGCTCTTTTATGACCTTGACAGGAACATAAACTTTATCAGGATAACAATCAATTAAATAGCGTAATTCATTACCATAATTAATTATCCCAGAAGAATCTAAAACAAAAACCACATCTTCCCCTCTTCCAGCTTTTCTCATAATCTCCACGATATCCACAATTTCATACTCAGGGGTTATTCTGGGCCCAGTATTTATGTGTCCCTCTAAGGAAATTGACATAAAAATCCCAACAGCAACCATTGCCAGTCCAGCAAAAAACCAGATTCTTGAAACAGCAGTTGAAATATCAATAACCGCCCCGGTTGTTGAAAATGGCTGGATGATTATTATAAATGCCCCTATTGCAATTAGCAAAAAACCCAATGGTTTTAATCCTCTTTTAAAGTTCATATATTCAATAAATAACAGGGTTATAAAAATATATTGGTAACCTCATAATCATTAACCACGTCGATATAGCCCCTACATAATCTTTATATAGCCCTAAGGCATATTTCTGGGTGTTTGATAGACCAATATTTGTTACCACTGCATAGTTCTTACAAACCGAAAGATTTAAATACTAGCATATATTGTATATTATAACTATAACGCGATAAAGTTATATAAAAAATATACAAAATGGATAAAATAATCATAACAAAAAAAATTGCAAGACAAGGAAAGAATTCAGTAATTATAATTCCAACTTGCCTCAAAGAAGAATTTAAACCAGGTAATATTGTAAAAATTGAAATTACAAATCTTAAAATAAAAGGGAGTAAAAATTAAGAAAAATGGTAAATAAAAAAGATTTTTTAAAAGCTATGGACAAAATCGAAAGAGGGTCTGGTTTAGTTGATATTCTACATAAAAGCCAGCATGACCCTGAAACTTTTGAGTCTAATGTGGAAGAGTATGCTGATTTCCTTGTTGATGCATATGAGGTTGATCCAAACTCATTAGTCGCGCTTGAAGTAGGGTCCTCAAGAGACAGATTTGAGCGTGCGCAAGAAATTCAATACAGAAAATCAAAAGGAGTATATAAAGGATTAGCAGGAAATTTAGAGGAACTTATTGATGAATTAGGAGATAACCTGCAAAAAATTGCATTTAGTGTTATTCCTTTAAAACAAAATGATTTAATGAAAGAAGCTAGTAAACTTGACTTAGATGAAATCAAAGAATCTTATACTGAAAAAGCCCAAAAATTAAAAGGTAAACTTGCTAATATTGATAAGGATAATAATCCTGAAAGGTATGAGGCTGTTGACAGTGCTATCAAAGCATATGAAGGATATGCTAAGTTAATAAACGATAACAAAGATTTTGTCCAAAAGGTTGTAGTTTATCGTGAACTTGTTTCTTATTCAATCCCAACTAAAGAAAACCAAGGAAAGGGCAATATTGGCAAAATGAAAGAATTAGTAGATAAGAAAATTGATGAACTAAAGAAAAAATATACTGGCAAAACTGATGCTCTTGTCTTAGATGTTGCTAAAAATGCTTCAAGTGATGTTGATGGTGTAAAAGCATATTACCATAAATTAATACTTGAACCTGCTGAAAGAGAACTTAAGAATACTGCTTTAGCAAAAAATGAAAGCAAAATGAAGCAATATATAATTGATGGAGTAACAGCAATGGATATTACTAAAAAAGCAAACTTCCTTGGCGGAGTTTACCAAATGCTTCAATAAAACTTAATTTTTATTTTTTATTTTAAATTTTTTTACTTTTTTTATTAAATATTTATTGGTAATGCTGTAAACTGGGTAAGATTTGCAGATGAGCAGAGATAAGATAATTAAACTTATTTGTCTAATAATCTGTAAAACGATTTTAATATGTTTATGAGAAGATTAAGCAATTATAGATTAAAATAAAAGTTATTAGTATTTAGGAACAAAATCAAATTATCTCTTCAATCAGTTTAAGAACAACATTCAGGAATTCCTGGCTTCTTTTCTGCCATTCATCAATAAGATTTCCTGGCAAGTCTCTTGTCTCTCCGTGCATTATTCTTCTATGAAGATCATACAAATCCCTGTACCAGATAACATACTGCATTTTTAACAATTTTTTGTCTACAAAATTTTCTTTTAATAAAACAGGAATGTGCTCTGGGCTAGGAGGGAGGACTTTAATTGTCATAAGCAGGGCCTGAGCAGAATCGACAAATGCCCAATAACATCCTTCAATAGATGATATTTCTGAAAGCTTGCTTCTTACAATGTGAGTTGGGACTCTATTTAAACAGGTGTAAATTGCTTCAGAACTTGGCTTGATTTTTCCCTGATCTAAGAGAATTTTTAATGGATTGAAAAAACCTCCAAAATCAATAATTGCTTCACCGTACCTTATCATATTAATTATTGTAGGATCTCCTCTGATTAAATCCTGCCACCAGGTTGTTAATCTGACTGTATTAACATGAAGATCTTTCTTGTAGGGATTTGCTTCAATTATTTTCCTTAATTCTTCCCTGTACCAGACAGTTAACTGCTCATCAAATTTAATCATTGCATCATCTAAAATAATTATAATATCAATATCAGAACCAGCAGTGCGTGTTTGCTTAATTGTTGAACCAAACAGAATAATAGACTTAACCATCTTGTCAAATCTCTGGTATACTTTTGTTGCAAAATCCATTGCAATGTCTTTTTCGGTCTTTAAATTAACCGGCTGATATTTTAATTTAGAAGGCTTACTCTTCTTTGAATTCTTAATTATTTTCTTCACCATCTTTTTTTGCTGTTTTTAAGTAATAATATTAACTTTTCTTTGTTTTTAAATTTACCTTTTTAATTTGCTTTTTGTTAGTAATTATCCAACCTAAACGCTTGATGTGAGCAGCAATAGCGTTCTAGTTTAGCTGATTGTGATTAATACTCTTTATTGGTAATCTATTAAACGATTTAAGCTTTGCATATGAGGGAATTAAGTTCTGTTTATTATGAGTTCAGTTTTACACTTCTGATTTGCACAAATTTTATCCTGGGCTTTGTGCAAATCTTCCCCTTTCTCCTCCACCGCCTGGCATTTCTCCCCCTAATTCAGCAGGGAGAGTTGTTAGTCCTGCACCATATACTGAATGATGTATTGGGGGATTTATCTGCCCATGACCCATATAATACGAACCATAACCTCCTAATTGAGACCAGCCAGGACCTTCATATAATGGATAAATAGGAGAGTTAAATGCCTTTAAAGTAGGACCAAAGGGATTTTCTCCTCCTTTTTCCCAAAAATGCTGAGCATAATCCCCTGCTTCTATTACTTTTCTTATTTCTCTTTTGCCTTTTTCTTTTTCTATTTCCTGAAGCTCTTCTTTTAAAGGAACATTCCCCATACCCATTGGAAGTTCTGTGTGCTCAAAACCAAAATTATCAGAAAGATGAACATGTTTCACAAAAGGGGCAACTGTCTTAGTCTCCTTGATTAAATCTTTATCTTCCCATCCTGACTTTCTAAGCATGTTTATATGCCCAACATCCCAGGTAACTCCGATTGTTTTTTCAGCTATCCCTTCTGCTTCTCCTTTAGAAATACCTTTTTTCTGCAAGTTTTCAACAAATTTTTTTCTAGAAGCTTCAACCAGATTCTTTAAATCTTCTCCCCTGCTCAAACCAGAGCCAGCAGGAGGATTTTCAATGCTGATTATGGGAGCCTTATCTTTAAATTTTTCATATGCAGTTGTTGCAACATTTGCAAAAGTTTCAGCGGATTTATCTATGACAAATTTATCTAATGGAACAAACATCTGGGGATTTTCTATTTTTCCCAGAACCTTTAATCCTTTAACAACTACTTCAGAAAAGTCTTTTAATTTAGCAGGATCTTTTTCTATTCCTTCTTTTATTTTCGGAGCTGCCCATTCTGCAAATTGCTTTAACTTATCTTTGTCTTCATCAGAAGCTCTTATATAAGTATTATCAAACAGGGATTTCATATTTCTATAAGCATCTCTTAACCAAACCTGCCCTTCTTCAATTTCTCGTTGTGCTTCCTTAGCTCTTTCTTTTACGTTAAGGTCTTTTAGTTCTGGTATATTTGACTTATCTAAATCTTCGTTTGCAATCTTAGCTAAAAATTGCTGGATTTCTTCAGGAGTTCTTTTTACTCCTTCGGATTCACTCACAGCTCCGCTTAGGTACTCAGCTTTTTTAATTGATTGTTCACCAAAATTAGCATACCTATTTATTCCAGATAGTTGTTCTATCCATTGGTCCTGATTTATTCTTTTTAATTCTTTTTCAGGATTAAATTCTGATGGTTCTCCGGTAAATTTTCCTTCTTCTGGGAAATATCTTTTTTGTGCTTTTATCTCATGCAACTGCCCGGAATCAGGATTAATAATATAAAGAGATTTTATTTTTTCTACTATCTTTCCATTTTCTTTTACTTTTACTATTGGCTTCATATCCGGAAGCTGAGCAGTTGAGTGAACTGTAACAGGAATATTTCCATTTGGATCTAATTCGTGCCCTCTTATTATAGCAGATGCCAGCTGGTCTTCTGCAGCTTTCCTGTCTATTTCAGTCCATCCTCTTTCACCAACACCAGAAGCCTCTACTAATGGGCCATGAAAAGAAGCTTTTGTACCTGTCAATTTAGCCAGCCTGTTAAGCTCTTCTATATGCTGTTTAGGCATTGCTTCCCAGTTTTTAGCCATCAATCCCTGAACCTCAAAATGTTTTTCTCCTGGATTAATCTTAATATTAACTTCCCTTAATTGGTTGGCGGTTCTTGGGTCTATGCTCATGCTTATTTCCCCTGCAGGAACCTGATAACCTACCATGTCTCTTTGGGTTTCATAACCTGGAGTTAGATAATTGGCTGCTCCTGAATAAATTGATTCGTAGTCTGCCATTTTTTTGTTTGTGTTATTATTATTTATATATTAATTACTTTATTACGCTTTGATTTCTGTTCTCATAGCGTTAAAGAGTTTTTCTCATTACTGATTTCGTTTTTTCTTTTGTTGTATTTAACTTTTATTGGTAATGCGATAAACGAATTTAAGCTTTGCAGATAAGAGATTAAGCTTAGTTTACATAACTTAGTTCGTTTTATTTATTACTGACTTTTCCTCTTTTTTCTTCTTAAGTAAACAGTTTTTGGTTTATATAATTATTGATTAACGTCTTGGTAATCTGATAAACGATTTAATATGTTTGTGAGGAAATTAAGCTCCTCATACATAGCTTATTTCGTTTTTATTTATTATCAATTTAAATAGACGATTTAATTACCAAACATCTCTTCTCTTCTTTTTTGTTTCTGGTTCAAATTTATGTTTGTAGTCTTCCCTAGGGTATCCTGTATCCTGATTTCTCCAGCCAATTGAATCATTAGGATTTAATAGTCTTGCCTTTGGCAAATCATCAAAAGGAAGGCTTGCACTTATTTCAGATCTTGCCTGCATTGGCCTGATTGTTTCGGGGTAAGTGTCATCTTCTGGCAGTTCATAATAACTTTTTCTTCCATAGCCTGCTGTTGATGGAGAATATTGAGGAGCATTTTGAACTTCTGACCTGCCCTGCGTTTGCTCCTGGTCTATTGTTCTCCTTTCTGCAGAATGTGATGAAGAATTTAATATATCACTCTCTAAACTTGTAACAGGCTGTATTGATTCCTGCTCTAAAAAAGAATTTACTGCTCTTGAACTAAATCTTGAAGACGGGACAAAATCTGAACCTCCAAAATCCCCTGATTCCTCGCCCCCTTCTTCAGTTTCTTCTGTTACTCCTTCCTCTATTGGGGTTTCATCTATATTAATATCAATATTCTCCGGATTTCGGGTTTCTGACTCAGATTCTCCTGATGAATCTGAATTTTCATTAAAATCATCATCTGCCATAATATACAACACCTATGATTTCTTATATGTATTTTCTTTCCCTTTATTAAGCAAGAATTATAATTATTTAATTGTTTGGGTTTATAAGGGATTAAGTGTTATAAAACATTTATCCGTAATCTCTTTTGTCAAATCCAAACAATTCTTCTGCACCTGTTCGGGGAACCTGTATTTCAGTATCTGCCATGTAAGGAAGCGAAGCCATGTCATGAGCTTTCTTATAGACATCAAAAACATTATAACATTTATTTATTGCATCTGCTTCTGCAAAATTCCTGACATATCTTTCTGCATAACTGTCCGGCTTAATCTGGTCAGATTTCTTTGCTTCTTTTTTATCTTCTTTTTTATCTGACTTAAAAAAACTAAAAAGCGCTGAAAATGGATTGATATCATCACTTTCTTCTTTTTCTCTTTTCTCCTTTTCCTTGTCCTCTAAAAACTCGTCTATATCCATTTGTATTTGCTTTAGAGACTGGTCTGTCATTCCTTCAACAAGTTTTAAAGAGTCATTTAAATCACTTTCTTCTAATTTAATCTTTAATAGGTTAAGCTCTTCATCATTCAAAGAATATGCCTTAAAAGTAACCTCTGCTCTTCCACCGAAAACATAATGCCCTCCCTGGGGCAATCTGTTGGGTATGCCTCTGAAATTAAAATCAATAAAAACAACTGAATTATATTTTCTTAATTTCATTCTTTTAAATTCAAATGGCAAGTTTTTATTATACACTTCCTCTTCAACTTTTACTGGAATTTTCCCCATTAAAGTTAATTGCAGGAAAACAGTGTTGAATATGTTAACTAATTCCGGCCTGACAGACAATCTGTCATTCATAGATAATTGCTGGGCTGCTTTAAGATAAGGTTTTGCCCATCTTGAATATAATTTTAATGAATCAACCTGGCTTCTTAGATAAGTTTTTTCAATTTCAAATCTTTTTCTTAATTCTGCTTCGCTTCTTTTTTTCCATTCATAAAACTCCTGGACTCTTGGCTTTAATACTCTCTTAACCCTGTCATTTAAATCTAATTTTTCTACTGCTTCTGCAGAATCAACAACCATAAAAGCATCCCTTAAAGTTACAAATTGCAGGTTTCCTGAAGCCATAACATTAATGCTGCCTTGCCCTCTTTGAATGTCAACTTTATCCATCCAACGCTGTTTTAGGGCTAATATTGCTGCTTCTTTAACATTTTTATCTTTTGAATTTGCAGCGTCATAATGGCTTAAAGTAATCTGCCATTCTTTTAAATCATAAATAACATTTATCACTCCTTTTAGAATCCCATTTACCTGTCCTAAAACTGCCATTGCCTGTTGCTGAAGTTGGTTCATTTTACTGTTTAGTTCTGCAAAATGCCCGCTTCCTGGAGAAGATGCAAAATTATCAACTATTTTTTCTACTGAATTACTAAATAATCCATTCATAAAATCTAAAATCCAGAAATAAACAGGTTCCAGGGTTTGAACAGATGAGTTATAAACTAATTGATGCTGGGCAGCAGGGTTTGGTTTTGCTTCCTGGACTGCCTGCCAGAAACCATTTTTTTTAATTAATTTTTTAAACAGATTAATCTGCCCTCTTGTTCCATCATAATATTTATCAGGGCTAATTGTTGCTATAATCTTGTCTATTTGGGATATGTTCTTTTCCCTTGCCTTTTTTTCCTCTTCACTCTCTTCTTCTGCCATTTTGTTTTTTATCTATAATTGATTAAACGATTTTAAGGTATTTTTGAGCAGATTAAGCTTGATTGCCCTCGCTTAACTCGTCCTTATCTATTATTGATAATTTTACCTATTTTATATATCAATTACTAAGAAAGATTTGTTTTTAAAACTTCCTAGATTTTTTTATTTTTTAGAGAAGCTTAAAAGCCGTTTTATTGCATAATAACTGCCGCCAAATATAATAACTCCTGGTACCAGAGCAATTCCCAAAGTAGGAGCCAAAGTAACAACGCCTATTGTCCCTATAAATCCTGCCCCAATTGTCTCTAACATAGTTGCAATTCCAGAGGTTTTATCCTCTATGCCTTTTTCCAATGCATCTACCTGCATTATATATCTTCCATTTTTGAAAATCTTGACCTTTTTCTCTTCTTCAGAACATAAAATAGAAGTATTGTCATCCTTTGATGCAGATATCGCAGCAGAATGCCTTGTTCCATATCCTTTAAATGCTTTTACATTTTTTATCATAGCACCATAATCCTTAACATTTCCTTTTTTGTCAATTATAACTGCGCCATCAATTGTTGCTATTCCAACAAGAACTTTCCTTGCTCCCTTGTCTAATACATTAAATGTTCTAAATTTCTGTTTCAATAAACGGGTATATCTTATGTTATTTCCTATGACAAACAATGCTCCTTCTCCTTTTTTTGTTATTTCTATAGATACTTCTAAGATTTCCTTTTCTATTTTCTTGGCAATATCTTCTTTAGATTTCATAGAAAGATAATTATTCCTTTATTTTTAAATTCTCTTATTTCTTTTTGATAATGTGACATCCTCCCACGCATAAATGCGTGGGCTTCCTTATATCTTTACTCTTATCCGCTTTGCCCTCAATTGCCCAAAAGCGTTTAAATCACAGCATTAGCGATTATCAGCACCACATCATAAATGATGTGGATTTCTTTTTATTTAATATGTTAGAGAGTAGGTTCAGCAAGCTGAAATCCACAGCAGATTAAGATTTAGCTTCTCAATTCAGCTTTATTTAGTTTTGAGAATTACAGTTTAGATTTTCTTTTTTTCTTTTTTATATTCTTTTTTCTCTTGATTTTATATCTGATTTGTTTCTTTTTTTTAAAAAATAATAATCCTGCTGAAACTAACAATAAAACTCCTCCTAATAATCCAAAGATATTTGGATTGCTTACACCCACAACATTCCCGGTTATGCTATTGTTTATAACAAGAGAACCTATGCCTATAATTCCTAAAACAATCGCTGCTACTTTTTGCGGCATAACATAAGATTCAAGGGTTCTTGTTGTATATTTAACTCCTGCTTCTGCTCTTTTGTGAATTTGTCTTTGGAGCATCCCATATTTCCAAGGGTTTAATAATTTCCCTTCATATAATATCTTTGCAGCAACATCAAAAAATCCAGCATCATAAACATCTGTAACTGCCTTAGCTAATTCTGGCATTCTTTTAGCATAATCGCCTTGCATTAATTTATGTAAATCTCTAAAAGCAGAGGTTGTTCTGTCCAGATATCTTCCCCTTAATAATTGCCTTTCTTTTGTAAAGGGGATATAACTTTTTAAAAATCCTTTTGCACCGCTTTGTCTAAGTTTTTTAATTTGAATTCTTTCTTGTACTGAAGGGAAAAATCCATTAAATAAGTCTCCTACAGTTTTTCCTAAATCTTTTTTTTCATATAAGCTTTTGCTTAAAATCATCTTCTTTCCTTCTTCAGTTAAAAAATCTCCGGGTTTAATTTTTTCTAAAAAATATTTTTCAAAATTTTCTGATTTACCGCGGTAATTATCTGCAATAGAAAAAACCTTATACTGGTCAAAAAAGTGACTAATCATCTTAGGATCAAATCTTGGGGCAAATTTTGATATTTCCCTATAACTAAGAAACATTGCATGATCTCTAAGCATTTCTTTTTCACGCTCTTCTCTGTTAATTTTCCCCTTCTTTCCCATGATATAGCAACAGAAATAGGATTAATAAATTTGTTGGTTCTTTAAATTTATTAATCAAAGACAACCTGTTCAACTATTTTAGTAATTGCTTAAACTGTTTTAAGATGTGAATAAGCAGATTAAAATTTTTATTGTTTTGTGCAGGTTTAAACAGGAGATTAGTAATATAATTTTTATTTCTTTTTGACGAAATCCATCACAGACCTTTTGTCAAATTTGAGTGTATCTCCTGTTTCTGAATCAATAATTATGTTAAGAATCACAAAACTATCAAGCATGCATGTTAAATTCCAGACCTGTTTTCCTTCATGCAATTGCAAAACAGCAATTATCTTTTGGAACTTATTTTTTATATTGTTTATTCCTGCTTGTTTTTCTGCAATTTCAGGAATCTCATCTAAATCAATTTTAATATCAGAAGAGATTTTTTCTAATGGCTTGTCTGATTCTATTAATTCATCCTCTCTCATGGTTATTTCACCAGCTTCATCTAAAGAAAAAGTAAAAATTTTCTGCTGTAGTTTATAATCAAGGCTCCTTTGATTGTTATTTTCCAATAGATCAAGAATGAAAAATCCTGCAACAAGCTCTGCCTCCTTATTGTATTCAATAAAACTCTTAAATATTTCTGATTCTTTTATTGTTTTGTAGGTTGATATGAAATCCATTTTGTGCTTTTTATCTTTGTTTGCATTTAACTTTTATTGGTAATGTTTAAACTTAAACGCTTGATGTGAACAGCAATAGCGTTCTAGTTTTTTATCATTATTGATTTCGTTTTTAATTAATCTTATAAACGAGTTAAGCTTTGCAGATGAGTAAATAAGGGTTAGTTATTTAAGAATTACTGTGATTTCTTTTCTGCAATTTCTTTCTGAATCTGTTTTATAAAAACATCTTTCTTTATTGTTGTTACTTTGCCTTTATACCTCACTGCAACTGATTTTGATTTTTCTTCTTTTTCTCCAATAACGATTAAATAGGGGATTTTCTCCATCTCTCCCTGCTTTATTTTTCCACCAATTGGTTCTGACTTCAAATCAATATCAACCCTAAAGCCAAGCTCTTTTAATTCTTCGCATAATTTTTCACATGTTTTGTTATTTTTGTCTGTAAAATTAATTACCCTACACTGAATTGGGGCAAGCCACAAAGGCAGCCTTCCACTTGTATGCTCAAGAAGTATACCAATAAATCTTTCCAAGCTTCCATAAATTGCCCTGTGAATCATAATTGGCCTTTGCAGATTATTTTTTTCATCTTTGTAATTAAGGTCAAACCTCTCTGGCATCGCAAAATCAACCTGAATTGTTGTCAATTGCCAGGTTCTTCCTAAAGAATCTTTTATATGGAAATCTATCTTAGGGCCATAAAAAGCTCCATCCCCTTTGTTAATTTTATATTTTATTTTTTTCTTTTTTAAAACACCTTCCAGTGCTTTTTCTGCCTTGTCCCATATTTCATCGCTTCCAATCCTTTTTGCTGGGCGTGTTGATAATTCAATATGATATTCAAACCCAAACAATTTGTAAATGCTATTTGTGAACTCAATTATATTTATTATTTCTTGTTCTAGTTGCTTTTCAGTGCAGAATATATGAGCATCATCCTGAGTGAACTGAATTACTCTAAATAGCCCTCCTAAAACTCCTGAAAGTTCCTGTCGATGAACTGTTCCCAATTCTCCTACTCTTAATGGCAGATCTTTATAAGATTTAGGGGAATTTTTGTAAACAAGCATTCCTCCTGGGCAATTCATAGGCTTAACTGCAAATTCTCTATTTTCATATTTTGTTAAAAATATATTTTCTTTGTATTTTTCCCAATGGCCAGAAATCTGCCATAACCTTTTATCTAGGATTTCCGGAGTTTTAATTTCCTGGTAATCTGCTTTTCTTAATTTATCCCTCATTAATTTTACTAATTCATTATAAACTATTAACCCATTATTATGCCAGAAAACCATGCCTGGAGCCATTTCTGAAAATGAAAATAAGTCCATCTGCTGCCCAATAATTCTATGGTCATTTTCTTTTAATTTTTCCCGGTCTAATTTTGATTTTGATATTTCCCTTAAAAGTTGCTTATAGTCATAATTTTTCTCATCTTGTTTTATCTTTTCTCCAACCACTACATCACTCTTTATCTCTCTGGACAACTCAGCAAGAGGATGGCCTTTGCATTTTAATTCAAATTCCTTATAATATCCAAAAGGTGCTCTTACCACGCTTAATTTTTTGCTTAATTGCTTTTCAGCTTCTTTTAATACTGACATTGCAGTGTCTGGGGAAGACAGGTTTGAAGATAAATGAGCATAAGGATATAGAACTATCTTTTTAGCATTAACCTGCTTTGCAATATCTTCTATGTTTTCAATCAAAGGCTTAACAGTTTCCAGATTATCTCCTTTTTCAACAGCTGTAAAAATGACCAAGGGCTCTTTTATTAATCTCTCTTTTTCCTGCTCTTTAGTAAGCTCTTCTGGCTCTTTTAATGCCTTTTTTAGTGGTTTGAACTTAATGAAGTCACAGTGTAAGCTTAGGATTTTCATGACTTAATAAGCACTAGGGGATTTATAAAAGTTATCAGAAGAGGTTTTTGTCTCATTATTCCCATTCCCAATCTATTTCTAAATCTAGATGTTCCCATTCTTTACAAATCCTTAAACTTTCTCCGGCCATTTCTTTACAACCTTCAATCATTAATTCTTCTTGCCCTTTTGAAAATTTCATTTAATTAAATCCCCCGGCCCAAACTTAGATAGTATGCTTTTAATCTCATCAATAGTTTTCTGCTGATGCTTTTTATCAGACATCCTTACAAACTTTATTAACAAATCAACTAACTTTGATTCATCCATTATTTTTAGTTTATATCCATCTGTAATAAAATAAAATCTAAAACCTTCATATCTTATCTCTTTGATAACAATTCCAGCAACATTCCCTAATTCTTTTTCTTTATTTGGATTTTCTTCAAGAGATTTTATCAAGGCAAAAACTTTATCTGCATTTCCACCAAATTTTTTTTCAATTTTTTCGTAAAGATCTTCAAGAATCTCTACTTTTGCCATTTTTTATTATGCTTTTCTATTGCCTCATCAATTGAAATAAATCCTTCTGAAGACATTAAAAAATCTCTAAGTTGCTCTTTAACAGCTAAAGAGTATATTCTTTTAAGAATTTCATCATAACTTTCTCCTTTCACTCCAAAAGAAGATATTTTATCCTTTGTTTCCTTGCTTAATTGTATTGTTGTTATATTATCCATTTTATATCTATAGTAACTATAGATGCTATAGTTTATAAATTTTTGGTTTAATCTTTAAATTTTCTGTAATGTACAAAACTAAAAAATCGTTTCATGAATTATAGAAAAACGAACCAGTAACATAAAAAAAAACCAATAATAGAATGTTGAGAAGCTTAAGCTTGATTTCAGTTGCTCCAGATTATTCGTATTTTTACATTAGTGATAGAGTTTTATTATTGATTTATAGAGCATATATTATTTATAAACCAGTAAATTATGTTCTATTTATGGGTGAAGAAAAGGGAATTTATGATGAAGTGATATTAGTTCTTGGCGCTGGGATAGTTGGTTATCTAAACAAACAGAGGGCGAGAAAAGCTGTTGAATATAATAAAAATACCTTTATAATTCCTACGGGGGGAAGGGGAGGTTTTCTTGGGAGATACATGAAAAAAACAGAGGCAGAGCAGATAGGAGATTATCTATGTGAATTAGGGATAGAAAAAAGGCTAATCAGGGTAGAGTCAGATGCAAAAGACACTAAGGATAATTTCAGAAAATCTAAATCCCTTATAGATCTCATCCATCCTAAAAAAGTGGTGGTAGTTACAAACAAGGCTCATATGAAAAGGGCTGTTGATTATGCAAAAAACATACTTCCGGAATATGAGATTGTGGCTTGCCCAACAAGCCCAAAATGGTATAATATAATAGGGCAATTCTATGAATTTTCATGCTTTGTATATGAAAAAACAAAGATACCTATAGAAAACAGGCTATATCCTGAAGCAGGTTCTTCTATCAAATAGGCTTCGGGCAGACTTCTTAAACTTCTTCGTCGATTGCGAAATTGTGCAGGACCAAGACATATTTCACCTAGCCCTACACAATCATAAATCATAATGCTTTTTATGTCTTCTATACTGAAAGTAAACTACTAAAGGAGTTAACATTCTAAGACTCTCATGAGGTCTCTC
>JAQUKY010000002.1 GCA_028718805.1 Candidatus Nanoarchaeia archaeon | reverse complement strand
TTTTCTCTCTTATCGCCCTCCTTTACGATCCATTTGATTTTCTTCTGATTTAGTTTTTTCATAAGTTCTACAGATTTCTTAGAACTTATCTGTGTTACCGAGAGGACATTATTTCTGGATAACACATTGACTTAACATAATCACAAACTTTATATACCAATATTTTCTTAAAATATCAGTAGATTAAGAAAAAGATAATATATTATTATCTATCACGATTATATCACAATCACTATCAAAGTTCATATTTATTTTTAATGAACATTAATAGTTAAGAGAACTAAAAGCAAAAACTAGGATAAGATCAGATAATTCTATATCTTTTTCTGAAAGACTACTAAAAATATAACGAAATTAGTAATAGAAAAACACTAATTCGCTATGGGTGGGAAGAATAAGCTTAATCAACTCATCTGCAAAGCGGAAAGGAGTTTAAAATTACTGATATTCAAAAAGTTAAATAAATAATATAAAAAAATGTAAGGAGGAAAAATAAACATGGCAAAAATAAGCCCGGTTTCAATCAAGTACATAATTCATGCTAAATTTGAAGCTGAGGGAGCTGTAGAAAAACCAGACATAATTGGGGCTGTATTTGGACAAACAGAAGGCCTATTAGGAGAAGATCTTGAGATGAGGGAACTTCAAAGATCAGGAAAAATAGGAAGAATAGAAGTTACTACAAATTCAGAAGACAGGAAGACTGTTGGGGAAATTGAAGTACCTTCTGCTATGGACAAAACTGAAACTACAATTATTGCTGCTGCTCTTGAAACAATTGAAAGAATTGGTCCAAGTGATACTAAAATTGTTGTAGAAGATATTGAAGATGTTAGGGGAAGCAAAAGAGATTACATCCTAGAAAGAGCTAAGAAACTAATGGAAAGACTAGGAGAATCTGGGAATGGAATAAGTGACATGACTGATGAGATAAAAATAGCTGCAAGAACTTCTAAAATACAGAGTTACGGGACTGAAAATCTTCCATCTGGAGATATCTCCGGAGATGAGCTGATAATTGTTGAAGGAAGAGCAGATGTTGTTAATTTATTGAAGAATGGCATTAAAAATGCTATAGCAATGAATGGAACAAAACTCCCAGATAGTGTTGCTGAATTAAGCAAGGAAAAAACAACTACTTTGTTTGTTGATGGAGACAGAGGCGGAACTTTAATAATAAAAAATGTAACAGAGAATGCTGATATTGATTTTATTGCGATGGCTCCTGAAGGCAAGGAAGTTGAGGAATTAGCAGGGAAAGAAATTCTTCAGGCTTTAAGAAAAAGAGTTAAGGCAAGCGAATACATGCACCAATCAAGAAAAAGAGGGGTGAGAGAATATGAAAGGGAAGCTAGCTTTAGGTCTGAAGAACCTGCAGCAGTCAAAGAAGTCAAGAAAACAGAGATAAAAAAAATGACTGCAAAAGAAAAAGAAGAGATAGCCAGTGAATTGAACAAAGTCATTGGAAGCAAGAATGTTGTTGTTTTTAATGAAAAGCTTGAGAGAATAAAAAAACTTCCATTGAGAAAAATATATTCTCTTGATTTAAGGGAACAGCCATATATAATGGCAATAGACGGCACAGCAACCCCAAAAATCATAGAAGTTTGTGAACATTTCGGCTGCAGCAACCTAATTGCTACAAATTTCGTCAGTACTGACACAAATATTAATCTGGTTAGCTTTTAATTTCCAATTAATAATTAGTATTTGTATTTTATTTTTTTATATTTACTTTAAATACATCAATAATTCATAAAATGATGTAAGATGAGTGAACAGAGCAGAAGCTTTAGTTGCTCATAATTAAATTTAATCTTCTCACCTGCAAAGCTTAAAATAGTTTTACCGATTACTAATAAGACAAATAACATTTAAAAACAGCAGATGTCTAGTTATAATATGGAAAGAGGTATATTTGATTTTAGCCATTATGACCGAAAAAAGAGAAGAGTTGGAACAGCCTTGGTTATATTAATTATTGCCTTGGTTATTTTTACCGGATATTTCCTGTTTTTCCATGAAAGGCAGTGCAATACTGCGGAATGCTTTGTTGATGCAATGAAAAATTGCAGACCTGTTTCCTGGATAAGGGCAGATGACCAGGCAAGCTGGCTTTATATTATAAAAAGCAGTGCTAAAAATGATGCCTGCAAGATAGAGGTTAAACTATTAGAAGTAAAACAGGGAACAATTGACAGTGAGAAATTACAAGGAGAGAGCATGATATGCACAATGCAAAAAGGTGAGACAAGATTTCCTGAAAAAGAGATTTCCAAGTGTTCAGGAGTTCTAAAAGAAGATTTACAGGATTTAATCATCCAGAGGATGCATAATTATTTATTAGAGAATGTTGGTGAGATAAAACAGGAGTTTAGCGGGATTTGAAAATTTTTGAATAAAATTTAAAAAACAAAATGTCAGCGATACTCTTCTTTTCTATTTTAGATTAAATATATATTTATCTCCAATTTGTTTTAAATAATTCTCTTCAACAAGCTTTTGCAGAATCTTAGGTAACTTATCTTCTACATCAGAAGATCTTACTCTGTATTTAGAATCAGAAATTTTAGATAAGTCAATTGAACCTTTTTCTGCCAATTCTTGCCAATCCTCTTGAATAGTTGCTATAAATGAGGGGCTCTCTAAACCAACGGGTTCTTTAGTTAGTTCATAATCTCTTTTGAAATATTCAACAACACTTCCAGCTAATAAAACATCATCTTTTTCTTGAAAAATATTTTCTAATTTTTTCAGCTCCATCTTAATCTTATCAGAACTCTTTTTCCCATGCAGGATTTATATTCATAAGAATAGAGATTTATAAATCTTTTTAGAGGGTCTAAAGTCAAACCAAACTTAATCCTTCAATAGAATCTTCAATATTTTACTCTGCAAAATTTGGCAGTTAAGTGTTCATTTTTAAGTTTATCTCAACAATTTTTGGGGTTTTGGCTTCGGCAATCAATTTTAGTTTACCTAAAAATGAATATTTCTTAAGAAGAAGATGATATTCGTAAAATACTAACCCTATAAAAAGAATGTCAAAGAGAGTCAAGAATAGCAACCATGCTGAAGGAAAGATAAGATAACTATATGCCTGATAAATTATAAATCCGATGAATAGCACAATTGACAGGGGATATGCCCAAAATGGTTTTTTGATAATACCATAAACCAAAGAAAGGTTAACAACTCCATGGATTAATAAGTAGAGTGATAAGAACAATTTAATACTTAATGAAAGGTCTATTCCAAATTGCGAGATGTATTGTGCAATAAAACTGCTGGGGTCTCCTACAAGCCTTCCTTCAATAAAAGCTACTATTGTATTAGATATAAACTCTGTGTTTAGTATCAGCAAAATAATTCCTAACAGTATTTCTATTATTGCATGAATGCCTTTTAAGATTGTGATGGTCTTAAAAACTTTATGTACTGTTTTTAGTTTCTCCACATTATATAAAGATACACAGGTATATATTATCTGCCATATATTCCAGAGAAGTAAAAAGCAGAGTTCCTTAAAGAAGTATAAAATCATACAACATAGATATATATACTATGATTACTTTTAAACTATGGAGGAAAAAATGAACAACAAAGGCGTAACAGGCTGGTTAATCTGGGCAATAATATTCTTAATAATAGCAATAGTTGCTGGAATATTTGGATTTGGACTTATTTCAGGATATTCATTTATAATAGCAAAATGGTTAGCAGTAATTTTTGTGATATTATTTATAATTGCAGTAATAGCCCATACAATAAAAAGAGCTTAAAAATTTATTAATTTTTTATTTAAAATTTATAATTAAACTTAATAGGAGGGGGAATAAAAAATGGGAAAAAAAGCAATAAACCTCCTATCCATCAACTTCAAATCTTCTTTGAAACCTTTTTTCTATGACAAAACACAATGAAATATTTAAATATAGTTTATTCTTGTTAATTTTATGGGGTTTAAAAAAAATTTAACGAATATTGTTCTTGCAGGAGCATTTGCCGGAGCCTTGACTTTTGGGTTGGCTGAAAAAGTTAAAGCAGATTATGGACTGAAATCCCCTCATACTGTTGATGCCAATAATCCCCGCTATGTTGCACCAGTTGATTCTTGTGCAATAAGCTTGAATGCTCTAATATCCGACAGCAATAATGCTGTTGAAGACATCAATGGTCCGACTGTTCTATTAGGATATAGCAAAAGAGGATCTAAAGAAAATCCTATCTCCTCTTTTATGTATTTTGTCCCTCTGATATCCCCAACATTTGTTGACAGGGAAACCAGTTCCAATAATGAGCAGAAGGCAAATATTATCTCGTATGAAAAAAAGGTAACTTCAAAATCCTTCAATTTGGTCTGTGAATTTGAAATACGGGGAAAGGGCTTTCACAAAAATATATTTGAACCTGAGGGGATGATAGCGAGAAATACTGATGATTTAAAAGAAGGAGAGCCGCTGGAAAATACGCTCAATTACATTAAGTTTGAAGGAGAAGGGTTCGGCCGCATTGAGGTCCAAGGAACAGTAACCAACTCTGCTAATACTGTTACTGAGGTGGATCTAAAATTCAACGCAAGGGGTCAGAAAAGCCCTGTAACTGTTGGGCTTTACAGTGTTAAGCCCAAAAACGGACAATATAAGTACGAAAATAGATATAATGAGCTAGTTGCTCGGGTGAATACGCTTTCATTCAAAAAAACAAAAGATACCCCGCGCATGGGAATAAAAGTGGCATCTATCAGTGATACAGAAGAGTCTGAGGGATTCTTAAGTGGATTCAAAGGGTTTATAGCTAATCTGTTTATAAAGCCGCCAAAGGTGACTGAACTCGGCAATGAGACAATGCTCAACTTTGGCCACGAGTTGCTGGAAAAAAAACCCACGTTCACTTTTCCTAAGGCTAAAAATTTAAGGAAAAACAAGAAAATTTAGGGATAAGTTTAAGGGTGTGATAAAAGAATTTAAAAGCAATTATTTTTAACTAAATATGAAAATTAGTAAAACACTTTATGTAACTGAAAGAGAAAAATGGCGGGCGTGGCTTGCTAAAAATCATAATAAAGAAAAAGATATCTGGCTCATTTATTATAAAAAATCTTCTGGAAAGCCAAGGATAGCTTATAATGATGCAGTTGAAGAAGCGCTTTGTTATGGGTGGATTGACAGCATAATAAAAAGAATAGATAAGAAAAAGTTCGCTCAAAGATTTTCCCAAAGAAGACCAGATAGTATTCTCTCAGAGATGAATAGAGAAAGAATAAAAAATCTGATTAAGAATAAACAAATGACTAAATTTGGGATGAAAGCAATTCGACATGTTTTTAATAAAGATTCTCTTGAAAAATTTATTATCCCAAAAGATATTCTTAATGAAATCAGGAAGGACAGACAAGCATGGAAGAATTTCCAAAATTTTTCAGAGAGCTACAGGAGAATAAGGATTGCATATATTGAAGATGTAAGAACACGAAGAAAAAAAGAATTTAAAAAGAGACTAAATAATTTTATAAAAATGACTCGAAAAAACAGGCAATTTGGATTTGTAAAAGAGATGATTAAAAAATAATATCTTTAAATATATTAGGTTATTCTTACAATCATGAAATTCAAAGATATTCGTTTTGGCCCAGCAGGACTTGGAGGAGTTGATTCTGCTGAAGATAGATTAGAGTATTATTCTAAAAAAGGCCTGAAAGCATGCGAGATTGCATTTACTTACGGGGTTTATATTAAAAATAAAGAAGATGCTGTAAGGATAGGAAAAAAAGCAAAAGAACTGGATATAAAACTTTCAATTCACGCTCCCTATTGGATTAACCTTAATAGCAAGGAAAAAAAGAAAATTGAAGAAAGCAAAAAAAGAATTCTTGATTGCTGCAAGGTAGGAAACTGGCTTGGAGCCTACCGAATTGTTTTTCATCCTGGCTATTACAGCAAAATGGATAAAGAAGAAACTTACCAGAACATAAAGATAGCAATAATAGACATGCAGGAAGAAAGAAAAAAGAATAAATGGAAGCCAGAATTAGCCCCTGAAACAACAGGAAAAGTAAATGTTTTTGGAAGCCTGGATGAGATTAAAAGACTTGCTGAAGATACTAAATGCTCATTTACAATTGATTTTGCACATATCCTCGCAAGAGAAAAAACAGTTGATTATGAAAAAATAAAAAAACTTTTCGGAAAACATAAAGAATGGCACTGCCATTTTTCAGGAATTGAATATGGCGAAAAAGGAGAAAGAAAACATAAAAGAACACGCATTGAAGACTGGAAAAAATTAATTTCAAATCTTCCGAAAGACAAAGATATTGTTATAATCAATGAAAGCCCTTATGATGTTCAGGATAGTGTTGAGGGGTTGAGCCTGGTTTAATTTGTACGCAGTATACAAATATTTAAAAGCATATTATTACAGGACTAGTAATGGAATTTGAACCCGGTTTAAAAGTAGTATATTCAAGAGAAAAAATATGCCATTGGCCAAATCAAGAAAAATGCTACAAGGACTTAGAAAAGATGATAGGGGATATCCCCCTAAAAATAAGAAAAAATAAGGCTAAAAAACCCTGCAGTTTGAGAATACAAATATGTTCAGCAACTCAATATATAAACGAAAAACCTTCTGCTGTCTGGCTTGCTTTATTTATGCCCAAGAACGTGCAGGTAGAATATGAAGGTTTAGAAAAAATATCTTCTAAGAAATATTCTGTTAGTTTTAAAACAAATGTTAATAAAACAACTGATTCTTTGATTAAAATCAAAGATAAGCATGCCCCCTACGAAATAACCTTATGGGGAAATTATAAAAAAATATAGGTTTAATGAGGTTTATTTCCTATTGCTCATCTTCTTTTCATATGCCTGTTTTCTTCTTATGTTTGCATCAATCTTGCCTAAAACTCTATTGCCTGAAATCGGATCTTTTCTGATTTCATTCAGAATATACAGGATTTTTTTTATTATCTGATCATAGGTCTCTCTTTCATGCTCTTTCAGATGATCTAACCTCTGTTTTGTTTCTCCGTCGAGCTTTATTGTGGTTATTTTGGCCATGTCAGGTATACTTATGTATAATCAGGTATACTATTTAAGTATTTCTCTTTGTACTTATTTTATAGTTACTACACAACAGAAATCTTTATAAAGCATTTTCTGATAGTAAATTTAATTAAATTTTAAACAAATTACCAAGATTTAAACATGAAAAGCAAAGCAATTTTGGTTTCTTTTATAGCCTTATTTGCTATAGTTTTTGCTTTGAGCACAGTGATTGCAAGTGAAGTCCAGATATGTGACTTAAGCGTTGAAGTTAATGATGTTGAGGCATATACAACTTCACCAACTATTGCAGGAGAAGTTTCTAATACTGTTCCTGTAACTGTTGAATTTACAGCTTGTGAAGATGCAACTGATGTAAAGGTTAAGGTTTATATTGAAGGGTATAAAAATGAAATTTCTGACGAAACTTCAAGGTTCCTTATAGTGAACGGAAGCAGATATGTTAAGAGATTTTCATTAACATTACCTTCAACTATGGATTTAGATGAACTTGAAGATGAACTTACTGAAGATTTATCTCTTTTAGTAAGAATATCAGCTAAAGGTAAAGAATCTGCTGAAGAATCTTATGCAATAAAAATGCAAAGAGAACTTTATGGCCTTAGTATATTATCAGTTGACACATCTCAGGAAGTAACTGCTGGAAGCACAATCCCATTGGACATTGTTGTAGAAAACAATGGAAATGAGAGATTGGACAATGTTTACGTAAAGGTTTCAATTCCTGACTTAGGAATTGACAAAAAAGTATTCTTTGGGGATATTGCCCCAACAGATGAAGAAGATTATGATGACATAATTGATTCAGCTGACAAAAGAATATATGTTTCAATCCCCAGAAACGCTATTCCAGGGACATACAACGTAAATATAGAAGCTTACAATTATGACGCAAGCACATTAGTTCAGAAGAAACTAGTGGTAAACAGTGCTCAAACAGGAATCATACCTACAGCAACTTCAAAAACAATTGCTATAGGCGAGGAAGCAACTTTCGATGTAGTTCTTGTTAATCCTAATGACAGAATGGTTGTTTATTCATTAACACCAGAAGAGTCAAGCGGATTAATAATTGATATAAGCGAACCTGTTGTTGCAATTCCTGCTGATTCAAGCAAAACTGTTCAAGTAAAAGTTAAAGCAACTGACAGCGCAGAAGAAGGTACACATTTGGTAACTATCAATGTTAATTCTGAAAGCGGATTGGTAAAACAGGTCAGCTTTTCTGCAAATGTAGAAAAAGCAAGTACTGGTGTTACAAAATCTAATTCAGTTTTAATACTTACAGTTATTTTAGCAATAATCTTTGTTGTACTTTTAATCGTGCTTATAGTACTTTTAACTAAGAAACCTGCAGAAGCAGAAGAATTCGGAGAAACAAGTTATTATTAATTGTTCCATTTTTTATTTTTTTATATTTTATTTTCTTGTTTCCCGTTTTTCTTTTTTTATAAAGAAAAAAGTTGGTGATAAATAAATATTTAAAAATAAACAAAAGATAAGAAGAAAATGGCAATAGATACGGGGAAGATATTGAATATGAGCATAAAGGATTATGCAGAATCAAAGGGGGTTAGTTTACGCGAATTATCCAATACCTATAATTTAGTTGGAGTGCATTGTGATCAAAGAGATATCAGTGAATTTGCTTCTTCAGTTCCAGACGAGGCAGAAATTGTTGTAAATTACCAGGATACCTTTTTTGGGGCTGGGGCTGGTTCAGATATTGATAGATACCGATTTCTGCATCATCAAATAGGTGTTGCTTTAATCCCAAAAAAATTATAATAATACTTAAAAATAAACAAAAGATGTAATAAAATGGAATGCCCGTATATACCTAAAAATTGTAAACGATTAGAAAAAACAAATGTGGATTATCAAATCCTGAGTGCACAAGAGAAATCTGCTTTTGAGAGAAGCCCTGTTGAAACATTAAAGACTGGTTTTTGTTCAACTCCAGATTACATTAATTGTGCAGAATTTAAAAAAAGGTCCAATTCACAATATTTTTAAACCCTTAATTTTAAATTAATATACTTAAGTCTAATAAAATGCCAATTTTATGCCCATACAATCAAGAATGCTATGTACTGGCAAAAAATCCTAGTTATAGCAGGAGTTACAAATTAAGAGTTGAACATACATGCAATACCCCTGATTATACTAATTGTTTTTTTTACCAAGGATTGGAAAAAAGCAAAGCAAATAATGAGCACACACCTGAGAATCTAGGAAAATTAAAAAAACATATGAGAAAGATTATCAGCAAGGGTTAAACTTCCAGACTCTCAAATACAACAATCTTTAAAAGTAAATAAAGGATAAGAAGAAAATGGAAGAAAAAAGGATGAGAGTAATCACAGAAAAAAAGAATGCTGATAAAAGCTATCCTAGTTTAGAAACAATTTTGTTTTTTGAACCTGAATTTAAACATAGTACTCCTAAAGGAATCATAAATTGCCAATCAGTAAAAATAATTACCGGAATAAAAAGTAATGGCCCTGGATCTTCGTGGCTTTATAACACACTTGTTCTATTTAATTGTGATATAAACAATAGTTCGATGGGTTATAAAAGAGCTTTTAGAGAAAATAAATTGCTTGATAAACATTTTGAATGTATTGATGATTTTCAAAAAATGTATATAAATATGGATATTGATTAAACCTCCAGACTCAATATCTTTGAAACACCTTCCTGCATGCTTACTCCATACAAGACATTGGTAGATTCTGAGATTAGGGCATCATTGTGAGTTATTATAATATATTGTCCTTCTTTCATGTATTTCTTTAATAAATATGCTAATTTTTCACTGTTTCGCTTGTCAAGAGCTGCATCAATCTCATCAAAAATATAAAAACAATAAGGTTTATGCTCTTGTATTGCAAAAATTAATGATAATGCAACAAGACATTGTTCTCCCCCAGACAAAGAGGTTACATCAAAATATTTTCCAATCCCTGTCTTGACTGTAATATCCAAGCCTGCTGCAAAGATGTCATCTTTGTTCTGAGGCTCTAAAATAACCTCTCCTTTTTCACTTAACTGGCTGAAATTTCTTGAGAACAAGGCATTAATCTCTCTTAAGGTCTGAAGGAAAGTTCTTTTTTTCTTTTTGTCAATCTGGGCAATAATATTCAAAATATCTGCTTTTTCTTTTTCTAATTGCTCAACTTTTTCCCTTATTTTATCATACTCTGCCTTTATATCCTCATAAACTTCTAATGCCCTTAAGTTAACAGAACCTATTCTTGCTAATATTTCAGATGATTGATTAAGTTTTTCTTTTAGTTTCTCTGTTGGTAAATTAATGAGAGTAACATTTGGGAATTGTTTTAATTCTTCCTCTAAATTTTGCTGCTTAGCTGTTATTTCTGCCTGGTTTATCTTTAAATTATTTATATCATTCTCGGACAAGTTTTTTTCATTCTGCTGGTGCATTAAATTAGATTCAAACATCCTTACCTTATCCTGTATCTGGTTTTTCTCACCAAACATTTTTTGATATTTTTGTTTTAAATAAACTGCCTGCTCTTCTTTTTCTTCTGCTTCTTTCTGTTTTGCTTCCAAATCTTCTGTTAGATTAGACAAATCATCCCGGATTGATTCTCTATCCCTTAAAATCTGTTTTATTACAAGTTTTATTCTGTCAAGTTCCCTTTGTTTTGTTGTTATCTCTACTCCTAAATCCCTTTCCTCGCTTCTCTGCAGTTCATTAACCTCTAATTTTAAGCTTTCATAATCTTCTTCACTTATTTTTATTTTAGAGAAATTAGCTTCAGTCATCCTATATTTCTGCTCTATGCCTGATAATTCTTCTTCATAAATTTTAATCTGCTCAGAATTTCTTTTTAACTGCTGTTTCTTCTCTTCAATTGTCTGTAATTTTATTATATCTATTTCTCTTGTTTTTATCTCCAGGTCTTGCTCTGATATATTCTTTTTAATCGCGTGTATTTTATTTTCAGACTCTGCTGCCTGTTTCTGAAGATTAGAAATTTTTTCTTTGTTTTTAGATATTGCTATATCAGATTTTTCAATTACTTCTTTAACATGCCCCGGAGTCATCTTTGTCTGGCATAACGGGCAGATATCTAATTTCTGAACCTTTGCTTTTATTTTTTCTGCTTTTTCAGTCTGCTGTTTTCTTACTGCTATTTCTTTCTGTTTTTCAAGGAGAGTATTTTCTAACCTTAAAAGACTGCTTTCATCATCTTTTATTGATTGTTTTAATTTAACTAACGATGACTGATGTTCTGACAAAGAATTTTTAATTTTAATTCCAGATTCTGTATCCTGAATCTGGTCTAAGATAAAGTTAGACTCATTTTTCAGACGTTGTATCTGCTTTTTTTTGTCTTCTACCTGGTTTTCAAGCGAAGAAATATTTGATTTTAATAAATAAGTTTTTCTCTTTAATTCATCTAATTCTTCTAATTGTTTTTTCTTTTCTTCAAGCTGCTTCTTTTTATTCTTGCCCTTTTCCTGAGCCATCTCTGAAATCTCTTTTTCAGAGGATTTTATTGTTTCTTTTAATGCGTTTTCCCTCCTCTCTAATTCATTCAGTTGATTCTCAAAATTTTCTTTTCTTGCAGTTGAGCCTGCTATTTCCTGCTTTAAAATTGTAAGCTGTTCCATAAGGTTATCCTGTTCTATACCAGAAGATTTTTGGATTGTTTTGGAAATGTTATCTATTTTTTCATTCAGCAAAGAGATTTCATTCTGGGTCTTTGTTATTATCTCATTTTTCTTATTAACTTCTTTTCTTTTTTCCTCTATTTTTTTATTAATCTCATCTGCTTCTTTTTTTCTTTCCTGCAGATTCCTATTAACTATTGATGCCCTGCACTGTTTCACTGTTTCTTCAAGTTTTTTAAATTTTAATGCCTGCTCTCTTTCATTTTCCAGATTTTTTAAGTAATTAGTTCGTTCTCTTAAAACAGTGTTTATCTGTTTTAATTTTTCCTCTGTTTTTTCTAATTCATTTAAGGACTTCTGCTTTCTCATCTCATAAACAGAAATTCCTGCTACTTCTTCTATAACTTTTCTCCTCTCATCTGCAGGCATTTTTACAAACCTTTCAATTTCTCCCTGAAGAACTATATTAAATCCATGTGGGTCTATTCCTGCCTGGCCCAGAAGCTCTAAAACTTCCTGCCTTGTTTTTGTTTCATTATTAATCCTGTAAATACTTTGCCCATTTTTTCTTACAATTCTTCTTATTTTAATTTCCTTTTCATTTAATGCAAAAGTCTTATCTTCGTTGTCTATGATTATTTCTACAAATGCCTCATTTGCTTTTTTATACTGCTTATTTCCTGCAAAAATTAAATGAGATGCTTTTGCTGCCCTCATAGATTTAATTGATAATCTTCCAAGAACAAAACATAATGCGTCTGTGACATTGCTGTTATGAACAAATAAATTGTTTGCTATAAAATTATGATTACCTTCTATAGTTAAGTCATAAACAAATTCTGGCTTTTCCAGCTTTTGAATTGAAATTATCTTATCCCAATAGATATCAGAATTAACTATCAAATTAAGGATACCCATTAGCTCCTTTATTCTTAGAAATCTAATTTCAAATGTTTCTTTTATTAAATTATAAAATTTTACTAAATTTTCCTGCTTAGGTGAAACATTATTATTTGACCATTGATTTCTTATAATTGTCTTGTGTAATCCAACAGATTTTGAAGCATTCCAACCAGAAATGTTAAGTTCATCCATACATTTAATTAAATTTATTTTATTTACTTTTAAATCATTAAATAGATTATTTAATTCTGATAACTTACTATTAAAAATTCTGAGAGCAATACTTATCCCCTTTCTTGACGGCAAACACCTATTCTCGATATACGCTGCTAAAGAGGGATATTGTTTTCTTAGGGGTTTATATTTTATTCCTAAAAGCCTTGTCAGTTCTCTTACATACAGATTAATTTCTTGAGGCAATAAGTCTGTATTTGGATTTGATATTAAATCCTTAGATAACCATGATTTAATATTCTCAGATTTATGTGCTACTTTTAAGGGGATATTATTATAAAATTTTTTGGAGTTCTCTATACCATAGACATATAGATAAAAATAAGGCCTCTTTGTTTGGTCTTTTGTATTCTTTGCACAGCACAACCTTTTTTTAATTTTTGATATTATCCCAAATCTTAATAATAAACCCTGCATTTGATTGGCTAATTCTTGATTCTTTGTGCAGAATTCAATTACTGCAATATCTTTTCTTACACTTCCATCTGTATCATATAACCCTGCTAAAAGATTTGAAATTGCCAAGTTATCTGCAGATAACAAAGAGTCTGGAATCTTTTTAATGGTTGAGGTTATAGAACCCTGATGATTTTCTATAAACATATTTTTTATCTTTTTGTAAAAAGAAGAATTATTTATGTAAATTCTTGTAATATTCTTATCCAGCCTCTCGGTATAATGAAGATTAAACTTGTTTAAAATGTCTTTATAATCTCCTATTACTTCCATGTCGTTATTAACAAATTCTATTCTCTCTTTTGAAATATATCCATCTCCGATTATATACCCAATAAATCTCGCGAGATCTTTATCAAACTGATTACCTCCAATTTTTAAAACTCTTGGAGAAGCAATTAAACTGCCAACATTTAAGTCTCTTAATAAAATACTTTTAATTTCTCCATCCCTAAATGTTATTACAGGATGGCATCCTGTTGCTTTTACTTCCTTTCCTGTTCTTGTCCTGATTTGATACAGAATATCCCCCTCTCTTTTTATAAATTTTGAAACTAATCTCCTTTCTGCTTTCCCTGTGCTTTTATTTAATGAAATTATCTCTATGTTATTGCTTCCGTCTACATAAATTCCATCATCTAATTTTTTTATTTCAGCAGATTTTTTTATCTGCTCTTCAACTAATTTCCCTATTGGTATTTCACTTCCATTTGAAAGTTTTACAAGGGTTGAATAATCACAAGATTTTCCAGAACCATTTGGGCCAACTATTACATTCATGTTTTTATCAAGATTCATAGTTGTCTCTCTTGCAAAGCTCTTAAAACCCCTCATCACCAGTTTTTTAATATACGGCATCTTCTTTTGTTGTTTTGTTTATTTATCGGTAATCTGTAAAAACGATTTTTAAGCTGTGTTTGAATAGCTTAAGCTAAATCTCAGTATTCATAACTTAACTTCTTGTTTTCATTACCAATTTTATCATTTATAGAAAGAAGAGGTATTTTTAAATTTATATTAAGTAAGATTTTTAAATGCTATTTGCATGATTCTTATATGAAAACGCAATTACACCCAGGTGCAAGATGGTTATTTAGATTAAAGGGATATTCCTTGTTTATTTTTATAATTATACTTTTAGTTGTTTTTAGTTCTCCGACACTTAGAGTTACTAAATTAGTTGGTGGAGATGCATCTTCCAATATTTTAATGTATGTTTTTGGAATTTTGTTTCTCGCTATCTTATTTACAATAATAATCGCAGAGATATATGCAAGAATGGCTTACAACAGATGGTTCTATGAATTTACTGATTCAAATTTAAAATTAGAAAGAGGGATTATATGGAAAAGATATTCTAATGTTCCTTATGAAAGAGTTCAGAATGTAGATATTCAGAGAGGGATCTTAGCTAGAATACTTGGGTTTTCTAGTGTAATGATCCAGACTGCAGGATATTCATATACTGCAAGAGGAAGGCCCTCAGTAGAAGGATATATTCCTGCAGTAGACATTGATGCTGCTGAAAAAATAAGGGATTTTTTAATGAAAAAGATATCTAAGAATTCTAAACAGGGACTTTAAAACTCCCCAAGTTTTTTCTGAGTTTTCATTTTTTCATGTTTTTTAAAAGTTGACCATGAATGCCTGAATATTTCAGGATGTTTTTCCCATTTTTCTTTGATAAATTTTTTTGTTATCTCATTTGCAGGATAGCCAGGGCCAGTATCCCCATATTTCTTCTTAATTTTATCCATTTCTTCTTCCCTTCTTACCTTAGCTATAATAGATGCTGCAGAGCAAACAGGATAGTTTACATCTGCCTTGTGCTCTATAATTAATTTTATCTCTTTATTATCAAGAAGTTTTTTTAAATATTCTGTATATTTTTTGCAGTTAGGAGAAGGACAATCGATTATTGCAACATCTGGCTTTAATTTGTTTATTATTTCTGCCTGCTTGTGTGCTTCAAGCCAGTTAAGGTTCATTCCATCTTTAGAACCTACTGCACTATCAATTTCCTCTGGCTCAACTTGTATTATACTAAATTCAGAATGAGATTGTATAAGGTGATTTAGTTCTATTCTCTTTTTATGAGTCAATAGCTTTGAGTCTTTAACAGCACCTAATTCTGCTTCTTTTCCATCATGAATCATAACTCCTGCCACAATCAAAGGACCTATAACAGGCCCGCGACCCGCTTCATCTATACCTAAAACCCTTACCATTTTAATAGTTTTTATTAGTAATTTATAATTTATTAACGCTTTGGTTTATGTTCTCATAGCTTATAGAGTTTTTTGTTATTGAGAATAATAAATCTTCATAAGTTTATATTTGAGAAAAGTAGCGGGGGTGGGATTTGAACCGCACGACCTCGAGGTTATGGGCCTCGCGAGCACTCCAGGCTGCTCTACCCCGCTATAACTATTACTAAATCAATATACTTTTAAAGCTTACTGATTTAATAAATATCAGTTAAAAAGAGGAAAGAAAATGTCAATTCCATTTTCCAATTTTAAAATAAACAAAAATATGCTAAATTGAAAAATGTCAGGACCTGGTGAAGGGAAAAAATTAATTGGAAAAGCTAATGTCTATATTCATGAAAAAGGCAAAAGCAATGCTTCTGTAACCCATATAGATATAGAATTAGATGAGTTAAATCATATCATAAAACCAGGAGAAAACAGCTATGTTGGAGCAAAAGAAGGCGGGGTTTTTATTGGCCTTAAAAAAGAAATGATTAAAAGGGCAGAAAACTTATTAAAAAAGTCTGATAAAAAATAAAATTATCTGAAGATGTATAAAACGATATTAGGGGGGATTGAACCGCTTAAGCTAATTAAACAAAGCTTAAATCGTTTATCGGATTACCAAACAAAACAGATTTAAAAAATAGAGATGAAACCAAAAATAAAAAAGAAGATTAAGGAAATTAAAAAAGAGATAAAACAGGAGATAAAAGAAGATTTTCTTAATGTTCCTAATATAATAACTTTAATCAGAATCATATTAGTATTTTTTGTGGTTTATATGATTTTTAGTGATTATTCAAGATTAAGCATTGCAATTGTTTTTGGTTTTACTGCTTTTACTGACTGGTTAGATGGATATTTTGCAAGAAAATTAAAGCAAACCAGTTCGATGGGAGCAAGATTAGACCAGGTAACAGACAGGTTATTTACAGGGGTCATATTAATTGCCTTATTAATTTTCTTTATTAGAACAGATGCAGGAGAAATTTTGTTTTTGTTTATAATAGCTTCCAGAGAGATTATAGGGCTACCTGGGTTTTTAATCAGAATTGTCAGAAATAAAGACCCATATACAGTAAAATATATTGGAAAGCTAACTACATTTATACAATCTGTAACAATTGCTCTTTTAATTTTAGGGGTTAGCTGGATTATTTACCCTGTTATTATAACTGGGTTGATTGGCATTGTTTCTGGTGTTGATTATCTTAGAGATTCTTTAAAATAAAATTTTAAGTTATTTATAATATTAATTATTTTTAATGTAAACATGAACCACCAAAACTTGAGCATCTTTTATCATGAATTATATTAGTCTTATACATTATAAAAAAGCAGAATAATAAAGTTTAAAAATACAAGATATTTATTTTTCTTACAAATTAAAAAGGAGAGAATACAGAGAGCTAAAATGAGTGGAAGTTGCTTGGACTTAAGACAATATCAGGATTCTGCAGATATGTCTGCTATAATCGGAAAGCTAGTTTCTGGGAAATCTGGTTATAAGGCGGTAATTGAAAAGAAAAAAGAAGTTATCAAATGCAAGCAATGCGGAAAAATATTAGAAGGAACAGAGAAATTCTGCCCTGAATGCGGGAATAAGGTAAAATAAATTTTCCGTCGGTATTTTAATTAACCTGCTTTTTATAGCTACGCCCGAAAACCAGCCTCTTTATAAAGCTTTAACATAATCTCAACCGAGAACCCAGATTTTGGGTTAAAAGAGGGTAGTTTTTAACCGAGATTAAGTTTAGCGTTGTCAAAAGTGAAATACAACAAATTCCACAGAAAGGTTGAATGACTAAGAGTGATAAGATAATCTTAAAAATTGGTTTCCAGCTAAAACCTCATTTTTTATTTTTTGGAAGGATATTTTGTCATTAATTCTTGCAGTTGTTTATCTGCTTCATCAAATCTTTTTTTATTTTGACTATAATCATGTTCTCTTATAAGAATTTCAGTTAAACGATTTGCTTTTAACAAAGAGCCGTTTTCCCTTATTCTATCTACAATGCCATCTCCATTTAAATCTTGATAAAGCTTAGAATCAGCATATTGATGTGATATTCCTGGATAAATCTTTACATCTTGAGAACCATCAGGATATCGGGTATACTCTATATGACCAGATAATCCTGTTGCACATGATTCTGTATGATATGCTGGTTTATTTATTGATCTATTGTTAAGAGCTGAATTGTAAATCTTAGATCCTAATAAAGCAGCTCCAAGTATAATCGCAGCGGATACAATTGGTTTTAATGATTTTTTCATTTATATTATTAGAAATTCCTCTTTTTAAATCTTCCTACTTTGTAACTACTATAAAATAACACAATAATTGATTAGTTTCATTCTACTTCAATAATTGGAAACTTTTTATAGCGGTCTTGATATTGACTTTAAGAGATTCTCAACTAAGTTTAAGGCTAGGAAAATTGAAGAGGTTGATAATATAAGGTCTTCAAGAAATCTCAAAAAATCAGAATTTTAAAAGGGTTCTCGGTCAAATTGTTTCCTATATGATAGTTCTCGGGCGAAGCCGCTTTTTATATCTACTAGTCAGTAACGTAAAATCATGCAGAAGACTTAAATAGGGTAAATTTTATTAATTATTAATAATATATAACTTAATAATAGTAACAAAATAACAATACAAAAACAAAATGGCAGCAACACAAAATATATACGAACAACTTGAATTAGACGCTCAAAAAGGCGAAAGACTTAATACTCTCAAACAAAAAGTAGAAAGTGTAAGACAAGCTAACCAGGATTATCTTCAAACTTATAAACTAGGAACTGCACAAGTTCTTCAGGGTAAGCAAAGAGAAGCTTCTGAAAAATCAAAACTTGAAATCAGTGCAGAGAGAAATAATGAATTAACTACATATGTTGCAAATACTGTTGATGCTTTGGGTAGTGAATTTGGTTCAGTAGAAGAATATCTTGAAGGGGTTGATATATATGTAGGCAAGGAAAAA
The DNA here is from genome assembly GCA_028718805.1 of Candidatus Nanoarchaeia archaeon. Taxonomy (GTDB): domain Archaea; phylum Nanobdellota; class Nanobdellia; order Pacearchaeales; family GW2011-AR1; genus ARS1285. The sequence continues at coordinate 115,005 of JAQUKY010000002.1, read as the reverse complement.
TTTGCTAAGCTTTTTTCATCTAAATGGGCAACAGACTTAAAAACAAAGAGAATCCTAAACACAAGTCTTGCTGATAATATAGGCCAGATTCTAAAATATTATGCAGATATGAGAGACGTTATGTACAGCAGTGCTGTTGAAAATAAAAAAGCAGTAAAAGAAATAAGAAGTGTGAGAGATAATACTCTTGAAAAATTGAATGAAAATGAAAAAAGTTATAACGAGCAGCAACAGACTAGGAATACTTTGGAAACAAAATTAGCTGAAATTGACAAAGAATTAGCAACTTTAACTGGTGAGAAAAGAGTGGAAAGAGAATTGGAAAGAACTGGAATAAAAGACGAGCTGGATACTGCTAGAAATGCAGAAGATTATCATTTTTCAATTGTCAAGAATGCGCAAGATGATCTTCAATACCAGGAAAGGAACCTTGAACAATATGAAAATGTTGTAAGAGCTCTTGCAACTTCAATAAGTGATATGCAGCAAAAAATAGACAACAGAACAATATTATTCCAAAAAATAGAAACTCTGGTAAAAACTGTTTATAGGGTAAAATCTGCAAGTCTTGCAGACAAGGCTATGAACAAGACTACTGCAGAGATAACAAAAACAGCAGTTACTGCTGCTGAAGGAATTCTAGATGAACTTGGAATGAGAAAGCTAGCAAAACCAATGTCTCCAGATGAGCTTGCCGAATGGAAAGCAAGAGGAATAGCAGCACGAGAAGGTTATGAAAATATCCTTAATGAAGAAAAGGCTGCATATGCTGCGCCAGGCACGAACTAATCAAGTTAAACCTTATTTTTTGGAGATTTAAAATGGTATTTGACAAAGGAAAAATCGACTTGCAAAAACTTTTGGAAACAACAGAAGACCCACAGGATTGTAAACATCTTAATCCTGAAGAGATAAAACCTTATCTAACCAGATTACAACAAAGACTGTCTAACCTGAACACAATTTTATCAAGAAATTCTCAAAAAGAAACTGATAATGAATTTGCTATACCTTTCATTAAACAAATTAAAGATTCTCTTGACTGTTTTGCATTAAAATATCTGGTTAATGGAGAAGACCAGATTGATTTTGCTCTTTCAATTAATACAATAAATTGCGGATTTCCAACAGTTGCAAATTTTAGTTATTTAGAGAGGGATAAACAAAGAGCTAAAGATATCCTCGATAACCAGCTCTCTAAACGAGAAAAGATAATCAGCAAGATAAGAGCAAATATAATGGAAGGACAGCCAATTTTACATGAACAAATCTTACTCCAAAGGCATAATTATTTCTCAAAAGTCATGTCAACTAATCTTTTGCCATCACTCTCAGTAAATACAAAAGACCCCGAATATTGCGGTACAAAAGATGGGAGAAGAAATTATTTTATAGACTGGTCGTGCATCGAAGCTGGATTGAATGTTCCTGTTTTCTATAGAATGTGGTTTACCCAGGATGCAAAATTTAATCCATTGCATGATGAAAAAGGAAAGAAAAAAGAAAAACACCAGCTACTTACCTATTTTATCCAGGAAAGCAGGAGAGGTATTGAAGATTTAAGAGAATTTGTTATTCATGTTGATAAAAAGATTGACGAAATACACCCAAAACAAATAAGAAAGTATACTGTTGGGCCTTATTATGATAAATTAACACTAAATAATTCTGAACTTGAAAATGCTTTCGATAATGTTAACAATGCCTCTGCATTAAGATTTACTGCTGAGATGGTTTTAAGTGTAGATGTAACAAAAATGCAGAGAACTTTAGACTACATAGCCCATTTTTTTACAAATAAGAAAATTGAAAACGAAGTTTACAGTGATGTAAAATTGATGAAATATGCGTTGATTGTTCCTATGAGAGTCAAACAAAAATTAAAAAGAGGCTGTGATGAACATGAAAACCCATGCGAGGTTTACGGAGTTACAGAATCAGAGGAGGTTACAATATAATGGCAGAAAAAGGCGGGATGTTCCCGATAACAAAAGAAGCATTAGAAAAACACGAAGCAGATTTAGAAGCAAAAATGGGCTCAATAAGAATCGGAGAGAGACAAAGAGCTAATTTATCTGATCTTTTAAAAAACATTAAGATAGACAAGGACTGGACTGAATTTGAAGAGGCATTTAGAAGAGGAAGCTGCCTTTATTATGAGATGTATGATACTCTACAAAATAGAATCGCAAAAGAAAAAATAGACGGAAACATCCCTGAAAGCGAAAAAAGAGCTTTTTTAGGAGCTTATTCTGTATTTGCAGCAAGTTCTTTTATTGAAAACAGATTAAACAAAAACTTAAAGGAGGATGCCATGGAGTATCCTGTATCAAAAGATTTTTCTTTTGATTTTAGCCAGACTCAAAATGATGTTGCAAATGATTTTTTAGCTCTACTTTATTCAATAACAGCATTCAGAAAAGATAATGACTTATTAAAGGGCGGAAGTGATCTTATAAGTTCAAGTATTGAATATTTTAGATTTATGAAGAACCATGCAGTTTCAAAAAAATCTTCATTTAATAAAAAACTTGTTGACTTGGTCTCTGGAACAGAGTTCAGAGTAATGGATGAAGTTACAATTTCTGGATTTGAAGCCCGATTAGAAGAAAAAGCTTCAGAAAAAATTGAATTCGTAAAGGTGCAACCTTATCAAGTTGCAGGAAATGTTCTTGCTAAACAAGAAATGTTCAGAGATATGGATAGAATGCCCTTATTCGATTTAATTGCTAAAAAAAATCCAATAATGGAACTAGGTGGCTTGCCTCCTTCTGTCCTTTATGATGGGCTTCCCGGTACTGGAAAAACAAAATTGTTTAAAGCAGGTCTGACAAGACTGGATCAAAGAGTCCAGCAATTAAATGAATTCTGGAAAAGAAAAAATATGAATCTAAAATGGACTCAGGTTATAATTGATCAGGGTGTTAAGAGTGAATACTACTCATTAACAGGAAGGCAAACTAAAGAGAGGCTTGCTGTAACAAGAAGGCCTGATGGATTATACGTTGCCGTACTAGATGATATTGATTTAGTTGCTAAGATGAGCAGAGATACGACAGGAGGAGGTTCCGATAATGACCTTCTTTTTAGTTTGATGCAATATTTAGATGGTTTAAATACAGTCTTAATAGGAAATACTCAAATGTGGGCTGCTACAAATGATGCAGCGTCTATGGACCCTGCTTTAAGGCAAAGATTTATTGCAAGATATTCTGTTGATGGACCACAGGAATGGTATGATTTTTCAGATATATTAAGTGATGAATTTACAAAAGAACTAGGATTAGGAATTATTGCAATTCCTTCTGGCAAGGGCTATACTCCTTATGAAATGAGAAAGGGTCAATCAGTTTATGGAACTGCTTCAAAGGATAATAAATCGTTAGTTGAAACCATTAAAAGTAAAATTACTGGGGGAATTACCTTAAGAGATATAGGAGAATTCTGTGCAGAGGTTAAAAAGAAAAATCCACGATTTACTGGCAGAGCAACACATGCTGCTGCAGAAGCAATAAGACAAAGAATTAATGATTATGACATACCCGAAGAATGGTACGTAAAACCAGAAGAATTTTTTGATTTAGAATTTTCTGAGAAAGTTGGAAGGCTAAAGAGTTTATGTAAACCCGTTAATGGAGAAACAATACTCCAAGAAATTGAAAGATATGCTTCCTCTGAACAGAGATACGCAGATGATAAATTTGAGAGCGATGTCGGAAAATATATTCATGCGGTTAAAGTTCAAAATGAGGGTGCGAACAGATTAAAACAAACATATAAAGATGAATAAAATGGCAAAAAATTTAAAAATAAATGCAGATGAAATCAGGAAAAAAATTCCAAAAGATAATGTAAGCTTAGAAACTCTTGGCTTAATAAACCAGGGGTTATTTACTGTAGATAAAGAGCTTGCACAAAGATATAATACAATTCTAAAAAATGTTTTTAATCTAGACTGTGATGTGGATAGTTTCAGAATTGATAAAAGAGGGTTAAGTCCAGAACTATGCGCTTATTTCAAGAAAAAATATTCTAAAAGATTTGAATTTGGAGATAGTTATCTCAATATAAAATCTGCAAACAGATTTATGATTGTAATTTCTCCTGACCAACAATTAGCTCCTCTTGTAGCTCCTCAAACTTCTTATGAGGATGGTTTGTTTGATGAAGTTTACAGACAGTCAAGACATACAATCGAAGACATAACACAATCAGAAGCATTATTTGGAGAATTAGAAAACGGAATAGCTATTTATAATTCTGCTGATGATTTATTATCGTTCAGAACAGTTGAGATAAGCCTTGATACACTTGAAGGAACTGTGAAAAACTTTTTTGAATTAAGAAAAATGTCAGATAACTTGGGGGATGATGATAATGCTTTAAATCCTGACTATATTCAAAAAATGCAGGAGTATGTTAAGTCACTGGGAGACATAAGAAACAGAAGCATCTCAAAGGTATTCCCAATAACTAAAGAAGTCCATTGTTTTTACGTTGAATTTTTCAAAGGAATTCACTGCTTAAGAAATTTTAATAAACAAAAAGGTAATTTAAAAACAATTTTTATTTCTCATGAGCAGGGAGACCCAAAAGATTTCGGAGAAGAAATATTAAGCCTGGACCTACATGACCCAAAAGTCTTGGATGTTCTGCATAGCTATAAATTTTTAAAATATAATGAAAACTTGATACCTCAAAGGCTCCGGGAGATTGAAGATGAAACATTACTTTCAGAAGGAATAGATATAGTTAATCTTGAACCTTATCAAAGAAAAGGGTCGATTGTTCAATGCTACAGCCAAAATAAATTCCCTGAAGTCTACGATGAACTCAAAGAAATCAGCAAACTAACGATAAATAAAAGCATCAAAAATGCGATTATTAATGCCAGTTATGAAGCCAGATTAAAATTATCAGAACCTCCAAGCAAAAAAGAAGAATCTGTCAGCAAGCCAGAACTAATAAATCATATGCTTGCTGAACTTGACCATACTGATCCTGTAAGAATTTATGAATTTAACAAAAGAAAATTAATAACAGAGTTTCCATCTCTTCCCACAAACAGACAGAGATATATTGCTTATGCTTTATTAAATCATACAGGAGGTAATAAATAAAATGACATTTACTTGGTACGAGAATTTAATTGCGAACTATGTTGCAGGAATTGGCTTCTCTTTTACAGATAGACTCTTTTCAGAAAATGCAAAAAGATTCACAAAAGAAAGGCTTGAGAAAAAATTAGCACAAACAGAAGCTCTGAACTATCTTGTTAATACAGAACAAAATACAAGTTCTAAAGACTACTTTAGTGCAATAATGAAATCAAAAGAATATTTCGAACAAAATGGAATTTCTTTTGAAAATAATGAACAGACAGGAGCTAAAGGATTAGTCAATAGAATCACAGAGAAAGTAAAATACTTTAAAAATCATGAGAGAATCAACAAGCTCAAGACAGGAAAACAGTTTGCACTTGCATATGGAATGCAGGTTGCAGCAGATGCAGGAGTATTTTTATCTCAGATTTCTTTAGGATATGGTCATATAGGAAGAGCATTTGCACTTACTCCTTTTCAGGGTTTGGCTTTATTTGGAGGTATGTTGACTGGAAAAGGGATTCTTTATGCGAAAGATAGAATTTCTTCGGTTTGGTCTAAAAGCTCAAAAGACGAGAAAGAACTTGATAGTATGGCAAGAGAATTAACAAAAGACAACAAACTTCTTGATATTGTAAGAAACTATTCACCTACAGCTAACCTGAAAGTTATCGAATCTACAGAGATAGCGCCAGAAAAATCTTCGCAAACTGAACAGAAACAACTTTCTTCAGTAGAAATTGGCCAAAAGGTTGGGCAAAAAATAGTTAATGCTGCAGAAGGTGTTGGTAAGAGCATAAGTGCTACAATCTCTTCGATAAGACAAAGGATAGAAGAAAGAAACAAAGCTGAAGAAGATAGGCGAAAGGCACTTAGAAGAGATCAACTAAAGGATTTAGATAATTACTAAATTTATAGATTGAAAATGGCAGAAGAAAAAAGCAACAGAGATAGAATCGCAGATATAAAAGCGCGTATGAACCATAAACCCAGCAAGAGCTCTGGAGAACCTCTAACCAAATGGCAGAGAATTAAACAGAACATAAATGACCATATAAAAGAGTACGCAACAGCCGCCATTATTACGGCAGGCATAGTTGGTGGTTACTTTACACTGGATTACCTTGTAAAAAGGCAGGATTATCCAATAAGAAATACTGTGCTAAACACAAAATATATGGTGGAAGTTGCAGGGAATAAGGAGAAAAGAGCAGCTGAAAAAGCTGACAGGGCAACAATAATCAAATATTACGGAGGAGGAAGCGAGGAAAGCAAGATTAACGCACAGATAGCTGAAACCAGAAGGGACAAAAGAGGAAATCTTGAAACATATACTATGTATGATGAGAAAAATGAGAGAGTTATCAGATCAGCATTAAAAAATGAAAGATTCCAGATAGGATTAAGGATTAATGGAGCGACAACCTATAAAGAAGAATCTTCAGAGATTTTAGTTCCATTAGAAAAAAGGATGCCCAAAAGATATATGGTATATAAAGTTGATCCTGAAAGAGGATGGAAACAAAATGATATTGATGTTGTTGAATTTCCTTTTGAAAGAGGCTTGAAAGAAAATGAACCTGGGATAATTGGGGAGATATTACAAGAAGATGGCACATCAAAAAAAGGTATAAAAATTATGATTAATAGATTAGTAGAATCCAGAAATGCATTAGGGTGGTTTCGTGGAAGCCATTATAGAGACGGTACTCTTCTTCAGGATTTTTTAAATGCCCCTACAAATAAAGAGCTTGCAAAAAACTTTTTACAAGGAACAGGGCTCCTTGATTCTGATTTAAGCACCCCTGAAAATGCAAAGCTTGCAAAGGAATTTTTAGGACTGCCTGAAAAAGCTGACACTCCAACAAGGGAAGACTTAGTCAGCAAAATTTTAAAAATAGAAAAAAAAATGGACAGGAAGACTATTTACTCAAGTCGTGAAGATGGATTTTTTAAATGGTTGCCTCAAGATAGTACAATTTATCTTGGAGAAGATCCGGGATTTTGGAAAAAAACAAAACATCATCTTTTTGGATGGACAAGAAATGAAAGCGATATATTGAGAGTTGATAATAACTGGAATTTTTTCCCATGGGGATTGAGCTCTGGAAATTATCCTTTGTTAGATGAAATCCCAATTGGAAAAGGCAGAGACAGATTTTATCCTTTTGACAAGTATAATAACGGAGGATATACTATAAAGGATAAATTTGGCAAAATAGCAAAAATAGAAATTAAAGATTTTTGGTTTAAATACGGGCAGGATGTAATTTATAATTATTATTTTGATTTAAATGGTGATGGAAAAATTAATAAGAAAACCGAACTAATCGGAAGTGTTTTATGCACGCCAACACATGATGAAAAAGCAGAGATAGAAAAATTAGCAGCAGGGATTATCCCTGAAAATGACCTTACAGTCACTACATTATTTTCATTTATGGCCCCTCCTAATGTCAGCAAGGAAAAAGGATGGGATTATTTTAAGATGTGTGCGTATGTAGAGACAATTGTTGCTGATGCTGTTCGTAGGGGAGATGGTCAGCATTCTCTTCTCAGGATATTAAATGACCAGAGAAGCGATGAGATATTGCGCAGAGAGCCAAGTGTGGAGAATGTAAGCAGGGCATTAACTGCTGAATCAATATTAGCTGCTAAGTATGATATTGTGAGAGTATTAATTGAATCAAAAAGGCCTTATGCAGAGAAAATTGCAAGAGATTATGGAATTTATGATGAATTTAAAGGGCAGTTTCAGCCATCTAATTTATTAGAAGAAAAAATAGAACTTGGGCCTCTTCCTGAAATTGGACTAGCATTAGCCGCGGGTGTTGGAGGACTTTATTATTTAAAAAGAAGACACAGAACAAAGACAGAGATGAATATAGCTAATAGATTAGACAAGTTAAAGACCAAATGAAAAAATTTAAAAACCAACAATCTATATTAAATAACCCCTGGGAAAGAGTTCTGATATATTAAGATGGAAAGTTTAGAGATAAAATTCAATTAAAATATGGATAAATATTCAAAATGAGCACCGAAAAACTAAAAAAATTAGAAGAATGTTTACAAATTTTCTTTGACAAAGAGGTTTTTGAAAATTTAAAACCCCAACTGGAGAAATTCAAGGAAGATTCCTGGCTGATTGAACATCTATACTCGAAAATAGGAGAAAAAGAGATGAGAAATCTTGGAATAGATGATTTTAAAGATGTCGTTTTAATAATAGATAAGGTAATAATGCCGGATTATCCTGTTAATAATGTCCTGAATTATTATAGACTGTATGCCAGAGCAATCGAAGAGAATTATATTGGGAGGTTTAGCAATATCTTGGCTCATCTAAACAGAGTTGGTGAGATTGAGAAGAATGTTCCTTCTATGGGTATAATAGAAAACAAGGATTATGGTAAAAGAGACAGGAATAATAATATTGATTCCAGACCTTATTTATTTGAAGACACGAGCTATATCGAGTTTATTAGGGAGGTACTGACTGAAGATTCAATCACAAGACAAAATCGGATAAGCTTAGACAGAAGACTTGAATATTTTGAATCCCATTTACAAAATTTGAAAGATGAACAAATTAAAGTTGGAGAGTTATTTTCATACGGATACTCTAAGGTGATAAAGACACTTGACAGTGCTCAGAATAACGTGGGCGTTGATAAATTTCAGGAAACATCACAAAAAGTAAAAGAATTGATAAAAAGACTGGACTCTTTAGGGCTTGATATGTACACTAAGTCAAGTGTCGATAAGATTGATGAGTGGTTAAGCAGAAATAAATTTGGGGAGATAAGTCTTGAGTCACAATATCTAAGTAAAGAAGCTCTTATGTATATCACAGGACTGCACCTCAAAAAGGATTAATATCTTAGAATATAATAATATTTAAATACGAAAATTCAATATAAAAATAAAATGAAACTCCTAGGAACAAGAATCAAGGAAAGTGCTTACGGATTAGTTGGCAAAATAAAAAAAGATGTAAGAGAAAGAACAGGAGTCGCTGGAAAAGTGGCAGATTTTGTAGATGATACAATTGAAACTGGAAAGAAAATGCACGGTGATATTAAGAATAGTGGCGGGTATGGAGCAGCAGCAAAAAGGACAGGGAAAACAATTTCTGATAGTTTCAGAGAAAATGTTTATGACAGAGCAAAAAGATTCTACAACAGCATAGAAAATGATTTGTCTACAAATGGAGAAATTGATCCGGAAAAAGTGAAAGCTATTTTAAAAAATAAAGCAGAAGCTGTTAAAAAATATGGCAGCAAAGGGTACAAATGTTTGTCTGAATTAGCTTCTCAAGGAGTTGATACAATAAAAAAGGATTACCATAAATTTATACCAACAGATGAGGACTTAAGAACGAAATATGCAGGAATTGGCGGGAATTACAGAGGGATTTTGTTTATAGAAGATTATGAAGCATGTCTTGATTTTCGCAGAAAAGTTCAGAGGAAAATACCGAAAAGCACAAGACTAAGAAAACAAATTTTAGAAGACATTAAAATCAGCGCTAGCAATACTAAAGAAGAACTGGTAAAATTCTATGCATGGCAGGTTACACAGCAAGAAAATGGAAGATCTGCGCCAGATAAAATTAAAACAATTGAAAAGTATCTTAAGTAAGATATAAACTAATTCTTAATATTCAACAGTTATAATTTTATTTTTGTTTGGAATGATTAATCTTAAATACTCAAAATTTATTCTATATTCATGCCCACATCGCATAGCGGTATTGCAGCGGATTGCTAATCCGCGCCCTTCGGGGTTGCCAGGTTCGACTCCTGGTGTGGGCGTGTAATATAAGTATTACAATGTAGAAATGCTTAAAAATAGCTGATTCTAGTAGTATTTATGCCCAATATTAAAATATCTATACATAATAGAAATTTAGAGTCAAGAAAGAAAGCTGTTCTCGAATGGAAAATCCCAGAAAAAGAGAAAAAATGCCTGTTAAAATTTTTAGATGATTTAGAATTAGGGAAAGTTAATAAAGGAATTAAAATAACAGAAGCAAGACAAATAAAATATCTGGATATACTAAAAACTCCCCTAGAATTCTTTAATAAGCCTTCTGAAAAACTGGCATTAAAAGATATGGAAAAATTTGATAAGGAATTAAGTTCAAATAAATTAAAGAGCTATAAGGAAACCCCCTTTGCAGATGCTACTAAAGTAGATATAAAAAGAACTTTGAAAATATACCTGAAATGGAGACTGGGAGATAAATCAAGAAAATTAACTGACTGGTTTGATTTAAGGATTAAAAGAAAAACTCCTGATTATTTATCAGAGCAAGAAGTTACAAAAGTCTATAAATCATGCAAGAGTACAGAAGAGCGGTTTCTAATAGCTGTTTTATTTGATTCCGGGGCAAGGGCAGAAGAATTTCATAACATAAGGTATGAAGATATACAAATGCCAACTGAAAAAGAAGGTTATGTTAAAATTACGCTAAAAGAAGAATACAGCAAGACAAAAGGCAGGGTAATTTCTCTTTATTGGAAATATTCCCTTGAAGCAGTCAGAGAATATCTTGAAGAAAGAATAAAAGATGGCATACGCTCAGATGATGTTGTTTTTTCTAATAAATATGACAATATGAGGCAATTTTTAATCAGACTTGGAAAAAAGGTTCTGGATAAATCAATTCATTATCATCTATTCAGACACAGTTCAGCTACTTATTATGCCACAAAGTTAAACAGGCAGGAATTATGCTACAGGTATGGCTGGGCTTTTTCTTCTGATATGCCTGATGTTTATATTTCAAGAGCGGGGATGGAGAATAAGCAGTTAGATGAGAAGTTCAAGGCTACGGAATTAGAAGAAATTCAAAGGAAATTTGAGAAAGAAAAATTAGCTAAAGATATAGAGGTGGAAGAAATAAAGAAACAATTAGCAGCAGAAATATACGAAAGGAAAAAAATAGATGAGGAGAATACAAAAAAGCAAAAAGAGATTAGCTGGGACAATATGGTTTTTAACAGGATGGTAAAAAATCCTAAATTGGTGCCTAAAATGATTAGGGTAATGGAAAGGGTATGGAGAGAGAAAGAGCAGGAAGAGAAGCTTAAAGCAAAGTCAAAATGAAAAATAGATTAAGGGAAATTAACGAAAAAATAAACAAACAGGAAGAAAAGATAAGGAGGATAAATAAGCAGCTTAAAAGGCAAAAGTGGATGAATGTTTATTTTTTATGGAGCAGGTGATAGGAATATTAAATGAATAATAAAGCAGAAACAGAACTGGAAGATATTTTTAAAGGGTTAGCCTTTATTGGCTTCGTAATCGCGATTATAACCTATCCATATATTTCCAATATTAACTATTATCTTCCTATTTTTTGGCTCTGGACAATTGCCCTTTTAGCAGTTGCTGTTGTTTATCTGTTCTTATTTGGCTTAACACATATCAGCATCAAATCTGGAGAATTTGTTTTCAATAAGGCAACTTACAAGATAAAAAAGAAAAAATATGAAGCAAGATTCATACAGAATGAAACAATTGAAATCGAAAATTTGATTTTAGAAACTCTTGCAACTGATGAACAGACATTAACAAGAGATATCGAAAGGTTAAGGAATAAAATGAGCATTTCAAGGCATTACAAGGAATTTTCTCATTTTATTCCGCAGCTCAAGGAGCGCCTTGTGAAAGCAAGGGAGCGACTTGAAGAAGCAAGAAAGGAGCAATATTCAAAAAATCTGTCTGAAGAGATAGAGATTAAAGAGCAGAAAAACAAAAATTTAGAAGAGGAAATTAAAGAAAAAGAAAGGCAAAGATTATATCAAGAAGAAGTAAATGAAAGAATAATCCTAAGAAAGCTTAATGCAGAAGAAAATTATGTTTTTGAAAAAGATAAATTAAATAAAAGAGAAATTGGGGCTTTATTGAGAAATGGCTATTTAATTTATAGCGAATATTGCATAATAAACAAAAAGCTAATTAATCTTCTGATAAAGAAAAAATTAAACCACTCCCCAACCCATATATTTTTAGTCTGGAATACTATAAATTTACTGAAAAATATTAAGGGAGTTAAAAACATAAGAGAGCATCTATCAGTAGATGCAGACTTAACATTTAGATTTGAGGGAAAGCTTTATGCCTTGGAAATTGAAACAGGCACTTTGCTTAAAAAAACAAAGCAAAAGCAGGAAAAAGTAGATTACAACAATAAAAAGTATAAAGACAGGTGGATGTTTATTGTTTCTAATAGGAATTTAATGAAAGAATACAATAAATTAGGGTTTGCCACCCAGAGAAAGGGGGTGTCGAAAAATATAGCAAAAATGCTTAAAATTACACACCCCTTTTAAGGGGATGTAAAACCCGCGTTTATCTTCTATAAATTTATATATTTTTGGGGGTGCAGGGGGCTCTGAATATATAGGTATATATTCTATGAGTAACGGAGAGAGGTGTGAAGGATTAATCCTTTGCATAAATCATCTTCATAACTCCTCTTCTCAACTTAAAACTATCAGCCCATTTTGCATAAGCATTCCAACCTTGAAGACTTTCAAGGATTTGTTCGTAGTCAATTTCATCTTTTTCAAACAATTCAATTTTACTTAATATACTACTTATATTTCTCTTTCTCAATAGTCTATGATGCCAAAAATTTCTGAATCCAACAAAGTCAATTCCTTGCGAAAGAGGAATTATTCTTGATTTTTGAGGATGAAGTTCAAGTTTTAATCTTTCTTTAAGAAATTCACTGATTTCTTTTTTCCATATTTCAAGTTGTTCTTTTGAAGAATGTAAAATAACAAAGTCATCGACATATCTAATATAATATTCTGCTTTTAGTTTATGTTTTACAAAATAATCTAATTCATTGAGATAAACATTAGCGAAAAATTGTGAAGTTAAATTGCCGAGAGGCATACCTTTCTTGAAAAAACATGCTTCGCCCCCCCCCCATTTGCACCATTTTCTAAAATCTTTTCAACAAGCCAAATAACTTTTTCATCTTTCACTTTTCTTTTAATAATTTCAATTAAGATGTCATGGTCAACTTCTTGGAAATAATGCTTAATATCTGCCTTAAAACAAAATGCCTCTTTTTTTAGATTACAAGTAACTTTTCTCTTGAAAAAATCAAATCTTTTTAGTGCAAATAAATTTCCTTTTCCTATTCTGTTTGCACAGGAATCATAAATAAAAGTTTTATCAAAAATTGGCTCAATTATTCTGACAAGAGCATGATGAACAACCCTGTCTCTAAATGCAGATTTAGATATCCTGCGTGTTTTTGGGTCTTTAACAATAAAAGTTACAAGAGGTCTAGGGTTATAGGCTTGATTTTTCAATTCTTCATGAAGCTTTAACAAATTTCCTTTAACGTCTTTTTCAAATTCCTTGACATAAAGTTTCTTTGTTTTATGCTTTCTTGCTTTTTTCCAGGCAAGAGTTAAATTTTGCATACTAATAATCCTAAAATAAAGATTATTGTATGTTTGAGACATTTTAATAAAAGCCCTATAAGAGCCATTCCGAGAGAGGCATTCCTGTTATCAGGATTCCTGTTGCAGTTGAGGTTAGCCCTGTCAGAGTTGGCATTGAACCTGGCAACTTGTAGCATGTTCATCAATTAAGAAAAAACTGTGTGTCTTTTCTTTCACCACTGCTTCATTTCTCGCTCAGCTCGCTTTCAGCTCCCTCATTGCTACTGAATGTTGCAGTTGAATTTTATGACTTAAAATAAACTTAAATAATGTGCTAATGAATATGCGTGTGGCCCCTTCTGCTGAGCAGAACATAGGGCAAAAAAATAAGATAATTTATTTTTATAAAGCTATGTTTTTTTGCATTTTTACAGCTTCTACTTAATTTTTTTGCGTGCCTTCGGCACACACGAACACCCCGAGAGAGGCACCCCTGTAACCAGGATACCTGTCGCAGTCGAGGCTAGCCCTGCCAGAGTAGGCATCGAACCCGGCAACTGCCCCATTCCTAGGATACCAAAACTTGATATTATCCCCCCGAGAATAATCTTGGTTTGTTGATTTTTTTACAGCCAACCCTTGAGAATTAAAATCCAAATCAGCAAAACAATCTTCTGGTAAGCAATTTTCTAAATCAGCATTTGTCCTTATTAAATTGCCTTTATTGTCAATGCCTGTAATTGTTTCTAAAGCAAGATTATTAAAACCATTTCCTTTAACAAATTTTGCATTCAGCCAAGTCCAAGCACCAGGATTATTTTTTCCGAAAATATCTTTATAATTAATTGTTAAATGCTTATAAATTTCTTTTGCCTCTGTTTTAGAAACAGGAGTTCCATCTGAATAACTTAGTTTGTTGTTTCCTTTTGCAGCATTCACAACATTAACTAAATGTGCCATGAATATTTTTGGTGTTGGAATATAAACTCCTTTCTGCAATGCAAATTTATGTGTATCTTCGTAAGTCTTATTATTGCTTTCCTGAACTTCATAAGGAGAGATAACAACAGGCTTTCCATATAATCCATTAATTCCTACCTGAATATACCTGCTTGTATCAATATTAGGATTAGGGATGTTTACAGCAGAATTTGTTTGTGTATCTGTTTCAGAGTTTGCTTGCTGCTTTTTATTGGTTTTTTTCTGGTTCTCAGGTTTATTGTAATATTCATTCAGCTTTTCAGCTAAGCCAGAATCTATTTTTGATTTTCTGTTCTGGGGCGTTCCTAATATTTTGAATTGATTGTTTTCCATTTCATCTCCTGAATAATTTATCTGTTAAGTCAATTGTTTTGCCTGCTAAATCCTCTGCATTTCTTATATAATCTACATATAACCCTGCCTGCTCTAAATCCTCTGTTGTACCATTTGAATGCCCTATCTGCAGGTGAAAATACTGATGTTTTTTTGCATTTTTAATAAAATCATCTTTTATACTATCCCAATTAGATATTCCTCCGTCAGAAAGCGTAAATATTAAGCTATCTCTGCCTTCAAAAAAATGGTTGATTTTGTCTAATTCTATTTTTGTAGTCCCAAATTGAGGTGCTAAAGCTATTTCCTTAGCTTGCTTTAATCCTTTTCCTACTAATGTTCTGCTGCTGAAGTTTCCTAAATCAATATTTGTCTGGTTCATTAAATGGTTTTGCTTTAAATATTCTAAAAAACCATACCAAGATAATAAAGCATAATGGTATTTGCTTTTATCACCC
Organism: Candidatus Nanoarchaeia archaeon; assembly: GCA_028718805.1. Taxonomy (GTDB): domain Archaea; phylum Nanobdellota; class Nanobdellia; order Pacearchaeales; family GW2011-AR1; genus ARS1285. The sequence continues at coordinate 99,717 of JAQUKY010000002.1, read as the reverse complement.
CATGGAAATATTTTAGTGCTTCCTACACTATCGCCCCCATTAACATCTTCTCTCATGCTGTCTGAAGTATCTAAAAGACCAAACCTCATTCTTGGAAAGCTTAAAGGCCTTTTTTTAACGCTGATTGGGAGGTCCTGATGCCATCTTTTCTTCTTCAAGCCTAATTCTCCATTTTCAGCATATCCAAATCCTAAATTTTTCAGGTTATCCTTTTTAGGATCAAAGTCTCTTTTTCCATAATAACAAATAGGCATTTTAGAATCCTGTGTGAATGTCTTTGACTTTATATTCAATTTCTGGGCAAGGCTTTCATATAATAAGTCCATTGCCTCAAAATTATCAATCCACGAGGGGGCTTTCTCATCATTGGAATAGGATTCTCTTATTCTTGATTTTTTATATTCCTTTGTTCTCATCTGCCTATCAAAAACATTTCCCTCATCTGAATCCTGCTCTGAATCTACTTCCTGCTCTAAACCCCCCTGCTTTCCAGATTCTTTTCCTTTTGTTCCTTTCCCAGAATGATTGAGCAAAGGCATGGCATATCCTGGCTCCATTAATCTGGAGAACTCTTCAGCATAAAGTTCGGCTATGCTTTTCCAGTCTGATTCATTTAAAAAATTCTTGCCCTTTGTTTTTTTAAGAAAATTCTTCATCGCTTTATTAATCTCGTCCTTATGTGTATAAAATTTTTTCATTGATTTTTTCTGCTGTTTGTTACCCCATAAGTGCATGTTTAATTTAACATGGGCTTCATAAAAACCAGTAAATTTTATTTTGCCCTTTTCATCTTTGCTATTTTCTCCAACATCTTTAAAAAATAATGCAATACCTTCTAATGAACGCCTTCCATTTGCACTTCCATCATAATGCAATATAGTATCTTGTAATGCATTAGCACAATAATGAACATCGCTCTGTGAAAATCCCTTTTTTAATAAAACATCTGCCATTGGCTCATAAAATAATTTAACATGATTATTTAATGTCTGGGGGCATCCAATACAATTTTTATATTTAGCATGGTCTATTTCATGGAAAGTTATGTCTTTTGCTACAATAGAAGTTTTTCCTGGATTTCTATTCTCATATTCAGGATTGTATCTAATTTCTATATCTCCTGTGTTCAGTTTCGTCTTTCCTTCAAAATGAGGTTTTTCATAAAATTCTTCTAATATTAAATTTCCTTTATGGCTTCCGCTATTAATTTCATTTTCTGCTGTTTTTTGTATTATGTTGTATAAGTTTGTCATTTTATATGTATAAACCCATTTTTACGGGCGCCGCGGCGCTTCGCGCACTATACGCACCCCGAGAGAGGCAAGCCTGTCATCAGGACCCCCGTAGCAGAGGAGGAGAGCCCTGACAGAGCCGGCAATGAACCTGGCAACTCTTTCATCAACATTTTCTGGTTTTGAGTTTACTCTCCATATCCAATTATCTGTTCCATTAATCCAATTATAAACTGATTTAATCTGGCCAATATCTCCTGTCCCTAAAAGTGCAATCAAAGCTTTTTCATCTTCTTTAACAATTGCCCTGTCAGGACCAACAATAGCTTCTGATAACTCATATTTGTCGTTTGTTCCAAAATTATGTATTACTTTATCATCCCCTATTGGCTGATAAGCAATTCTCGTTAAAGTCATTGGATAATTCTCTCTCATTGACTTTTGAATAAACGCTCTTGCTTCCTCAATATCTTCTTTAGATTTAGTGTCCTCTCTCTGGTTAAATAAAGATGCAAAAACAGCATGATAAAGAGGCATGTCTCCTGTATAGAATTCTCCTTTTTGTTTTGCCTGCTCAGTATATTCTGCCCATTGCTCTTGTGTTTTTGAATAGCTATTATCTAACAGAGATTTTAATAAATTAATTTCATAAACCTTATTTCTGTAATTAACTCCTGAAATTGTCCAATAATCTTGAGATGAACTAATTGGACTTTGTGTTTGTGCAGGTATTTGCTGCCTTTTATTGGTTTTTTTCTGGTTCTCAGGTTTGCTGTAATATTCATTCAGCTTTTCAGCTAAGCCAGAATCTATTTTTGATTTTCTGTTCTGGGGCGTTCCTAATATTTTGAATTGATTGTTTTCCATTTTCATTAATTCTTAGATTTTGCCTCCTGAATTTTTTTGCGTGCCTTCGGCACACACGAACACCCCGAGAGAGGCACCCCTGCCATCAGGATTCCTGTAGCAGTAGAGGAAAGCGCTGTCAGAGTAGGCACTGAACGTGGCAACTGAATTATTATCGCTTCTTGGAAACCAATAATAAAATTCTTTGTTTTTAGTTTTTTTAGTTGGAAACGGAAGCCCCTGCCTGTTATAATCAAGAATATCTGCATAGCAATCTTCCATTAAGCAAGCTTCTAACTTTTCTGTGTTTAATGGTTTTAAGTTGCCTTGGCTGTCAACTTTATGATTATAATTAATACATAACTCTTTATTTTTAACTTTAAAATCAGCATCAAGCCAGTTTGCTCTCCATGGGTTTCTGACTTCAGTTATATCCTTGTAAAGTTCTGAATAAGAACTATCGCTTCTAAGATATTTTAAAAACTCAAGAAATTCAGGAATTGTCGGCATTTTTAATCCTTCTGCTTGAGCCAGTTTATGCGCTTCAAACCAGTTCTTTCCCAAATATTTCCTTTCGTTTGAAAAATATAATTTTGCAGAAGAAACCCAAATCATCCCTGACTTTTCAGGAGCATTTATATCTGCTTGAGAAGTTTCCTGTTTTGGTTTTTTTGCTGGATTGTCAGGCTGTTTAGAATATAATTCATTTAATTGCTCTGCTAAACCCGAATTTATCCTGCTTTTTCTTGGCTGCGGTGTGCCGAGAATATGGAAATTGCTGATTTGATTGATTGGATTTTCATTTTTCATTTTTATCTGCTCCATTCTTTTTCTGGTTATTTTCATGAAGAGTTTTCCATAAATTACATGCAGTTTTAACCCATCCTAAACCTATCTCTGTATTGTCTGTAAAAGGCTCTAATTTTTGAACATTAGCTCTTGCTTTTTCAGACAATTTGCTGTAATCATCACCAATTGTTTTATCATGTTTATAATAATCATCAAAAGGTTTTCCCCTTTGTGCATTTTCCAAGGAAGTTAATATAAAATCTTCATTTTGCCTGAAATTATGCTTTAATTTTTCACTTATCTGTTTTATCATTTTAGGGTTTTGCTCTGCATAATTCTGCTTTAAAATAGAGGGGTTTAATAGTTTCTGATAAGCTCCTGTTAATTCAAATGCATTAAACATTAACTCAACAGCATCTATCTCCTGCTTGGGGTTTTTCAATTTGCCTAAATAATCCAATGCAGCAGCATATTTTATTATCGCATTTATTGTTCTTTGGGTTGGTGCCTTGATTAAAGAGCATAAGCTGTCCGCATTCTGATTTTTATTACAATCCTGGCATTGATAAGGCCAGTTCTTTTCCTTGCTTTGAATAGATGGATTATAGCAATTATTCAGCCCAAATTTTAGAAAATTAATTACTGCAAATGATTCTAATCCCGGATTTCTTGTACTCTCTGCAATTTCTTTTTCTGCCTGAATAACTAAACCAGAAATATCCCTTTTAGGAGCTTCTTTTATTCTTGGGTCTGCAGCCCTTAAAAAATCAATTATCATCTTGTCTTCATCTGTTGGCTGAAACATCTTATAATCAAAGTCTAATGTAAGAGGAAGCCTGTTATAAAGTGCCTTGTCTGTTTCAAAAGTTCCCTGAAACTCTCCATTTCCTAGATTAGCAGTTGCAACGGCAAGATTATATCCATTTTTTCCCAAATGAACTTTCATACCTTTATGTTCAATAAACCCGTCTCCTAATCCAAAAAACTGGTTTTGGGTAACTTCTGGGCACCTGTTTAATTCATCAATAAAATGATACATTGCCTGGATATTTTCATTTGGAATCCATCTTAATTGTTCTTTGTCAATATCCCTGTAAACTTCTTCATATATGTCTAATTCTGGCCTTCCTCTGATTTTAACAGCATGCCCTCCCTGCAGTTGGTTTCCATTAAAGTAATAATTATAAAAATCCTGGGCTAACTGGGATTTACCTGTTCCAGTGTCTCCTACATATAATGAATTAATCCCTCCTAAAACTCCTGCAATTGCCAAATCTGTAACATTAAGCCCTGTAAAAACAGGGTTTGTATTTAAATAAACAGGGCAATTTTTTATAATAAAATCTGCGTCTTTTCCTTGTTTAAAAGCATGTTTTGCTTTTTCTCCCAGTTTTAAATCTTCATAAGTTAATTTATCTGTCATTTTCTTTCTCCCTTAAAAATTTATTTAAGCTATATTCTAAAATATGAGATTTGCTTCTAAACAGGCCTTCTTTTAAAAGATTTTCTATAATTTTTATTTTTTCCTCGTCAATTGTTATTGATAATTTTTGTTTCATTTTATCTTATCTTAGTAGTAAATATACTACTTTTAAGTTGTAAATAGTATAAAACGCTACTATTTAAATCTTTCTATTTGTAACTACTATAGAATAACACATCTATTTATTACCTCTCATCTTTTTCCTCTTTTTTCTCTCCTTTCTAACTCTCTTTCATTTTTTAACAACCAAACAATTAAATAATGCCTAAAATGTACAATCTAGTACATAAAATGAACAAGTAAAACTTTTTATTATTAATATTTTCTTTTAAGCAATCTTTCAAGCATCAGCTCAATTTTGTCTAACTTTGGTTTTTCTCTTATTCTCTGCCTGATAAATTCAGACATTGTAACCCCTTCTTCAAATGCCTGAAGCTTAACTTTATCCTTGATATGAGTTTCAACTGCTACCTTAAAACAGCTGTTCTTAACCCCCATTTTTTGAAAGCTCCTGTATTTTCAATTCAAGCTCAGCGATTTTCTGGCTTTTTTCAGAATTCTCCTCTTTCAATCTTTCCATAGAATCTTTAATTTTTTCTAATTTTGGACCCAATTCTTCTAATATCCGTATTATTTCTGCACCGTAATCTGGAAAAATTTCATTCACCATCTTTCTTGACCGAATTATTAATTTTTAAGAATTGTCTTAATTCAATAATGCAGGTAACATTATAGTAATAACTTTATGATAAGTTGAATTTAGGGGGATTGTTTTAAAACTTGAATTATTGGATGAACAACACAAAAGCGAAATGTTTATATATGGTATTTAACCATAATATTATGGTATAAAATGGCTAATGAAAAAACAGAGATACTAAAACTGCTAATAGGCAATAAAGAAGAGCAGTTTAGCATTAGAAAAATCTCCTTATTGAGGAAAATAAACTATAAGTCTGCATATAACTCCTTAAAAGCATTAGAAAAGGATGGGATTGTCGACCTTAAGAGAATAGGTAACACTATTGTTTCTAAATTCAATGATAAGTTCAGCGATTTAGTCTTTAGAGCAGAGTATCTAAGAAGAGAAGATTTATTCAAAAATAAGAACTTCCTAGTGATTTATAATAGGTTAGCAGAATTAAAATTTCCTTTTATTCTTCTAGTATTTGGCTCATATGTAAAGGGGACCGCAAACAAACATTCAGATATAGATTTGCTTTTAATTATAAATGAAGAAAATTTCGGAGCAGTTAGAACTCAAATCAGCATTTTGCCAATGAATACTCATTTAACTCATATGAGTTATGAAAGCTTTATACGAATGGCGACAAGCAAAGAATTTAGTGTTGTAAGCGAAGCACTTAAAAAGAATGTTATACTAATTGGAATTGAAGAATACTATAGGTTACTAAAAAATGTTAAATAAAGAAAGAATAAAGGAAGCGGAAACAAATGTTAAAACATATTTAAGCGAAGGATTGCTGAAAAAAGAATCTTCTAATCCAGACGCAATCAGTGTTTTAATAAAAAATGCAAAAGAAAGCATCCTTTCTGCGGAAAAGCTTGATTCAACAAAAACTTCAGATTTATGGGTGATAGTATGCTCTTATTATGCAATGTTTTATATTACAAATGCAGTTCTTCGCAAATTAGGATATAAGGCTGGAGAGAAGATTGTTCATCAAGTTACCTCAGATGCCCTAATAGTTTATGCAAGAAAGAAACTAAAAGAATCTATGCTTGAAGAATATGAAAATGCCAAAGATGAGGCTCTTAACTTAGCAGGATTAAGAGCAGATTCGCTTATAGAATCTTTTGAATTTGAAAAAGGCAAAAGAGGCAGGCTTCAATATACCACAGATGATATTGAAAAGCAGTCAAAAGCCAAAACTTCCCTAAAAAGAGCAAAGGAATTTGTATTCGAAATGGAGAAGTTCCTTGCTAGCTTAAGAATGTAATACTTTCTATAGCGACCTGGTGTGGGCGTATTACAATAAGTTTACTACTCAAAATAGATAACTTTATAAGGGTTTTTTGTTAATTATTTTAGGGGTGAAAACCTCAGATACTTCTGAGAGATTTAATATGAGAATAGATGAGAACGGGAACATTGAAGTAGAGTGTAATGAAGATTATGAAAAAGGAATAATAAATGATTATGGTATTACATCAGACCCTAGCCAGATTGTTTATACAAAAGACCTTATACATTGTGTGGGTCTTGGCCTTGTTGCAGATGGGAATAATATAAGAAAAAGAGGACTAATGCATGTTCATCATAACCCAAAATTTAACCAAAAATCTGCAAGGGACTTTATTGGCAACATGATACTTCCTGAGAGAAAAGTAATAGAAACAAACAGTGCCTTGGAAAGTTTTTTAAGAGATTTTCAAAAAAGTGAAAATGGAGTATTATTCAGCAAACCATCAGCAATCATGGTCTATGTTCGCTCTTTGCTTATTGATAGAACAAAAGAAAAAATAATTCTAAGAGATGATATTACCGGAAAACTCAATGAAAGAGAAATTGAGGATATCAACCAGTATGGGAACCTAATGGCAGATTATATTAAGAAATGGCTTGAAACAAAAAATATAAGCTTATATGCCTCAGATGCAAGAACAAACAAAAAAATGCATGACATATTAAATATGAGAGAAGATCCAAAAGAGACTTTTTCCAAACAATTTGCTTTAAAACATGACAAAATTGCAATTGGCATGTATAATAAATCCGGAATTATGTTAAACAGAAAGGATTATGAAGCTGCTTTTTTAGAATTAAATATCTAATTTCTTTTCCGAGTAATATTTATAAACTTAGATTATTTCTTTAATAAAGAAAAAAGAGGCAAAATGGTATGGTTAGAGGTTGAAACAAAAGTGAAGATTCCAGACTCAGAGATTGATTGTATTAGAGATAAGATTCTGAAAATAGCAAAATTTGAGAAAAAAGGAAAAAAAGCAGATGATTATTTTGCAATAAGAAGGGTTATAAAAGGTTCTTATCCGAAAAAAGCGTTTAGAATAAGGGCGACAAAAGATGAGTTTGAGGTTAATTTCAAGAAATGGCTTTTAAAACACTGGACAAAAGACATTGTTGTAAAACAGGAGTTCGAATTTAAGTTAAAAGGAAAAGAAGAGGTTGGGGATTTGCTTGCGTTATTTAAAGATTTAGGATTCCGCGAGTGGGTTAAAAAAATAAAATATAATGAGACTTACAAATTTAATAAAGATAAAAGAGCATCTATTGAGTTGAATAATGTAAAACATTTGGGCTGGTTTATGGAGATTGAGTATCTTGCTCAAGAAAGTGAGATTGATAAAGCAAGAACAAAAATAAGAGAAATTTTGAAGTTACTTTGTATAGATCCTGACTGGATTGATAATACCGGATATACAAAAATGCTCTGGTATAAAGGAACAAAAGAAGCAAGGGAATTTATTGATAAGAAATGAATTGTATTTTAAATATAAAGGGATTATAAATAATCATATTATAATGAAGCCTAAATTTTTTAATGGTTTATACAGGACTTTTTTAAAAACCCTTAAATATCCTGTTATACTGATTAGAACATGAAAAAGGGGCAATCAGGACTTATAACTGTTATATTGATTTTATTGTTAATTTTATTAGCAATTATAATTGTATGGAATGTTGTTAAGCTTGTCGTTGAAGAAAAAGCTGAGGGTATTTCTGTAGAACAGTTAAGAATTGGTTTAAAGATAGAGTCTGTTTATATAACCGAGGATAATGAAACAATTTACGTTTCTATTAACAGAAAAGCAGGAAAAGGAGATATTTCAGCATTAAAATTTATATTCACAGATTCTGCAGGAAATAATTATATATACAAATATCCTTTGGCAGAGGGAATTCCAGATGAGTTAGAAACAAAAGTCTATAAAATAACTACGTTTGCTATCCAAAACCAGAATTTAGATTTTGATAATTTTGCGAATATAATCTCTGTTGGAATCGCTTTTGAGATTGAAACAAGTTCTGGAAAGACAATTACAAGCATTATTAAAGATGAATTTAAAAAAGATATGAGAAAGGATGTCAGTTTATTAAATGAGATTTATGCTCCAATCTATGAAGGGAAAGGAGATGAAGAACTTATTGAAACTCCTGCTGAAAAAACTTTCGACGGCTGGAGAGCAGTCATTGTAAAAAGCCAGGAAGATTATGAACAGAATAGACTTCCTGGAGAAGGTATGCAATGCGCCCACAGCATGGTCAGGAGTTATTCTAATCCAGAATATATTTACTGGGCTCTTGATTGCGGTCAGGGATGGAGAAGCAGGAATGGGGGAGAAACCTGGGAAAGATTTTTATCCAAGGGATTGGGGACTTTTTTTGGGCAGTCAATTGAAGTTGACCCTGCCAATCCAAAAACAGTTTTTATTACTGTAGATAATAACTGGAGAACAGATGAAATTTATTATGAAGGTTTATATAAATCAACAGACATGGGTGACAACTGGGAATTTGTCTTGTCTGTTTATTATAATGAAAGCAACACTTTATACAAACATAATATTGCTTATGCATTAAGTTCTGTTTCTAATGGCAAAGCAATGATTTGGTATGCTGCATTTGCAAATGTAAGCTTATACAAATCAATTAATGGGGGGAATAACTGGAGTTTATCTACAAATCTCACCAATCACGCCCCTATTTACGCCCTTTATGTGCATCCTGAACATAGTGATATTTTATATCTGGGCTCAAAATTAGGATTATACAGAAGCACTAATGGGGGGCTAACTTTAAGCCCATTGGGAAATCTTCCTTCAGGAGAGGTTACTTCAATTCAAATTAATAACCAAAATCCAAATGAAATATATGCTGTTGTAAAAGATAATGGATTGTATAAATCAACAGATGGAGGTGCTAGTTTCTCGCTTTTAAGGGCACATAACTATTCAAGAGGGTGTTTTATAAACCAAGGATATCCTGAAATTATTTACTTTACTACCGGGCAGAATTTGTATGTCAGTGAGGACGGCGGAATCACCTGGAATAACCTTGCTTATCATCCACGCGAAGGCTTGGGGAGGGAAACTGGCTTTGGAAGCAAGATGGACTGGGGCTCAAGCGCAATAATACCAAATTCAAACAATAAATGTGAGGCAGTCGGCTATGGCCAGTGTTATTTATGGAAAACAACCAATTGCACGGATTTTTATCATGCAAATAATCTTTTTAGCGGATATGCATGGACATGCAGGGACGGGATATTCTTTGATTACAACAATTCGGAAAGAGTTGGTAGTTTTGGGGCAGACATGGGGCTATTCATCTCAAAAAATGGAGGAATATACTATGAAATTTTAAAAACTCCTTATAATATACTGGCTAGCAGTTATGGTTTTGCTGGAAATTCAAATGACCTGAAAGCAGGGGCATTCCAGCCAGGAACTTCTACGATTGTAGCTTCAGGAGGAAATATATGGGGGAGAGGTGCACTTGGAATCATATGGTCTCCTGATAATGATGGTCCTTGGGAAACAACAACTCTTGGAGGCCAGTTGTGGAATGTCAGCAAAAGTTTGCTTGGGTCTTACAGGAATTATTTTTATAACCCCGATAACCCTAATGAATTATTTGTTTCTGATATTAAATCAAATGACGGAGGAAAGACATTTTATAATGTTAGTTTTTTAGCTGACAATGATTTAGAGATATATGGGATGTGTAAATCAAATCCAAATATTCTTTATGCTTTGAATAATGCTGGAACCAGCATTTATAGAAGTGATAACAGAGGGGAGAATTGGTATCTTTACGTTGCTCCGGGAATTACAATGGGGAACGAGATTGTTTTTGAGGTTGACCCCGTTGATTGCAATAAAATTTACACATTTCATAGTGCAACTGATCTTGCCAGTTTTAATGGAAGCAGCTGGAAATTGTTTAATTTAACATCTTACATGAGGTCTTTGCCTGAAAATGAGGGATTAGTCAGCCTTTACCCAACAGATTGGAACTGGCAAAAAGCATATCCAAACATAGGGTCTGTTATTGTTGACCCAAACAATAATTCTATAATTTACGCAACTGTCACTCATGCCGGAGTGGAACCTGTTTACAGAAGCATGGATGGAGGAGATACCTGGGAAGATATCTCATATAACCTGCCGAGGGCAGGATATGGCCCTGTATTCTCTATAAATCCTCATTCTGGAGAAATTTTTGTTTCAAGCTGTTCAGGAACCTGGGTGTTTCCTCCACCATATAATCAAACGACTACTATGTATCTTAATTCAGTTTCAAGACCTTCTTGTGATGATAGCCTGCAAAATGGTGATGAAACCGGAATAGACTCCGGAGGAAGTTGCGTTGAAATTGGTCCTACAGCAAAATGTTCAGAAACAAATACCTCCTGCGGTATATGGCCAAACTGCAATAACTGTAATTTACAGGATATTTGTAATATGAATAATGATTTTGTGGATTATTATTGTTCTGAAGGAAGCTGTGCTGTCTCTACCCCTAAAAATTGTGATGATTTTAATATTTGCACTACAGACTCTTGTTCAAGCACTGGTTGTTCTAATATAATGATAGATCTTGATACTTCTCAAACCTGCTGCATAGCTTCTTATTTTTGGAAAGGCGGCGGAGGAGATTTAAATTGCTGTGGAGACGATGCAAATGAAGCAAATCCTTACCAAGCAATAGAAACAAGCTGTGCTGATGGAAGTGATAATGATTGTAATGGAGATATTGATTGCGATGATGTTAATTGTATTAATAATCCTTCTTGCATTCCCCCAGATGTTCCTGCAGGATATGTTTCATATTGGAGGTTTGAAGGAGATACTGAAGATGAAAATGGAATAAATAATGGGGCTATTATTGGAAATTCTCAATTTGTTTCTGGACAATATGGACAGGCATTAAATCTTTATAGTAATGGGGATTATGTTTTATTAGATACAAGCCAGACTTTAAACTTAACTAACCACACAAGACTGCTTTGGCTCAAAACAACAACAGGAGCTTCTAATCTTAATATATTCTTTTCAAATATTGATGGAGATTACTGTTCAGTAACTCCTACAGCAGGAGATTTCAGGGTAGCCTGGAGAAATGCTACAGGAGGGTCAAAATTTCTATACCATTACCATGGATTAGACAATACAACTGTCTGGAATCATGTAGCAATTACATACGTGGTTAATGGGAATGAAGTTAATGTATCTTATTATAAAAATGGAGTCTATAAATTAAGTTTGACAAATAATGAAGGATTTTCTCCAAGTCCTTTAGGAGCAATCGGGGCAAGATATAGCGGGGCTAATGGATTCAACGGATCAATCGATGAAGTTGTAATCTACAATAGGACATTAAATCAAAGCGAGATAAGGCAGGTTTATTGCAATCAAGGAGGAGATGTTGATGTTTGCGCAGATTGGGGATTTTTCTCTATCTCCCCATTCACAAAGCTTTGGGATCTTCTGAAAAATATTTTGGGAGAAGAGTCAACAGATAAAAATCATAAAAAGAATTTTGCTGTGTTTGTTGTTGCTGTTGTTATAATTGCCCTGATTATAATTATTTTTAAACTTAATAAAACTAAAAAGAAAAAAATCAGGACAATCAGAAAATTTAAAAAAAGGGATTTTAAAATAAATAACAAGAGAATAGGCAGATCGCTAATAAACAAAAAATATCAATAATGTAAAAATACTAGATATAAATAGCATTCGTGACATCCTCCCACGCATAAATGCGTGGGCTTCCTTATATCTTTACTCTTATCCGCTTTGCTCTGTGGACTTCAATTTATTGAACCTGCTTCCACAAGCGTTTAAATCACAGCATTAGCGATTATCAGCACCACATCATAAATGATGTGGATTTCTTTTTATTTAATAAGATTTAAATAAGTGTTTTATTTATTATCTTTATAAAAAGAATTAAAATGGTCAAATATGTTGTTGAAAAAAATGGGAAATTAATGCCAAGCAATGAGATGAAAAAAATTGCATGGGTAAGTGATGAAAAGATATACAAGGATGCTGAGAAGAATCCTGTAAAGTTCTGGGAAAGACTTGCAGAAGAAGGAATAAGCTGGGAGAAAAAATGGAAAAAACCGTATGTTGAAAAACTGCCTTATTTTGAATGGTTTAAAGGAGGAAAATTAAATTTCTGCTTCAATTGCCTGGACAGACATTTAAAAAACAATGGAAATAAAGTTGCTTTAATCTGGGTTCCTGAGCCAACAGGTGAAAAAACAATAAAATTAACTTACAAACAACTGCATGAAAAAGTATGCAGGTTTGCAAATGTTCTGAAAAAAAATGGAGTCAGAAAGGGAGATGCAGTATCTATTTATCTTCCTATGATTCCTGAAGCTTTAATTGTTATGCTTGCCTGTACAAGAATTGGTGCAATTCATTCTGTTGTCTTCAGTGCTTTCTCTGCAGATGCTCTAAAATCCAGAATTGAAGACTGCAAAGCCAAAATTCTTGTTACTTCAGATGGATATTACAGAAGAGGGGAGGAGGAAGAGTTATTAGGAAAGGCAAAAGAAGCTGCTGAAAAAACAACAATTAAAAAAATAATTGTTGTAAGAAGACTCGGAAAAAAATTAGACAAAGAGCTTGATTTTGAAGAGGAGATTAAAAAAGCCAAAGCAGATTGTGATTGTGAAACTGTTAATTCTGAAGATATCATGTTTATACTTTATACATCAGGAACAACAGGAAAACCAAAAGGGATTGTTCATGACACAGGAGGATATGCTGTTCAGGCATATTGGACATGCAAATGGAATTTCAATCTGCATGACGATGATATCATGTGGTGCACTGCAGATGTTGGATGGATTACAGGGCATAGCTATGCTTTTTATGGACCTTTGTTAAATGGGTGCACAACATTGGTTTATGAAGGCTCTCCGGATTTTCCAGATTATGGGAGGTGGTGGAAAATTATTCAGGATAATAAAGTTACAGTATTTTACACCGCACCTACTGCTATAAGAATGTTTATGAAAGCAGGTGATGAATGGCCAAGAAAATATAATTTAGGCAGTCTGAAAATTTTAGGAACAGTCGGCGAGCCAATTAATGAAGAAGCCTGGATGTGGTATTTTAACAGGATAGGAAGTAAAAGATGCCCTGTTATTGACACATGGTGGCAGACAGAGACAGGAGGGACATTAATAAACTCGCTGCCCGGAATAGGACCTTTTGTTCCAACAGTTTCCGGAAGAAGTTTTCCCGGAACAAGACATATTGTTGTTGATGACAAAGGAAAAGAAGTAAAAAATGGGGAAACAGGAAATTTAGTCCAGTTAAGCCCTTTTGCACCCGGAATGCTTCATGGAGTTTATAAAAATCATGAAAAATATGTTGAAACTTACTGGAGATTCAAAACAAAATATGACACAAGTGACGGGGCATATATTAAAAATGGGTTAATAAGAATGACAGGAAGAACAGATGATGTTATGAAAGTTGCAGGGCACAGACTGGCCACAGCTGAGCTTGAAGATGCTATAAGCAAGGATAATAGTGTCGCTGAGTGTGCAGTTGTCCCCATTGCTGACGAAATCAAAGGGCAGGTTCCTGTTGCCTTTGTTGTATTGAAGAGCGGTGAGGGGAGTGAAGAGATTGAAAAAGAAATTAAAAAATTTGTTGACAAAAAAATAGGGCCTACTGCAAGGCCTGCAAAAATTTATTTTGTTGAAGATCTGCCTAAAACAAGAAGCGGAAAGATAATGAGAAGAATTTTGAAAGCATTGTTAAACAATGAAGACCCCGGGAACCTTATGACCCTAATAAATCCCGAGATTGTTGAGAAGATAAAGGAGATAATTCAGAAGAGTTCTGAAAAAGCCTGAGTTTATTTATTAGATTAGTAGTAATTGTATATATAAATATTTATAAATTAAATGATTATAAAGTGATAATGAATGACGCAATAGCTTTACCAGCTAAAGAATTAATAAGTAGATATAAACAAATTACAAGTACTTCTACTGCTTTAAGCGCTATAGGAGAAAATTTATTGGAGGAATTATCTGATAGTTACAAGGGGCTAGAATTAAAATGTAATAACCATCGGTATGATACATATACTCAATTTAGAATAATTCAAAGAATACCATTAGAAAAACCGGCGGCAGAAAAACACTTTTTTGGTTTAATTAAAAAAACGATAGTTGATGAGGAGAGAATCCTGATTCATCTTCACAACACATACTATATAAATAGGCGTGATAATGATTGTATAAGAGTGATGGTAAATGAAAAACCAGTTATAGATGCATGCAATAAGATTTGTGAAGCAACAGGCAGAAAGATTTCTCTTGAATTATGTTTCTGAAAAGGTTTAAATATCTCTCATTTTTCTATTGAATATAAAAATAGGATACTAATTAATAATTTATAAAATAAATACTTAAAAAGCTTAATTAACTCATCTTCAAAGCGAAACAGAGTTTGAGATTATAAATAAAAAACAAAAAAGGAAAATGAAACTGAATATTCTTATCGGAGGAAAGGCAGGGCAGGGGATTAATGCTGTTTCATCAATTGTATCTGCTGTCTTGTCCAAGCAGGGATATTTTACTTTTAATTACAGGGATTATCCATCTCTTATAAGAGGGGGGCATAATTTCAATGTTCTTTCTGTTTCTGATGAGAAAATTGGAAGTGTTGAAAGCAGGTTAGACGGGATTATCGCTATGGATGAAAACACAATTAAGAAACATAAAAATGAATTAAAGAAAAATGGATTTATGATTGAAAGTGAAAAATTTGAGAATTTGGGAAGAAATTTAAATATTGCACTGGCAGGAGCACTAATAAAAATTTTAGGAATTGATAAACAGCCTTTAATTGATGAAGTTAATAGATTTGGAGAAGAAGCTATCAAGGCTGCTGAAAAAGGATTTAGCTCTGAAAAAGAAAAATTCAAGCTTAAAAAATTAAATAAGAATATTGTAATTATGACTGGAAGCCAAGGGGTTGCACAAGGGGCTGTAAATTCCGGAATTGATATTTATTTTGGTTATCCAATGACTCCTGCTACTCCGGTTTTGCATGAGCTTGCTTCCCTGCAGGAAAAAAACAAGTTCATTGTTTTTCTTTCTGAAAATGAAATTGCAGCTGTTAATTCTGCAATTGGTGCAAGTTTTTCCGGAGCAAAATCCATGACAGGGACTTCTGGCGGAGGGTTTGATTTAATGACAGAAGCTCTTAGCTTACAAGGGCAGACTGAAATCCCATTGGTTGTTTATCTTGCATCGAGACCAGGACCGAGCACAGGAGTTCCAACTTACTCAATGCAGGATGATTTAGATGTTGCATTAAGAGCAGGGCATGGAGAGTTCCCAAGAATTGTAATCGCCCCCGGAGATGCTATTGAATGCATTGAAAAAACAAATGAAAGTTTTTATTTAAGCCAGAAATTCAATGCACTTTCAATGATACTTTCTGACAAACATTTAGCAGAGGGCGAATTTGCATCTGACAGGAAACCTAATAAAACATTAAAAGTAGAAATTAAGAGAAAAGTTCCAGGAGAGGCAATTGTCAAGACAAATTCCTATGAGCATGATGAAAAAGGGAACACAACAGAAGAAGCTGAGATTATAAAACAAAAGGCTGAAAAAAGACTGAAAAAATATGAAGAAATAAAAAAAGAATGCAGGAGATTTCAGATGATTAAGATTTATGGAAATAAAAATGCTAAGAATTTAATTATTGGATGGGGAAGCACAAAAACAACTATCCTTGATGCAATAGATTCCATAGACTCGGGCATTAAAACAGGGAAAGGAAATTATAAATTTCTGCAGGTTTTATACCTCAAGCCACTAAGCGATGAAATTAGAAAAGAAATTGAAAAAACAGAAAAAGCAAAAGGAAAGGTTATTTTAATTGAAAATAACCTTACAGGGCAATTAGGAAGATTAATCAGGGAAAAAACAGGAATTTCAATTAAAAACCGCATACTCAAGTATGACGGCAGGCCTTTTTTTGTTGATGAATTAAAGGAGGAGATACAGAAAATTAAATAATAAATCAGTAATCAATAAAGCTAAATACGCTATGGATGAGGAGAATAAGAGAAGCTGCTCATCTGCAAAGCGGAGAAGAGTTTAATAAATTACTAAACAAAAAATGAACCTTAAAGAATATCAGGAATTATGCGGGAAAACAGCAAAGAAGTTTGATGACCCAGAAAAAGAAATTATGACTTGGGGACTGGGATTAACTGGAGAAGCAGGAGACATCGGGGGATGCATAAAGAAAACATATGCACATGACAATGACCAAAAGCAGGGAATAAGGGAGAATATAGGAGATATGCTTTGGTATGCTGCTATGATATGCAATTTTTTTAACTGGAATTTTGAGGATGTTTTAAAAGAGAATATAGAGAAATTAAAGAAAAGATATCCTGAGGGAAAATTCACAACTGAACATGCTAAAAGAAAAGGAGAAAGAATAGACTGGAATGAAAAAGAAAAATGACAAACAAAAATAAAATATATATAAGAAAAGGCAAAACTCAGGCTCTTGGTTTAATCCCTTACCACAAAAATGCTCCTTTAAAGAGAATTTTGCTACAAGATGATTCTACATTCCCGGACATAAAAAGAATCTTGCCTGGTTCAAATTATCACATTGCAACACATATAATCTCTAAATTACCGAAAAAAGTTCCTGAATACGTGGATTTTCACGCACATAATTGTGATGAAATAAACATCATACTAAGTGAAAATGGTAAATTAACCTATGAAATCTCAACAGAAGATAAGAATTACATAATTTCATCACCAGCAATAATTTACATTCCCAAAAGGACAAGACATAAAATGCGGGCAATTAAAGGAAAAGGAATTTATTTATGCATAATCATGAGCAAAAACTACAAAAAATCTCTGATAAAAGAAAAATGACAAACAAAAAGGATAAACTTTATAAACTCTGCAAAATTATTAATATTAACATACACCCCGGTGATCCGCAAGGGTTGCCGGATGATTGCTTTTATTATATTTCTATGAATACTTTATGGAGGTTAGAATAATGAATAAAACAATTGTTTTAATAGACGCGGGCTTTTTATCAAAGCTAAGCAGATATTTTGGAGCTGGAAAATACCTGATATATAATTTAATAACATTTTCCAAAAATCTAGCTGAAAAGCAAAAGCTTAGTTGCGAACATGTGTATTACTATACAGCCCCGCCATTTCAAAGCAACAGCCCAACTAAAGAAGAATTAGAGAGATACAATCGATATGGAAACTTTAAAAATAAATTATCTAAAGACAAGATTATTTCAATAAGAGAAGGCAGGTGCCAAAGACTGAAAATAGATGGAAAATTTATATACGGGCAAAAAGGAGTTGATTCACTTGCTATCATAGATTTAATGTCAATCCCTTTAGAACATAAAGAAGTGAAAAAAGTTATATTAATAGCAAATGACAGCGACTTTGTTCCAGCAGTTAAAAAATTAAAAGAATTGAATATAGAAACTATTCTTTATACTTATTATTCAAAGAAAAGAAAAAGCTCTTTTTCCAGAAGCAATGAATTATTAAAAGCTGTTTCGAGATATGTCCAATTAACCAAAGAAGATTTTGATAAGTCTAAATTAATCAAACCCTCAAAATAAAAAATGACATCTACAAAAGAAAGACTAAGAACAGATTTTGAAATAACCTGGTGCCCAGGATGTTATAATTTCATGATACTTGAAAGTGTGAAAAGAACTTTGGCTAAATTAATTGATGAGAAATTCACAAAGCAGGAAGATATTGCAATTGTTGCAGGGATAGGATGCCATGCCAAAATTTTTGATTATTTAAATGTTTCAGGATTTTATGGCCTGCATGGCAGAGTTATTCCAATAGCTACTGGAATAAAGTTGGGAAATCCAAACCTAAAAGTTATTGGATTTTCAGGAGATGGGGATGCTTATTCAGAAGGAATGGAGCATTTTATACATGCAGGAAGATTTAACACTAATATGACATTAGTTGTTCATGACAATCAGGCTTTTGCTCTTACAACAGGACAGCCAACTCCGACAACTCAGGAAGGATATAAAAGCAAAATAGAACCTCAGGGAGAGCATAACACACCTATAAATCCTATTAAACTGGCTTTAGCATCTGGAATAACATTTATTGCAAGAGCTAATTCGAATGATATTGAAAATACAGCACGAATTTTAGAGCAGGCTATAAAACATAATGGATTTTCTTTTGTTGAGATAATACAGCCATGCTTACAGTTCAATACAGATATGATTGAAATTGGAAAATTAACTTATAAAACAGAGGATAATAAGGATGATATGAAAAAAGCATTAAGCCTGGCTGATGAATGGGATTATAATAACAAGAAAGGAAAAATTCCTGTTGGAATTTTTTATCAAACCCAGAAGCCAAGCCTGGATGATAAATGGAATCTGCTTTCTGAATTAAAAAAGAAAAAGGTTGGCTGGAAAAATTTGAAGAGATGAAGTCATATAAAAAAGGCTAGAGAAATACTTGCTATAAGGGCAACTGCTCCTCCGAGATATTGATGCCAACCTATTTTTTCCTTGTTGATATATACCCCAAGCAAGATTGTAATTGCGGGATAGCATTCTGTTATTGCTGTTACTATTGCTATCTCATTATTTAAAGTTGCAAAGGCATAAAAAAGCCAGGCCAATGTGTCAAAAATCCCCATTGCCAAGACTATTCCTTTAAATTTCATTCCATTTTTTAGAAATCTTAAAGTTCCTTCTTTTTTGCATATATAAACAAGGCACATTATAGTAAAAATCAGCCATGGGACCCAAATAGCCATTAAAGGGGAAATTTGTCTTGAAGAAGAAGCTGTTAAAAAATTCACAAACCCCATTGTAACTGCAGCAATCAATGCTATGATTGCTCCTCTTTCTATTTTTGTTCTCCAATGGGAAAAGGATTTTGTTGCCATTAAAAACAAACCAAAAAGAACAAAACATATAGCTGTTATTTGCAGAACTGAAAGAGTCTCTCTGAAAAATATAAACCCAAGAACAATTGTTACAGGAAGCTCTAATTCAATTATTATATCAACAACAGAAAGTTTTCCTTTTTTCAAAGCTTCAAAATCAAATAATGCTGAAATAAAAGTTACAACCCCTAAAAATAATAACAAAAGCAGGTTTGGAAGTGAAGTTAATAAGTGAAAATCTTTTACTATAAGTGGGAGCAGGATTATAGCACCAATAACCCCAATATATGCCAAAGATTCTATATCCCCTATTTTTCTTGTGCATTTTTGAATAAAAAAATCTCCAAATGCCCAGCAGAACATTGCTACGAAAGCAAACAAAACACTCACCTCTATTATCATAATTTAATAAAAATAATTTGGTTTAAATATATATCCAATCAAGGATAAAATTAAAAAAAGAATAAAAAGAAAATGATTATTTCTTTGCCAGACAATTCCAAATCAATGCAAAAACCCATCCAATTATGTAACCACAAATAAACGTGATTATCACAAGCATTACAGCATTGAGTAAGTTGAAAGATGTTAAAATCCAGACAGGCTCAAGAAAATGCAGATTAAAAATCCAGTCAAGAAAATTTTGCAGAACTCCCGGGATCACTCCTACAAGAATCGCCCAGACAGCATGAACTACTGCAAAGAATATACCAACAATAAGGCCTATTTTACACTTATCAAGCTTCATTTTTCACCTCCTTTATTCTTAATTAGGTTAAACCTGTTTAAATAGGTTTTGAGAGTTTCTTACTTCTCAATCTCGTTCGTCCTTTTAATTTCCAGTCCTGATTTTTTTATAATATCCAAAACTTTCTGCCTGCTTTCTGAATTTCCGCAGCCTTTCCAGTCAATTATTGCAGTGTTAATTGTTTCCAAGGTTTTTCCTATTGCCTCTTTTAACATTGACTCTGTCAAGGGAAGATTATATTCTGCGATTATATGGGAAAGGGCATATCTGCTACTGAGCTGTATTTTGTTAAAATTAGGGCAATAATGAGGCCCACCTATGCCTATTGCAGGAATCCAGTTTCCTTTCCTGTAATCTTGCAAAGAAGCAATTGTTTTTGCGATAATCTTAGCAGCTTCTTCATCATTCCATTGATTTTCTGAGCTTCCTAATTCAATAAAACAGCATGGAATACGGATCAGCGGACCGTGATGAGTAACTTCCATTGTAATCTGATATTTATCAGCAATATTTTTGTCCTGTTTTGCAATGCTGCTGAGTTCCTGGAAAAGGTATTTTAATACAGATGCAGATGTTGAACAGACTCTTCCTAATTTTCCCCCAAAATCAGCACTCCTGAAATTTCCTGGGGCATGGAGAGACAAGCTTGGATTTCCTTTTTCTGACTTGTGTTTTGAGGCAAATATCAAAAAGTCCGGGTTTTTTAATTCAGGATATTTCTTATCAGAAATATCTTCTGAATAAACTGTTTCTTTTTTTAATTCTATGATTGGAACCTGAGGAAGATAAAAATTTCTTAACTGACCTACTATGTTTTTTCCAGCAACATCTTTTTTTGAATATACTACTGCGAAGCGCATTTTACTTGTTGTATCCGTAATGTTTAAATTCTTAATTTTGAAGATGAGTTGCTTATTCTTAATCACAAATCTTCATTACTATAGATTATTGGTTATATTTAAAAATAGTGCTTACTTGTTTGTATTATAAAAAAGATGATACAGAATTTGCTTTACTTGATACTATTATTAATAGGTTTTCCAGCAGGATTGCTATTAGCAAGATTATGCAAGGATGAAATTAAAAAATGGAGGAAGAGATTGATGATTATATCTATTATTTGTTTGATTTTTGCTATTGCGGTTTCTTTTGTTCCAATTACTTTTTTTATTTATAAATTTCCGGTTATAATAACATTACTCTTTATAATAATAACATGCTTAACAATTGCATGGAAGGGCGACTAACATTCTTTATCAGTAATAACTCCTAGTTTAAATTACAGCATTATTGGCCAGAATATTAATAAGAATAAACATTTCTTCTCGAAGATATAGAAATGTTTATATACTAAAATTTCTATTGGATAATATACAAACAGAGCAAATAAATTAAGTTTAAAACAGTGAAAAGGAGGTGAGAGAATGAATAAAAAAGGACAAGCTGCCATGGAGTTTTTGATGACTTATGGCTGGGCTATTTTAGCAGCTGTTATTGCTATTGGTGTTCTTGCATATTTTGGGGTTTTCAGCCCTGGGAAGTACATATCAAACAGTTGTGTAATCAATAATCCTCTTGGATGTGATGAATACGGCCTAAGAGTTGGCGCAATTGACTTAGTCATAAGAAATGGCGGTGGTGAGAGTATAACGATAAGTGATATTAATGTGACTGGTTGTACAAATACAGGCGCTATCCCTGCTATTGCTGATGGGGGAAAAACTTCAACAATAACTGTAACTTGTGGTGCTACTGGAGATATGATTTCTGGAGCTAAAGTTAAGAAAGATATAGTAATAACTTACACAAAAACCAGCGGAACAATTGCTCAAACAACAACAGGTACAATCACTGGAAGAGTACCCTAATTTTATTTTTTTATTTTTATTTTTTTATATTTGAATTTTTTTATTTTTATATACTAATAATTGGGATTCTAAAATTTATAATCTTAAAGACGATTATGAGATGAGGGAGATAAGCTTAAGTGATGAAGAATAGCTTAATGAAAAACTCATAATATATTAAAACAGCTTATAAAATTACCAGAATTAAGTTAGTAAAAATAAATTTTATTTCAACTCTCCTTCATATGTCTGATTACTTACAATTATTCCTGTTTTTTCTATTGTAAAGGGGTATATTGATAGCGAATGTTTAGTTCCTCTCATTTTCAATACTTCCAGGTACCTATTTCTTCGTTTTTTTTCTCTTATAAAATATAACAAAACTATTGAATCAGATTCAAAATCTAATACTCTTGAAGTAACTTTTTTTTCTGGAGAAGGAGTTCCTTCATAAGTTAATAGAGCAGTGCACTCCCATTTGCTTAGCATATTAAATAAAGATAATGCTGACTCTCTTTTTTCAAGCTCTTTTTCAAATAATAGTTCAAATGAAGTAATGCTGTCTATTACTATCCTTTTTATGTTTTTTGTTAGAACAACGCTCTCAATTGTTCCTCCTCCTTCTTCAAGCATGGTTTTGACTTTTTCAGGGGTATATTCTAGAAAGAAGAATTTCCCTTCTTTTTCATATTTTGCCAAATCCCACCCAAATTCAAGCATATTAGCATAAAACTCGTCTTTTCCTTCTTCAAAAGTGATATACAAGCAGTTTTCTCCTTTTTTTATTCCTTCAATTAAAAATTCAACTGCAAAAATTGATTTTCCAGAACCGCTGCTTCCAACTATAAGATTTATTGAATTTTTTTCAAATCCTCCTTCAACTAACGAATCAAAATTTTTAATACCTGTTGCTATTCTTTCTTCATTGGAAGCTGATTTTACAACTTCTGGCTTCTTTTTTGCCGCTTTTTTTACAACCATGAATATTAAAGAAAAAAATAGTATAAAAAGCTATCTAAATTATTTTTATACTGACATGGTTAACTTATTTATGATAAACAAGAACTAAATATGAAAGGGCGATTAAATAGCATCAAGCTTTATGAACAAAAACCCAAGAGTAAAATCATTTGTGAGATTATCAAGAAGAGATTATTGAAAAAAACTTTGCATAAATCCTGACAAGAAAAATCTTATAGCAAAAAATATCACCAGACTTATTATTAAAATAGCCGGAAGGTATTTGATGCCTTCTCTTTCCTCTCCTTTGCTTACCAGCCCTAAAACAAGCGAGGCTAATATATCTATAACTACTATAAATGTCAATGCAAAATATATTATAAAATTAACAGAGATGCTTATTGTTGATAAAGTAAATGGAAGAGAAACAGAAGAGTCCATAGCAGGAATTCCTGCCAGAAGGGTGGTAAGAATTTCTACTAAAACTGTTGATAATGCAAAAAGCGCAGGAGCCCCTGCTGAAACTGCTATAAATATGAATATTACATACATCAAAACACTGCTTGCTGCTTTTTTTTCAATAAAATCACTTTCTCTGAGGTTTGTTGCTGTCTGGTCTAATAAGGTTGCAAGATTTCCCCCTGCCCTCATTCCAGAAATAATCAATAGGATTGTTTTTTGTATTTTTTCAGAACCTATTCTTTCTCCCATATTTAAAAGAGATGTTTCCATGCTCTTTCCTGTTGCTATTTCCCTTCCTGCTTTCTGAATCTCCTTGTCCAAAGGATCAAATTCTTCTCTTACACTTAACAACATTGACCTGTCAATGGTTATTCCTGCCCTTAGATTACTTGACATCAACTGCAAAAAATCTGGAAAAACTTCTTCCATTTTTTTAACTCTTCTGTATTTTTTCAGATTATTTGTAAAATAAAAAAAAGCATATGTTAAGATTGGGATTCCAAAAACTATAATAACAGATATCGTCACTTTTTTTGTTACTAATAAGAATGTTGAACTAGCTATCAATCCAACTAAAATTCCTATTATAATCATCCATTTTCTTTTTTGTTTTTCTGATTTTTTCTCTTCTGTTGCTTTTGTCCCTAATTTTTTTATAGTATTTCTCATTCTACATCAAACTTGGCCTCCTGGATTTTATCAAACCTAAAAACATTATCTGCATTAAAATAACAAAAATGAATAACCCTACGAAAAGAATTATTGTTGTGAATCTTGATAAGTTTACCATAGAGGATATAATTGTCAAAAAAGTGATTGATAACGCAGGAATTATTACTGCAATTAACATATAAAAAACAATAAGAGGATTTAACTTGTTTCCATAATTCTGAATCTGAATCATCTGCTCTTCATTTAAAGATTTAACACTATCTTCAACAACAAAAGTCATGTCGCTTCCTGCATTCATGCCATTACTAATCTGCCATAAAGTTCTCTTAAAGAATGTTGAGGGATTTGTTTTTGAAAGACCCTCTAAAACCTCCTGCTCTGGAGAACCTGCACTTATTCTTCTTACTGCTTTTTTAAATTCAACACTTAATTCTCCATAATCCGCAGAAGAAATATTAACAAGAACGCTAAACAACGGAACACCTGATGATAGCTGTATTAATATATCCTGCAATGCAGGAATTAAATTTTTTTCTATATTCTTTTCTCTTCTCATAACATAAATTCTTGGATAAACTATCTGGCTAAAAAAAACAAATGCAGAAAATAAAAGTGAAAAAATAAAACCAAGAAAATAGAAATATTTAATGTTTAAGAAAATCAAAACTGTTGACGAAACTACAAACAGTATTATAAAAATGACAAAAAAGGTATTAATGCAGATGGCAATATATTCTTCCCTAGAAATATCAATGCCCGAATTTTTTAAGTTTTCTTCTAATTTTGATTTAGGTTTATATTTTATATGAGAAGCGATAAATCTTGACCTTATTTTTAGTTTTTCTATCTCTGAAAAAGTTAGGGGGATCTGAAATTTCATTTCTATTCCTCCAGAATCATTTTTATGTTTTCCTTTCTAACAGCTTCCATTAACATCTCTCTGTTTGTGTAGTAAATGTTCATTACTTTCCCAAACTCGTTTAAATCCCTGGTCTTATTTTTGACTAAAAAAGACAAAATCTTCTTTTTTTCTTCTAGGTCTTTATTTAATTCTTCCTCGGACATTCCAGTATTTCTACTTATATCTTCAAAGAATCTTGAAGATTCTGAATGTTTTATTGTTTTGTCCTGTTCAGGAATCCATCTATAGATTATATTAGGCTCTGCCTTGTCTTCATTTGTCTGGAATTCCGCAACCTGCGAGATTCTTCTTAACCCTCTTTTTCTATCCCTGAACATAACAACATTTAGATTAACTGCTTTCAATAAATTAGGAGGGATATTTAATGGTGGATTTGTTAATCTAGAAATTGTTTCTGCTGCTGAATCTGCGTGAACAGTTGCATAAACAGAATGTCCAGTATGCATTGCTTCAAATAAAACCATTGCCTCTTCCTGCCTTCTCATTTCACCTAAAATTATTCTATCCGGCCTCATTCTAAGACAGTTAATAAGAAGCTGCAGCATAGTAACTTCTCCTTTTCCTTCTGGGTTTGGAGTTCTTGTAACAAGAGGACACCAGTACAAAAAATCAGGAAGCATTAATTCCCTTGTATCTTCAACACTGATTATCCTGTGATTAGGGGGAATAAACGGCATGCAGGCATTTAAAAGAACTGTTTTTCCTGAAGCTGTTCCGCCAGAAATAAGAACATTCATCTCATATTCAATGGCAAGCCATAACATAGTTGCAACATCTATATCACAGGTTTTGTTTGCTATTAAATCGATAATTGTATAAGGGTCTCTTGCAAATTTTCTGATTGTTATAGTGTTTCCTTTGGTTGCTATTGGATAAAGGATTGAGTTTACCCTATCTCCTGTTACCAGATGGGCATCTAATAACGGAGTTAATACTGTTATCTGCCTTCCTACTCTTCTTGCAACAATATTTGAATAATTAACTATCTCCTCTTCTTTTGCTATTTTTAAATTAGTCTGCAACCATCCATATTTTTTATGATAAATCCGTATTGGTTCTTTTGAAGAGGGAATTACGATTTCCTCTAAATTTGGATCATTAACCAAAAATTCTATTTCCCCTAAACCAAGCATATCCTGCATTAGTTTCCCAATTAAAAACTCCTTCATACCTGGATTCAAAGCTGGGAGATTTGATTCTATAAGTTTTTCCGCTTCATCCATAAATCTTTTTTTAATGCTCTTGAAAGCAGAGGGATCTGCAATCTCTTTCATGCTAACCGTTGTTGCGGTAACAAGTTCGTTTCTTATTTCATTCAAGAGGGAAGCTGTAGCTATTCCTATTTCTGGCACATAAAGATTATAAATTATTGCTGCTGTTTCTTTTTTTATGTCTACCTTAACTTTTGCTTTGTCTACCTCTATTTCATAGCTGTCTAAAGTTCCTTTTCTGTAATTCTCTTCTTCTTTTTGTTTTATCTTTTCTTTTATTTTAGTCATCTCCTTTAAAATTTTCTCTTTGTTTTCTTTAGCAGATTTTTTTATTGGCAGAGGAGTTTTAGCAGAAGGCTTATCTGAGAGTTTAACAGAAGGTTTGGAAATAGGAGAAGCTTGACTTTCTTCATTATCCCCAAAATCGGGCAGCAGAGGTTTATTCTGAATATTTTTAGGATTAATAGAAATGGTTTTTATTTTTCTATTCTTATTCTTCTTTTTATCTTTTTTTGCCATTTTCAACTCTTATTTATTGGTAATCTATTAAACGATTTTAAGCTTTCCAGATGGATTGATTAAGCTTGATGATATTTTTCATAACTTACTTTTCTTATGCATAACTTATTTCGTATTTGTTTACTATCAATACAGTTTTTCACTATTTATCTTTTAGCTTAATAACTCCTCAATCAATTTAGGAGGCCATCCTTTTTCTGAAAACATATTCTTAATGAATTCGTTATCATAGCCCCTTTTTCTTGACTCTGAAATTATTTTCTTTGCCTCATTTATTTTTCCCTGATTTCTATTTTTTACTATCTTATTCATTCCTGCTAAATTTTCTTTGTTTTCTAATTCTTTCTTGATTTTATCGGCTTCGGACAACTCTTTTTTCTGTTCCTGCTTTGATTCTTCTCCAGAGTATCCGGCAATTTTAATTGTGGGTTTTCCTATTCTTGGATTGTTTATTGTCGCCAGCTCTCCTGCCTCTAATATCTTCCCCCATTCCATTACAAGTTCTTTGCTTACATTAAAATGTGCTGCTATATCCTCTACTCTCATTATTTTTTTTTCTCGTAAAATATCGTAAAGGGCATCTAAAGATGTACTTGATTCTCCTTCCATATTTGTTAATTTGCCTCTTTTTTAGTTTTTATTCTTACTTTTTTACTAATTTTAAAAGTTATTTAAGCTTTGCAGATGAGTTGATAAGCTTACTCTTCTCATCCACTCCTTAACTTCACAATTTTGATATTAGTGGTTTTATATTCCCTTTATACCTCTTTTTATAATTCTTACTATTCTATTTCGTAAGTTTTAACACCGGTCCGCTAAATCGCGGGTAATCAATAACTGCTAATTTTCCTTCCGCTAAGGTTTTACCCCACTCCATCGCCAACTCATTATTTATATTAAATACTTTTGAAATGGTTGATATTCTTAATTTACTTTTCTCTTTTAATAATTTGTATAACACATCCAAATCAGTTTCAGAAAGTTTTGAATTTTTATTTAAACTTATTGTTTTTAATTCTTTTTTATCATCATCTATCCCTTTATCTTTAAAAGCAGCATACAATAAAAGCAATAATAAAACCCCCCACTGAATAAAAAGGAATGCCTTTGAAGTTGCTGGAAGAGAAGAATACATTTCACCAACTTTGTCAATAACTGAAAATCCAGTTAAACCTGGGCCGAGAGATTTTATTTTGAGTGCAAAATTTGTTATATTTAAGAAGAAGGCGGCTATTGCTACTAATAGTATTCTAGGAAATAAAGGACTATCCTCTTTTAACATTTTGTGCAGCCTATACCTTATATAAAAATACAAATCTTATAAACCTATTGTTTTTTTGAAAGATAATAACTTTTATTAATGCGGTTTATTATATATTTGTAGAAAAAAGTGGCATTGGCAAGAGAAAAGGCGCACGTAATCATAAATAAAATTATAAAAAAAGAGGCAATGAAAAGAAAATCAAAAGCACAAATTAGTTTTGAATATCTTATCATTATGGGATTTGTAACTTTTATTATATTTATGGTTCTTGGTATTGCTATTTTTTATAGCGGGGGGATAAAAGACAGGATTAAAATAACTCAAATGACTAACTGCGCTAATAAGATAATTTCTACTGCAGAAGGTGTTTTCTATGCAGGCAATCCTTCAAGAGCAACAATAACATGCCAGCTTCCAGAGAATATCCAAGAGATTTATATTGGAGATAATTCCTTAGTGATATCAATTCAAACCTCATCTGGTTTAGAGAGAAGAGCTTTTTCAAGCAATGTGCCAATATCTGAAGGAACTGACTGGCTTACAATTTCTCCCGGCATAAAAAAAATTAAGTTAGAAGCTCTTGACAGCGGAAATACTGTGGAAATAAGCAAGGGTTAAGAAAATGATAAAAATTAAAAAATTAAAATCAAATTCGCATTTGTATTCCTATATAAATAATAAGTTACCTAAATACAAATGCTCACAGAGTGCAATTGAGTTTCTTGTATTAACTGGTTTTCTGTTATTTTCTTTTACTGTTTTTTTTCTTGTTATTGAAGGAAACATGTCTGACAAAATTAAGGAAAGACAGGATCTTGCTATAAAAAGTGTTGCTATAGCTGTCCAGGAGGAGATTGACCTTGCTTTTCAGTCAAGCGATGGATATTACAGGCAGTTTAATATCCCTGAAAATATTAATGGCGAGGAATATGAAATAAATATAACTGAAAGGGCGGTTTATCTGAGGACTAATGACGGCAAATATGCAATTGCCCTTCCTGTAAAAAATGTCACAGGAGATGTTGTAAAACAGCCTGAAATTAATACGATAAGAAAAGAAAATGGAGAAGTTAAGTTAAACATAAACTAAATTTATAATAAAGAGATGATAAACAAAAAATCACAGGGCTGGGGAATGGATTTAATAATTGCTATAGGTATTTTCACAATGGGATTGGTTGCATTTTATATATACTCCATAAATACTCCAGGAGAATCAAAAGAGAATATAGAAACATCATCCTATGAGGGAAAGATTTTAGCAAATATAATATTATCTGAAGGTTCTCCAGAAAATTGGAATACTACGGATGTTGCCAAAATAGGGATTTTAAGCGATGATAAAATCAATGAAACAAAATTAAAAAATTTTTATAGCCTTGCCACGGGCGCGGGTTATGATGACACAAAACATAAGTTTGAAATATCTTATGATTATTATTTCTTCTTAAATGAGAATATGACAATTGAGGGAACAGAAATTGATGGAATTGGCAAACCATTAGTCACCAGAAATAACGGATATGATGATGCAAAAAATCTTATTAAAATAACAAGGTATACTATCTATAAAAATAAGCCCATGACAGCATATTTTTATATTTGGGAAGAATAGTCAAACTAATAGCCCATTAATTTTATTTAATTCATCAAGAAATTTTTCTCTTACTTCTTTTGCAAATGGATTCATTGTTTGCATGTTATTAAATAAAGCCGGAGTGTCATTCCTAATTATTTCTGCAATATCCATTAATTTATCAAAAGTTCTGGTACTTAGGTCAGTCCTCTTTATTCCACAATTTTCCATAGCCTGCCCAATAAAGTGAACTAATGCCTGAGATGAAGCCATTTGTTTATCATGCTCCTTTGAAGTTGTTATAAAAACTTTAAGCCCAAGTGATTCACAAAATGATTTAACCTCATCTAATCTCGAAGTTCTTATCGGAATTATTGCAATCTTGCTTCCTTCAATAGAATTTGGTGCTGATTGAGGCCCGAATAACGGATGAGTTCCGATAATTTCCACGTCTTTTGGCAGAATTTTTTTCATGAGCTCACATGAAAATACCTTTAAAGAACATACATCTAAGACAAGAGCATTTTTTTGCAGAATTTCTTTAATTGAAATTAATATCTCCTGGAGATTTTCCATTGGCATTGAAAGTATAACAATCTCTTTAGAAGCTGCTTGCTTTACTGATACAAAGCTAACTCCGATTTCTTTTGCTTCTTTTTCTTTATTAATAATGTCTGACACATAGATTTTTGCCCTTGTTTTAAGATGTTTTGCAATTAACCTACCAAAACTTCCAAATCCTATTATCCCTATCTCCATCTTTCCTCCTGAATCCTCCTTGACTCCCCAAGTATCTTAATAAAAACAGAATTTACAAATTGAGTATTGCCAGATCTTTGGGATTTCAGAAGAATCTCATTTTCTCTTGATTTATTAAATACAGGCAAACCCTGTTTTTCTTTTATCTTCCCAATAACCTTAACTATATCTGCTCTTTTGTCTAGTAAAGACATTAGAGATTCATCTATATTGTCTATTTTCATTCTCAATTGTGCTATCTTTTTATTTTCCATTACAATATACTTAAAACGGCTATCCTAATATATATTGTTGTATATTATACGAATTTTAACCGAAATATTTATAAATAATTGAATATTATGCAATTTATCTTAAAATGAAAGATATAAAACCTAAGCTGATAGGATTGTTCAAAGAAGGATACTGTACCCCTCAAATAGCAAGAATCGCTAAAAGAATGAAAGAACCAGCAACAACAATTCATTATAATATAAAAAGAATGGAAGAAGAAAACGTAATAAGAACTTATAAAGCAGTTTTTGATTATAAAAAGATAAATGAGGGGTTTTGTACTTTTGTTTTAATTAACTTATCTCCTGATGAATATGGCAACCCAGAAAAAATTGCTAAAGAATTAGCTAAATACCCACAAATAGAAAGTATAGATATTTGCACTGGAGACTGTGAAATGATTTTGAAAGTAAGAGCCAAAGACCAAGAAGAGTATTATAATCTAATAAAAAATGTTATTTCAAGAAGAGGGGTAATCAAAATAAAAACCTTAACTTCACTAAAACAAATAAAAACAGAATTTGTTGAGACTGAATAAAATAAAAAAGAGGAAGATGATAAAACAAAAAAGAAGCAAAAATAAAAAAGCTATATTCTTCAGCTTAGATGCATTAATAGCTTTGGGAGTAATACTATTAACCATTTCTGTTATTTACCCAATTATCAGATATTCAGAAAAAGAAAGTTATGTTCCTGAAGATATTATCAGCTCTTTATCGGCCCTGAAAATCGGAGATATGGACAGCCCTAATGTTATTCAATGGATAGCTGACAGAAATATAACAAATCTCAACAAAACTGTTTTAGAACAGATAGGAGAGTTTTATGTGGATGAGAATAAAAAGCAAATGGCAAGAACTCTGGCAGAAGAGGTTCTTTTAACGATTAATACAGGGGAGAATATAGGAATCTGGTATGATAATGAACTGCTTGCTTCAAGTAATACTACAAGTTTTGGTAATGCAAAAGATGTTATTGTGGAAAGGCAGACTATAAGCGGCATAAAAGAAGGAAATGCAACAACAGGATATTCTGCAAGAGCATTTTTAACAAATAGTATTCAGAGCAAATATTATTATTTTGGCGGTTATGTTGGAGAGGGAAACATCACCATAAATGTTGAGTATAATGGTTCATTAGAAAAAGTTGAACTGGAAGTTGCTGCAAATAAACGATTTAACATTTATATAAATGGTGTTCAATGCTTTGGAAGTTTTCAACCAGTAGCATCTGAATTTGAGCCCAAATATTTTGATCCTGCCTGTGAGGGGCTTTTTAATCCTGGCCTTAATACTTTTAAGATCATACCTGAAAATGCTTCAGATAACTTACACATCGCAGGGGGATATTTAAAAATAACTTATAGCGATGGAGTTCAGTATGAACAGCCTGTGAAATATTATTTTCCTGGAATTGAAGGGTTAATCAATTTATATGATGGATTTTATGTTCCAGGAGATTTAAATAAATTAAATATTTACCTACATTTTAAAAGCAATTATACTGCTTTTTTAACAATTGGAAATGAAAGTATTTACCAATACCAAATAACTCCCTCTACTCCAGACCAACAGATAACTCTTTCTCCTGTTGTGGATTACAATGACTTAAGCAGAAAAACAATTCCCATAAGATTCAGGCTGGCTAATGTTTCTTATACCGCAACCTCATCAAAGCCTGTTGATGCTTTTTCTGTGACTGATATCTCTGGGAGCATGGCATCTGTTTGCAATGGGGGGAGCAGTGCATGCTGCAATTCTTATCAATGTAACGGCAATCAGACTATATGCGGACTATGCGGCGGCACCTGGTTCTGGGGTTTTTGTTGGAGTCCAAGCCAATCCTGCTGTGATTCAAGAAGCTGTACTGAAAATAATACGCTATGCTCTTCCTGCGGCGGAACATTTGAAAGTAAAATAGGAGATGCAAAAGAGGCAAATAAAGAATTCATAAACTCTGTACTGAACAATTCCCAAAACAGAGTTGGATTAGCAGCATATTCAACATCTGCTTTAGATGCTAATTTTCATGCTCTTTCAAATGATAATAACTCTCTCATCAATGAGGTTAACAGCTGGGATGAAGGAGGGAGTACCTGCATTTGCTGCGGGATAAACAAGGCAATCAATGCCCTGAACTCAACATCTACCCCTGATAATTTTAGGTCAATTGTTGTAATGAGTGACGGTGAAGCAAATGTAAGATGCTGGGGAGGTGCTGGAAATGCATCAGGAGATACAATAGCTTCTGCATGCAATGCCTGGAAAAACTACAGCATTAAAGTTTATACAATTGGCTTTGACATAACTCCAGGATCCCAAGCAGAGCTAACTCTTAATGATACTGCCAGATGCGGTAATGGAAGCTATTATCTCGCTGATATTTCAAATTTAATCCAAATTTATCAGCAGGTTGCACATGATATTCTTGAGGCAGCTTATAATGAACAAACAATAGAATTCGTTTCAGGCGATGGAGGTGAATCTACTGTGCTTTATCCTGATTCTTATATAGAATTTAATTATACAAAAGAAAACCCTCCTTACGGACTGGTTATTACTGAAGAACAAAAATTCTCTGATAATTATACTGGAAGTTTTAATATTCCTGCGAATTCAAGCATTGTAGAAACAAAAGTAATTTCTTATTCAGGATCAAGATGGACAAGCAGTGTTGAGATAAATAATACTATTTTTTATAATTTAAGCAGATATGGCAGCGATTATATAAAATTAGGAGACCCTTATACAATCAATATACCTAATTCTCTTGTTGGGCAGAATAATACAGTAAGATTAACAACAGGAGTATCTCCTACTAACACTTCCCAAGGTTCTTCATTTAACAAAATAGTCTATACTATATTAAAAAACATGGTATCTTATTCTGCGATATCACAATATAATAAGGGATGCAACTGGACTGTTCAGTTTGAGGATGATACTTACCTTAACCTAGAGGTCCCTGCAGGAGCCATAGAACTTTGCTATTATAAAAATGATAGTTACGGAAGTCCTGGCTCTACTGATGCATTACAAACTGCCATTTATAAATTATTTAAGAAATTAGATTCAGACAACGATGGCAGGCTTGATATCAAATTTACAGAACAAAATCTCCAAATAAGCTCATCTCAGGTTATAGGAATTCCTTTCCCTTATGAAACTGAGGTTCAGGTTAGAAAATGGTGGTAAAAAACATTTACTAACCTGAGAATAGGATAAGATAAACAAAAAACAAAGGGGGTAACAAAAAAATTATAAAAATATTAAAATACAGAAAAATGAACAAAAAGGGAATATTTTTTACAATCCTGGCAATTGCTCTTTTATCTTTATTTCTCGTTTCTTACAGTGTTTATTCATTTGTCCAAAACAGAGAAGGGATTAATAAAAGAATAAAAACAATGAACAGCTATGTTTCTTCTTTAGAAGAAGATATCCCAAGAAAATTGTACATAACAGGATACAGAATTATATTCGTGCTTGAGGAAGAGGTAATAAAAAATGGAACATACATAACTAATTTAAATTCAGCTTTTTCAGAGGCTTTTTTTAATGGCACTATTAAAGGGATAGATTATACTTCGCCAGATGAATATAACAATTCCGGATTATTACTTGAATCGACTTTTGAAGGTACTGATGGCATTAAAGACAAGATAAATGACAAAGCAAATTCACTCAATATTGATGTAACTTTTATAAATCCGGAAGTTAATTTAAGCCAAGATGACCCGTGGCATATTAAAGTCAGTTTAAAATCTAATTTAATAATCAAAGACAGAGGAAATATGGCATTATGGAATAAAACTGCAGATTATTATGTGTATATTCCTATTGAAAATTTTGAAGACCCTCTTTATATTGTGAACACAAATGCAAAAGTTGTAAACAAATTTGTAAAAACACCTTATAATGTTCCTGTTTTAACTGCTAACCTGACAAATCACTTTGAAAATTCATATTATATTAATCATACAGATGCTCCTAGTTTCTTAAAAAGGTTACAGGGAGATTTATCAGCAGACCCAAATGGCATTGAAAGTTTAGTCAATACTCATAAATTATCAATTCAGGGAATTGAGGTAAAAGATAGATGTGTTATTGATTATCTATATTTTTCAGGACCCGGATGTGATATAGCAGAAATCCATGATAGCTGGATTAAAATAGATTCCAATCATACTGAAACTTATGGGGAATAAATAAACGAAATGAACCTATAACATTAAAAAAACGAAGATAAGTGAGGAGAAGAGGACAAAAGCTCTGGTGGAAAACTTAATCCTCTCACAAACATATTAAAGTCATTTGATAAATTAACGAAAAATAAAGATAAATTTTTATAGTTGAAAAGGATAAAAAGAATAAGAATATGAAAAACTGGGTTACATTTTTACTAATTTTAGTAGCATTAATTGCAATTGTTTTTATTTTTATAAGCATCAGCAACTTAAAAGATACTGGAAATAACGAGATTGAAGATAATCTAAACACTAATAAAACAGAGGTAGGTATTCTCGGAGAAGAAAAACCAGGAACAGAGGTTGAAAGTTTAGCTGGGGGCGGCAGTGGTGAAGATGGCGGAGGCTCTGGAAGAGACTCAGGGGGCGGCGGAAGCGGAGATGGAGGAGGCAGTAGCGGAGGTTCCAGCACAGGTTCTGGAACTGAAAGTAACCCAGAAGATGAATCAAACAATTCTGAATTACCTCATGACCTAGATTCAAAACCCTGCGGGCATTATTTTTTAGAGTATGGTACATGCGCAGGAGTTTGCCCTAATGGGCAATGTCTAATTGATGAGCAAAGCTGCTATTGCAGAATTGTCTGATGATTTTCTAATAAAAACTAAATCTATAATGTTCAAAACCAGTTTAAGCTATAATTAACCATCCTCAAGCTAAACAATTCATCTGCAAAACTTAAAATCGTTTACAGATTACCAGAAAAAATTTATTCTAATAAAACGGCAGAGAATAGGGTTTTATTATTCTAATAAAACGGCCACAGCAATTGTCGTTGTCCATAAACCATCTTTGTTAGCTTCTGCAGACTGGCAGATGTTTGCTGATTTAAAAATCTGCCCGCTTGTTTTATATACCTGCTCTCTTTCTTCCCAGGCAGTATCAGGATTAAATTCTATTCCCAAAGTTGAGGCCAGCATAGTCGCTGCCAAATCCTCTGCATATTCCCCTGCTTTTTCTCCTTTTTCTCCAAAAGAATGATGTTCTGACAGATAACCATAGTTGCTGTTATCTTTCGGCATAGCAATTCCTATAGCAGTGGACATTAATCTGTTTGGCTCATTTGATTCCAATCTTGCCATTACACAAAAAGTTATCTGTCCTGGATGCAATAATTTTAATCCTTCTTCTTTTGAGACTATTTTACAATTTGGGGGAAGAATACTGGAAACATAAACAAGATTGCATTTTTCTATGCCTGCACTTCTTAATGCCAATTCAAATGATTGAAGCCTGTTTTTATGAACTCCTACTCCCTTGCTCAAAAAAATCTTCGTTGGTACCACGTTACAAAGCCTGTGAAATAATTTTATTTATATTTTATGAAATATTAGTTTATAAATCTTTAGATATTTTATTTTATGGAAAGAATATGTTTGTAATTAAAATTCAGGTCAATCCATCAACTGAATTTTATCTTCGGAGAATACAGATTATTAAAATAAAATAGATACTGCATAATAAAAATATTTTTAAACAATAACTACTATAAGTCTTGATTAATTATAACAAAAAAATAGATGACATTTAATAAAAATATTTTAATTTTAGGGTATGGAGCTGTTTCTCAGTGCACTCTCCCGCTATTTCTTAAACATATAGGTGTCAATCCCGAAAAAGTAACTATAATTGACTTTGAAGACAAAAAAGAACAGATAAAACCATATACAGACAAAGGAATCAAATTTAAGCAAATAAAAGTAACTCCTAAAAATCTTGAATCGGTTTTGTCAGAAAATGCCGGAAGAGATGGAATGGTTATAGATTTGGCCTGGAACATTGGTGCAAATGATATAATTGGATGTTGCCTGAAAAATAATATGTTGTATGTGAATACTTCTGTTGAATTATGGGATCCAAATGAACCAAAAACAGTTTTTGATAAAACCCTTTATATAAGGCATATGAATTTAATAAAATTAGCTGATGGTTTTCCAAAAGATTCTGCAACAGCAGTTGTTGAACATGGGGCAAATCCCGGATTAATTTCGCATTTTACTAAAAAAGCATTACTTGATATATCTGAAAGATTAATTTATGACAAAAAAATTTCAGGAGAAAGCCTAGAAAAAATTATGGATTATCGAGCAAGACTAGATTTCCCGCACCTTGCACAGGAATTAGGAGTAAAAGTAATTCATTGCAGTGAAAGAGATACACAGATTACAAACAGGCCTAAAGAAGTTGATGAATTTGTGAATACCTGGAGCATTGAAGGATTCAGGGAAGAAGGAACAACTACTGCTGAAATGGGATGGGGAACTCATGAAAAAGAATATCCTCGTTTAGCCCATACTGCTCCTTATGGTCCAAAAAATCAGATTTTTTTAGCTCAAATGGGGATAAATACCAGGATAAGATCCTGGGTTCCAGAAGTAGGGGAAATAGAAGGAATGATAGTCAGGCATGGAGAAGCATTTACAATTTCTGATTATTTAACTGTTCGTGATAATGAAAAGGTTATTTACAGGCCAACAGTTCATTATGCATACATGCCATGCCATGAAGCAATCTCTTCATTAGCAGAACTAAGAGCAAGAAACTATGAAATGCAACCAAAAATCAGAATAATGAATGATGATATCATTTCTGGGAAAGATATTTTAGGGGCCTTATTAATGGGGCATGCTTATAATTCATGGTGGACAGGGAGTAGTTTAAGTATAGAAGAAACAAGAAGAGTCAGGGGCGCCGGGCAGAATGCAACAACATTACAGGTAGCAGCAGGAGTTGTATCAGCAGCAAAATGGGCAATTGATAATCCTAAGAGAGGAATTTGTGTTCCTGAGGACTTACCACATGATTATGTTTTGGATATAGCAAAACCATATTTAGGAGATTTAATATCAATTCCCTATGACTGGACTCCTCTAAAAAACAAGAGATTATATTTCCCAGAAAATCCAGACAACAAGTTTGATGAAGATCCCTGGCAATTTAAAAATTTCAGGCCATTTGCATAAAATTAAAAAACCAAATTTATAACATAAAGACCAGATAATAAAAAGCAATCAGCATAAGCTTATCAAACAAAGCTTAATAAAAACCCATAAACAACTTAAAAATCGTCTTACAAATTACTGATAAAAAAATACAAAAATGAACAAAGATAAACTTGAAAAATTAGAAAAAATAGCGCAAAAAGAGGGCACACCTATTTTAGTGATGGACCATGCCCAGATAAGAAGAAACTATAAAGAATTCACAGAAAAACTTCCAAGAGTCCAGGTTTATTACGCTGTCAAGGCAAATTCAGAAAGAGAAATAATTGAAACATTATTCAAGGAAGAAGCAAGTTTTGATGTCGCATCTCTTAAAGAGTTCCTTCTGGTTCTTGATGTCATAAAAACTCTTCCACCAAAAACATTGGATAATTTTATCTGGAATAATATTATCTATGCTAATCCTGTAAAAGAAACAGATTCTCTCCATGTGCTCGATAAATACAAGCCTCTTTTAACTTATGACAGCATAGAAGAAATGGAAAAAATAACAAAGCATTGCCCTGAAGCAGGGGTTCTTCTGAGGCTTAAGGTATCTGACGAGGGTTCTGTTGTTAAATTCTCAAATAAATTCGGGATTGAACCTAAGGAAGCTGTTGATTTAATTGAAAAAACAATAAATTCCGGATTAACAGTTGAAGGAGTAAGTTTTCATGCAGGAAGCCAGTGCAATGATCCTCAAAATTTTGTAAAAGCTCTTAAATCTGCTGCATATATATTCAAAGAAGCTGATTTAAGAGGAATCACCATAGGTGAATCTGTAACAAGAGGATACCCTGTGAAAATACTTGACATAGGCGGAGGATTTCCAATAAAATACAATGGAAATGAACAGTCATTTACAGGCCTTGCAAAAACAATAAACAAAGAGTTAGACAGATTGTTTCCAATTGACAAAGTAGATGTTTTAGCAGAGCCAGGAAGGTTTTTAGTTGGAAATGCAGGGACAGAAGTTGCAAGCATAATACTTGCAAAGCATTCTAAAAAGCCTATCTGTTATCATCTTAATACAGGAGTTTATCATGACTTCTCTTCAATGATCTATGATCATGCTCCTATTAACCTGGAATCATTTAAAGAAGGAGAAAAATCAGAATGTTATGTTTTCGGACCAACCTGTGATGGGCTTGATACACTTTCAGAAAATGAATATATTCATAACACTTCAAGGATATTCCTGCCAAAATTAAGTGACGGAGACATGGTTTATGCAGAAAATATGGGAGCATATACAAATGCATCTGCAACAAATTTTAATGGTTATCCTCCTGCGAAAGTTGTTCATATTAACATGAAGCAATCTATTTCTGTGATATCAAAATACGCAGAGAATAATGGTCAATCATCATAAGCTTAATCTCTCTCAGTTGCATCTTAAATTTTTTATAAGATTATCGATATTAGTGATTTTAGAAAAGATTAAAAGTTAGTTATTTCTATTATTCTTATGTTATTCATAATTGGTTTAGGGTTAAACAATAGAGGAATTAGCAAAGAAGGGCTTCTTACCATTGAAAAATGCAAGAAAATTTACTTGGAAAATTATACTGTTAATTTTCCTTATGAACTGATTGACTTAAAATTAAGCAAGAGAATTTTTCCGCTTAAAAGAGGAGAAGTTGAGTCCAACAGATTGATAGATGAAGCAAAAGGAAGAAACATTGCATTGCTGGTTTACGGAAGTCCTTTGTTTGCAACAACTCATATGGGATTAATTTTAGACGCAGAAAAACAAAAAGTCAAAGTGAAAGTAATCTATGCTGCATCTGTTTTTGATGCAATTGCAGAAACAGGCCTGCAATTATACAAATTCGGCAAAACAACAAGCCTGCCTGCCTTTGATGACAAGTATGAAACAGACTTTTTAAAATATGTAAAAGAGAATCAGTCAATCAACGCACATTCCTTAATCCTGATTGATATAGGGCTAAGTTCTGAAGATGCTTTTTTTTATCTGGATAAAGCTGCCAAGAACAATGTTAAATTAGACAAAATTATTGTATGTTCCCAGCTCGGAACAGAAAATTCCCAGATATATTATGATACAATTTATAATTTAAGAAGGAAAAAAATAGAAAAACCCTTTTGTTTCATCATCCCAGGAGAAATGCATTTCCTTGAACAGGATGCGTTGGAGAGGTTTGAGAAAAGAAAATCTCCTCAAACATAGTGTAAATTGTTTAACTATTACTAAAAAAATGTTCAACTTAACAAAAAAAGAGGAAGAAATATTAAAAAAGTTAAATACTCCTGCAAAAATTCAGGATTTTTTAAATAAAATTCCCATTAATTTTGATTATAACAAAGATACATGCCTGTCTCCTAGAGAGGTTTTAAGAAAATGGAAATGCCATTGCATTGAAGGTGCTATTTTTGCTGCGCTAGCTCTGCAAATGCAAGGAAGAAAACCTTTAATTGTTCATTTAAAAGCAAGCAAAGATGATTATGACCATGTTATTGCTGTTTTTCAAGAAGATGGAAAATGGGGCGCAATAACAAAGACAAATCATGGAGTTTTAAGATATAGAGAACCTATATACAAAGACATAAGAGAACTGGTTATGAGTTTTTTCCATGAATATTTTAATAATAAAGGCAGAAAGGCATTAAGAAGCTATTCTGTTCCTGTTGATTTATCAATTTTTGACAAAAAAAAATGGACAATTTCTGAAAAAGATTTATGGTATATTGATACTTATTTAGATAAAGTCAAGCATTTTTCAATTTTAACAAAAAAACAAATTAAAAACCTGAGAAAAGCTGATAAGATTGAAAGAAAAATAGGAAAGGTTGTTGAGTGGAAAAGGAGAAGAAAAAATAAATAAACTTATAAACTATATTCATTATCTTAATATATGAAGCAGAAAAAAGAGGTTAATTTAAGAAAAGGGAATATAGGATTAATTTTAGACTCTTATGATGACATATTCTCAGACTTTGATCCGCGACCCTATAATGTCAGGGCATTATCAGATGACTTTTTATTGGAATGCAAGAAAGCTTCTGTTGATAAGAATAAGGAACTGGAATTAAGGTTTTTAATTCCAAAACACAACAGAAACACTAGTGATGAATATGAAATAAGAAAAAGACTTAGAAATCACTTTCAGAAACATTTTAAAGAAAAAGAAACAGAAATTAAAGAAATTAAAAGAGATGGGCTAATCTGGTTTTTTCTTGGGGCGGTCATAATGATTGCTGCAACTTTTTTATATAAATTACCTGGATTCTTATTTAATCTTTTATTTATTATAACTGAACCTGCAGGTTGGTTCTTTTTCTGGGAAGGTCTTAATAAGATATTCAAAGATGCAAATCAAAAAAAGCCTGAGTATGATTTCTACAGGAAAATGAGCAAGGCTCATATTTATTTTTTGGACTATTGAATATTAAAAGAAATTGAGCATGCTTAATTAAAAAAAGGAGAAAAATTAATTTCTAACGGTTTCTAATTGAATCTAGCCAGAGTTTTATTGGAATAATCTCATTATTTTCGGGAATTCTATCTAGATAAAATATTTTATCTTGATTTTTAAAAATTTCAAAATTTCTGCATACAGATTCTAAATAAACCATATCCCCCTCCATAAATTTTATCCAACCCGTCTCTTTCCATCTTTTTTCTAGATGATTTTTACAAGTTTCAAAACCAGGATTAAGCACTATACAATATGGTTCTTTTAATTCCTCTAAATTAAGAATACTTAAGTTTTGTTCTATAACTCCATCTTGCTCTATAGTAAGCCAACCCATTTCAATCCCGGTTTTTCTATATGCCTTTGCATCATAAATACACCGATCTCCTATTACCCATTTATCTTTTTTTCTCATTGCAGATATAAGATATTCATAGCTCTCAAATGCTCTTTGTGCGTATTTTAATGCCTGCCTATGAAAGAAATTGATCTTAAGATAATTTTCATCTCCTCCCCAATAAAATTGAGGTGTTCTTGTTTTTAATTCGGGCGAGATTGAATTAGGGATTTCCTCTAAAAGTTTCTTTATGAGAGTAGATTTTCCAGAACCATGCGGTCCTGATACAAAAACTAAATTTTTTAAAGTATTCATTTCAGATTAAAAAATCGTATTTCCTTTCTTTTGTTAGAACAACACTTTTAATTCGCCCACAATGGGTTTCTACTTTTTTAGCAACAGTCATAAGTATGTCTGAAAGAGCAAGCAACTCCAAAGTTATCTGTCTTTCAGAACCTTGTTGAAACTTTTTGAATAAATCTGGAACATGGCCTAGATATTCTGCCTCA
Source organism: Candidatus Nanoarchaeia archaeon (assembly GCA_028718805.1). GTDB lineage: Archaea > Nanobdellota > Nanobdellia > Pacearchaeales > GW2011-AR1 > ARS1285. Next base: position 57,666 of record JAQUKY010000002.1, on the reverse strand, counting down.
ATTTGAGTTTTCTTAAATGGTTTATTTTTCGGCTTTATAATATCACAAATATCAAATACAACCTCATAAAGCCTTCCAGTTTCTGTAGAAAGATAATCGATTCTAGAACGGTTCCTTAAAATTTTTCCTTTATACTCTGCTCCTTCAAGAGTAACTTTTTGTATTGCCTTAAAAACATCCTCTTGTGAACACTTTCTTTTAAGATGCTCGCTTCTTTTAAAGATAAATTCATCATTTTTTATTCCAAGAGAGATATTTTCCAAAACTCCTTTCTTTTTTAATATATATCCCTCAATTCCGCTCATTATCACAAGAATATCTTCATTACCCCTTCCGTAATAAAAATTTTCAGATGGCCTTCGATAAGCTTCAAGATTATCTGGTAAAAATCCTTTAGAGATACTAATTTTTTCTCTAATTGAATCTAAAAAATAAAATTGATCTGGATTATCAGAATTAAAATCTGCATTAACCCTCATCTTTATTTCATATTCAGCTCCGGGAAAATCTTTCTCTAGTTTTTTATTATCTAATTTTAATAATTCTCCTACAAAATTGTGGCCTATTTGTTTTTGAAATTCTTTATATACTAAGATCAAACTAGATTCATCTCTCTTTTTACTAAAATTCTGAAATAATAAGTTTAGTTTTTCTTTTCTTAATTTTCTTTCTTTCGCTTCTTTTCTGCTATAATCTGAACGGTAATTGTCATTGTAACCACCCATATACCTTATCTCTGATGATTCTATATATACTTTAAGTACTTTCAGAGTACAATAGTATTTAAAAATAAGAGAAAGGCAGGGTGGTTATGGAAAGGATTGAGTTTTTCCAAAATTTGGGATTTTCAGATTATGAAGCAAAAACATTATCCTCTTTAATAAAATTAAAATCCGCAAGCCCAAAAGAAATCAGCTTAAATTCTAGTGTGCCCCAGAATAAATTATACTCTATTTTAAATAAATTCGAAAAATTGGGCATTTTAGCTGTTATCCCTTCTGAAACTAAAAAATATGAATTAATTAATCTTAAACAATTCATAAAAGACAAGATAAAAGAAAAAGAAGAGAAATTAAAATTATTAAAAAAGGATTCTGGAAAAATGCAGGAGCTTAAAGAGAGAGGTAATCAGGCTGTTTTTTCTTTAATCAAAGGACAGAGAGCCATTATGAATAAAATAGCAGAAACCAACAACCAGGTTGAAAAAGAGATTCTTGGGGTGCAAAGGAACTGGAAAGTGTGGGGAGAAGGATTAAGAGAAATGCAGAATGCAATAAAAAGAGGAGTTGATGTTAAATTTATTGGAGTAATTAATGATGAGAATATCGAAAGAGTAAAAGAATGGAAAAAAGTTGGGTGCAAGATAAAAGCTTTTAATAAAAAATTTGGAGATTATCCCTTAAGATTCAGCATTTTTGATGGAAAATATGCAAGGATGACAATAGGAAAGCCAGAAATCCAAAATCCTGAAAATTACATAACAATATGGACAGATTCAAAAGCTCTTATTATAATGCTAAGAAACCAGTTTAATGAGATGTGGAAGCAGTCTATCCCTATCAAGAAGTATTCAAGATAGAAGATTTTTTTATGAGTGGAGCATTTTCATAAACGAGGTACATAGCCACAATCTTTTGATAAAAATTAGAGTCTGAACATCTGTCTTGATACCCAAAAGATGCAAGCCCGTCTTTAGCAGGATTGATTAATTCTCCTTGAGCATATAAAATACAGGGCAATAAACTATTAGTTATAATCGCTGCATCGCGCCGTGCATGTCCATCTATCAAAACAAATTTATGATTGTAACCTTCTGGAAGTCTGAATATAGGCACAGGAGGGATATTCTTCCAACCCTCTATTTTAATAATATTTTCCAGAGGTTCTTTATGTGGTTTAATATACCCCACCCAAATACCAACTTCATTTGGATTTACTTCTATTTTTTCCATTAATTTAGGGGATATGAGGGATATATAAAGATTAATATAAATCCTTAAATATATAATCGAGTTATTTTGATTATGAGAACAGGTTTATTTTTACCTAAAGAATTTGAAAATTCTGAGCTTCTTGTCAAAGATATGGCAGATAAACACGGGGTAAAAATTGATGAAGATAATAAAAAATGTTTATGTGAAGTTAACAATCTTGATGATTTAAATAAGTACACTTCTATTATTACGCATCCCCATAAAAATGAAGAATGTTATGAAAAAATAGCAAGAATAATTGAATCAAAACCTGAGATACAGTTTTATATGATAGCTTTCATGGCTGAAAAAAGAATTAAGATTGTAAGCGAGCATGCAAATCTTGAATACATAACAGAAAATTCTAAAGAACCTTGTTTTCAGAAGCTTTAAAAATCCAGTTTTCTTTTGAAAAACATGGCTATGAAGAAGTTTAACCCACAAATTGCAATTTCTACAATCATAGCTGAAATTATATCTATTATTATAATTATTATTTAATTGCAAGCCTAATTTATTTCTGGCTTGCAGGAGTTTTAAATGAGTTTAGATGATGTAGAAACTAAAGAAGAAGATAAAGAAATAGAAGAAGCTAGACATTTCTCTAATTTAGTCTGGAGAAATAAGAAAAAAGAAGCATTAGAATATTATAATAAACTGGGCCCAAAAGCCCAGCATTACATTAAAAGTCATAAATTTTATAGCCTTGACCTAAAAGCAGCAAGTTTTAGAGGTTAAAATAAATTTAAATATGCCAGAAAACTAATATAAAAATGCTAGATTTTAAAGAGATTGAAGAAAAAACCTTAAAGTTTTGGAAAGATAAAAAGATCTATGACAAGGTTAAAAGCAAGAATAAAAAAGGCAAGAGGTTTTATTTTCTTCAGGGCCCGCCTTACACTTCTGGAAAACTGCATATAGGGCATGCATGGAATAATTCTATGAAAGATGTTGTTTTGAGATATAAAAGAATGAATAATTTCAATGTCTGGGACAGAGCAGGATATGACATGCATGGGCTTCCTACTGAAAACGCTGTCCAGAAAAAGTTAGAGATAGAGGATAAATTAGGAATTGAAAAATATGGTGTTGAAAAATTCATAAAAGAATGCATTAAATTTTCAAGTGAAAATGCAAAACAAATGAATAAGGACCTGATGAGAATGGGTATTTGGATGGATTTTGAAAATGCGTACTGGCCTATTAAAAACGAGTTTATAGAAGGAGAATGGTGGCTGATAAAAAAAGCATGGGAGCAGAAAAGATTGTATAAAGGAAAGAAAATTATGCATTGGTGCGGGGTCTGCGAGACAAGCCTGGCAAAACATGAGCTTGAATATGAGAACTTAACAGATAATTCAATTTTCTTAAAATTCAAAACAAAAGATGGCAGATATTTAGTAATCTGGACAACTACTCCTTGGACCATTTCGTTTAACCTTGCAGTTATGGCAAATCCAGATATTGAGTATGCTGAAGTTTTAATTGAAAATGAAAAATGGATTATCGCAAAAGAGCTTGTTGATAATTTAATGAAATTAATCAATGGAAAATACAAGATATTAAAGAAGTTTAAAGGAAAAGAGATTAAGGGATTGGAATATGAACATCCTTTTGAAAATGAAATTGACTATAAAAGCCTGAAGAAAAAATCAAAAAATATCCATACAGTTGTCCTTTCTAAAGAATATGTTAATTTAGATTCTGGGACGGGATTAGTTCATTGCGCTCCTGGATGCGGGCCAGAAGATTATGAAGTTGGAAGAGAAAATGGCATAGATATATTCAATGAAATCGATGAAAAAGGAGTTTTCAGGAACATGGGCAAGTTTAATGGATTAGCTGCAAAGAGAGATGACAAGCAGTTTGTTGAGGAATTAACTAAAAAAAATTCCTTAATTGCACAAACTCCTGTTACTCATGAATATGCAACCTGCTGGAGATGCCATAGTCCTGTTGTTTTCAGGGCAACTGAACAATGGTTTATGAAAATTGAAGACTTAATCCCAAAACTTATTGATTTTAATAAAAAGGTTAATTGGCAGCCTAAGTTTACCTCAAAAAACTATGATTTATGGATAGAAAATTTAAAAGATAATGGAATTACAAGACAGAGGTACTGGGGATGCCCTGCTCCAATATGGCAGTGTGAATGTAATCATGTAGAAGTTATTGAAAACTCTGAAGAGATAAGGAAAAAAGGAGGAAAAGTTCCAGCTGACCTGCATAAGCCCTGGATTGATGATGTAAAGCTTAAATGCCCTAAATGCAACAAACAAATGACAAGGATAAAAGATGTAATTGATGTATGGGTTGACTCTGGAACAACTTCATGGAATTGCTTAGAATATCCTAAAAATAAAAAATATTTTGAATACTGGCCTGCTGATTTTATTTTAGAGGCAACTGAGCAGATTAGGCTGTGGTTTAGCATGCTTCAGATGTGTTCTGCAATTGCTTTTGGAAAATCCTGCTATAAAAATGTATACTGCCATGGGATGATATTGGACTACCAAGGAACAAAAATGTCAAAATCTCTTGGGAATGTCATATCTCCGTATGAAGTAATAGACAAGGCAGGAGCAGATATTCTAAGGTATTATATGTGTGAAACAGCTGCAGGAGAAAATATTAATTTTAGCTGGGAAGATGTCAAGCAAAAGCAGAGGAATATGAATGTTTTATATAATATTTCTAAATTATTACTTGATTTAAACAAGCAGGCAAAGCCAAGCAAAACTCTTGACTTAGAAGAAAAATATATAATCTCAAGAAAAAATTCCACTATCAAAAAGGTTACAGAATTAATGGAAGAGTACAGGATTGATGAGATGATTAAGGAGATTGAGAACTTGTTTTTGGATTTATCGAGAGTTTATATACAGTTCACCAGAGATAAATCTAATTCAGAACCAGGAAAAGTTTTACATGCCATCCAAGAAAATTATCTTGATATAATCAAAATGTTCTCGATTATATGCCCTTTTACAACAGAACACATCTGGCAGGAGCTAAAAGAAAATAAAATTGTTAAAGAAGAAAGTGTTCATCTTTCTTCCTGGCCTAAATATGACAAAAAACTGATAAACAAAAAATTAGAAGAGGATTTTTCAATTATATTGGGAGTAATTGAAAAGGGGCTATATGCAAGAGATAAAGCCCAAATAGGATTAAAATGGCCATTGGCAAAGGCAAAAATCACAACTAACAATTCTATAGGCAAAGAACTGCAAAATTTAATAGCCAACCAGTTAAATGTAAAGAAAATCGAGATAAATGTTGAAAAAAAAGCAAAAGAAATTAGTGTTGAGCTCGATACAAAGCTTACTCCTGAACTTGAAGCAGAAGGCTATGCAAGAGAGATATCAAGAAAGGTTCAGGATTCGAGAAAAAGGGCTGGGCTAATTAAAACAGATAAAATAAAACTTAATTTAATTGTCGACGGTAATTTCAGGAAAATTATTGAAAAACAGCTTGATTTCATTAAAGAAAGGACAAACAGCAAAGAGATTTCCATAAATTTGGATGAAAAAAACTACAAAAACAAGTACGAGGATAAAATTAAAGGTATAGATTTGAAAATACTGTTCACCAAGATATAGTTCCTATATACCATTTTCAAATAACAAAAACATTTAAATACTAAAAGTATTTTAAAATATTAAGTAAAAACAATTCAAATAATATGATTGTCAAAGAGGAGTTTTTGAGCAGGCTGAGAAAGATATTCGACCTCAATTTATATGAGGTAAGAGTCTGGACTGCCCTTCTTTCACGGGGAGTAAGCACTGCAGGTGAATTAAGCAATATTTCTGATGTTCCGAGGAGCAGAACTTATGATATTTTAGAGACCTTAGAAAAGAAAGGATTTATAGTGATGAAATTAGGCAAGCCAATTAAGTTCGTTGCCTTAAAACCAGAAGAAGTTATTGAAAGGGTTAAAAAGAATTTAGTAAAAGATGCTGACGAAAGAAGCAAGAGACTTGAGAGATTAAAAGGAGAAGAGGTTTTAGATGAACTTAATACATTGTTTACTACAGGAGTTAAATTTGTTGAACCAAGTGATTTATCAGGAAGTTTGAGGGGAAGGCAGAATGTTTATAATCATTTAGATATGATGATAAGAGAGGCAGAAAGTACTATTACTATTGTCACAACTGCTGCCGGTCTGAACAGGAAACTAGACGCTTTATTGCCTTCTTTGGAAAAAGCAAAGAAAAGAGGAGTTAAAATAAGAATTGCTGCTAAAGTCAATGAAAGCAACAGGCAGTTTGCAAAAGACTTAGGCAAGGTTGCTGAAGTCAGGGATACAGGAGAAGTAAGGGCAAGATTTGCTATCATTGATAGTGAACAATTATTATTTATGGTATTAGATGATGACAAGGTTCATCCTAATTATGATGTAGCTGTCTGGCTATCAACAGAGTTCTTTGCCCAGGCAATGGAGCAGTTATTCGAAGCTGCCTGGAAAGGTTTTAAGAAGGTTTAGTTCTAGAGGGATATTTTAAAGAATGGATTAATAGAGATTGGAGAGTAGCCATAGAATTTAGGTATCCTGGAACATATCCAGGATTTAAAAAGGATGCAGATGAATTATGGAATTACGCCCGATAACTGTTTGATTTATAAGTCTTGCCTGTAATAATTACCGACAACCCTCATTCCTAAGCATAAAATAAGCGATTTAACCGAGAATGGCTTGTTTTTAATTTTAACATTTATTTGCGAGTATGTTTCTCAAATTCTGTTTTTATTTTTTCATAAATTTCTCTTGCTTTTTCAAAATCACCTTTGGTTGACTCACAAAGGGATATTAATCTACTACTTTTCCCAGATTGAAATAAAAAACTCCAATTTGGTAATTCAAAATTGGGAATAAGTTTTCCCCATTCATAAAGAATCCCACTCTTTAACAGATAAACATGTTCTTTTTTATCTTCTTTAGGATTCCAACACTCCCTACACTTGTCTCCTGAAGAAGGAATAGACAAATGAACATAACAATCTTCTAAAGAAGGTTTTGAAAATCTAACCCCAATGTGGGGTCGTTTAAGAGAAACATAAGGTTCCATAGGAGTATTAAAAAATTTGGGCTCATGTTCAATAGAGTTTACATAATACAACCTGATTTCATTTGGACCATGTGGGAGATTTTCTAAACTAAAAATAGACAAAATATCTCCTGCAGTAACATCATTGAAATCTTGAATTCTTTTTCCTTCTTTTGAAAGCAGAATATCACGATGGTTATTTATTTTTTCTTCTTCCATTTTAAATTTATCACAGAACTCTTCTTTCCCTGCAGGTTATTTTATTAGAATATTTGTATTTAAAAACCTTTTTAATTAGAAATGGGAAGATTAAGGGTTCTCGGTTATCCCATTTTTTACACAAAAGTTATCGGGCATAATTGAATTATGGAGTCTCCTTAAATGAGACAAAACATTTAAAAACAGCACATTATAATATTTGTTGGAGGTAAAAAAATGGGAAGAAAAAAATTAGAAAAAGCCAAAAAAGAGATAAAAGAGGCAGAAAATGCAACTTTTGATGCTGCAAAAGAAGCTAGTGCACCAGCTCAAGAACCTCTTACAAGAGCTGTGAAAGATATAGAAAAAGCTGAAGCAGAAGTTGAAGAGGCTGAAGAGTGCGAATAAGAATGTCAGCATCTGAAAACATGAAAAAAACTCTTATAACTGCCTTTGTAATTGCGATAGTTTTAATAATAGGGTTTGCCGGAGTTAAATATATGACAGGAAATGCAGTAAAAAGTGATGAGAATACAAAAGTAAAACTTTCTACTAATTATGGGGATATTATAATTGAGTTAGACAAAAATATGCCTATTACAGCAGGAAATTTTGAAAAGCTTGTTAAACAGGGGTTTTATAATGGGGTCATTTTTCACAGGGTTATTAATGGTTTCATGATTCAGGGGGGAGACCCTCAAGGAACTGGGATGGGGGGTCCGGGCTATACTATTAAAGATGAATTTACAAGCAACAATAGAAATGACAGAGGAACAATAGCAATGGCAAATGCGGGACCTGATACAGGGGGGAGCCAGTTTTTTATTAATCCTGTAAATAATAATTTTCTTGATTCAAAACATCCTGTTTTTGGGAAAATTGTTGAAGGAATGGACGTTGTTGATAAAATAGCAAAAGTTCAAACAGACGCAAATGACAAACCTCTTAAAAAAGTTGTTATCGAGAAAGCTGAAGTGATTTAAATAAAATATTATTCTTTAATTAGTAATAAATAAAAAATAAATAAGATATGGATGAGAAGAACAAGCTATTGAAATATAACTTAATCTTTTCTATCTCACCTTAAAATCGTTTATCAGATTACCAAAAACAATTCTAATAGCTTCAAATATGTTTGAAGCCTAAATATAGTTTATAAAACATAAATATTTTTAAAGAATAGAATTACTACTTAAAACAGATGAATTAAAATGACAGAAAATATTAAGATGACCCTTGGTCTTGCAGGAATCCTGATTTTTGCTGCTGTCTTTGCGCTCATATTAAGGCTGATTTTTATGTGATTCTTAATCAGCACAATAATTATTATAAACACAACCTCTTTTCTTATTTTAATGAATAGAAAGAAAATACAGTCCCGGCCTATAATAGGTAAATTTGATTTCTATACTTTAATGACCGGAAAACATATATGTCATGGTCTTCGCATGGGTGAAATTCATCCTATAAATTTCAGAGGAAGTATGGATAGCATATATCTTGCTGTAAAGAAATTTCAAAGAGGTTATCACAACAACCCAGAAAGAACTGTATATTCTATCTTAATGAATAAATTTTCTATAGTAGATGATGCTTACCTCTCACGAAATAGAGAAGGATTGATTGAGGGCGTTAAAAGCATATTAGAGACACTAGCAGTTCAATAATCAAATTAACATCAAATAATCTCCCCTAACATATGATGCACACCAACATCTTTTATTTTAACACTAACGTTTTCTCCTAAAATTTTATCTCCGACAAGTATGACAATATTATAGTTTTCATCTCTTGCTTCATAAAACCCCTGCCTTTTCATGTCTACAAAAACATTAATGTTTTTGTTTAGGAATTTTTGTTTGTTTTCCTGTGCTGTTTTTCTATGAGCTCCCATTAGCTCAGTTGCCCTTTTGTTAATAATATTTATTGGGAGAGGTTTAAATTTACAGGCTTCTGTTCCTTTGTGTATTGACATTTTAGAAAGATTAAATACACTGGGTCTAAATTTTTTGATAAAATCCAGGTTTTTTTCATGATCTTCCTTTGTTTCTGTTGGATAACCTACAATTATGTCTGTCGCAATTGTAATATCTGGAAATTCTTTTCTGAATTTCTCAATAATTTGTTCAGCTTGCTCAATAGTATACAAGCGATTCATATGTCTGAGAACAGAATTGCTAGCTGATTGTATTGGAATATGAATAAATTTGTACATTTTTGGATGTTTATAGATATCTATAAGATGATCAAGGATAGAAATGACATTATTTGGATCCATCATCCCTAATCTGAGTTTAAATCTGTGATTTAAGCTTAATATTCTATTAAGTAATTCGGGTAATCTTTGGTTATCTTTATATCTATTATCCATAGAACGCTTTGCTCTGCTCTCATTTAAGCTTTGGTCTTCAGCATTTTGAGAGGACAGTGAATTTTTATCCATGCCATAATTTGCACAATCCTGGCTTGTGAGCCATATTTCTTTTGCTCCATTCTTCAAATCACTCTCAATTGATTTAATTATATCATTTATATCATAAGAAAATAATGCTCCTTTTGCCAGCCTGGCTTTGCAATAGGTACAGTTTCCTAAACATCCCTCGCTGATTTGGATAATTGAAATTAATTTATTATCAGGAAGTTTTGGCAGATTTATTTTTTGCTCTTTTTGAAAATCTAAAAACTTATTTTGCTCTTCCCAGCTGAGCTTTTCTTCTTTGTGTTTCCTGATTAAATTTATTATATCCTTAAAATGATGAGTCCCAAGAAGAATTGCATTTGGATTTAAATGCTTGATTTGTTTTGCATCTGTTTCTGGCATGCAGCCAGTGATAATAACCAGTTTTCTCTTTGATTTCTTTGCTAAATCCTGGATTTTTCTTTTTATTTTGCTTTCTGTCTTGCTTTTTACAACACACGTGTTCAAAATGATAATATCTGCTAATTTTTCATTGTTGGTAATTTCATAAGCTGCCTGCTTCAAAATGCCTGCAAGTATTTCTGAATTGTTTTTATTTGCAGAACATCCATAAGTTTCAATGTAAACATATTTTTCCATAAACTTAATGAGAAGATAAAGGTTTTAAAACTTGTGTGAGTTTTGATTAACCTGATGCAGCATCTGCAATAACACTTGCGCAATCTGAACAACCATACAAAACTTTACTGCCTTCTATTGCAATCTTTATTTTATCACCACAATAATTACAAAACCCATTTATTTTAATCTTTAAATCTCTTGGAGCAAATGACGCACAAGCCTGAATTTTTGCATTCAGTCGGTTATATAATCTAAATCTCTCTTCTTTTAAAGTATCAGAGTCACTTTCTTGAGGCCATGGAAAGCAGTTTGTTATTTCTTTGATTTCTTCTTCTAAATTCTTAAAATCTTTTTCTGAAGTTTCAAAAGTTGCAAATGCTTCATAAACCCCATGCCATCTTCTTTCGCAAGAGAATACCGCTTTCCCATCTTTCTTTATTACTGAATCATATTTTGTCTGATAACCAGGATATTCTCTAAAATCGTTACCGCACTGCTCACAGTCGGAATCTAAAATTTTAAAAACATCTTCTATATTTTGCAAAATCATAAGAACAATATTATTAAGAGATTTAAAAGCATTGTTTTAGTCTAAAATATAACATCTGAAGGTTTCAATGTAAATATAATTTTGGTTTTGTATATTAATAAGATTAGATAAAAGGGTTTTGGAGACTATCTAATTCTTTTTGGCTACACAATAAAGGGATTTTGATTCTGGGGTATATTCCTCTAAGTTTTTCCCAAAAAACCTAGTATCTGAAAATCCTGCTTTTACAAGTGCTTGTTCAAATTCTTCTTTTGTGAATATTCTAAATTTATTAATATCATAAATCTTCTTTATTTCCAGAGGATTTAGTTTTATCAGCTCACAATTCTGCGTATGAATCACAGATTTATTTTCAATTGTATTCATCTCCCTGACATTTACATCGTAATCTTTGTAATCATAATTATGCACAAATTCCTGCTTAATGCTGCCTTTATAGTTAAAGGAATTGAAGATAAACTTTCCATTTGGATTCAGAGTATTATAAATTTTTGAAAAGGCTTTTAAAAGTCCATCTTTGTCCATAAGATAATTAATAGCCTGCCTGACAAGTATTAAATCATATCTTTCTTTTAGACTAAGATCCTCCATTGATTGAGTGTAAGTCTGAAGATCCAGCTTTTTTTTAGCAATATCCAGCATTCCTTTGCTTCTGTCTGCTAAAGAAATATTTTTATAACCTTTATTTAAAAGCTGCAAGCTTAATTCTCCTGTTCCTGCTGCTAAATCAAGTATTTTCTTATTTTTACCTGCCTGTTTTAAAATGAGATTGATAAAATCATCAGAATCCTGAAATCTTTTGTAAACTAAATCATATACTTCAGGATTACGTGTATAGACATTATTTTCATATAGGCTGCTGATTATTTCATCTAAATTCCTACCTAAAGAGATTATGCCATGATTTTTTAGTTCAACCAGATTTTTTTCTTTTAGATAAGGAATTACTTCTTCTATATCCTCTTGTGTTCCTGGAGAAAAATCTGTTTTTGTCTTGTTTTCTAAGTTCAATTGAACATGCGCATGAAGTATCATATTTATATCAGGCCTTTCTGCAAATATTTTTGCAATTAGGTTTGCATTCAGAGATGCTTTTTTAAATGCAGAGTTCACGATGAGTTTTCTTTCGCAAAAATCAACCTGAGAAACATAAACTATATCTTCAAGAGGCATATTTTCCTTGTCACTTTTTCTTGCAGTAATAAGGAAGCCATCAGGCAGTCTTATCGAATAGCTTCCAAAATGATATTTAGCGTCCTTAAAATAGCTTTCAAACAGGTTAAGCTTCCAAAGTTTTTTCACATTATCCATAAAAAGCTGAATCTGTTCAGCATAGGTTTTATAGAAATCAGTATTCTGATGTAATTCGGTTCTGTAATGAAGTTTTGAAATTCTTGTATTCAATATTTCGACTAGCTTGGGAGCTAATTCCCTCATTGACACAGGGATTAGGCCCTTTTCAGGAGTAATGAAAATAATTTTTCGGTTAGCAAAATTCCCATCAATTGACGTATTGGCAACAGTTAAGTCTGAATGATTTTTTAATCCATGCGCGTAGGCTGTGTCTATTAATTCTCCAATTCCTGCTCTTGAAAGCAGTTTGAACCCTACCTGAAAAACTTTTGGATTGTATTCTTTTATTAAACTAATAATTTTTGGATTTTTTTTAAGTTCAATAGTTAAATTCTCTTTATCTGAACTTATTTTCCCTTCAATCGGTACTGCACTATAATCGCTGACTGCTGCTGCCAAGACAACAGTATCTATTGGTTTTTCTGTTAAAATTTTTCTGATAGCAGAATGATATTCTTCAAAGGTTTCAACAGGATATTCATGCAGGTTATTGCAGTACTTTTTAAATTTGTCATATTCATTGCTAAGCCTCTCTAATTCCTGTGCTTTTGGTTTTGTCACATTTATTTTAAGCTTCTCTATAAACGGGCGTTTTGCATTTTTGCAGTAAACATAATGCACAACTGCCCCGCTTTTGAGAAATTCTTCTGCAATCAATGAACCAGTAGTTCCACTGCTAAAATTGCCTATATGCCTGACATCATCTATTTTAGAGACAGTTCCTCCGCTGGTTATAATTACTTCAAGCTTTGGCATTTTTTTCTCCAAAATAATTTAATATCTCCTGCACTATTGCTCTTGTATTTGCTATTTTTGCTTTGTTTTCTCCGAATCTAGGCTCAATTATTTTTAATCCATATTTTTCTGCTTTTTGCAGATTTTCCTGAAAAATCGGATTGTTATAAAGAGAAATGTGCATTGTGGGAGCTAAATAAACTGGAATTTTGCTGCCTAAAGCACTTGCTATCAGGGTAGTCACAGGATTGTCAGCTATCCCTAAAAAAATCTTATTTATAGTATTCAGTGTTGCCGGAGCTACAAGAACAATATCCTCAAGGCAGATATGCTCAGCATTTCCTGTTAATTTGGTTACAACAGAATTCCCAGAACCCCATTGTAAAGAAGCTTCTCCAACAAAATCCAAAGCTAAGGGAGTTGTATAAACTTTTACATCTGCCCCGTATCTTCTTAGATGCCTTGCTATCTTTGGGGATTCTATTGCAGCAATTCCTCCTGTTACGCATAGGGCTACTGAATAATTCTCCAACTGATTTCCTATTCTCTCAACCTGCAAATCTTGATTTTCTTTCATTTTTTTAAAAACCTCCTTGCGTTGTCATAATAGACTTTTTGTTTGCATGAATCAGCACAATTTTTCATGGCACTTTCCACCATGTAAATGCTATCTTCATGAGTCTGAACCGGAAAATCTGTTCCGAATAATAATTTATCTGTGCTGGATTCCTGTAAAAATTTCTTTATCGCATCTATTGATTTAGGAATTTCCTTTCTGTTGTGTTTTGAAGAGATAAGCCCGCTCATGTCTGTATAAAAATTAGGATTTCTTTTTGCAGCTTTTATTACATCGCCAAAAAAAGGATTTCCCATGTGAGCAGCAAGAAAATTAACTTCTGGATTTTCTCTGGCTAAAAATTCCAAATCTGTTGGCTTAACCATTTTAGTTATTGCCGGCTTGCCATATTTTCTTAATGACGAATGTGAATAACCACAATGAAAAACCAGCGGGATATTGAATTTTTTTGCAATCTTTACTACTTCTTTCATTTTTGGTGAATGAATGTCAATTTCCTGATAACATGTATAAATTTTGATTCCATCAAGATGATTCATTTCAGCAAGCTCGTTTAGCTCATTCATTCCCTGCATAAAGTAGTTTTTAAAGTCCAGACTACCAAAAAGATAAAATTCAGGCCTGTCTTTTATCCAGTGCAAAAGCCTGAAATTTGAAATCCCAGATGTTTTATGCGGGAAGTAGCTTGCCAAAACAGCACTTTTTTCAATTTCATATTTTTTCATTTCTCCGGCTATGTAATCTACAGAACATGATTTAGGCAAGACTCCCAAAACCTTTCGGTTGGTTGCGTGCACATGTATGTCTATTTTTTTCATTTTTCCTCCTGTCTTAAAAATCGTCACCCCGGTTACATAAAATTATCTCATACAAAAATTTGCATTTATTGCACTGATAATCATAACCATCTTCATTATGGGTATGCAAAAGCTGTATCTTGCAAGAATCGCAATTAGGGCAGTATAATGTAGGGTCTTTGTCTAGAATATCATCTAAGTAGTAAACCTTTGATTGGGGCTTATCTTTCTTCTCATCCATGCCCAAAAACTCCTGTATTTGCTTTGCCATAACACGCTGAAGTTATAATTTAATATAAACATTTTCTATAAATCTTTAAAGAAGTTTAAACTTTAGAAAGATTTATAAATTTCAGAGTTTTAAAACCTATATGAAAATAATAGAAAGAAATCTGCAGGAAATAGGGAAATCCCTGCTTGTAAGCCTGCCTAAAGACTGGACCCGCTCATTAAAATTAAAAAAGGGTTCAAAGATAAAAATGATGGTATCTGAACAGGGATTGCTTTCAATTGCCCCTGAATTTACAATCTCTGAAAAAAGCAAAGATACAGAGATTATTTATGATGAAAATTTTAAAAGACTCTTCTTCAAGGAATATTTCGAAGGAAATGAAAAAATAACTATCATTATAAGAGAAGTTTCAAAAAAAGAAAAGGAAAAAATCTATGCTTTTATCAAAAGGTTCATGAATGTTCAGATTATTGAGGAGACAGAATCAAAAATAGTTTTAAAGTCATTCAGAATAGAAGACTTGTCAATTGAAGAATGTCTTAAGAGAATGTATTTTCTTTCATTAAATATGCTTGAAGACACTATTTCTGAAGATTATTCTAGCATGAAAGAGATGAGAGACACGATGACAAGATTTTATTACATGCTTGTAATGCAAATCAGAAGATTTCTTTCAGAAGGGAAATTTGCAGACGAGAATCAGATCCCTCTCACAAGAGCCCTTGATTTGAGAATGGTTGCTGAGAAAATACAGAGGATTGGAGAGATTATAGAAAGCATAAAAAAAATTGACAAAGAGCTTATCCCTATATCAAAAAGCGTAGAAGAGTATTATTCAAAATCTTTTAATTATTTCATGCAAAGTGACTTCAAAAAAGCTCTTCCTTTGTGGGAAGAGGCAAATATCCTCAATAAAAAATGTGAAAGAATAAAAGCAGATAAGGAAAAATTAAAGGGCGTCATGCAAATCCTCAGATTTGCAAAAGAAATCTCCATGCTTGTGAGATAACAGAAAAGGTTTTAAACGTGTTTTGCTATTAAAAAAAAACATGGCAAGGAGAAAAGATTATAGAAAAATTGAGCAAAAACTTAGGAAAAGTTGCCCAAAAGTAAAGCTTAATGGAGAATATTATACCAGAGCACAAATTTATGATTGCCTTAATCTAAAGAGAATATTAGTTAATGAAAATCCTGAGCTGGCTCATCAACTTTATCTTCAATGGGAAGACAAAGAATTAGGAACAATTTTTGCAAATACTTATAACGGGCATCTAGATTATGGGGAACAAGCATATCATATTGCTAGTGAATTAGGAATTTTAGGTGTTAAACCTCCTTTTAGCAAGGTTAGAGCAGATGTTGATGCGTTTGAAGAAAGAATATTTAATAAAAATACATCACATTTCGTCCATGACTTAAACTAACTTAAACAGTTCATCTTTAACTTTATTAAAAGTATTTTTATTTATCCTGCCCAGCTTTTTTATTACAATATTTTTGTTTAAGGTGAACAATTTATCTGCTTTTATCCTGCTTTTAATTGGAATTAATCCTTCGAACATGTTTTCTTTATCAACTAAAACTGAATACTTAGTATCCTTAAGATTTGATGTTATCCCGCATGTAATAATATCTTCACAATTTTTATTATAAACCAGATTTGATAAAACCAGGACTGGTCTTTGCCTAATGCTGCTTAAATCAGAAAACGGGAATGGCACAATAACTATTTCTCCCTGATTAAACAGTGTCCCAGATTTCATCTTCTTTATTATTCCATAACTTTTCAGCAACACTTTCAGAATGTTTCAACAAGTCAGAAAAATCCTCTTTTTTAATTTTTTTCAAGCATAAAGTATCACCGCTTCTTACTGCAATTAAATCATCCCCAGCATCTATTCCTATAGATTTTCTTATATCAACTGGAATAGATATCTGCCCTTTATCAGTAACTCTGATTATTTTTGTTTCCATATAAAAGTAAGAATTTCCTTACTTATAAGCTTTTCTACATCTCGTCCTATCTTTTCGCATTATCCCATAAAATCTTGAACTGATTTCTGTAAGAATCTGCAATTTCCATATTTTCTATTAAAATCAGATAATTAGGATTTCCCCATAAAAAAATCCCAACTTTGTTTCCATAAACCTGAAATGCAGTATTCCCTATTACTTGTTTTGGCAGGAATCTGTAGGAAGTTGTTTTTGCTCCTTTTAACATTTTTGACTTATTATTTGCAATTACCTTTTCTTTTATATTTAATTTTTCTAATTTTGAGAAATAAATGTCAAGATTGGTTTTATAGTGTTTATCAAGTTTCATTAGAGCTTCATCATCTACGCCAAAAATAAGCACCTCATTGTTTTTCTTTAATGTAGAAATAATATCATTAAGCAGAATTTTGTAAATATAAGTCCCTTTATGAAGTTCAACTTTAATATCTTCTTTTGAGGATTCTCTTAATTGTTCTAATTGAGGGATAATCTTTTGTAATTTTTCCAGCTTTTGTTTTAAGGATTCCCCTAATTTTTTTGGGTCAATTGCCATGAACTGCTTTTTATTTTTTATTAGTGAAGTCGAAACAACTCCTTTTTCCATTAATCTTTCAAGTGCATCATAAACATAACTCCTTGAAAATCCTGTTTTTTGGGCTATTTCAGAAGGATTTAAGTTCCCAAATTTAAGCAAAGCCAGATAAATCTTTATTTCATTATCTGTCAAGCCGAATTCTTTAAGTTCTTCCATGAATCTTATTATCTTCCTTAGTTTATAAATATTTTGTAGTTCAAACTACGACAAAAATATAAAACAAGTCATGTTTCTACTTAGTTGTAATGATTTAAGGTGATTGGAAAATGAAAAATGAAAATATAATTATTTATGGAGCACTTGCGGCAATGGCCCTAGCTTGCTTTTGGGTCATGGTCTCAACCAAGAAATATGCCATGAATCTGCAGGGAAAAGCGGCCTTAAATCTCCCGCAGAATTCTAATGTTAAACAAATCTCACAGCCCGAAGATTATAATCATGATGGGATATTAGATTATATTGTGAAATACAAAGACGGTAAATCTAAGATTTTTTATGGTAGGGGGTATGATGAAAGAGATATTGAAGGTAAAGTAGAATGGTATGAATTTGGAACTAAAGCGAGGATATTGAAATAAAATGAAAAAACAATTCACCATCACAAAAAGAATAGCTAAGCATGACAATCAGGCAATTATAGTTGTGCCTAAGATTTTAGAATCTCAACTTAAACCAGGCATAATTGCCAAAATAACAATTGAAATTTTGGAGGAAAAATAAAATGAGTCTCTTAAAACAAATAGGTATTTTAACACTTGGTTGGGCTGCTGAGCAATCAATATTTGTTGCACAACAAAACTATAGCCAAATGAAATATTACAAAAGAGAAAGTACATCACAACAGATAAGTGTCAAATATGAAAAAGCTCAAGAAAATTTTCAAAAATCTTTGTTAGTACCTATTTATATCACCGCGGGAGCGTTTTGTTATGTTATAGATAAGAAAAAGGAGTAAGTAATCACATCTCTTCCATGACTTCGATTCCTAGAAGCCATAAAGAGTTTTTTATTGTTGTCCTGAAGGCCTGAACAAGCCTCAGCCTGAAAGCTTCTTCTTTGTCCCCAATTACCTTATTATTATGATAAAATTCATTGAAAATTTGTGCAAGTTCAAATGAATAATTTGCAATCAAAGAGGGGTTCATTTGTTTTCCTGCTTTTTCAACAATTTCAGGGAAATCTGAAATTTTCTTAATTAAACTTGTTTCTTCTTTTGTTAATTGCTTTATCTTTGCTTTTTTATTATTCCTATTGAAGTTTCCTGCTCTTTTTAATATTGAACTTGCCCTTGCATAGGAATATTGCAAGTAAGGGCCTGTATTTCCCTCGAAGTTTAATGCTGTTTCCCAGCTAAACTGAACATCACTTGCAGGCTCGTTCTTTAAAATAATATATTTAACTGCTCCAACACCAACTTTTTCTGCATCTCCTTTTGTTTTTCTCTTTTTTATCTCTTCATTTGCTTTTTCAATTGTTTTTTTCAAAACATCTTCCAGAAGAATTATCTGGCCTTCCCGTGTTGCCATTATCTCATTTCCAAACTTGACTGTCCCAAATGGGAGATGGACCATCTTAGGTGTGAAATCATAGCCCATTAGTTTCAATATTGAAAATAAAGCATCAAAATGAGCAGATTGCCTGAAGTCTGTAACATAAATCATCTTGTCAAACTTGTATTTCTTATACCTTTCAACAGCAGCACCTAAATCATAAGTAATATACGAGGCTGTTTCATTGCTTCTCTGAATATATTTTTTATGATCTTTATCTAACAACACATAAACAGCTCCATCCTGTTCTTTTTTTGCAATTGCTTTTTCAAGAGCATTCATAACTATCTGCCTTCCTTTATCAGAAAATTGGCTTTGGCCTGTTGTTTCTGTAAAATTTATGTTTAACAAATCATAAATCCTGTCAAATGCCTTTCCAGAAGCCTGTCTGATCTCTGTCCAGATTTTTTCTGTTTTTTTATCTCCTAGTTCAAGTTTTTTCAGGGCTTCTTTTGCCTTTTTTGCCCATTCATTATCCTGCATTTCCTCATCAAATCCTTCCTGGACTAATGATTTTTCTTTTGAGCAGAACTTAACATACAATCTTAATAATTCATTTACAGGATCTTTTTTTAAAGCTGTTTTATCTAACCATAATTCATAGGCAACTATTAGCTTTCCTATATGCAATCCAATATCTCCTAAATAATTAATTCCTATTGGAGAATATCCTAAAAATTCATAGGTTCTTATCAGACTATCTCCTATAACTGTTGAACGAATATGACCTACATGCATTGGTTTTCCTATATTTGGGCCTGAAAAATCAATTGCTATTTTTTTTCCTTTTCCTATTTTATTTTTTCCAAAATTAGCATTTATTTCTATTATCTGCTCTGCTAATTTTATTTTATTAATAAAAAAATTAAGATAAGGGCCTGCTGCCTTTATCTCGCTGATATTTTTAGTGGGTTTAATCTCAGAAGCCAGTTTAATAGCTATCTCGTTTGGAGATTTTTTAAAATGTTTGGATAAAACAAAGCAGGGAAAAGCATAATCTCCTAAATCTGGATCTGGGGGAATCTCAATTAGATTTTCAATTTCCTCTTTTCTTAGTTTTGTCTGCTTTTCAAGAACACCTATTATTTCCTCTTTGAACATGTTTTAGATAATAAAAGTGTATTTATAAAAGTTGTTTATATAGAAGAAATTGAGGGATGTTTTCCAAATGAAAAATATTCATCTTTGTTTGATTTTGGCTGTATTATACTCTTTGGTCCGGGCCAAAAGCTTAACATTGAATTTTTTCCCATTTTCTATTTTCCTGATAATTCTTCTGATACTTTATTTAACAATTCTTCTGGATTATCTCTTCTTACTCCTCTCAGAAACTCTTCTGAGGTTACTCCTCTTTGACCAAAAGCATAACAATCAAAATACCATTTATCACCCTCCCCTAAGAATACTTTTGTTCTGCAATCCCTGCCGTTAACATAATCCATCAGCAACATTACGGGCTTACTCCCATTATATTTAATAAATTTATCAAAGATTACTTCCATACTTGGTGTTTGATGAGGTTGTAATTGTCCTTTGCCCCTTGGAGTAGCAGTATCATAGGACTTTTTAGCTGTTGCCAATAGTACTTCCAGGACATTTTCTTCTGGTATTATCTCAATTAAGTTCTCATTTATCCTTTGATATCTCATATTTAGAATTAATTATTTCCCCTTATAAATCCTTTTATTGTTACAATTTAGAAGTTACAACAATATTTTAAGCCCCTGGCAGGGATTGAACCTGCGACCTATTGCTTACGAAGCAATTGCTCTAGCCAACTGAGCTACAGAGGCATAAAAGAATAAATTATTCAGAGGTTTTAATTTTATTGGTAATTATTAAAACAGTTTTTATTGATAATTTTCAATTTAGAGCAAAAATATCTAAATATTTAAAAAGGGCAAGGCCATCTAATTGATAATGGCAAATAAGACCCGGGGAAGGGAAGCAGGATTGCTAAAGTCATTCTCCAGATATATCTCTTATGGTATGCCAATTCTTGATGTAATAAGCAATATCGCCAAAATTTATCCTGAATATGATGCTGAGCTTAAATTTATTCATGAAAGCATTAGAAAAGGAGATACTATGTACAATGCAATGCTGGAAAAAAGAAACTCCTTCCATATCCCTGCAATTTATCTTACAGGTATTGGAGAAGAAACATCGGATCTTGATAAGACTCTGCTAAAAGCCAGTGAATTAGTCCTGCAAAAAAATAAACCTAAAAAAATGGAAGAGTTATTATTTTATCACTCTCTTGGGACTTTATTAGAAGCGGGATTGCCTTGTCTTAGGTCAATTAGGATTCTACAAGAGACATCAAGGCAACTAAAAGCTTTTCCTTATGCAAATAACATAAAAAAGATAGGAGATTATCTGGAGGGCGGAAGCACACTCTCTGAAGCAATAGAAAAGTCAGGGAAATATTTCCCAAGAGAGGTAGCTCTTAAAATTGGAATTGCAGAAATGTGCGGCAGGACTGGAGAAGAATCATTGAATATTTCCGGGGATATACAGAGAGAATACTTTATGACTAAATAAAAATTGTTTTATATTTAATTTTAGTAATTCACTTTCAGATTTCAAACGCCCTTAATCTTGGCTTTTTCAACCCATCCGTCTGCTTTCATGCATTCAGAACAAACATAAATAAATCCCATTTTGCCGCAAAGCTCTTTAACTCGCAGCATAGTTCCTTCAATCTTTCTGTCAAGGACTGTAATAATTCTCTTACAAATAACACACCTCTTTACCATGTATAATCAAAGCAGAAAGGATTATTAAGATTTTCTATTTAGGGATTCAAGAGATTAAGACTTAGTTGGTAATCTATAAAGCGATTTAAGCTTTGCATGAAGAAATTAGGCTTGATTATCCCAGCTCTCCTTAGTTTTAGAGATTATAGATAAAACAAAACTTGCTTTTTAAAAATCTTCATTAAATCTCGGGTCATAATCAGGACATTTGTATCCTCTTTGGTTTCCAAACTGTTTTTTTAAACGACCCTGTTCTTTTGAAAGAATATCCCAGTTATAACCAAATCCTAGCCTTTCTGCAACTTCAATAAATAAAGTTTTTTCTCCGGCGCTTATACCATCTTCTACTCTTAGGATTTTGCAAAGCCCGCCATGAAAATCGTCTACTGCATGACCAAGATATAAAGACGATCCAACATAGATATTCTGCCCTATCTCCGGACTTACTTTTTTATTTTTTGTTTGTTTTTTCATCTTAAAGACAGTTTTCCCATTCTCCGGGAATGTATTTAATAACAACAAAATTTGCTAGAGGATCAACACTTGCGTAAAAAACATTCTCCTTATTATAATTAACCTTAATGTCCCCTCCTCCCTGAGAGTTGACTCCATCATTAAATGTAACTCTTAATTTTCCTCTACTGTTCGAAGCATGATAATGTGTATGCCAGGCATAAACTTCTCTTGTTACCCTTCCCTGCTCTGCAAATTTAATGCATCTTCCTATAAGATTAGATTCTCTTATTTTTTCCAGATTACAACAGCTTATTGTTTCTTCTATCATTTTAAACAAGCCTCCTTACAATCAGTATTATCATGCTGGAAAAGTCTTTCTTCTAAATCCTGGCTTAGAACATTAAAACTTCTTCCTAATAAGCTTCTTGGCATGCTTGAGCCATGATAGTCAGAGCCATAAGTAATTAACATATTATGCTTAGTTGCATAATCTTTAACATCCTGATAGCTAATTACATCAAAATTATCCTCATAAAAATTAGGCTGGATTTCAAAGCCATCTGCTCCTGCGTACCTCAGTTCATCTAATTCATTAATATTTTCTATGTCTTTGGGGAGGTGGGCGGGAATTGCTATCCCTCCGGCTTTATGAATTCCATCAAATATCTCATACCTTTCTAGGTCATAATAATGAGGAACTTTGGCAGCTACTCCTTTTTTTCTTAAAGTGTATTCAAAAACATCTTTAGGACTTGCTCCTGGAAGATTTCTTTCTAACCATTGCCTGCATTCTTCATCATTATAAAGAGTTCTGAATATATTTTGCTTACCCAACCTTGAACTTGGGAAATAAAAATCTATCTTTTCCATTGAAACCGGAATACTATGCTCATGCAAGAGTTCAACTCTTTGTTCTGTTGTTAATCTCTGAAAATACTCTGATTTTTTAATTAATCTGTTAAATTCAGCATCATCAGGATTAAACCCTAATCCTAAAATATGGTAATCCCTGTCTGAGAATTCTATTCCGGGAATTGTTATTAACCCGACAGCATCTGCAGCTTTTTTAAATTCCCAATATCCTGCAATAGTGTCGTGGTCTGTCTTGGCTGCTATGTCAATTCCATTAAGCTTGAGATTCTGCACTAATATTTTAGGTGTTTCAATCCCATCTGAGTACATTGTGTGCGTGTGCAAATCTATGTATTTTGGTGTCATTTTGTTCTTCCTCCTTTCAAACATTTATTATTATTTTTAACAGGCATATTAGGATCATATTCAACCCTGTATTTCCTGTCTATTGTTCCTTCTAAATCTCTCTTATGAAAAAAATTCGCTGGTGTTTTGCTGCACCCGCCTGAATATTTATTGAGTTTTCTGCATAATATTTTTGCAACTTCTCTTGCGAGACCTTTTTCCTCAACTGTCTCGTTAGGCCAGAGCAAATAACGGACATTAGGACCTTTCTCTGTGTAAGGATGTTCCTTTGTGTAAAATGCTCCAAATGACAGACAGATTATTCTGTAGCTTCCTTCAACTTTTGTATCCAAATTTTGTCTTATCATTTTTCCTCCTAAGGCCACATTTTAGGATTCCAGTAACATCCAGATGTTCTAACTGGCTCTGGCCAATGGCCTATGCTTTCTAAAAAATCTAAATCCTCATAAAAAGACCTGAATTTAATTTGAGTTTTCCTTCTGTATGGAACTTTTTCAACATGAGTTATTTGGGTAGTAGGATCATATTCAACTCTGTAATTTCTGTAAATTGTTCCTTCTAAGTTTCCATGAACAAAAAAATCTTTAGTATCCTTTCTATTGCCGCCAAGTTCCTTGTTTAATCTTGCACATTTAGCTTCTGCTACTTTTTGCGCGAGCCCTTTTTCTTCAACTGTTTCTATAGGTCCTTTTGTAAAATGTGCTTTAGAATAATCCCCATATTCTTCCCATTTTCTGCATACTATCCTGTAGCTTCCGTCTGTTCTTTTGTTTTGAGTTTGTGTTTCCATTTTCCTTGTTACAATATACATAGGAAACCGAAATATTTATATACTTTCGATATAATTTATATAAATGATATAAATCGATAAAACGAATAACTTACAGGTTAATAATTAAAAATGAAAAGAAAAGTCATTAAGCAGGCAAACCAGGCATATACAATAACTCTTCCTATTGACTGGGTGAGGAGAAATAACGTCGATAAAAACAGGGAGTTAGAAGTAACAGAAGAGGAGAAAACCCTTATAATTAAAAATGACAGAGATGTCCAGAGCAGTTCAGCAAACCTCAAGGTAGAGGATTTGGACAAAAGAAATCTCACAAGGCATATCACTGCCTTATATGCCAAGGGAATTGATGAGATAAATATTGAATCAAAAAAAGACATAACTTCTGATCTTTCATGGGGATTGAGCAATACAATTGGCTATGCCTTATTATGCAAAAAAAATGATATTTTCCAGATAAAAGACATCGGCGGAACAAACTATTCTAATCTTGATGAAATATTCAAAAGGGTTTTCCAGATGGTCCTTGCTTTTTATGAATCTGCAATAAACGATGTTTTTGGAGAGCAGAAAGAAACCTTGGAAGGGTTGCAGCAAAGGGACAGGGAAATCAACAAGTTCTGCCTGTTCCTGCAGAGGGCAATAAACAAGATGTCATATCCTAACCAGATTAAAGGAAGAGCGCTTTTCACGTACTCTTTTGAGATTGAAAGAATAGGCGATGAAGTAACAAGATTCTGGAGGGCAAATATAAAGCATAAAATAAAGAAAACCAATGACATAAAAAAATTAGCTGAAAAATCCCTTGAAAGCCTTGGAGAGGCATTTGAACTTTATTACCAGTTTAATTCCAAGAAAAATGAAGATTTATATTCCACAAGAGAAAAGATAAGGGAAGAGTCAATGAAAATAAAAAATAATGATAAATATGCAATAAGGCTGGTGAGGCATGTTGTCAAAATATCCGAAGATGCCGCTGACTTAAGCCACCTGACCTTGATGATAAATCTGTAAAATATTATTCTTATTAATATTCTCTAAATAAAACTAAGATAAATTATAGCAATCTCACATCAAGCTTTATGAACATGAGCAACATATTAGGATAGTCACTAAGTTACCAAAATAAACAGTTATATTTTTAAAGAATTGATATTTAACTTTTTTATGTTCATAAGCCCACTCATTATATATGAGAAAGGGTTTCGTGAACTTATGAAGCGGGGGTAGCAAAGCCCGGTCAAATGCGCAGGACTTAAGATCCTGTGGCTTAGTGCCTTCGTAGGTTCGAATCCTACCCCCCGCATTTTAATTTAAGCAGGATTCGAACGTGATTCTAACCTACTTATTCTTCTAAGTCCCTAATAACAAAAAAATAAGGATAATAATGAGCAATCAAGCTTGCTCTAATCATCTGCAAAGCGAATAAGAGTTTAACAAATTATCAAAAGACCGCGTCGTCTATCAAATTATAAAAAAGTATTTTTTCATTGAAAGAAAGTAATTACAAACCTTATACTTAATAAAATATATTTCTTGTATGAGGAAAATAAGAAATATATTTCTAATCTTAATTTTGTTTATAAAGAAATACAATTAGTGTAACTTATGAGTGGGATAAAAAAAGATTTGTTGGAGAATTTTACTGAATTTGCTTCATGCTTAAGCATAAATGCAATGAAAGGAGGTTTTAGAAAATGAAAAAATTATATAGCTTATTAGTAATGGCTTTACTAGTAGTTTCAGTTATACCTATGATAATGGCTGCTGATACTGGGGGAGAAATAAATCCTGACGTAACAACAGAAGATTTCGCTCCTTTAGTCTGGATGTGTGATTCAAGAGTCGTTTATGATGATGAATGGCAACCAGGAACAACACCAGGAGAAAAACTTATTGAAAGACAACAGAACTATGCTTTCGAAGGGGAAAGTATAAAATGGAAAGTTCTTGTAATGGATAAGAATGGTGTTGAAAAGATTCAAGATGTTTTCGCAACTGTTGGATCTGGACAGGGTGCAGGTAATGACATAGAAGTTAACTGTAACAAAATTGGCGGACAATCTGAAAAAATCCCAGAAAGCTGCAATGCAAGAATCGGTGAAGAAGAAATAGATGATTTTGATAGCGATATCATGGAATTCTATGAATGTACACTGAATGTTGAAACTGCTGACAGCATGTATGGAGAACAATGGATAACTGTTGAAGCAATGGACATAGACGGTTTATCTGGAACAATGGATGAAAACGAGTACTGGTTCTTAAACCCTAAAATTGCTTTAACAATTCAGGGAGATTTAACATTTGAAGATGTTAGACCTGGAACAACTGCTTATTCAGACACTATCCTTATAGGAAATGATGATGACGGTGCAGGAACAGGAGTTAGACTTGAGATGTATATCGCAGGTACAAACTTCTTTGATTCTTCATCAAGCGGTGCAATGTGCCCAGACAGCAATGTTCTTGAATTAGAAAACTTCAGATACTTTGCTACAAACGGATACTCTTCAACAGCAAATGTTGGCGGAGTAGGACCTTATAATATTGACAGTGAAGGTTATTCTGAAATCCCATACGGAGATCAGATTAATGAGGCAAAGGAAATAATAGGTACAGAAGGATACAGCACACACATTGCAAACAATGTCGGTAATGTATTGACTCCTGGATCTGAAATGGCATTAACATTTAGGTTAGATTTGCCAGAGCCATGTAACGGTGACTTCGATACTGGAAGTATCTACTTCTGGGGAGAAGCTATTTAAATTTTAATTTTTGTTTTTATTTTTTTAATTTATTTTACATAAAAAAAGCAAATAAAGAAAAAGTAACCCTTTTGCGCGCGGGAGAGGAGGTGATTTTTATAAAAAAGAGGAGACTGGCACGAGCCAGCAACTCCTGAATAAAAAAAGTATCAGTAATGAAAAAACACTGATATGCTTGAGCAATTGAAAGCAGAGCGGATAATGATTTGAGATTACAAATAAAAAATAAAATGGCAAGAATACAAGCAAGGTTTGAAATAAAATTGTTTATTGAAGGAAAACGAAAATATGCTTATTGGGCAGAAGAACTTGAACCCGACTCATTAGATGGCAAAATAGCCCATGCAGGATATATAGTCAGAGACAAAAGCAAGGAATTCAAAAAAGCAATTCATTATGGGGTTGGGTCAACACCCAGAGAGCATTATGAGGGTCTCGTTAAAATTGCTCAACAGTTTTATCCAGGCAAGGATTATCATGTGCAGATGACCATAAGGAAGAAAAAAATAGATATCCCAAAATGAAAAAAACAGTAATATTAACAATAAGCATAATCTTCGCAGTCTTGCTTATAAGCTCAGTAAGCGCATATTTTTGTGTTTCTTTTAAAAAAGGAGATAAGATAGATTTTTGCAATCCACTGATAAAAGATGATACCTGCTCAACTACAAAATGCAATTATTGCATGTATAGTTATAATGAAACAAAAAAGTGTTTTACTACTGGAAATCCTAATTTTTGCAATGCCCTTGGGTCTTGTTTAAATTTTTATGATGAAAATTCAAGCATTGATCAGTCTGCTCCCGAAATTACAATAAACACCCCCTTACAAAAAGGGATTTACAATTCAAGGTCCATATTATTTGACATCGAATTAGATGAAGAAGCTGATTTGTATTATATAGATGCTGTAAACGGAAGAGGAAGATGGACAAAGGTATGCCAGGATTGCGATAGCTACAGCAATAAGAGATCTTTTGATGAGGGCTGGAATAATTTAACATTTAAAGCCGTTGATGTTGCAGGGAATGAAAGACATGTTAATCGGAGTTTTCTTATTGACTCTAAAAAACCAGTAATACACAAAACAGAACCAAGAGAGGGATATGCTAATGGAATATTTGGTGTTCAGTATTCTGAAGATAATTTAAAGAAGATGAAGATAAATTACGGGAATAATGAAACTGGTATGAGAAGCAAAGAAATAAGCGGATGCAGTTCAGGAACAAAGCAATGGTGCGAGGTTAGTATTGATTTAAAAGATTATAATGAAGAAAAAATAAAATACTGGTTTACAGCAGAGGACATTGCAGGGAATATAAAAGATTCCCAGATAAAGCAGAATCTTCCTGTTGATACCGTGTTTCCGGTTTTGCATAATCCTCCTCCTTTCTGGAGTTATACGCCAGGACAGAGATACGTTTATTTTGTTTTTAATGTAACAGAGCTTAATTTAGACAAAATAGAGTATATGGATAAATCTGCTTCAAAACCGTCATGGAAAAATTTATGCTCTGCTTTAAAGAATGGAATCTGCGCAACAAAAAAATCTTTCTCAAGAGGCAGTCATATAATTGATATCCAGATAACAGATGAAGCTGGAAATGCAATTGGGTCTTCTACTGGGGAGTTCGAAGTTAAATATTAAAAAAATCCAGAGTTATTTTTTAAATATAAACCGCGTCTATAATAAATAAAACGAAATAAGTTGTTTATGAGAAGCTTAATTTTCTCATCTGCAAAGCTTAAAATCGTTTAATAAATTTCCAAAAAACTAAATAAGAACATTTAAATAATTCTTATTTTAAGATAGAAAATGGAATTAAGAGACATACTTGACTTTAATGGCCCTGAATCTCAAAAAGAATTAAAAAAGCTTTATGGAGAGGCTGCCCAATCCTGGGACGAAGTAAAAACCTGGGATGATGTGGTCATAAAAGAACAAAAAGCCGTTGTCAGCCAGCTGGAAGAGGAGAATAAAGGAAAAGACAGATGCCCGCATTTAGAAAAATTAGATAACTATTTTTATTTTTGCGATAAAAAAGCCGAAGAGTTAGAAAAAACCGGGGCAAAGTTTACAGAAAAACCAAAAATTTTTAGCTGCCAGTATAACTCCCATGTAGATCACTTTTCCATGCAATTATGGTGCATGCAGCCAGAAGAAATACATAAAAATTGCATTAATTTCAAAAGCCAAAACATATAAAAAGCATTTTTCCTTATATACTTATTATAAAAAAGGGGAAGAATGGAACTAGCTACCTGGAATGCAATTGTATTGCCTGCTCTGCTTGGGGGAGTCGGGGGATTGACCAGAGGATTTATTGGATTATTAAAAGCACTTTCTTTAAGAAGAAAAATTTTATGGGGTTATTATGCTATTACGGTTATGGTTGCTCTTGTCATAGGAATATTTGTTGGATTAATTTTTAATTTTGATTACAGATTAAGCTTATTAGCAGGTTATGCAGGAACAGATATTTTAGAAGGAGTTTATAAATCATTTAAAGTGGAAAAAGTTTATACTAAAAAAGGAAGATAAGAAACTAAGAATAATCAGTAACAAAAAAAATAAGATGCTTGAGCAATTATGACAAAGCGGATAAGAATACAACATTATAGACAAGTTAAATTACTAAAATAAAAAAGGAGGTTAAAATGAAAGAAATTTCAAAAAAATTGATAGTTATCTTTGTAACAGTGGGGTTTATTTGGTATCTATATACTATCCTGACTAACTGGCAATTGACTACAGATGGGGTGCTGTGGGTTGGAATTATCAGGATCTTAATTCCTCTTAGTGTTAATATTATCATTTATGCCATTGTATATGATAAAATAAAATTATGGAGCCCAATCCAAGACAAGGAAAAGAGGTAAAAATGAAAGCAAATGCAGAGCTTGTTAAATTCATAAAAGAATCCAGAAAAAGAGGTTTTGATGATTTTGAAATAAGAGAGCCTTTGCTGAAGAAAGGCTGGCCTCTTGATGAAATTGAAAAAGCGTTTTATGTTTTAAAACCAAAATACAAATTAAAGAATAAGATTTCAATATTTCTTGACTCTGATGTCTTAAAAATTATTGATAAAAGAGCTAAGAAGAATATGCTTACTTTAAATGAACAGATTGAAGATATTTTAAGAAGAAGCTGCATAAACATGAAAAAAGGAACTTCTAAAGCCATAAAGTGCGACGATAGTTTAGTTGCAATTTTTTCAAGAGAAAAACGAGGGAGAAGAAAATGAAAAGAAAAACCAGACTTATTACAGGTAATTTTATGATATGAATAGGTTTAATAGGAGTTTTAATCAATTCAGTTTACCTTGCATATTTTGCAAATCCTGCAATACTTCAGGCATTAGCCCAGAGAAGCATGATATTTAATATTATTTTCGTTTTGCTGATGATAATTGGCGGGGCGTTGGGAATGAGGGAATAGTTCTCGTAATATAAAAAACTAAATAATATCAAGCAATCAGCAAAAAGCTATAAAAAACTTAATGAAAACCCACAAACATATCAAATCGTTTAATAAATTACAGGTTAGTAATTCAATTTTTCTAATTTTTTATAAAAATCCATGATTTTATTTTTTCATCAGAAAAAAGTAAGTACATTAAGTATATTCAGCAAGATATATATCAATCTCTAAAAGTGTTTATAAAGAAAAACCATCTTTCTATAGCAAGAAATACTATTAGGTAGTAAGAACGATGATGACAGAAGAGGTGAGAAAAAGATGACAGGCAAAATAAGGGTTTTTTTAATACTGAATATTTTACTAAGTTTAATAATTCTGAGTGTTTTTGTTGAAATTGTTTCTGCTGCTGATTTTAATATTCCAATTTACATACAAACAAGTGCTGGAACTGAAAAGGCAAGCTCCAAAATTATAAAAGAGGTTTTAATTGAATATAATTTTGAGGTTCAGAAAACATATGGATATGTTA
This sequence comes from Candidatus Nanoarchaeia archaeon, assembly GCA_028718805.1. Taxonomy (GTDB): domain Archaea; phylum Nanobdellota; class Nanobdellia; order Pacearchaeales; family GW2011-AR1; genus ARS1285. The sequence continues at coordinate 27,076 of JAQUKY010000002.1, read as the reverse complement.
CAGATGACAAATGCTCTGTGAGCGCAGGAGGAGACAACCTGGATATTGATGAGATGAGCCTTGGTAATATTGATTTAGGCTTTTACATACCGTTACCAAATGGGGGGTTAGGCGGAGGAAGATTAACTGCCCGGGAAGGGAGGTATAATATATTTAATTTAGATTTTGAAATCACAGAAATTTTAGAAACAAACGCCCAGACACTAAAATTCAAAGCAGTTGGTGATGGGGCATTGAATCAGGATAAATTAAGCTTTTATGATATCATTGCAACATTTGACAAAGAGAATAATAAAGTTGATATAATCGGAAAAGGGGATATGGATTTTGAAGCAAAAGATATTGAAGCCAACAAGGTAACCTGGTGTGGAGAAAAAGAAACAGACTTTTATCTTATAACAACCAAAAACAGACTAAATGAACAGAGAAGTGTTGAAGAAATAAGAGGCATCTTAGATGAGCATCCTGAACTTATTGATGCTTATGAAGGTTTAAGAGAATTTTATAAACCAGAATATTACACCCCTGTAATAATCCCTGAATTCAGCACTTTCGCCGGGGTTTTAACCCTCACAGGCGCTGTTTGTGTTTTCTTTGTCATAAGAAGAAAATAGATTTGATTTTCTGATGTTCACATTTTATAAATTTCAAGAACTTCTTTAACACAAAACCCAGCTTTGCCGGAGCAATACCAGGGAATATATAATCATAATAAATAAAATAATACATACAAAGAGCAGCATAAGTTTTAAGGAGAAACAGAAGAAGAATTATTTTTTTCTTTTTTTAACCAGGGCCAGACTTCCTAATCCCAGCAAGCCGATGGTTGAAGGCTCTGGAATAGAGATGGTGTCTATAATTATCTTGTCTATATACGCGCTGTTCTTGAAACCGATATTAAACATTTCTCTTTCAGGGCTTGGATAGAATGCCAAATCCTGATAAAAATGGTTAGAATCTATTCTTGCATAACCTTCAGGCACATGTATTGTTCCTTCAGGTGGCGGCCACCCCGGAATGGACGGGATACTCGGGTTCGAGAAAGACGGATTTGGCAGAGGGGAATTAGAATCCAATGCATTTCCATAAGTTATCTGTATGCGCATTTCTTTTTTAGGCATATTGTTAAAGTTTGGCATAGCCAGGGTTAAACCGCATACTTCAGGACTTTGAAGAACAGGGTCATATAATTTCGTGAACTTATTGCTGTTTGTGTCCCAGTAAAAAGAATTATCATTCCAACGCATAGTTCCATTCCCAGCAAGGCTCCCAACAGAGCTTTTAACTGCAGATACATAATTCACAGTACCAAAAGGAGAAGTATTGTGGATTATATCTGGCTGTGAAGTAAAATCCCAGATAAATTGTGCAGATTGCGGCTGGCCTCTATATGAGGGCGGGGCAAAATCATAATTATCACATTTTGCCTTGCTGCACAATCCTCCGATAGCCAAGGCTCCAGCAAGAACCAAACTCGCTAATGTTTTTTTGAAACCCATGAAACATGCAAGAATAAGTTATATTTAAACTTTTATGAGGTCTTATCATATATATAAGCAGTGAAAATTTTAAATTTTAAGGGTTTGTTTATTATTAATTTACAAATAAGGCATATGCATAACAAACAAGAAGAGATTTATGCAGAGATTTATAGGAATTGTGAGCCATATGTTTTCTGTCCTGTCATAGACTAAACACATAATCAGATTTGCTGCAAACATGAAATATGCAAATTTAAACCCAAAGCTTAAGCTGAAAATAGCAAACAATAATGACACACAGATAACCGAGACCATTGAGCCATATTCTTTTTTTGCAATATTCTGAATCATTCCTCTGAACAAAATCTCCTCTGAAAAAACTATAAACGGAATAAGAAATACAAGTTCAAAATGATTTCCAAAGTCAAAATACAGGCTTCCTATATAGCTAAGGCATATACCAATTATAATAGATATAGGAAGAAACCATAATTTGCTTTTTGTATATCTGGGATTTATCCTAAATTTCCCTGTATATAATATAACCAAGAAGCATATAACAAAATAAAAAATAGCTGTTTTCCAGAAAAAGTTGAAATTAATAAAAAATTCAGATATCCTAGCAAGAGGGATTATCATAAGAAAAATAAGCAGTTTCTCGCTGTTGTTCATAAATTCATATTCTTCAATATCAAAAAGAATAAATCCAATAATAACTGCATAAATCAAGACTCCTGCATATTTGTTTACGTTCAGCATTATCTCAGGAAGGATAAATGCCAAAACAAGCAGGATGAAATAGAGTTTTTTCATGTTTGATTTTTTATTTTTGTTTATTTTTTTAGTTTTTTGTTTAATTTACTACCAGTAATATTCAACTCTTATTCGCTTTGCAGATGAGCGCATCAAGCTTGCTTTTCTCTCCCATAGCGTTCTAGTCCCTAGTTATTATTGATTTGGTTTTTACTATTTTAGTTTTCATTTTAGTCCTGTATAAGTTGCATAAATGCTTCTTATTGCTATTGTAAAGAAAATTATTGCGAGGATTATGACAAACGGAAGAAGGGCTTTTCTTGTTCTCTTATTACCAAGTTCAATGACTATCAGGTAGATTATCAGAACAACAGTTAATAATATAGGGGACAAGCTTTCAAAGTCATTTAATGCTATCATGCCAACATGAGTGTTGCACTATATAAAAAATTATCTTTTTTATTCTTTTTTGGAATTACACATGATTAGGAGAAAGAGAAACTAATTATTTTTAATAAAATTAACAATTGTTTTTTCATGTTTCTTCAAAACTTCTTCAAATATTTTCTTAGCATCCTCTAAACTGCAACCTAAAGTATGGAAAATAAATCCATAAACTCGTTCTATGTTTTGTTCTATTTTTTCTGTATAAAATGGAAGTTTAATATCAGAAGAATATATCAAAAATCACATAAAAACTTAAATAAATAAGTTACTTCTTTTTAATCATGGTATTCAAGAAAGGAAAAACAAAACATGGATTAGATTACTTTGGCTCCAAATTTATTCAATATAGTGTTGCTTGTTATAAAAGACTTGGGAAATATGTATCATTTAAACCTTCCAGACTTGAAGCCAAGGCTAAAAGTTCAGCAGGAGGCAGTCTATCAGGAAGAGGCCCATCAGGCGGCTCTGTCCCAGATACAGATAGTGATGGCTTTGATGAAGGCCATCCTGATTATGCAAGAGAGGATCCAGTTTCTCCTAATCTTACCGAAGGAGGTGAAGGAGGCAATAGCAGTTATTTCTATTAAGAGAATATAAAAAATCATAAAAAATAAAATCATCAAAAACCCATAAAAGTGACACCTAGCGGTAACAAATAAATTTATATTTACGAGTATAAATTTGTTTATAAACCAAATCATCTAACCATTTTCATGAAAAAGATACTAGCATTAACATTCATGACATTATTCTTAATTGCTTCTATAGCAATGGTAAGTGCTGATGTTGCACAATATAAAACTCTTATAGCCGGAAAAATTTATGATTCAGCTAATTTTGAAGATGCAAACCCAGTTGCTGATGCAACTGTTTATGTAACTTGTAATAATATAACAAAAACTGCAACAAGCAAAATTGATGGAACTTATTCTGTTGAATATGCTCCAGAAGAAGGTTGTTATGATATAGAAGCAAGCGCATATGCTACATTGGGTGATGTTACGAGTGATACTATGACCGCAGATGTACAAGATTATACTGAAAACTTTGATTTATATTTAGGAGTTATTAACATAGCTTTAATCCCAGAATTCGGGGTTTTTGTAGGCGCTTTGACTTTGATGGGTGCTGTTGGGGTGTTCTTTTTGATTAGAAGGAAATAATCAAGCTAATCAAACAATAATTGAGAGTGATTTTTAATAATATTACAATTATACAACATGAAAAAATCATTTATTTTACCAATATTGGCATTATTTCTATTAGTAAGTATAAGCTATGTTGCTGCATGTGATTATAACAATCAATCTGACTGCCCTTTTGGCTGGACAATTGTCAGAGGAAGGATTTATGACATTACAAACAACAATGCCCCTGTTGGAAATGCAATTGTTAATATAACCTGTGATGGCCACTCACAGATTGTAAAAAGTTTGAATAACGATGGCCCAAATAGTATTATGTTAAAAGGGAGTTATTTTGTTATGTTTCCGCAAAGCCAGTGTGAAGACGGAGATGAAGCAATTGTTACTGCAACAAAAGGTGAGCTAAGCGGCGAAAATTCAGGAGAAATTGAGAATACCGCGGTTAAATGTTTAGATGTAGGCATTATCAATGTTCCTTTGAACTTAATACCTGAATTTGGATTATTTGCAGGAAGCTTAACACTTGTAAGTGCTGTAGGTGTTTTCTTTTTAGTTAGAAGAAGATAAATTTATTTATTGGTTCTATTTTTATTAATTCTTATCAGCAACAGATAAAACTAAATCAGTAATATCAGAAAAACTTAAAAATTAGATTTCCTCTTTAGAGTAATGGAGCTAAAAGAAGTTAAAACATTGCTTGAGAGATTAAACCAAGGTGATATTACATTTGATCCTCATTTTTATAAAGAATCGGAGAGCGGCCTATAAGTGAGAGCATGATTAGAAGTTTTTTATCCCAAATTCATAAATTAGAAAAAATTGAGCAAGGAAAAGAGGAAAACAGGTTTAAGTTATGGTTTAAAATGAGCAGAAAATACTCATTAGTTTTGATAATTGAAGTTAATCTTTCAAAAGATTTAAAAGTAATAAGCGCATGGAATAGTGATAGAAAATGGCAAAACAAATTAAAACAATAGATTATGACCCTGAGAATGATATATTCTTTATATCTAACGGAGAAAAAGTAAAAGCTTCCTTGGATATTGGGGATTTTATTCTGGATGTAAGCCATGACAACCTTATCTGCGGCATAGAGATAATGGATGCCAGTGAAAATTTAGGAATAGATAAAGAAATCCTAAAAAATGTTAAAAGCATTAAAATGTCTGTCACATATAAAACTAATCATGTTTATGTCCTGCTTGTTATTGTCTTTAAAAAAGATGGCAAAGAGGTTAATATCCCCATTCCTTTAACCCTAGATTTGGGGCATAAGACTCCCAGAAAAGAAATGCTGGTGTATGGATAAGCGGCATTAATAATAAATTAGTGATTCTTATCAGTAATTCTTAAAGACTAAATCAGTAATATCAAAAGAACTAGGTAAGGTGGGATTGAGGAGATTAAGCTATGATTGCCCCAGCTTAAAATAGTTTATTATTATTACTAAAAAAAGAAAAAGTAGCCCAAAACAAGCATCAATATAACGATTATAACAGCAGCGATTATCCATGAACTTGTTGATTTCTTTGCTTCTGGCTGTTCTTCTATTATGGACGGTCCCTGGACTGGCTGGCTGCCTATTTCTTTTTCTATTTCTTTAATCTTGGACTTTTCCTCTCTTAAACTCTTCTTATATTCAAGATACTTCTTCATTCTTTCTTCATAATCTTCTGTTCTGTTGTAATTTGGCATGTTAATTGCAGGAATTTAGCATAAATAAAGCTTATTATTGTACAGATTATATATTAGAATAGCAAAGGGATCAAGCAAAGCTACTCAATCAAAGCTTAAATCGTTTAATAGATTACTAGACAGATAATCTAATTTAAAAAGCAGGAAATATCCTTATAATTATGGCAGGATTACTAACACATTTGGGAGTTTCATTGGCTCTTATGATTATAGTTATGATTGTATCAAGGAAATGGCTGTATGGCATTTCTATTTTTATCGGGCAGATCATTCCTGATGCAATCAAGTTCGGGATAACAGGAATAAAATTAAGGACATTTTCCCCCGTTATGATATTGAGAGATAAACTATTCTGGAAACTAGAAGCATTTGGCTCTGATTATCATACCTGGGTTATAATAGGCCTGTTTGTTATCTTCTCAAGTTTCTTTCTGTATTATATCAAAAGGCTGAAAAAAGAGCAGGTCAAAGAAATAAACTGGGCTTATCTGCTTTTTGTGATAGGCGTTGCAGTCCATCTTATCATAGATATCTTTATCATTGAACATAATTATTGGATATAAGCAGTCAGCATTTCTAACTTCAACAATTTTTGTTTGAGTCGTCTGGAGAAGATAACCACAAAGTTTATAAATATGTAAGTACATGTAAGTACATGTAAAAACCAGAATAAACTGTGGGATATGGGAAAAGACAGAAAACATATGAGAAAATTAAGAGAGAAAAGAATAAAATCAACCCAGAAACAGATAGATAAGCATGAGGGCATGATTGAGAATGAAAAACCAATTAAAGACACCACTCAGGACTACTGGAAAAAAGAAATTGAGAAGAAATTTTCAAAGCAGATGGAAGAAGATGAGGAATATTTAGAAGAAAACTGAAAATATGGAAATTCAAGTAAAAAAAGCAATCAAGGCAGGAAATTCTTCAGCAGTCATACTTCCAAGGGCATGGCTGAACAAGGAAGTAAGGATTGAATTAGTAAAAAAAACTTCTGAAATGATATTAAGTGATACGCTTGAAATCTTAAAAAAATACATTGCTCTAAAGTCAATAATTGGAATCTATCTGGTGGGGAGCCATGCAAGAGAGGAAGAAGATGAAAACAGTGATATAGACATACTGGTCATAACAGATGGAATTGACAAGGAGATGATTGAAGAAGGGATTTATAATATCCTGATAGTTTCTTATCAATTGCTTCATCAAAAATTAATCAAAAATTTATTCCCTGTAGGGCAGATGATAAAAGAAGCAAAACCTCTTATAAATGAGGATTACCTTAATTCAATAGAAGTCAAGGTAACAAAAGAAAACATAAAATGGTATCTTGATACAACTGAAGAAAAATTAGGAATAATCAAAGAATACATTGATGGTGCCAAAAAATCAAAAAATAATAAAAGATACCTAAAAGATAAGATTGCATACACCCTTATCTTAAGGATAAGGACTCTTGAAATAATCAAGAGACTGATGCAAAACAAAGATTATTCAAAAAAAGATTTTATGAGGCTGATAAACCGGATTTCAGGATCAAACAACCCTTATGAAAGATACCTGGCTTCCAAAAACAACCTAAAAGAGGAAAACAGGCTAAAAGTTGAGGAAGCTGAACAACTGTATGAATACCTGGAGAAAGACCTTGAAAGGGTAAGGGCAATGGTTAAGAAGCAATCAGCATAAAAACCTATTATCTATAATTCTTAAAAATAAATTTGAAAGAAGTGAAGAAAAGCTTATAAACCAGAATATAATTGAATTGTTGAGGTGAAAAGACCTCAGACTAAATTCTGAGAAAACTGACAGGATAAATTTAACATGGGAGATTACTACAGGTTTGAAGTTGGAAATTTGCATACAGAAGAAGCTTTAGCTAATTTACAAGAAGTAGTAGAATCTGATTATTTCTCTGATTATGACTTGTCGCAAAGCGGGATTGAAATACCTTGCTTAAGACTTGAGTTTGGCGGTTATGACGGCCGCGGAAAATCAAGAAAACTCGGAGGGTTAGCCAGAACTTTATCCACATTTATCAGACAGATAAAAATGCAACCAGATGATGATCCAATCAGGGCTCATCTGGATTTAAGATCTTCTGAAGCAATGAATAAACGAATAGGTTTGACAGAGAACCCTGAAAATGAAGACCCAAATAATATACCTTTATACTTTCACCTGGAAAAAAGCAATAAAGGAGTTTATTTTATTGTGTTTAATCTGGGGTTGAATAGATTATTTTATGAATCTCATAATTGGGCTGAAAGATACCACCAGGACTTAGCTGCTTTTAATAAAGGATTTAAGGAAATTGATGAAGAGTTAAGGAGAATTCTGTCCTATCAGAGTACTAGATAATTAAACAGCTTTAAAACCTATAAGATTCAGTTTTTTTCTAATTGATCTTCTTTTCTGTCTTTTGTTTTTTCTAAGCCACTGATTTCTTTCTCATAGTATTTAACTAGCTCTGGCAGATTTGCTTCTTCTGCCTGTTTTTTCTTTTCTTCATGGATTGCTATCTGCTCTTTTAAAGATTTCACTCCTTTCTCAATCCTCTTTTTCCTCTTCATTTTATCTTTTTAGACAGTTTTTCTATTTCTTTTATAATAAATGAAAGCAACGATTCTGCATCTTTCACTGAAACTTTTCCACTTATTTTCTTATTATCCCTAAAAGCCCTATAAACCTTATGAATATTATCAAAATCTACTTCTAAATTTTTAATAAGCCAGGCTAGGAATGCTTTTTTTGAGTATTTTTTCTTATTTAAAAGAAAGTTGATGATAAATATCCCCCTGAGCCTTAGGATTAGGGAGTAAATTACACTCCCTGGAGCCTCTTTATTTTTAAGCTTCCTGTCCATTTCCATTATCTCCTGGATTGATTTTATTGAACTTTCAGTTCCCTTTAAAAAATCCTTAAAATAATCAAACCTAACTTTTTCTTGTTTTAACTTCTCCAAGTAAGAGGGGTTTATTATCGGCCTTGCTTCCTGCAGCATTGAATAAAATAAAACCGGGTTGAGCCTCTTTGCTGTTTCCAGCTTGTCTTCAGGGATAACAATAACCTCTATGTCTTTTGCCCTGATTTTAAATTTCTCGCTGGAGACTACAAAAACATCCATATCTGAGTCCATTTCCTGCTCGTTTCTTGCATAGCTCCCAAAAAGGAAAACAGCGATTATTTTGTCAAGATGGGGGTAAATTAATTTAAGTATTTCTTCCTTCGGATTTTTTCTTGGAACCCTGATTATTATAACTTCTTCATGAAGCCATTCTTTCGGGGCAAAGATGTGCGCCCCATTTCCTATTTCAGTCACTCTCCTCAATATTTTCTCTTCCTGTATCATAGTATATACTGAGTATATACTATATTTAAACCTTTTGGAAGTCTATTAATAAGAAAACTTTTATCAGTAATATCCAAAGGCGAAGTAAGGCGGGGGAGGAAGAAATAGACAAACTTAAAATCTGAAAATTCTTAAAATAATCATGTTTTATGCAGTTTATACTATTAATGTTTTTGACAAAGAAATGAATAAACTCTCTGAATTTGATAAAGAGATTATTCAAAAAATATTCTTACAGCTTAAAGAAAACCCCATATTGGAGACCAAATAAGGTATAATTTTTTTAGAGAAAAGAGAATAAAAGAAAAAAGAATATATTATCTTGTTTATGATGACTTGAAAATTGTCTTAATGGTGGCTATTGGAGGAAAGAAGGCCCAAAAGGAAACTATAAGCGAGATTGTAAAATATTTTAGAGAATACAGGAAATATGCAGAAAAATTAAGCAACTCTTTTAACTCTTCCTGATCTTAAATCTTCTAATCCTTCTTTGAATTGCCTTACTAAATCTAAATCTATTTTTTTTAGAATTACCATATCTTTCATTTTTTCTACTCCTAACACAGAGCCTTCTTCTATCCCTAATTCTATTCTTATTTTAGATGGTATTACTACCTGTCCCTTTGAACTTATTTTTGTTATTTCCATTTTATGTTTATATTCCTTATGTAAGAAGGTAAGATTTTCCTACTTATAAATCTTTCGTTTAATTAAACCAAGTATCAGTAATATCCAAAGGCGAAGTTCTAAGGGGCAATCAGACAAAGCTACTCAAACACCTTTAACCATCAAAAATCCCAATTTCCTTTAAATGAGCTCTTGTTTGAGCTTTAAGATTTTCCCTGCGTTAAAGCAAAGCTATCTGCAGACTCTATCTGAGAATCAATAAGCATATTCTGCTGCTTGCTCCAGTCTTCATCTGAATGAGTTTTAATGTATTCTGCCCAGAAATCAATGAATTTTAATCTCTCTCTGGCATTTTGAGCCTTGAATCTCTTTAATTCTTCTATATCAACTTTAACTTCAGATGCTTTCATTTTAAAAACTTTAATTTTTTATCAACCTTTAGTTTATTAATAAAAAAAAGCAGTTCTTCTTTATTAAGCTTTTGTTCAAAAAGTTTGTATAAATGCCTTGCATCCTCAATATCTTTATCTGACTGAAGCTCTTTATCAGCCCCGTCAGCAGCTAAAAAAAGCTTGTAAGGAATTTGGGATTCTAAAGGAGAGATAAATAATTCCCCTTTAGTCAATATAACCCTGAGCTTATTTTCATATGCATATTTATCCAAATCATTTTTTATAATCTTAAACTCAATATTAGGGGTTGGCTTGCCTCTCTTAAAAAATCTGATTGCATGCTCTTTAAGCATTTTAAATGCTTCACCAGGATCAGAAGTGTTCATACATTCAAAATCATTATTATGCAGCTTATCCCAAAGGATTTCAAATTCTTCTTTGCTCATTGAAGGTATTAATAAATCTACATCTTCTGTTGCCCTGCTTCTCCCCAATAATATGGAAACATAACCTGAAACAATAACATATTCATCTAAATAACTGCAAAAATCAATTACAAACTTATCAAGTTCATTCAGCTCCTTGTTTGAAATTATCTCTTTTTCCTCAGGATTATATTCCATTTTTAATTAAAGCATATGGTTTTTAAGTAGTTTTTGGTTGCTTTATTATATCGGTAATCTCCAAAGACGAATCAATAGGGGGCAATCAGAATAAAATCGTTTATCACATTAAAAACCAGTAAATCAAACACCTTTAAAAACCCAAATTTCTTTGTATTTTTGCCTTAGGGAAGCTTAGGAGCTTAGGAAGGAGAAGGAGAGTTCTGATATGTTGAAAATGTTCGGAAAGAAAAAAACACCAGTTATAAGCTCAATTGATGATTTATCAGATGCAAGAGCCAGAGAAATTGCAACTGCAAATAAACTTTTACCTAAAGAGATTTTTACATCATACATGGATCTACAAGCAGAGGTAATATCTAATAATGGGAAATTTAGCATAGACACTGATAAACCCCTGGACTCATTAATAAAAAAGCTGTTTTGCGGGGCAGTTATCAGTTATGAAATGACAAGCAGGAAGGAGATGGGGTTTGAAGATGATGGAAGAATGGCAGTTATTAAAAGGGACAAATCTCCTGAGATTTACGCCTCTCTCGGAAGATATTATGAGGGCATTGCCAAAAGATTAGCTAAAAAAGAGTTCTGATAATTTAACATGATAAAAAATAAGCCAAATAAGTTCAGCAGATTAAGTAGTGCAGACAGATTAGGCAGATTCGGCAGTTTAAACAAAGGCTTCAAGCAGTTTTTAATAAAAACAATCATATTCATAGCTTTATTCATGGCTTTTGCAGTCGTTATAGGAACAAAGCTGTATCAGTATGGGATATTATCTGACTGGAAAATTGAAATTTGGGGCAGGGTTGGTTACATCCTACTGTTCTCTATCGCAGGATTTATTCTTCTTTACAGGGATAGGCTGTTAAAGCTTGAAAAATTCAGGTATAAAGTAAAAGATTTCCTTTTATTAGTTATTTCATTTATTTTATTAATAGGATTTTATCTGTTTGAAATAAATGCCAACAAAATACCAATAAGCACAATCAATATTCTTTTAGTCCATATTTTAGGAGTTTCTACATTTGTTTTTCTTGGTTTAGCTGTTTATGGATTTGAGTTTATTAAAGAGTTCATTAAGAAGTTTAAAAAAGAATTAGGCTATTTTATTATCTTTGGAATTGTAACAGCGAGTTTAATGAATTTAGTCTGGAGTTTATGGCCTTATTTTAGTGATTTAGTATTAAGAATGACTGCGGTTCTTTTAAAAATTATTGGCGCAGATTTTAGAATTATTGAACCAAGAACAATAATAGTTGGAAGTTTTGGAGCTCAAATTGCAGAAGCCTGCTCAGGAATTTATTCTATATTCTTGTTTTCAGCATTATATCTCTTTATTATGTTTGTAGACTGGAAGAAAATAAACAAGAAAAAAGCCTATCTTTTGTTCGTTCCAGCAGTAATAGGTGCTTTTTTAGTAAATGTTTTAAGAGTTTTCATACTATTCTTAGTTGGAGCTTATGTTTCAAAAGATGTTGCTATGGGAATGTACCATAGCTATACGGGAATGATTTTCTTCCTGCTATATTTTGCAGTATTTTGGTTTCTATTTTACAAATGGATGAAGGATGAAAAATCAAATTTTATTCCAAGAGATACTCTTTATAAAAATTCTTTATATTTAATGTTAAGCACATTTATCATGTCAGTTTTTGGTTTTGTTTTCTGGATGATAAATGCAAGGCTGTTCACAACAGAACAGGTTGGATTAGCTACAACAATAATTTCTGCTGCTTCATTAATAACTTCAATAGCGGGTTTGGGGTTGGGAGCAGGACTAATAAGATATCTCCCAGGCTCAGAAAGAAAAAATGAGAAGATAAACACATGCTTTACTCTTATTGCATTATTTACAATTGTTGTAAGTGTTATTTTCCTGCTTGTTATTGATTTCACTTCTCCAAAACTGCATTTTATTAAAGAAAACATGCTGTTGGCATTTATTTTTATTATATTCTTAGTCATTAGCAGTTTAGGAGGTTTAATTGACAGTATTTTTATTGCATATAGAAACACTAAATTTGTTTTGCTTGAAAATTCAATCTATTCTGTTTTGAAATTAGTTTTTCCATTTTTACTTGTAAGCTTAGGAGCTTACGGTATTTTTGGGTCATATATGCTTGCGATAACATCCGGGGCTATTGTAAGCTTTTTTGTTTTAATCTACAGATTTAACTATAAGCCAAAGTTTGCTTTTTATGATTCAATAATCAAAAAAATAGGGAAATATAGCTTTGGGAATTATCTCGCAGGCATTATTTCTGCATTACCTACCTTGATCCTTCCTTTGATAATCTTGAATAATATCGGGGCAGAAACATCTGCTTATTATTACATGGCTATGACAATTGCAAGCGCCCTTTTCATTATCCCAAATGCGACAAGCAATTCATTATTTGCAGAAGGAAGCTATGATGAAAAAAACCTAAAGCATAATATATGGAAAGCAATTAAGCTGATTGCATTGTTCATGATTCCTGCGATAATTATCACAATTTTCTTTGGGAAATATGTTTTATTATTGTTTGGAAAACAGTATTCAAGCGAAGGTTATATGTTTTTGAATATTATGGCAATAAATGGGATTTTTGTGGCGATAAATGCGGTAATTGCAAGCATAATCAAGATAAGAAAACAAATACCGGCATTAATAACAAGAAGCACCTTAAGTGCAATTCTAATCTTAGGATTATCATTGTTATTTATGAAACAGGGATATGGCCTTTTAGGGATAGGTTATGCTTATTTAATTGGGCAGATTATAACTGCAATAATGTTTACGTGGGTTGTTTGGAGAAAATAAAAATGAAAAAACCTTTAGTCCACATAATCATTCTTAATTGGAATGGGAAAGAAGATACAATTGAATGTATTAATTCAGTTAAGAAGATAGATTATCCTAATTATAAAATAATTTTAGTTGATAATGGTTCTACTGATAACTCAGTTAAAGTTTTTAAGAAAAAATATCCCTCAATCAAAATTATTAAGAACAAGGAAAATTTAGGATATGCAGAAGGCAACAATGTAGGAATAAGATATGCCCTAAAGAACAAGGCAGATTATGTTTTAATATTAAACAATGATACGGTAGTAGACAAACATTTTTTAACAGAACTTGTTAAAGTTGCAGAAAGCGATGATGAAATCGGAATTGTTGGGCCTAAAGTATATAATTATGGAACTAATAAAATACAATTTTTAGGTATAAAGAATCTATTTTGGAATCTTGTTTTGTATAGAAAAGTTGTTGGCAGAAATAAAGAGGATAAAGGACAATTTGATTATTTTACAGATGTTGATTTTGTTGCAGGATGTTCTACCCTAATTAAATCAAAAGTTATGAGAAAAGTTGGTTTATTTGACAAAGAACTTTTTTTATATTGTGAAGATGTTGACTTCTTCATTAGAGCAAAGAAAAAAGGTTATCAATTAAAAGTTGCTCCAGATTCTCATATTTGGCATAAAGGAAGTGCAACCTCTAAAAAAGTCAGTGGATTTGTTAGATATTATATAGCAAGAAATAATTTTATATTTGTTAAAAGATATTTTAATCTAATTCAAAACAGCTTATTTATAGCAAAATATATCTTCATTAAAACGCCCATAATCTCAGCATACTTATTGATAAAAGAAAAAGATTTTAAGGCATTTAAGGATTATTTGAGGGGGATTTTTGCAGGAATTAATTATTTGTTTACGGGAAAGATAAGAGAGTATTAATTATTTTTTATTTTCTTTAATTACTTGTTTATAAATCTAAAAACATTGTCAAGCAATCTTGATTTTAACTTTCTGAATGAAGGTAATATCCCAATATACGAAAAAGAATACATAATTAATAGAGGTAGCCCTTGAGAAAAATAGAAGTAAATTGAGTAAATCTCTCCAAAATTATTTTTTATTATTTTCGCTTGTTCATTAATATGTGATTTTGAACTTATTCCCTCTAAACTAAAAAAAGTTATTATTTTATTTATAAAGATTATTTTGGGATCAAATCTTAATGTTTTATATATTAAATCTCTGTCTGCTGAAATCTTATATCTTAAATCAAAAAATCCTGATCTGATTATCAATTTTTTTTTCATAAATGTTGCGGGGTGGGCAAGAGTCTTTCCTTTTTTAAAATCTTGGAAGGTTCTCTTTTTTTTAGGCCAGATATTCCCTCTAGAATCCTTAATCATCCCATAGACTATATCCGCATTTTCTTTTACCATCTCAAAAATAACTTTTTTAATTATTCTCTTATCATAAAGACGGTCATCAGCATTCAAAAATTGAATATATTCTCCTTTTGCCAGTTTAACTCCTTTATTCATTGCATCATAAATACCTTTATCTGACTCACTCACCCAGTAATCGATTTTATAGCTATATTCCCTTGTTATATCTAAAGTTCTATCAGTTGAGTTTCCGTCAATTATAATATATTCTATATATTTTCTAGCAGTTTGATTAATTACGCTTTTTATTGTTTTTGCGAGACTTTTTTCTCCATTTCTAACAACGGTTATAATTGTAATTAAGGGTTTCTTCTTTATTTTTCTTTTAAGTCTAAGTCCGCCTTCAAGTTTTTTTTGTTTTTGCTTTAGTTTCATTTGAAAATTTCAGAACCTCCATTATTATAGATGAGATTTTTATTTTCGTTGAGAAAGTCAGTGGGGAAGTTGAATGGCAAGACACCGTTATTGAATTTTTCTCTAGCATCCCAATAGTTAATTTTCTTTATTTTATTGACATAGTTAGAATAAACATAGGAAGATTTACTCATTAAGAAAGGAATAATTTTTTTATCATGATACAACAAGGGATTTCCAAAACAGTAAAATTTAAGCTCAGAAAAAGGATCCATATAAACCACATTTGTTTGGTAATATTTATTAAACCAAAGAATAGAAGTTATTTCTTCATTATGAAAGTATAATATATTATAAGTTAAACCTTCATTATAAAGATTTAATGTAGGATCTCCTCCGGAATAAGTTGATAAAACTCCTAAATTGAATAGAGAATATCCTAAGTATAAGAGTATTACAAAAATCAGGAATATTTTTTTATAATTCTTAAACAATTTCTGAAAAAATATAATTGACGAAAAAGATAAAAAAATCAAACATTGTTGAAATAATCTCTCGAAATTATACGCCTTAGAGACATAAGGAAGCAGAATTATTAAAAACATTAAAATAACTGAGATAATTACTATAAAAGAAAATTCTTTATCAACTATTCTTTCCTTATTTAAATAAATAAACAAAGAACCTAATATAAAGGAGAGTATTATCAGATATTTTATAAATTGATATAAATAGAATAAAAAATATGCCCAAGTTTTATTTTTAGGATAAATAATCTCCCCCCTAGGCATAATCTTAGGAGAGTAAACTTGTGTTTGTTGTTCTGAATAAGAATTTTTATTACTCAGTGAGGATTTAGTCTCATTAATATAATCATTCAAATCTTTATTAGTATACCTATCGATCTCAGAGTTTCCAAATAATGCACTTTTAATAGAAGACTGTTTTAAATCATAAGAAAAAGAACTATCAATGTTATCCATAGTTTTTTTAACTGTGGATATAATTCCGTTTGAGGTATCGGTTAATTGTGACAACCACAAAAATCCAAAAATAAGCAATAAAAGAATTAAAATGCCTGTTAGATAAAATTGTTCTTTTTGTTCCGGTTTTAGCTTTTCTCTTTTAATATTTCTATTTTCCCATTTTTTGTAGAAAAAAATTGAAATATAAGCAAATAAAAAAAGAGCAAGGGCTATGTAAGCTGTTGAGTAGTGAGAAACAATCATTGAAAAGCCAAAGATAACAAATAATAGATTTTTAACTTTTGGGCCAATCTCCTTACTAAATAGAACAAGAAGCATTAACCCAAAGAATATAAAAGCTATTTCCTGACGTATTAGTGTTGGGAGAATAAAATTGAAATAACTTGTTCCAAAATATAAAAATGATGCGACAAAGGATAAAATATTTGAGATATATCTTTTAAAAATTAAAAAAATTGTTAATGAATGAAATATAAATATGATTTGAAAAATAAGTTTAAAAATTAGTTGGATATTTAAAGAAGTGGATAATTTTATTATTGTTGGTAAGATTGATAAACTCAAACAAGTATTATAGGTATTATTAAAATTTTTAATAGACCAAATATTATTTTCCAGAGTAATCCTAAAAACATAAGTTTCTTGGCTTATATCCCACCCAGAAATATACCAACTTCTCATAGAAAACGATAATAGTAAAGACAAGCTTATCATCAAAATCGCCCATGGATAAACATTTTCATTCAGTTTATCTCTGAAGATGACTACTAATAGAACATAGACCGCTATTGCACCAATCATAATCATAGTAACTATGTTTGTTCCGTGATTGTTTAGGAGGAATGCTCCAATAACTGCCATGAAGGGAAAGAAAATTGGGATTATCATGAAAATCCTATCAAGCCATGTTAATGAGGGAAATTTAGGAATAAAACCTAATATCCTTCTTTTTCCAATTGCTTCATATTCATTAAAAGGAAAAATTAAGAGATGAACATTATCTTCATTTCTTCTGTGAGCAATAAACCACAATACTAATAAAATTGTATCAAAGCAGATTAAAATAGGCCAAAGAGATAAAGGCTTGTCTGTTATATTCAAAAATGGGAGTATCCAGTTTACAGCTAAGCCTGCAAACATAATAAAAGCAACACTTAAACCAATTGTATAGACAAGATATTCCCAATGATTTATGTTTCTGATTTTCAAGCAGAGCATAATAAGCAAACCCGGAATTGTTATAATGAAGATAAAAGCCAAAATTGCCCTAACATAGAATTGATTGATATCAAAGATAACTAAGATATTTACAATCAGCATAAATGCCAATATTCCTATGAATAGTTTATTTTTGGGGGTCATTGTTGTTTTTTATTTTATAATTTGAAGGAAAGATTAATTCCTTAAGAACTCCGAATCCCCAAAAGAAATCAAAGAGAAGTTTTCTAAGGGGATTATTTTTTATATTCTTAAAAAAGGGTATTAATAGGAATATAGGATAACCAATCCAAAAAAAGGAGATTATTGGAATGAATATAACATAAATAAAGAATCCTAAGGCATAGAAAGTGAATAAATTTTCTTTAAGTTTGAAGAGATTGTATAATTTATCTCTATGTTTCTTATAGATAATAATACTAGCTTCTCCATATCTAAATCCTCGTTTCAGTTCTTGTTTTAAACTACCCCAATCATGAAAGATAATTGCTTTGGGATTGTATCTTAGTTTGTATCCTCCCTTTTTAGCTCTATAACTAAATTCTATATCTGACCCATAATAGAAATTCTCATCATAATGCCCAATTTTACCTATAATTTTTTTCATAAACGCAGTATTTGCTGATCCTGCATCATTTCTATACTTACAATTTTTAAGTTTCTTCCAGGTAACATCATGAGTTTTTTCCTCATTAATAGACTTTACCATCCCAGTTACAAAAGTTTCATTTTCTTCTCTAATGGGACGAATTAATTCTTTTAACCATCTTTTGTCTGCAGTACATCCTGCATCTATAAAAACAATGATATCTCTTTTAGATTTCTTTATTCCTAAGTTTCTTTGTTCAGGAATTGTTATCTCCTTATCAGTTTTATTATGAAAATATATCCATCTTACTTTTGGAAATTTTTTCTTTATATCATCAAGAGCCCCTTCAGAAGCATCCACAACAATTATCTCTGTTTTTTCTGGTTTTTTTACTTTCTTTAATGAATTAAGAGTGTTCTCTATCCCTCGGTCATTTTTTACTATAATTATTACTGATATCATTTTAAGTTCTCTTTAATAAAAGGATATTTAATTAGCCCCACGAAAATACCAACCCCCCATCCAATATTTTTAATCAACCACCCAAGAAAAGAATATGGTAAAAAGTTCAAAGAACTTTTATTATAAATAATCACAAAGATAGATTGAACTAAACTAAAAATTGGAATTAGTAATAATCCTATTAAGAAATTGTTAAACATCAATATTATTGATAAGATAATCAAAACAGAGGGATAAAAATCAACTAACCTAGATTTGTTAGAATAAAAAGAAAAGAAAACTCTCCATATTCCATATTTATAAATTTGTTTTATAAATTTAGCAGGAGTAGATCTGGTTTCATGATGAACTTTGATTTCTTTATCAAACTTATATTTTTTACCCTTCTTATTTAATCTCTCAATAAATTCTGCTTCTTCATTATGAATAAATTTTTCATTAAAAATATTTCCATCTAACTTATCTTTATCTATAGCAAAATTACATCCTTTGATTGCCCAGAAGTTAGAGGCTAATTTATTTATTGTTAAATCATTTAAAGAATTCCCTTTTGAAAAATTATTTGTATAGATTGGTATTTCTCTTCCCCCAACAAGAACTAATTCTTTATCTCTATTAAAATTTAATAGAATATTCTCAACCCAATTTTCATCAGCATAAGCATCTGAGTCTAAGAATGCAACGTATCTTGTCTCTGCATTCTTTATACCAATATTTCTCCCTCTTGAAATATTGTGTGCACCATTTCTAAAGAACTTTATCTTAAAATAATAATTTTCAAGATTTCTTTTAATTAAACCCAAAGTATTATCTGTTGAATCATCATCAACAATTAAAACTTCAAAATTTTTATTTGTTTGATTTTCTAAGGATTTTAAACATTTCTCTATACTACCTGCTGAATTGTAAGTTAAAATCACAACACTTATTTTCGTTTTCATCTCC
The DNA here is from genome assembly GCA_028718805.1 of Candidatus Nanoarchaeia archaeon. Lineage (GTDB taxonomy): Archaea > Nanobdellota > Nanobdellia > Pacearchaeales > GW2011-AR1 > ARS1285. The sequence continues at coordinate 7,781 of JAQUKY010000002.1, read as the reverse complement.
CCATCTCCTTCACCTTTTTATCAACAACCTTCATCACATCATCAACTCTTATTGCCATTTCACATGGGAGAGGATATTTACAGTTTTTATTTATTTTACTTATTTCAAAACAAGGCCAACATTTGTTATTTTTGTTATTATATTTACAAACATAAGAATGCTTTTTTCCATAAGGTCCCCACTTATGCACATTAACCGGCCCGTATATTCCAATTGTTGGTGTCTGGACTGCTGCTGAAAGATGCATTGGACCAGTATCATTCCCAATGTATAAATCACACTTTTTGATTAAATATGCTGTTTGAGAGATGTTTAATCTTCCTGAAAAATCAAATAAATTTTTATTTGAATCAACTAATCTTTTTACTCTATCTATTATCTCTTTATCTTCTTTTATTCCGATTAATATTATTTTTGCTTTATATTTTTTTATTAGTTGAGTTATAAGACTTGCAAATCTCTCTTCTGACCATCGTTTTATGTTCCAATCTTTATTATTTGAAGGATGGATTATTATCTTCAAATCTTTTTTTGATAATTTGTTTTCTTTTAACAATTTATCTACATGCTTATCTGCTTTTACATGAAATTCTAATTCTTTGTTTTTTATTTTGATTTTTAATGGCCTGACTAAATCAAAAAAACAATCTACTTCATGTTTATCTCCGTTATCATAAACAAAACTTGCATCAAAAAGACTGGCTCTAAACTGATTTTCACTATTAAATCCTATGCTAAATTTCGGTTTTATAAAATAAGTGAACAAGGCAGTTACTCTGGAATAATTTTCCATATCAATAATTAAATCAAAATTTTCTTTTCTTAAAATTTTAAGCGGATTATAAAGGTTGCTTAAACTAAGGTTTATGGTTATTAATTTATCTATATAAGAAACATTTGTATAAACTCCTGCTGTTTTTGGGCTTGTTAACATGTAAATTTTAGATTTGGGAAAATTCCTCTTTAATTCTCTTATCATAGGAACAGAAAGAATTGCATCTCCCAAGTTACCTAATCGTATTAAAAGAATTTTATTAATTTTTTGAGGAATTTCCTTGTTTCTAAGTTTAAATATTGAAAGGAGAGATATTAACGGGATTCCTGCATATGCATCCATCCTCTTCGTAAAATTAAAATTACTCATATCTACCCCTTACTCCTTTTCAGGATTCCAACTTAGGTTTTTAATTAACATCCAGCTGATTTTCAGGCCGTCTCTTACGGGGCTTAAATGAGAATGAGACTTGCCTGGCCTTGGGTCATAGGTTATGGGAACTGAATAGATTCTGTTTCCTAATTTTGCCAGCTTTGTTATCATCTCGACTTCAATTGCAAATCCTTCGGATTTGATGTAGCCATTGAGATGGCGGATTACTTTTGCCTTCCAGGCAAAAAAGCCTGTGCAGGTATCTGTGACATTTGCACCATAGAAATGCCTTACAAAAAAGGTCCATGCCCAGTTTACAAGCCTGTGCGACATTGCCATTGAATTTTTGTTTATTTTTCCTTCCAGCCTACTTCCGATTATTATGTCGCAGAATCCTGAATCTAATGGTTCGATGAGACGGGGGATTTCATGGGGCTTGTAGGTATTATCCCCATCTAGCATGACTACAAAATCAACTGTCTTGTCCTTGTTTATGCTCCTGAATCCTGTCCTTACTGCATTTCCCTTGCCTTTTCTTGGCTCTCTTATTATTTTTGCACCTGCTTTTTTTGCAATTTTTGCTGTCCTGTCAATGCAATTATTGTCTATGACAATAATCTCTGTTTTATAGCCAAGCTTTTTAAGCTTGGACTTAGGAACATCTTTTATTACTTTTCCTATGCTTTTTGCTTCATTATGACAGGGTATAAGGATTGTGAGTTTTTTGAGTTTCATTTTGTTTATTTTTGAATTTTATTTTATTTTTTATTCTAGTCTATCTAATTCATATTCATAGGTGGGTTTTCCCAATGCCCTGACTTCTCCGGCTTCTCTCAGAGATTGTTTACCTGAGCCAATCCTGATCAGAGCATCCAGACCTTTTTCATGAGGGTGATTTGGTATTTTGGTCCCGTATACAAAAACATTACTTTCATCACCCCAATTTTCTCCTACTATCATTGGCTTTTCATCAACTGGAAACCATTCAAAATCATTAGCTTTTTTACAGCCAACACCAGCTGTTCTCCAGCCCCTTCTTCTTGCTTCTTCATAGGCTAGCTTAAGAACTCCAACATTTGTTACTCCTGCTACAATGGTAATATTATTTTCCGGGAAATCAGAAGAAGCCCTGTTATAAGCATCTTTAATGTATTCTAATGCTTTATTTTCATCAAATTTTGTTGGGAGGCAATATCCAACAACTCCTACTCTTAAATTATTATTTTTCATTTTGTTTTATTTTATGATGCTTATTTGGTAATGTTTAATCACTCTCTTACGCTTGGGCTTCTGTTTCCATAGCGTTTTATCAGTTTTTGCTGTTACTGGTTTGAATTTCATTTTGGATTTTCTGAATCTGATTTTTCCCTGTTCCTGATATATTCATATTCTGCATCTTCAGAAAGGAAAAAATCCAGTTCGCTTACTGCTTTATTTAACCTTCTGGAAAAATTAGGGTGTTCTCCTTGAGGAACCTCTCCTTTAATCAGGCTGTTAAGTTCATTAACTGCCTGAACATATCTCAAGTGTGCCCTGTGATTTTCAGCGATAAAATTAGGTTCATAATACTCAAATCTTGTGCGAACATCAATTATACTACTTCTTAGAGCTTCATTATTAAAATCACCTTTTTCTAAAAATGGTTTTATTTTGCTTTCATACTTGTTTACAAAATCTGCAATAATTCCTTGTGGTGGTGGGTTTGGCATTTTATTTTGGTTTGTTTTTTGGTTTATTTGTTTATTTGGAATTTTGTTCCTGTTTATTCAGTTTATTTACATAATCAGCAACAAATGCAACTATCTGGCCTGAACAATTTCTAAGATCTTCTAATGGTGCCCCCTGGGCCAAAACATACATATTTGCATAGGCTGCAAGAAGGCCTTCATAATATTCCTTTGAATATACTCCTGAAAATAACTCCACCATTGATTCTCTTACATTTTTTGGAACATGGACTAATTGAGATGCAAATTGCTCAACTTGTTCTGGGGCTACTTTATAATCTATTGGTAATGCCATTTTGTTTTTGTTTGTTTATTTTGGATTATGACCTGTTCCTTTGATTTTGTTTTGAATTTTATTTTGAATATCCCTGATTGCATCCCGGTATTGTGCAGCTTCCTTATATTTCTCCTGGGTTATTGCAATTATTTTTGAAAAATAATTGCTTAGGAGTGGTGATTTATATTCTATAAGTTCTGGCTTATCAAAATTCAATACTGCTGCAATTGCATATGAGTCATCTTCTAATGGGCTGCCTTCTGAGTATCTTATAAAATTCTGGCTGATTTGCTTTGCCTGTTCCAGATTATTTCTTTCAAATTCAAGCATTAATGGAGCAATATAATCTGATTGAATATGAGTTATTCTCTGGTCTGACTGCATATCATTATAAGTAACCATGGGAGTTATTTTTTCACTGGTTTGTTTTGCTTTTGAATAATTTGCCTTTGCTTCTCTCTGCTGGTTATATTGAGCCATATAAAACTGGACTGCACCAATAGAAGCCATGTGAAAATTCTTTGGACTAAGTCCTTGGCCAAGGTTTATTATATCTTCCTTGGAATTTTTTATATCGTCTAGCGATGTAAAAAACATACCGCAAAAATAATTTTCAATTTTTTGGCCTTTAGGAAGCTTTGCATAATTTTCTTTAATTTCTTTGTTTATCCTGCTTTCCAGGTCTGATGGCATATTGCTGGAAAACTTTTCCTTTAAATCGGTTATATTAGATGTTGCATACATTGCAACAATCATATTCGGGTCAATATCCTTTAACATGTCTTTTAACATGTCTTGGTTAATATGCTTAAGGAAGTCGGGGTCAATAGAGGGGTCAATTTTAGAAAGAAGGTCAGGGTGCTCTGCTAATACGTCTTTCATCATATCCATTTCTTTTATTTCATTGTCTCCTATTTTTGGCTGAGTATAAACTATTACTCTTCCCTCCAGATTGTCTTTGTCTCCCTTTTCCAGACTTAAAAATTCCATTTTTTATTTTGTTTATTTTAGTTTTGCTCCTTCTAATTTTTTATTCTGAGAACTTACCGCATAGTCTGAGTTTACAGCATCATCAATTGAGCGATAGGGCAGGTTAAAAATCTTAAAAATCTTTTCCTGGATTTCAGGGCTGGGAATAGCCTTGAAATTAACATACTGGGATACAGATGCCCTTAGAATCCCCAATTGTTTTGCAAGCCAGGAATAGTTTTCATCCACTCCTTCTAATCCATCTTCTATTATTTCCTTTAATTTTATTCTTCTTGGGTCTGTCTTATGCTTATTGGCCAAATATCTCTGATATTCAGAAGTTGATGCAAAGGGCTTTTTTGTTCCCGGATTTATTCTCTTTTTTATAATATAACTCTGATATTCTGTAAACGAAGCAAAATGCTTGCCTGTCCTTGGGTTTATTCTCTGCCTTGCAGCATAATCCTGATATTCTCCCAATGAGGCAAAAGGTTTAGTTGTTTCAGGGTTTATTGTTTTGGGTATTTTTTTAATTTTGTGTTGTTTATATTGGTTTTTCATTTTAATTTTGCCTCTCTTAATTTTTCATTCTGCTTTTTAGAAAATTCATACATATCCTGCATATAGGATAATGAATTTGCAAGATCTTCATCTGAAAACTCTGCCTCTCTTATTTTACTTTTTAAGTCTTTTGCTCTTTTGCCCCATTTAACTGCCTTTTGTGAATAAATCTCTGCCTTTGGTGTATTTTGCTGGTTTATAGCCTGAAGTGTTTCTGCAAAAAAATAATTGAAATTAAACATATTATACTTAAATTTTAATTTATCAAATGCCATTTTGTTTTTTAGTAATCTGTTAAACGATTTTAAGCCGGGGCAATCATAGCTTAATCTTCTGATGCCTTGCTTAATCCGTTTTGTTTGATTATTGATATAGTTTAATTTTCTTAATTATCCCAGAAACAGGCTTCTGGGGCGATGATATCACCCCTCATTTCACTCCCTAAATTATGCTTAAAATATATGCGGATTTCACGCTTAAAATATATGATAAAAATATATCCAATAAGCTTTATAAAGCTTATTACTTTGTGCTATTTTATAGTGGTGACTAATCACAAGAAACTATATCCTAAGACTTTTTTAATAAACTCTTCAATTTCTATTAATCTTTCCTTATTCAGAGAAACATGAAGGCCCCGGTTAGTTGGTTTTGTTAAAAGATATCCCTGCTTTACCAACTCTTTTGCAATTTTACTTATATCTTTTCCTAAATGAGAAGGAAAACCTCTCCTTAATGTATCAAAAGGGGTATGAACTCCTCCAATAACTTTTTTTCTTCGCAAATGATATAAAATAGTTGCTTTAATTTTATCTTCATCATTAAATTCCATAATTAATCTATAATTTTAGAATTTTTAAATGTTTCTAATATTGTAATATAAAAACATAAAGAGAAACATTTATAAATGACAATCTTTTATATTGTTTATGGAAAATGAAACAATATTTGTAGAGGTTTTTGGAAGCAATCCAATAATAAAAGTCTTAGACTTTCTTATAACATTCCAGTTATTTGATTATCATTTAACAGAAATAGCAAAAAATTCAGGAGTCAGCTATTCAACATTGCAGACTTTCTGGGATAATTTAGTAAGGAATAAGATAGTAATAAACACAAGAAGAGTTGGAAAGTCTGATATGTACAAACTAAACACAAAAAATCCTGCTGTCCAGCAATTAATAAAACTAGACTGGAACTTAATAAAAGGTGAAGAACAAGACCAGGAAGTTTTGGTTTGATTATTCTTTAAATTGTAAAAAGAAACATTTTAAAAATAGCCGGATTATAGAGGGCTTATGAAATACATACTTATTGCCGACAACCCTTTTGATACAAAAGGCTTGACCCAAAAATTAACTTTTTATGCAAAAAGTTATATCAAAAGCAAAGCAATAAGTTATATATTATAAAACTTAAAATGAAATACATACTTATTGCTGGAATTGTGATTGTCATTGCTTTTTTAGCTGTACTTTCATTTATTCCCCTGGGAATTGAGCCTTTAACTGAATTATATATTGAAAATCATACCTCTCTTCCTAAAAATGTGTTTTTAGATAAAACCTATAACTTTTCTTTTAGTGTCCATAATTTAGAATACCAGGATGTTGAATATAATTATACTGTAAATGCGTATGATGTGAATGATACACTATTGTTCTCGATTGATTCCGGGAGCTTTACTCTTGCCAATAATGAAACCAATACAATAAGCGAGAATTATGTTTTTGACAAGAAGTTTAAGAATTTTAACAGGGCAAAAATAGAAGTTGTAATTACTAAAAACCTAATCGGTGAGCCTGAATTCAAGAGAAAATTATGGTGGCCTGACCCTAATTACCCAACTTCTGTTGATGTGCATTTCTGGGTTGATGAAATTGTACCTACAACTATTACGATTGTAAGGGATTAGACTACAATTTACTTGTAATTTTATGAAATGGAGGATATGGGGCAATAATTTCAATTTTCTTGCTCAATTATAACTTATTATTTTCTTTTAATTTATTATAGATAAACAAAATTATAAAATTTATGAAACTAATTAACTGCATTCATTAGCTTGTTAATAATAATCTTTATTGTTTCCTGCCTACTTTTAAGAAATTCGTGAGATACTTTTTCTCCATAATATACAATATTATTCCTTTTTATTCTTAGTTCATCAATCAAAGCTGTTTCTTGAGTTGTTAGGGATTTTATGTTTTTAGATGCAAATTCTACAAGTGCCTTGTGACTTAAAGTTTTAAATCCAGATTTATACATAAAAGAGGTAATTAATTCTTTAATTATTTCATAATATTCTTCTATTATTCTGTATGGCTCTTTGAAACTGTTAATAGAAGAAAGTCTATCCTCAGCCATTTCCTTTAAGGCATTTGCTCTTTTCTCATCATTGCTTATTTTAAAAATATCATCCATTATCTCTCTCCAAAAATGATAGTTCCTTGTTTAATGCTTTCCATTAAACTTTTACTTGCTTCTTCCTTAAATAACAAATGAATATTTCTGCCTAAATATTTTTCATATTTTTCTGGGTTTATATTAAATTTTTTTGAATCAACATAAATATCTATATCACTTGATTCAATATCTTCTCCTTTATCGTAGCTCCCATATAAAATTATTGCCTTAGGATAATGCTCTTTTAATGCTTGAGTTAAACCTGAATTATTTAAGAAAATTAAATTGCTTATTTTCTTATGGAATACAAATTCTGGAATCTCTCTGTTTGATTTATACCCGTTATAAATATCTGATTTTGATTTGACTATTAGCCCTAACTCTAAAAGAGTTGAAAGATGTTTTATAATTGAAGTGTGCGCCAGACTAATATTTCTTGATATTTCCTTAATATAATGAGTTTTAGTTGGCTCTAAAAAAAATATCTCTGCTACTTTCCATAAGCTACATTTTTGTAATATCATATACATTAATGTATATAGTGGTATATAAATGTATCTATTTGTATCCTCTGTCCGGAAAGGACAGATAATTAAGATTGAATAAAAAAAAGTTTGGTTTTCAATTGATGAATTGCTTAATTTTATTACTCTTTTAATGTTATAAAGTATAATTTGCCAGCCAAATTCTCTTT
>JAQUKY010000001.1 GCA_028718805.1 Candidatus Nanoarchaeia archaeon | reverse complement strand
TGAGCTAAGCTCACTGCTAAATATTTTTCTAGAAATAAATAACTACTGCTGACTCGCCCCTTCACATTTGAAATTCAATCTCGGGATTAAAATCCCGCAGGGTTTCTTTCAAGGGCTCGTCCTAAATAGATTCTGTGTATTACCAAAAAGCCGATTCTAAAAAAATAATTTTTCTCAGATTTCTTTTTCAATATACTTCCCATTCTAAACTATGCAAGTTATTCTAGAATATCCTCAATAAGAAAGATATTGGCAAGTAATAAAAAAATAATATGATATATTGTATTAATTAAATCTTAGGAGGAAAACAAATGGGAGATGTAAAAGTAAGCTTTGAGTCATATGGCAACAAGGCGTTAACAAGGGTATTCAATGGCTCTGAACTAGAGGGCAAAACAATTAAGAACGTCCTAGAAACCATGGTAAAAGACAGATGGGAAGGAAAAGACATAACTGCCTGTGAAGCAATTACCGCTGAGATGAATTCAAGCGGCGGATATGCGATAGCCCAGAAAGTCGGAGGAGAAGACAAGCCAGTGGTATATGAGCCAATACAGCTTGGAACACCAATAAGAAGATATGAAAGTGATACCGGAGAAAATATGCCTGTGATAACTATTGCTGTAAATGGATTTCAGAAAGTAGGATAAAAACAATAAGAAAATGCTGCCAGAAACTTCTTTTCACAAGCTTGGCAAAAATCTAATGTTTGCAGTAATAAACAACACAATTTATCACACAGAAAATGCAGCTCCCTCGGATAATTTTATGTATCTTTGCGGTTTAAGCTTTCCCCTAAAAAAATCAGAAAATTTAAGAAACATGGAAAAAAGATATTTGCAGAGAAATTCAGAAAACCTTAAAGAATTCCAAAATCAATATTCCAAAAACATAAGATCAGACGAAAATTTGATTGCAAGAATAGACAGTGAAATAAGAGGAAATAAAAATCTGCATTTTTTCATAACCCAGGTTATTCCGGCTTATTGCGGAGAGCTCTGCCAAAACAATATCAGGAGAAAATTAGAGAGGGTAAGAGAAGAATATATTTTTGAAAAACTCCTCGGCGGAAATGTTGCAGTAATAAACAAAAGGGTTTATCCGCTAAACGAGGTACGTGAATCCTCTGTAATAAGGCTTGACTGGAAAAACTATTGTTTTGACAAGAGTATAAAAACAATCGATATGCTGGAATCAGAATTCAAATTTAATCTTCAGGAAAATCTCAAAAAAAATGTCTTGGAGAAAATACAGCAGTCAGAAGGTTCAAAGAAAAAACTTTCGGGGTTGGAAGGAGAAATAAGAGACCTTACAGCCAAGGGACATATAAGAATAGTAGGAAATTGCTATGAATACGGGGATATTGGTTATGACCCAAAACTTGGAAGAGTTTATTGTTTTTTTAAAGCACATTATAACAAAACAACAGGCAAGCATTACAAGGAAAGACAAGTAGCCGTTTCAATAAGCATAACTCCTGAAGGACTAAAAACCGACACTCAGATAATTTCAAGAAATAATGAAAATTCTGATTTTTTTATAGATTACAGCACTCCATGCCTCGGAAAAATGCCCGGAGGTTCTACAACCGGGCAAATTGTAGGCTCATTAGTAAAATCTGCATTAAACATAAACAAACAACATTCATTTCATGAATAAAAATGGAAATAAATCAAAACATAACCGATATTGAAAAATTAGTAATAACTAAAAATACTCTTAATAAAATAAAAGCTTATTCAAAAATTGTCTGTGAAAAAGGAGATATAGAATGTTATGGTTTTCTTCTAAACCCAAAATCAGAAAACAACCATATAATCTACAATGCCATACTTGCATGCGATCAAATGGTTTCTGGAGTTGAGGCATCAATTGGCCCGGAAGGTGCATTCAAATCCAAGGCAGAAATTGAAAATCTTGGATATGATGCAATAGGCTGTTGGCACAGCCATCATGGCATGGGCGCCTGGCATTCTGGAACAGATGACAGAAATTTAGAAAAACTTGTTCATTCAATAGCAGGAAACAGGGAAATAATCCTAATAGGAAACGATCCCGTAAAAAACGAATTTGAAAGAAACAGATTCCTCATTAGAGAAGGAGGAGTTGAACTTGAAATAAAATCAACAAAGCCCTTTAACACGTATACTGTAGAAAGAAAAATCATTAATCCAAAAATAAATTATATGCATACTAAAGACAACAAATTCTATTTTAACATAGGAGGGAAAACAATTTTCATGCCTCTCGGAGAGCATACACTGACATTTAAAGAAACTGAGCCCCAAAAACTAAAATCCTTGGGGTATGCATACTCACTTGTGGCAAGCGAAGGAAAATTTTATGCAGAAGTTGCATTAAAAGAGATATGCACTGTCTGCGAAAAAAGCCACATAACAAAAAAACCAATCAAGCTGGAGATAATAGAAACAGAAGATGATATTAAATTTTCAGAAGAAGGGATAAGAGAAGAGATAAGACAAAAAGTAAAAAAACCTGGCTTGCTCGGGATTTTCTCCAGATGATTTCAAATGAGATATGCAAAGCAGGAACTGGCAAAAGGATGGAAGCAGGAAAATCTGCAAAATTCACACATAGTTGTAACTGGCTCAAATAATCTTGCTTCTTTTATTCTTGCAGACTTAACAGCAATGGGTTTCGGAAAAATAACAAGGATAGGAGAAAACAGCCTGCAATTTTTAGATTTCTATAATATGAACCCGGATACTGAATTTGAAGAAATACAAGGAGAAGTTTTAAATGAAGAACTTGCAAAGGATTATATAGGAAAACCAGATTTTTTTGTAGACGCTTCTGAAGGCAGAGAAAAGCAAATTTGTATTGGATATGCAATAAAAAACAGCATTCAAGCTATCTCTGCATCCTGCTCTAAAGAATCCTATAAGATTAAAGTTATTAAAAAAAATGAAAGTTTAGACGAGATTATCAATTTTCATAAAAATGAAAAAAACAATGGGATTATAAATGCAATAATTGCCTCAGGGATAACAGCAGATGAAATAAGAAAAAGAATAATGCCTCTCCCAGATGATAAAACCCTTTCCAGGCTCTCAGCGAGTAATTTAGAGGATAAAATAAACAAGAAAGTTTTATTGGTTGGGGCAGGTGCAATAGGCACATTTGCAGGCATAGGGCTGGCAATGGCAGGGGCAGATGTTGATGTAATTGATTTTGACAACGTTGAGGAATCTAATCTAAACAGGCAGATTCTTTTTTACAATTCAGTTGGAAAATATAAAGCAGAAGTAATGGCAGAAAAGTTATCAAAATTAGGAAATTTTAAAGGCATAGTTAGGAAGGTTGATGAGAACTACAAATTAGAAAAATATTATGAGATTATTTTAAGCTGTGTTGATAACGCAAAAGCAAGATATTATCTGGACTGGCTTTCCTATAAAACAAAAACCCCTCTCTTAAATTCTGGGACATCTTTCATACAAGGAAGTGTAATGCCTTATATTCCAGGAAAAACAGCCTGCCTTGACTGCCAGGGTTTTGGAATGCTAAGCCAGACAAAAGATAAAGAAGAAGTTGGCAGTTGTTATGAGCCTACAACAATAATCTCAAACCAGATAACCGGGGCTCTTCTAGTAAACCAGATAAACAAAATGCATGAAGACACAGCTACTATCAAATACAATTCTAACAGAGGGATTGAAAAAGTTCTGACATTAAGAAACTGCCTTGCTGGATGTGAGAAAAATGGAGAAAAATAATTTAACAGAAAAAATAGCAGGATTATATTCCAAAAAATCTTCTAATTTCTCAACAGAAGAAGGAATAATACACCCTATTTATGAAGCCCTAACCGCACTTCTCAAAGAACAGGTATCTGATGAAGAAGCTAAAAAAAGGCTGATAGAAGAGGGACAAAGAGGAATAAAGAGCGTGATAATCGCAGATGGATTTCTTGAAATGATCACCCAGGCAAATAGCAGAAACGATATAAAGAACATGCTGAATTCCGGCAGGCCATTAGCGGAAATAATAGACAGAGCAGCCCTTTATATAGCAGACGATAAAAGAACAAAAGATGGGCTTGTTCTTATAAGGTCAGACTCAGAAAAAACAGACACCTGTTTTAGGAAAGCATTAAAAAAAGCAAATCCAAACCTCTTATACTTAGAAAGAGAAGAGCTGCAGAAGATAAAAGACAGGGGAGAAAAAATGAAAAAAAATCGCCCTGCAAAAATCTTTGCAACAATAGCACTTGCATTAGTAATTGCATTTGCAGGAAACACTTACAAAAATAGCCTCAAGAAATATGATCTTAATTTTAGCCATTACAATTCGCTAAAGACGCAAATACCTGTTCTTGAAAAAGATATTAAAAACAAGCAGAATACCTTAGGAAATCTGCAAACAGAAGTTTACACAACAGAACAAAATTTACATAGGGCAACAGAAGCATATAAAAATAAGATAGGGGAGGTTTCTGTACTAGAAAAAAATATAGAAACAAAAAATTATGAATTAGGGGATTTAACGAGAAAAGCAGCTTATCAAAGGGCAAATTTTGAGGGTCTAGAAAAGACTATAAAAGAAAAAAATGAGGAAATATATAAGATAGATTCTAACATAAACACAAAAAAAGCAGAGTTAAAAGAAATAGAAGATAATATTACAAATACAAAACAGGAAAAAGAGAGATTATATCAACAAAGCCTTGAAGGGCTATCAAAGAGCAAGAGATAAGCTTTTTAAACACTATTTTCCATTCTATTTCATGAAACGCTCAAGTAGAAGATGGAAAAAGAAAGGCCAAATGAGATGGAAATGGCAGAGAAAAAGAATTAGAAGAGTAAAGAGAAAAAGAAAGCAAAGAAAAGCAAGAATAAGTTAAAAAGAATTCTGATTAAAAGGCATTTAAATACACCCCAAAGGGTCCAAAAGTCATAAAAAATAATCCAGATAAAATGGTTACCCAGAGAAAGACAGATATTCACCAGAACAATTTATTGAATTGGTTAAGCAAACCCCTGACTCTGATTTAGAAAAAATACTGGATATAACCACTTCTAATATGGAAATACTTATTGGAGAAGGTAATCAAGATGAAATTAAGCAAAGATTTGTAGATTATTTTAAAAGCTCTAATGATTGGACAGACAACAATCAATATTGGACAGAAAGACGCGATAGCGCTCCTGCTACTGAAAAAGATGAAGAAGATTATCCAGTAGAAAAAGGGGTAACGTATACAAGAGACATGTTATCTGTGATTGCTAACCAAACACATTTCAAGAATAAAAAAGGTCTAATAGGAGTATCTATAGATAAAAACAAGAATAAGTTTGGAAATGAGGAGGATATGCTGTTGATATCAGCTTTTATGATGCGGGGGATAATCCTTTAGAAAAAAAGTGCAGAAAAAATAGGGATTATAGCTGATACATTCTGTGAACTCATGAAACTTGCCAAAGACAATGATATGCACTATGTAGTTAAACACTCTGAAGAAAGATTCATCTCAAAAATAACATCAAGCTTAAGCTGCTAAAAAACTAAATCCTTAATAAAAAAACTCTTTAACGCTATGAGAACATAAGCCAAAGCGGATAAGATTATAAATTAGGAATATAAACTAAAAAATAGAGGGAAAAACAACAGACACATTTCTAATCCCTAATAAAGATTACATATCACCATAATAATCTTTATAAAACAAATTCACCCTTTCTTCCTATTCTAATATGGAACTTAAAGAACTAAAAGAGAGGCAATTAAAAAAAGCTAATGAATTGACAATCTGGACAGAGAAATACAGACCAAAAAAATTTGAAGGTGTTGTTGGGCAGGATGACATTATAAAAAAAGTACAAAATCTGACTAAATCATTAAACATCCCCCACATGATGTTTGCAGGACCTGCAGGAACAGGAAAATCTACATTGGCTTTAATTGTAGTAAAAGAGTTATTTGGTCCAACTTGGAAAGAGAATTACCTGGAATTGAACGCAAGTGATGAAAGAGGAATTGATGTTGTAAGGCAAAAAGTAAAAGATTTTGCAAGGACAAAAGCGTTAGGAGATGTTCCATTTAAAGTTATTTTCTTGGATGAAGCAGACGCATTAACAAGGGAAGCCCAGCAGGCATTAAGAAGAACAATGGAAAATTTCACAGGAACCTGCAGGTTTATTCTTTCCTGCAACTATTCCTCAAAAATAATAGACCCAATTCAGTCAAGAACAGCAATTTTCAGATTCAAGCTCTTAGAAAGGAAAGATATAGAGAGGATTATCAAAAAAATAGCAGAAAGCGAAAATCTGCAAATAAGTGATAAGACAATAGAAACTCTATATGAGGGAAGTGAAGGAGATTGCAGAAGGGTAATAAATCTTCTTCAGGCTTCAGCTTCTATTTCTCCTGCAATAACCTCTGAACTTGTGAGCACTTTAATCTCAAGCGCAAAGCCAGCAGACATAAAAATTGTCCTGGAATATGCCCTTTCAGGGGACTTTGAAAGAGCAAAAGAAAAATTATTGGATGTAATGCTAAAAGAATCTGTTTCAGGAACAGACATAATAAAATCAATACAGAAAGAAGTCTGGAACCTGCAGATTGATGATGAGTTAAAAGTAAAGTTGACAGAGAAAACAGGGGAAATTGAATTCAGATTAGTTGAGGGAAGCGATGAGTTTATCCAATTAGAGGCCCTTTTAGCAAGCTTTGTGCTTGCTGGAAAAGGAATTGTAAAATAAAATGCAAGTTAAATATGATAACGACCAGGATATAACTTTATTTCTGACAGCAGAAGAATCAAATGCATTAGAAAAAGGTCCTACAAAGCATTTTGCAGATATTCATAATAGTTCAAAAAATCTGGACAAAGACGGAAAAGGATACATATTATTAAGAGGAACATGCATGGAACTAAGAACATATTTTTTTCTTGGTTATGGCAAAGATCCAGGAGGGTTTTTTAAAAACGCAAGTGACATGGAAGGTCTTGGAAAAATATTAATTCCAGAATCAGAAAATTCAAGTTGGTACATAAACCTATCAGAAAAAGGTTTTGAACACTTCCAAAAAGGATGGCCGCATGGTATACGCTATAACGGAAGTAATAAATTATTCATAAAGAAAGAGGAGTAAACTAAAATATGAAAAACTTATTAAAATTATTAGGACAACTATGGAATTCTGAAAAAAATGCTTATAGTGAATGTGAACATCCCATCTTACAAAGAGCTATAGACTACATTAAAAATAAATATGTTCATTTAAACGTCCAGGTTGAAGGATACTACAATATAATAGAAATGGATTTGCCATTACAACGAAGAAGAGTAGGACATTTAATGAAGAAAATATATGGAGTGAGTATATAATTTAAAATGGGAATTCAAATAGAATTTAATCCAGATTTAGCATTAAGAAAATTTGGAACAAAAGGAAGATTAGAAGATGAATGTTTGCCAAAGAATATTGAAGCAGGAAAATTTTATGATTTCCTAAAAGAAGGGCAAAGAAATTACTGGTTTTTTGGCGAAATTCCTTTAGTAGAAACAAAAGGAAACGGGGAACTATCCCGCCCATTAGCTAGTATAACCATACAAAGAGCAATCCATCTTTTAAAAAATGGAAAGATGTATACAAAAGGGATTTATAAAGTAAATGAAGTCTATGATATAGATGATAAAACAATTCACTTCGAAGGAATAAATAAAATAATTTAAAATGCTGCCTAAAACCTTGCCTTTAATTGAAAAATACAGAGTAAAGAAGTTCTCAGATATAAGGGGGCAGGACATTGCCATCCAGGAAGTTATAAACTTTTATAAGAGATTTCCAATGAAAAAAGCTCTGATATTAAACGGCCCTGTTGGAACAGGAAAAACAAGCTTGGTAATTGCTCTTGCAAATGAGTTTAACTTGGAATTATTTGAACTAAATGCAAGCGATTTAAGAAACAGATTAAAATTAGAGGAAGTATTAAGGCCTTCTATAGAACAGCATTCTTTATTCAGAAAAGGAAAATTAATTTTAATGGATGAAGCAGACGGGATAACCGGAACAGACAGGGGGGGGTTGCCGGAACTTATAGCTTTAATTGACAAAACTTCTCATCCTATAATTATAACTGCAAATGATATCTGGGACAGGAAATTTAATTTATTAAGAAAAAGATGCCATTTAGTAAGTGTAAATGAATTAACTGACAAGGTAATTCTTAATATAATAAAGGATATTTTAAAAAAAGAAAATAAATCTCTAAGGCCGGAAACAATAATCATGATTTCAGTACTGGCAAAGGGAGATGTAAGAGCTGCATTAAATGACCTTCAGACAGCTATAAGTCTAGGGGAACAGGCATTCTTAGAAGAACTAAGCGAAAGAGAAAAAGAAGAAAGCATATTTAATGCATTAAAAAATGTTTTCCAAAACAAAACAGAAGAAAAAACAATAAGAGTTTATGACAATACTAAACTGGAATTAGATGAAATATTATTATGGGTTGAAGAAAATATTCCTTCAGAATATAAAGGAGAAGCCTTGGCAAAAGCTTATGATAGTTTAAGCAAGGCAGATGTGTTCAGAGGAAGAATCTACAGGCAGCAATACTGGAGATTTTTGTTATACCAAAACTTTTTTTTATCTGCAGGAATTTCTACAGCAACAAAACTAAAATACAAAAAGTTCACAAAATACAGAAAACCTTCAAGAATATTAAAAATCTGGCTTTCTAATCAAAAAAATGCAAAAAAGAAATCCATAATAGCAAAATATTCTCAAAGATGCCATATTTCCAAGAGAAAAGCAAATAAAGAAGCTTTTCTTTTCCCGTTGATTATAGACCGGGAAGCAAATAAACGCCTTGATTTAGATGAAAAAGAAACTGAATGGTTAAAAGAAAGAAAACATGACATGATTATGAGCAATAATCTGAATAGGTTTGCTTAAAAATGAACTTAAATAAATTTGAAAAATTATTTTCTGTCAGAAAACCAATAATAGGAATGATTCATCTGGCAGGAAAAAAAGAAGAAAAAGTAGAAAGAGCTCTCGAAGAATTAATGATTTATCAGGAAGAAGGAGTAAACGGAGCAATAATAGAAGACTATCACGGAACTTATACTGATATTTGTGATACACTAGAAAAAAACTTCTAAATTAAATCTGAATATTATTCTTGGTGTAAATGTTTTAATAGATCCTTATTCTGCGTTCGGATTAGCAGAGAATTTTAAAGCAAAATTTGTGCAGTTTGATAGTATCCAGACAAGGGATTTAAATGTAAGAAGATATGAGCAAGTAAAAAATGAATATTCTGATATTCTTGTTCTTGGAGGAGTTGGCTTTAAATATATCCAAAAAACAGGAAATCCTCTTGAACAGGATTTACATGAGGCAATGCCAAGATGCGACGCAATTGTCACAACTGGAGCCGGAACAGGAATAGAAACACCAATAGAAAAACTAAAAGAATATAAAAGATTATTAGAAGATTTTCCTTTGGTTGTTGGTGCAGGAGTTAATCTAGAAAATATTAATGAACAGCTAAGAATTGCAGATGCAGCAATCATCGGAAGCTATTTTAAACCCGATGGAAACACCTACCAGCAAGTTGACAGAAAGAGAGTAAGAAGCTTGATGGATATTGTAAATGATTTGAGAGAAAAGCTGATTTAGATTAGCCCTGCCTATAAACCCTTGATTAGCCGATTATTAGCTGTTTTCCGCCCATAAAGTAAGTTTTCAGTATAAGATTTTAAGAAAGTTGTAACAAAAAGGAGGGTCGTGTCACGAAAATTATCTTTTAAACTGTTCGAGATTGGTAGTTTCGGGAGTCCAAGCAGGATTTTCATGGTGACCCCACTTTAGTCTTTCGGTTAGAAGACATTCATTTTTTGTGTATGCTCCGCTTTGAGCTTTTGACCATCCCAGCTTTTCAGTTCTTGCATTGAAACCATAAGCATATCTTGCTTCTGTATATTGAGCACAACATGCTGCAATGCAAAGTGCTTGCCATGCTTCTCCTGATAAAACATGATGGTCTCTCCAAAAAGCAGAATTTGCATCATCGGTAATTAAAATTAATTCAGATAAAGTCATTTCACCTACTTTAGGCATTTTTTCTGGAGTTGAATCTGGCATTATAAAATATCTTCTAACCCACGGTTGTTTTCTTTCTTCAGACATACTTCCTGTTGAAAGAATAAGAGATTCAACTTGATGTAAGCCTTTGATTTGATTATCATCTAATCCAATTAAATATAATCTCCTTGAATATTCTTTACCAAAAACATCTTCTGTAGACTTAGACTTATAAACAAGTTCAGAAGTCATTATATCTTCCACAGTTCCAAATTCTGCTTGAGCCTCTAATTTTTCTCTTTGTTCTTCTTGTTCTCTTAATATATTGGTTACAGCATTATCAATATTTAATCCTGATTCTTTTAACAATTTTATTGCTTCTTCTCCAACTTGTTCGTAAATAAACTTTTTTCTTGCTTCAATTTTATTTTCCATCTTAATATTATCACAGAACTCTCCTTCCCTTTTAGGTAGAAATACTGAGATTTTTGTATTTAAAAAACTTTCGGGCAATAATTTTTGTTGTCATTACTTTGTGGGCAAGGCTATTTAGATTACCCACTATACAGTAAAACTTTTAATAAAAAAAGCTTATAAACATAGCTCACAAATAAAACCTATGAATTTATTAAAAAGAATTGCAATCGGAGTGGTTCTTTCTGTCTCATCTATCTCAGCACTCTCAAACTCAAGTAATAGTGATGTTAACTCTATAAAGTCTTATCCTAGGAGAAATATACATTTAGGATATTCTGCTACCAAAAAGGATAATAAAGAAATAGATAGCATAATTTATTATGATAGAAATATATTATGGGAAAACCAAATTGAAAATAATGCAAGGCATATTCTTTCAAGCATAGAATTTGAATACGCCGATGGAGATCCTAACAACTATGATTATAAATCTGAAACTCTTCTTAAAAAGATAAAAGAAAACCTTTCTCCTTTTTTAACTCAAGGAAAAGAGCCTATTGAAAGGATAGTAATAGAATACAATCAGCCATATGAAACATGTATTAGAAAAGCAATCATTAATTCAGAAAGTAAGATAAATGGTTTTGGTTATATTGACGGAGGAAATCATGGAAACCTAGATGGTGAAGTTGATTGGATTTACATTATAAATGACGAAAAAGTAAGATTTCTTGTTAGAAAAAAGGACTATCAAACGAATAAAAGGGTATTTGAACAAGCAGATAAAGATATGAAATTAGTAAAACCAATAGTAGAAAAAACTGAACAAAAAATTAAAAGCTATTTCAATAATTGATAGTAATTATAATTTCTTTCTAACAAAATTAAAAGATAAATATCTATTATAAATAAAAATCACTCAAAAATAAATCTAAAACTCTTCTTCCTCAATCTTTTCTACGCCTTCAGGCTCTTCTGCTTCTTCTTCAATAACTTCTGCAACAGGAGCATCTTCCAATTCTTCATCATCTGCAGAAACTTCTGCTTTCTCATCAACATTCTCTTCTATCTCACCTTCTCCAACTTTCTCGATTTTCCCAAACTTCCCTGATGTTAATTGTTTTTCTCCCTGGAATTCCCCGACATAACCATTTGTAACCTTAATTTTATCTCCAGCTTTATATCTGCCTGCATCATCATTCCACAAAGTCAGTTTAACACTTCCAGAATCATCCTTTAATATTGCATTTGCAACAACCAATGGCCTGCCAAATTTGTTAAATGTCCTTGCTTCTCCAACCTCAGTTATAACTCCTTCTACATTAACATTTCCCTGTCTTGGTGTTAGTTCTTTTATTTTTGTCATTTTATTCTTTATTTATCGGTAATAATCAACTTTATATCGCTTGGGCAATCTGTTCCAATAGTTTATCCGAGTTTTTTTATTACAAATCTAGTTATTAGTTATCCTGTTTTTATATTATTAATTAGTCTTTATTAATCCTCTATTTTAACATTGAGCTGCACTGCTGGCACTACTGCCTGCAGCAGCACCAAATCCAGCACCAGGTGATGCTGTTGATAATGTTTGTGAACATTCAGCTGGTGCAGTATTAAATGCAGAACAGATTGCTGTTTTAATTGCTTCAGGAGTTCTTGAAACCTGTACTTCCACTCCATTTATCATAAAACCTGGTGAACCTGTTTGACCTAATGAGTTTGCTTCTGCTCCTTGTGCATCATAAACAGTTACAGCACTTGATTTCATGTAATTATCAACTTTGGTCTTGTCAATTCCTAACTTGGTATATATCGCTGGAAGATACTTATTCAGGCATGTGTCATCTCCACTGCAAGCACCAATATTAGTGCTTGAATCAAATTCTTTCAGATATGCAAATAATTTATCTCTTCCATATAATTGTTCAATGCTTATTTGTCTTAATGATTCTGTTTTTTCAAATTCACCATGCATTGCTCCGATTGCAACTATATTAATATCTGCCTTGCCTTTTAATAAATCATAAACCGGGAATAATGCTTTTTCAAATTGTAATCCATAAGGGCAATATGAGAATATAAATGCCTCAACTTTTGGCTTGTCTGATTTTGGAACTTCAGCAGGTGTTTGAGTATTAGCAGCAGAATTATCAGCAGTTTGTGCATTTATAGGAACCGCTCCCTGAAGAAAGTATTCTCCGTCTTTTGTAGTAAAAACAGGTATTTCCTGTCCCTGATAAGAAACAGTTATCTGGTATAAACTTCCTAGATCCTCGCTGCTTACAAATTCAACTCCCCCGCCGGTCATACCATTTAAATATTCAACTATTTTTGTTCCAGCATCATCTGCCTTAATAACATTTCCAGTAATTCCCCCCTTAAAAACCATAAATAATAAAATTATAACTGCAATTCCTAAAACAATACTGACCATAATCCAGGGATTACCCTTAACTCTTTCAGTTACTTTAGAAATCCTGTTGTCTGGGTCATTGTCAATTTTCATAACCGTCTTTTCTGGTCTGCTCACAATACTCCTTTCTGGTCTGTTTTCCCAGTGCTTTCTTTCATCCATTTAGTTTTTAACAATTAAGGGTTTAAAAACATTATGATTGTGAAATCCATAATGTTTTTATTCAATCTCTCAGACATAAAACCTTAAATAGATTAAAATATTCTTAATAAAAAAGGTAAAATATCACAAACATAAAATTAGTAATAAATAAGAACGAAATAATAATAGGCAATTGAGCAAGAAGTTTTAAAATGATTGCTTCATATGAAAATCGTCTAATACATTACTAAATGATTAAATTAGTAATAGATAAATACTAAACAGAGTATATATGAGAAGAACAAGCTACTGAGAATAAAGCTAATCTCCTCATCTACAAAGCGAACAGAGTTATAGATTATTGATAAAGCATAAATAAAAAAGAAAGAAAACAAAAAATGCCATACGATATTATAATAGGAAGGGACAAAGCAGATAAGGAAAAGTTAGAGGATAAAGGACTAATCTATATTGGAAAGGGTTATGTCAGCATGGGTAATTATACTTCTTTAAGCAATCTAATCTGGTTTGATGTAGCGAGAAGCCATGTAATTTTAATTGCAGGAAAAAGAGGTTCTGGAAAATCATATACAATCGGTGTTTTAGCAGAAGAACTATCTGATCTGCCTGCAGAAGTAAAGGATAATATTGCCTCCCTGATATTTGATACAATGGGAATTTTCTGGACAATGAAATTCAAAAATGAAAAAGAAACAGCATTGCTTGAAGAATGGCAGTTAAAAACAAAAAATCTTCCGGTGAACATCTGGGTTCCTGCAGGCTATTTTGATGAATATGAAAAAAGAGGCATTCCTGTAACTAAAAAATTTGCATTAGCTGTTTCTGAATTGGATATTGAAGACTGGTTATCTATCTTCAATCTGGAAATGACAGACTCTGTTTCTGTTTTAATTCAAAGAATTTTATCAAACCTGCAGGAAGATTTTGATCTGGAAAATATAACTGATTTGATTGCAAAAAATACTGAAGCAGATGACAAGACAAAAAAAGCAGCTATTTCCTTGTTTGAAGCAGCTAAGTCGTGGAAAGTGTTTGCATCTAAAAACGAAAAGCCAACAAAAATTTCAGATCTGATAAAAGCCGGGAAAACTTCTGTTTTGGATTTGTCAATGTACTCTTCAACATCTTCATTTAATGTTCGTGCATTAATTATTGGCTTGGTCTCAAAAAAGTTATTTAATCAAAGAATGCTGGCAAGAAAAAAAGAAGAAATTGATGCAATCGAGCACGGAATTGGAAGCAAGGAATATGAAAAAGAAATGCCTCTTGTCTGGCTGTTTATTGATGAGGCTCATGAATTCCTTCCAATGAATGAAAAAACTCCTGCATCAAACGCACTAATTCAGCTTTTGCGTGAAGGCAGGCAGCCAGGAATATCAATGGTATTGGCAACTCAGCAGCCAGGAGTAATTCACAGGGATGTAATGACTCAGTCAGATATTATAATAAGCCATAGATTAACCAATAAAAAAGATTTAGAAGCACTAAATGAAATGATGCAGACTTATTTATTAGAAGGAATAACAAAATCAATGAACAATCTCCCGGATTTAAAAGGAAGTGCAATTATCTTAGATGATAATTCAGAAAGATTATATCCTGTCAGAATCCGCCCAAGATTCACCTGGCATGGCGGCGAGGCACCAACTTCTGTGAATATCAGGGAAAAGATATAAAAATTTTTATTTATTATTTTCTTCTCCTTTAACTATTGCTTTTGCAATAAATGGTGCTGGGGCAATAGAGGCCACGATTACAGTTCCTAACATTACAGATTCTCCTAAATTGCCTGTGTTATTATAGTTAGCTAAAGTATTAGCGAGGGCTCCTCCAAAACAGCATGTTAAATAAATAGGAATAGCTCTTTTTCTTATTACTTTTCCAATATAAGAATTTCCAATCTTAAGAACTAAGTTTCCAATTTTCTCACAGGAGGATAGAGCAAGATTCTCAAGAGATTCTTCATATTCTCTTTTAGGACCAACAATTGACTTTCTTAGGTTCATCAATCCATCTACAATTTTATATAATCTTCCTTCTTCACACTTATTAAATTCATATGCCATCTTAATCTACTCAGAAAACTCTCTGAGATGCGAACACCTCTAAAATAGTCATGATTATTGATTTATAAGTTTTTCTCTTGTGGGTAAAAAAGCTAGGGCTCCGCAGAGCCCTAGCTTGTAAGAACTAACCTAAAACTTTCTCAAAATAGCTGACTGGTTTGATATCAGCAACCCATTAATATTTCGTTATCTTGTATTACTGGTTATTATCAAAAGAAGTCAGTCTGGGTCTACATCACAATCATATTTTTCTACAGCCTCTTTTCTTATGTATCCCATAATTTTTTGGAAATCCATCTTCCCACGAAAAAGCTGATGGGAATTCTGTATAAAATCCTGTTGATTTGTACCCAAACCAGGTAAGCATCTCGTGCCAGGTAACCCCTGTATAAGAAAAATACTGTCCAAGCCCAACAGAAACCTCTTTTGAAATTTTTTCTTTATCTTCTGATTTCAAACTTCCCCAGTTCTTTGGATAATCAATACTAACAAAATATTGAGAAGGTTCTTTAAATGAAAATGAAAATTTAGCATCATTATTCATTAAATGACTATAGGATTTTTCTCCAAGATATCTGGTCCAATCAGCAGATTTTCTTAAATGAGCAATATCAATATGCCCGCATCTACAGCAATACACCTGCCCATTGCCTTCTGATGAAGAACTATGCTGCCCTAAATCTTTCAGACCTTGAAAACTTGTTGCCATTGTTGCGCTTGCATAAGAACCCATTCTCCCAATAGGTTGCCCGTCAATACTATCACAAGAAGAGCATAAGACAGCTAATCCAAATCCCGCACAAATCACTCCTTTTGAAATTTTCTCCAGTAACATCTGTCATATTAAAATTTACTTTTTTAATCCTTTTTATTTTTTCTTTTTATCAATTCTTTCATACATTTCATTACATCTTCTTCCAATATCAATATAATTGATTACTTCATCTTCATCCTCGCCTCTCATACCCGCAATCTCATCTAGCACTTTATCCATCTTTTCCAGCTTGCCCACACTTCCATAAATTTTAACAGCATCCCCCAAATCATCTAAAGAACTGCTTCCAGCAAGCTCATCTGCTCTCTTTTCAAGTATAAGCGCTTGTGCTGTCCCCCTTAAATCGCGAGGAATATACGGGGCCGGCTTAAGGGGGATAGTTATGCCGCACCCAGAAACAGCAAGCAAGCCTGCCAACCCAAGACCCGCTATTGCATTTCTCAACCCTTTCATGTTTATTTCAAAATTCTTTTATTTAAAAACAAGCTTGTTCTTGAACAACATAAATTAAACAATATATTCTATAGATAATAATAATCTTTATAATCACTTAAGAAGAATAACGGGTATGGAAATGAGGTATGATTTAGCTACAAATTTTGATAATAAATTAATAGAAAAAGTTGCGCCTTTTGGAATTGTCAAGTGTTTGTATGGCATGCTGAGCGAACATATCATTGGCGGAGGAAGACCAAGCTTTACAATACCCAATATCTCACAGAAACAACTAAAGGGGCATATTAAAACTGCACATGAACATGGAATTAAGTTTAATTATCTTTTTAATGCTTTATGCTCAGATAACAGAGAATTCTCTGGAAAAACAAATTTACAAATAAGGGATTTTATAAAACATATCCAAGACACAGGAGCAGACATTGTAACTGTCGGAAGCCCATTCATGCTAAAACTTGCAAAAAATACTGCGCCAGATTTAGAAATCTCTGTTTCAGTATATAACGATATAGACAGTCTGGAAAGAATAAGGGCCTGGGAAGAATTAGGAGCAGACGAATTAACATTACATTACGGATTTAACAGAAATTTTAAAAAGTTAGAACAGGCATTAAAATCAACTGATTTAAATTTAAGATTGATTGCCAATAACACTTGTTTGCACGATTGTATTTACAGAACAAATCATGCAAATGCTCTTGCTCACTCTTCTCAATCAAATCATGAATCAGGAGGATTTTTCTTGGATTTTTATTCTTTGAACTGCGGAAAAGAAAAATTTGAAAGCTCTGGAAAATTTATTGCAGCAGACTGGATAAGACCAGAAGATGTTCATTATTATGAAGAGCTATGCGATAAAATTGGAAAGACAAATTTAACTTTAAAATTAACAGAACGTTCAAGACCTACTGATTGGCTAGTAAGAGTTGTTAAAGCTTATGCAGAAAAATCTTATGATGGAAATCTTTTTGATATTCTAAATTACAGAAACAATGAATTCACACAAGTAAATAGAACCCCTTTTATTAAAGGAGCTATTTTAGGAAAAGCAAGGGCACAAAAAATGAGAAATATGCAAGAAGCAATTTTTCCAGCACAAGTTTATTTAAACAACAAAGATCTAGATGGATTTATAGAACCTTTTATCAAAGGTAAAGATTGCAGCGAGCACATTTGTGATATCTCAGAGTTGAAAAATGAGAAAAAAAATGCAAATTCATGCAGTTATTGCAAAGATATTGCTGAAAAACATCTAAAATTTGTCGGAGGAGATAAAGCAAGAGAAAATTGTCTTAAAAAAGCCATAAATTCCCTTGAAGATTTGGAAAGGGGGAGCATGTTTAAAAAATGAACCGAGAAGTTGTAATAACAGGGCTAGGAATAGTAACACCCAATGGAATTGGAATAAGAGATTTTTGGGAGAACATAGTTAATGGAAAATCTTTTTTTGAGACTCTTCCAATAGTAAGAGATAGAGGTTATGGGGAAATTAAGGGAAGTGAAATCAAAGATTTTAATCTAGATAATTATTTTTTACAAGATGTAAATCAAGGGAAATTTAATAAAAAAAATTATGGGAAAGTCAAAACAGATGACAAATCCATACAATTTGCTGTTCTTGGAACAAGATTAGCATTAGAAAATGCAGTTTTGGAATATAACAAAGAAAACAATGATATTGACGTTTTTATGGGAAATGCAGAAGAACCGATTCAATCAAATGAGCAGGTTGTAAAAGTAGTTATCCAGACAGTTATGAAAAAAACCTTTGAAGAATTTAATAAATTGGTTAGACCATTTCATTTTTTTAAAACAAAAAGAGAATTTGTAAAGTACAAATGCCTATTGCAAGAAGACAAGCTCGAAGAATTTATAACCTTTCTTAATAAAAGATTTGGAAATCTTTACCAATTTACTCCACCAAATACCATAGATTTTAAAAGTTATGCAATTCCTGCAAAAATTTCTAGTTTTTTTAACTTTCATGGGTCTTCGATATGTATAAATACCGCTTGTTCTTCAGGACTTGACGCAATAGGACAAGCCTATTACACAATTAAGGAAGGTCGTTCTAATACTGCAATTGCAGGAGGTTCTGAAGCACCAATTACTCTGCAGGCAATATCCTGCCTATCTAATTTAGGAGTAATCTCGAGAACAAAACCCAAACCATACTGCATTGACAGAGATGGATTTGCTATTTCAGAAGGAGCAGGGATAATTGTTTTAGAAGAAAAAGAATGTGCATTAAAAAGAAATGCTAAAATTTATGCTAAAATAAAAGGGTATAGTCAATCCAGTGATGCAAACCCACAAATGGTTATGCTTCATCCAGAAGGAGAGTACTTAAAAAAAGCGATAAAAAAAACAATCAATATGTCTGGTTTAAACATAAATGAAATTGATTATATCAATACCCACGGAACTGCAACCAAAACCTGTGATCTTGTTGAAACTAAAGTTATTAAAGAGGTGTTTGAAGAACATACTAACAAGTTAAATATAAGCTCAACAAAATCAATGACAGGACATTCAATAGGAGCAGTAGGAGGAATAGAAGCGATAATAAGTGCTCTTGCAG
This sequence comes from Candidatus Nanoarchaeia archaeon, assembly GCA_028718805.1. Classification (GTDB taxonomy): domain Archaea; phylum Nanobdellota; class Nanobdellia; order Pacearchaeales; family GW2011-AR1; genus ARS1285. Next base: position 127,322 of record JAQUKY010000001.1, on the reverse strand, counting down.
TACAAAATAATCTTGTTCCCCCAACAATTAATTTAGACAATCCAGACCCTGAATGTGATTTAAACTACACCCCCAATAAAGCAGTAGAAAGGAATATAAGAAATTCCCTTGTAATCTCTATGGGTTTTGGGGGATATAATTCTGCTTTAGTTTTAGGAGATGTAACATAGAATGAATTTTAAAAAATATCTGGAAATTGGATTTGTTACAGCAGTATTAGCATTAACGACAAATATCTCTGAGGCAAGAGGGCTTGAACAAAAGATAAATCAGGCAGTACAGACCCAGCAAACCATTAAACAAGAAAAACTATCTGCTCCTGAATTAATTAGAGCTGCAACATTAGAAGACAGCATTATTTTTGTAAATGAATGTAAAGACAATACGCCATTTAAACAACAAATAGAAAAATATGGACTAAAAAAGACCTATGAACATTTAGCTAAAATGAAATCCTATTCAATTAGTTTAGCTGAAAAATATTGTCAAGAACCAAATGAAATCCCCGAAAAAGAATATCTGGCTGTTTCAAAACAAATAGGGCAGGATGATTTAAATTTTTATAAAGGGCACACTAATCCTCTTGACAAAGAAGTAATCAAGGCAAGAGCTAAGACTGTTAAAATAGCAGCAGAGTGTCATAAAAAAATACTTTCTAAAATGAATAGTCAATATGAAAACAAAGATGTCTCAGAAACTTACGAAAATTTGGTAAGAAATACTTTGACAGAAACAGAATACACAGAATATTGTGAGCAAATGTCTGATTCAATGGATGAATACTATGAAGCATTAGCAGATACCCTTGGTTGGAAGATAATAATAGGAAGAGGAGATATAAACAAGATGAAAAAAGCAAGCAGAGATCATTATTTTGCTGTAAGAAACAAGATTTATAATAAGAATGAAAATTGATAAAGTTACATTAGAAGACGAGAACTATCTCACTGATCTTGATATTTATGGTTCTCTTAATGCAAAAGAAGCCAGGACTTTGGAAAATTTGGCAAAACGATGTGCCTATGTTTTATCACTTTTTGGTAAATCCTTTGTAGACACAGATAATTATCATGGTTTTTCCGGATTAATCGCTAGCGCTAGAATAAAATATACTCCAAATAAAGAAGATAGCGATAACCCACTAAAATTCCATCTTTCGTACGATGGATTAAAAATTAAACTTTTTTTCAAAATGTTTCAGAGAAAATTCGGCAAAATTGATGAACCAAAAATAACTTACGAATAAAACTCAATCATCTCTAAAAAATTATTTTAAGCCAACAACCTTTTCTAAATCAATCTTTCTTCCCAATACATCAACAGGGATCCCATTACCAATAACTGCTCCCTCAACACACCCGCACAATGAATTGTCAAATTCATCAAATTGTATAGGAGTTCCTTTAGAGTCAAAACTAACACACTGCTTATTACAGCAATAAATTTCTCCTCCATTAACCCAAATTTTAGAATTATCTTCTTTATGCTTTAAATAGAAGGCACAATTAGGATTTTCTGATAAACAATATTGACCTCTCATAAGAAACATATAAACTAAATGCTTTTAAACATTTATATGGTATTATTAAAATTATAGATTATAACAAAGTTTATAAGACAAATAATTATCCAAAAATGATGGACAAAGAGGGCATAGATTTACTTTGTGAATATGATGATATTGATGATATTTTATTTAATGGAAAAACTACAGAGGATAATTCGGAAATAATAGAAGATATGGCCAGATTAGACCAAACCTGTTTTGATTATAATTCCTATTTCTACTCTCACTTAAAACCCAAACACGATTCTAATTCGATACTCTCATCTCAACCCTATACCTAAACTTATAGGGAGCAATCTCTCCGGCTTTCTGAACATTAATTATTTTAATTTTTCTTTTTAATTTTCCAGCCTCATCAATCAAACCTCTAACCATTTCATCTTTTTCATCAACGTTGCAAAAACCATAATAAAATATTCTTGTTCCTTTCTTACTTGCCGTTAAGCCTTCTTTCAAAAAACTCTCTTTTAGATTAGGCCTTGCCATAATAACAACATCAAACTTTCCAAGTTTGGAATTTATTTTTTTCTTGACATCCCCCTGAATAATTCCAATTTTATTCAGCATCTTGTTTAATTTTAAATTTTCCTTAAAATACCTGCAGCACTCTTTTCCCAATTCAATACCTACAATTTTAGCTGGTTTTTTTATTTTATAAATAACAATAGGATAAACTCCAACCCCTGCAAACATAACCAAAACAGAATCGTTTTTTTTAATCATGCCTGCAATTTCTTTTCTTTCCTCAGATATCCTTGGAGAAAAGTAACAGGTAGAAACATCAAATTTAAACACACACCCATTTTCCTTATGCTTTGCAATAAGATTTTTTTCACCCAAAACATGCTTAACACTGATTGTCCTTAATCTTCCCTTAACATTCCCGATTTTTTCAACAATAGTTCTAATGCTCGGATTTTTCAATAATTTCCTGGCTTCTTCTAACTTCTCATTTCTTGTCTTTCTCTTTAAATTAGCCTCTCCTTTAATTACTGCTATATTCCCAAGAATATCATAGTCTGCCATATTTGATTTTGTTGTTTATTTTTTGGTTATTTAATTTGTTTATTGGTGATCTAATAAACTATTTCAAGGTGATATAAATGAGATTAAGCTTCTCTATCACATCTTTTGCTCTTATCAATTACACCTTACTTCGTCTTTGACATTACCAAAATCGTTAATTTTATACATTATAGTTTTCGTTTATCAAATTACCAGTTATACCAGTATAAATATTGTTTTTATGAAATCAACAATATTTATAAATAATGCTAAATTAAGGATAATAAGAAAGGGGCGAAAATGAGAAAGCAAGCATTAGTATTTGTATTTGTTTTAGCATTGTTGGTTATACCATTAACCTCAGCCCTTAGTTATCTCAACTCCCCTGTAGAGTTGTTTAATTCAGAATGGTCAAAATTTACAATTATTGTTGTGTTATTATTTGTTTCAATATACTCTTTTTTAAACAGACGAATGCAAAATCCTGCTGTCTCAACAATAATCTCACTTTGTGTGTCTATTCTCATAACTCTGCCCATAATGCAAAGAGGATTGATAGACCCTTTCTTAGATCCTTTCTTTGGTCCAGGGGGAGTTGATTGGATTGTAATCGCTGCTGTATTAATTGCATTCTTCTTTTTATTCTACAAATTTGGAATGAGTACAAATGAGTACGGAGTAAAAAGATTTTCCTTGTTAAGATTGATTGTATTCTTATTTTTATTAATAATTCTTGCTTATATAGCAGGTGATTTACTCCCAGAAACAGTAATATATGGCCCCGTAGGAGATTCTATTGACTGGATTAAAAGTTTAGGCGGTTGGACAATCACAATCGCTATTATTATATTTATAATTATAGTATGGTGGGGATGGAAAAGAGAAAAAATGGGTTATGGCTGGCGTTATAGAGCACAAAGAAGAAGTTTCGGTGGGGGTGGGGGCGGTTGGTTTGGAAGAAAAAATACAAACACCGGTTATGATCCTGGGCTTAATTAAAATAGATTAAGAATTTAAAATGCAGACAAAAATATCAAGAACTTTAGGATTAGCATTAACAACACTATTACTCATTCTTCCAATTATCTCCGCCTATAGCTATAGCCCCTTTGGAAACTTTGGGTTTTATGGTTCCCCACTAGATTATTTAGAAAATGAATGGGTATTATCTGCTGTTCTTTTTTTAATCTTCTTTGCGCTTATATTTTACACTCTTAATAAAGCATTTAAGAATAGTGCAGTTTCAGTAATTATTGCCTTAGGATTATCAGCATTAATAAGTATGGCAATAGCCCAAAGAGGGTTAATAACCGCCTACGGCGGAGGAGAAATCAGCTCCTGGGCCTTATTCCTTGCCGCAGCAATAGGAATTGCATTTTTAATAAGATTTTCTTCTGAAAGCTTTGGTAAAATTGGGGCAGTGGCTGTTGTTTTTCTCACATGGTTAGTTTTGTATAATTTTTATCCAGAACAAATTTTGCCAGGGTTATTAGCAGACATACCCGCTTTTGTCTGGTTTTGGGAAGTTTTAACTAGCTGGATTGGATTAATAATTCTTATTGTCATAGCTTTTGCATTTGGAGGCCAGGGTCCAGAAACATTATTGGAGTCTATATCCAGAATAGGGAATAGGAGGTTAAGATAAAATGCCAATTAAAGAAAAATTTTTGGGGGTAATATTAATATTAGTAGCAATACTTCCAATGCTCTCAAAAATTGAAAGCATAAAAAATTATTTTTCATCAGGTATTCTTTCATACCTTGTTCCTGGAGAAATAATTTATCAGATAATTCTAATAGTGATTGGTATACTATTAGTAATAAGTCTCAGATCAAGATACAAAGCACAGAGATATTAAAAAACAAATTCTAGAATATAATCAGGACTACTATTCTAAAAATCAGTAATAAATAACTAAACTAAAAACTCATAAACAATTAAGCCACTCAAACAAAACTTAAAATCGTTTAATAAATTACCAAAAAATAGATTAAAATCATCAAAACAGCGTCTTTTGTGCCTTAGCTTTTTTTACTTCATCAAGCTTTAAAAGCTGATTATTTATTCTTTCTTCTGAAAAATCATGCCTTAATAATATTTTCTTAATTTTATCCTTATCTATTTTTGGGAATTCAATATCCTGCTTTTTCATCTTTTTTACTTTAGGTTTTTCAATCTCATCATAAATTTCTTTCCATTCAAAATTAATTTCATATTTCTCTAATTTATCTTTTCCAATTGCATCAAATATTTTTTCTTTTGTCTTAAACTCTTTAACAATTGCAAGGGATTTTTTAGGGCCAAGCCCTTTAACCCCCCCAGGATTATAATCTGTCCCGCACAAAACACCAAGGCAAATAAGTTGTTCCTGGTTAATATCAAGTTCCTTTAAAACATTTTTTAATTCAATTAATTGCGGAAAAATTTCCACATAACCAGAAATAGTTTTTCTTTTTCTTGCCATTCCCAGATTTTGTATTAACCTCGGAGACTGGAACACCAAGCAGTCATAATCCTGAGAAGCAACAGCATAAATGTCACTATCTTCCTTAACCATAACGCTTGCCTGTGCTTCTCCTTCCCCAGGAGCCTGCACAACAGCAATCCCCATAGCTTCTAATAATTCCTTGCTCTCTTTTATTTTTTCCTCATCCAGCTTAGTTTCAAATCGGGCATATTTCCCCATTGCTTCTATATCCTCTTCTGATTTTGCCTTTTCATATTTTTCTTTCATTTCTCTCCTTGCCTCTTTTCTTTTTTTCCAGGTTTTTTCTTTTAAATCAGGGGCCTCTCCATCAAAAACATAAATAAGTTTAACCCCCTCCAGAATCAGATTCATATTTCTGTAGAACAATCCCGATAGATGACTTGTAACATTTCCTTTGCTATCTTTTAAGGGGGTACCATCTGGCTGCCTGATTGTGGTAAGAAACTGGTAAATCGCATTAAAAGCATCAACAGCAATTATCTTATTCTTTAAGTCTTTAAATTCAATTTGCTTCTTCGGAATAATTTCCCCTATTTGCAGTCCCATAAATAACAAAGAGAAAAAGGATTAATAAAATTAATTGTTTGAGTTATCTAAATATCTTCTTGCCTGATTGTAAGTGTGCAGATAAGCTTTTCCTATTCTTGATGACTTGGCATCATCAAGAGGAACAGGTTTATTATTTTTACCAATTAAAACTTCATAACCCATAATGTCCCTCAAATGCCTCATTTTAGCAGGGATATCAGAAAGAATATTTTCTACATTAATTCCTGATTGCTTTACTGCCTTTAAAAAATCAGTGTATTTTCTTATCCGTTCTCCATTAAGATAATCTTCGCATTTTTGCTCAAATTCAATATTCTCGGCCATTCTTTGATGCCTTTCTGTTTCTTCTGCAGTCGGGTTATCAAAATTCAAAGTTTCTAATCTCTTTGCCATTTTTTCCTTAGTTTATATAAGCAAAACATATATTTAAACCTTTCTATTGTTATCACTAAAGAGTAACATCTATAAATAGAATATCTATAAGGAAAATATGGACAATAATCAAAATTATGAACTTTTAGGAGTAAGTATAGAAAGTTTTATGAAACAGTATCAGCCCAAGGACTGGAGAGAGAAAATGAGAGTAACTTTTAATTCTTTTCCTCCAATATATGCTGATAAAGCTAAAATTTTTGCAGATTCTTATGCCCAAGGCACTCTTGAAAAAACATTAGAAACTGATGAGGATAGACATTTTAAGCTTTTTCCAGTTATGAGGAGTGCTGTTCTTGCTTTCTTTAATAATGGAGAACACAAAAAGTTTGTAGCTTAATCTTATCATACCCCAAATTTTAAATAACACTTTATCTTTCTTTAATAACTTTAAATAATTGATAATGTGTAAAACGAAAATAATAAGGAGCAATTGAGATTAAGCCATGCCTAATTGCCCCATCTTAAAATCGTATTAAATATTACTGATAAAAACCAAAATGCAAATACAATTCATCCCAATAGACTATGATTATTTTGACTGGCAGGAAAAAAATTATGCAAAAATAATCGGCAGAGATGACAAGGGAAAAAGAATCTGTATAATTGACAGTTTTGAACCTTATTTTTGGGCAGTTTTAAAGCCAAAAACATGTGATTTAAAAATTAAGCAAATAAGAGAAAAAATAGAGAAAATAGAAGTAAATGATAAACTAAGAAAATCAAGGGTTATAAGGACAGAGCTTCATGACAAGAAATTTTTAGGGCAGGATGTAAATGCAATTAAAATATTTATCACAAATTACAAAGATGCTCATTCAATTGCAGATGAAATAGGAATGAAAGAAGTAAATAAAAGAAGAGGTTACGATTTGGGGTATATAACCCAGTATATCATAGAAAAAAAGCTTAAACCTCTTAATTGGTATAAAATTGAAGGAGAGGTTTTAACAGACAATGATTTTGGGAATATAATTAACTCGCTTGATGTTGATCTATGTTTAAAAGTTAATAAGATTACTGAAACAGAAAAACAGGAATTCAAACCAAAGATACTTGCTTATGATATTGAAGCAGATGAATTTGAAATAGGAAAGGGGGAAATTGTAATGATTTCCCTTGTTGGGGAAAATTTCAGGAAAGTTCTGACCTGGAAACACTGTTCAGACCAGAACTTTGTTGAATGCTTTAAAGATGAAGCAGACATGTTAGAAGCTTTTGTAAAATATGTAAAGCAATACTCTCCTGACATTTTAGTTGGTTATTTTTCAGACGGATTTGACCTGCCTTATTTAAGGGCAAGAGCTGAAAAAAAGAGTATGAAATTAAATCTTGGAATAGATAACTCCCAGCCAAGTTTTTCAAGAGGCAGGTTATTAACAGGAAAAATAAAAGGGATTGTTCATATTGACTTGCTGAGGTTTATCCAGAATGCCTATTCCCAGTACCTCCAGTCAGAAACTCTCTCTTTAAACGAAGTTTCAAATGAGCTTTTAGGGGAGAAAAAACATGAATGGGAACATAAACATTCTGCAAAAGTAAAAAAACATGAATGGGAGGACTATTTTGACTATAATCTCCAGGATTCTGCATTAACCTACAAGCTTACTGAAAAATTATTCCCTGACCTTATGGAGATTACAAAAATTGTTGGAGAGCCCTTGTTCAACGTTTCAAGGAGCACAATGGCAGGAGATTTTGAAGATTTAGTAATTCATAATTTAGAAAGATTTAATGAAATCCCTGAAAAAAGGCCTATGCGCGATGAAATAGGAAAAAGGATGCAAAGAGAAAAATATGAAGGAGCTTTTGTTTTCCAGCCTGTTCCAGGATTATATGAAAATATTTCTTTTTTTGATTTTACAAGCATGTACGCAAGTGTGATTGTATCATACAACCTCTCTTTATCAACTTTAACAAAAGACAAAAAAAATGTATATCAAGGAGAATTAGGGAATAAAAAAGTTTATTTTTTAAAAAAGCCAGGTTTTTTTCCCATATTGTTAGGTGAGATAATAGAAAAAAGGAAACAGTATAAGGAAGAGTACAAGAAAAATCCAAACCCCATAACAAAAGTAAGGAGCAATGCCTATAAATTAATTGCAAATGCAGCATATGGCTATCAGGGATTTTTCGGGGCAAGATATTATTGCCTGGAGGCTGCTGCATCAACTGCTTATTTTGCAAGGCAGAATATAAAGCAGGTGATTGACAAAATAAACAAAGAAGAGTATCAGGTCGTATATTCTGACACAGACAGCGTTGCTTTTAAGTTAAATGCTCACACAAAACCTCAGACTCTTGAATTATTAAAAGAAATCAATAAAAATCTTCCGGGAATAATGGAACTGGATTTGGAAGATTTTTATAAAAGAGGTATTTGGGTCACAAAAAGAACAGGAGAGTTTGGGGCAAAAAAGAAATATGCATTAATAAACGAGGAGAATAAAATAAAAATAAGAGGTTTTGAAACAGTAAGAAGAGACTGGTGCAATCTTGCAAGAGAGACCCAGAATAAAGTTTTACATTTAATTTTAAATGATGGAAACGAGCAAAAAGCACTGGAATATGTTAAGAATGTGATAAGGAAAATTAAAAATAGGGAGATTGAGATTAAAGAAGTCCTTATAAGAACCCAGTTAAAAAAATCAATTGATGAATATAAGGCAATAACCCCCCACGTGATAGCTGCAAGAAAAATAAAAGAAGCAGGGAAACCGATAGACATCGGCATGCTGGTTGAATATTTTATAGCCGAGGTAAGGAGCGAAAAAGAAAAAAAGCTTGTCAGGGAAAAAGTAAAGCTCCCTGATGAAAAAGGAGAGTATAACATAAATTATTATCTGAACAATCAGATTCTGCCAGCAGTTGAAAACATATTTGAGGTTTTCAATATAAACATAAAAGAAATTGCAGATGGAAGCAAACAAAAAAAGCTGGGAGAGTTTTAGTCCTTATTTCTTGGCTATTCTCCATAAATCATCAAAAAAGTTTGATAAAGAAGAAGATATGGAATCTGAGGTTATATGGATGCAGGTAAATTCTTCTTCATAAGAAAATAAAAAGGCATTATTATCTATAGTCATAATTGCAGATGGGCTTAGATGAAGAAGCTCTTTTACCTTGGTGTATTTAAGCTTCCTGAAAAATCTCCAGTAATCTGTATTCCTGTCTGAAAATAACATTTTAGCCTCTCTTTTTAATTCAACTCTCTTTCTGTGCCAGCCCCTCCAAAAATTATTATATTCTTCTTTTTTAGAAGACCTGACACCCATAATCCTAATCTCTTTTGATTGCTCCAAAACTGAATAGACAACAGGAGAAATCCCCTTAGTTCCTTTAACAAGAGAAACGCTATCTGATTCAGACTCTTGTTTCTTAAGGCTGAATAGCAACGGAACCGCTTTATTTAGCTCATTTTCTTTTTCCTTGAGGCTCTTTCCTTTCTCCCTGATATAAGATATCAATGTTTTTGGATCATTTGCAATAAATCGCTTTACCCTGTTCTCAGATACCTCTTTCACAAGACCTTTGTCAACAAGTTTGTAAAGTGTTTCATAGATTTTTCCCCCGGAGATTTTTGCTTCCCTGATTATCTCCCCACTCTTAGCCTTGCCCATTTTAAGCAATGCGAGGTATACAAGGGTTTCATTTTGTGTCAGCCCGCATTCTTCAAGCAATTTCTCATACATCTTACTTACCACAAGGTGGGAGGCATTATTTAAATATTAGCTATTACCAAATAATAGTAACAAAATAAAACAAATAAACATAAAATGGAAACACAAACATTAAAAAGTATTTTAGTGGCGGGAAGTGCAGGTGCTTTAATGAGTATTGGATTCTTCCTTGGAGATTTTAATGAAAAATCTAAACATAGAAATGATAATATCGAGATAAGTCTGACTAGAAATATTGGTTATTACGAAAGTAAAAATGAGCCTAATTGGGAAGTTGAAGCATCAATCGGAGGCAGGAAGTTTAGAATCCCCTCCCTGCAATGCTATTTTTCTAATGCAGGTTTAGACAAAGCTGCTTCTGAACGGACTAAATCGATAGAAGATTTAGAATATTCCTCTAAATTAATAAAAAGAGATACTTCTATCGCTACTTTTGGTGAAAGAGGGGGGGATGGAAGGCCTTGCAAAGAGATAAATTATGAGGTACAAGCCAATTATCGTAATTGGGAGGAATGGGGTTATGGAAGTGGATTTGTATCCTCTGTAAATTTCAGACCAGATTAAAAAATAAATCCGATAGATAAATTCAAACAGGAAGTAAAATAAAAATGGAAACACAAACAGAACAGCAAAATGAACAAAAAATATTGAAACAAAAAAATGAGTTGTCTGATTTAGTTGATGATTTAGCAGGTATACCTGTTGCTGCAGTAGCAGGAGCATGCGTGGGAGCTTTTAAAAGTTTATTTGATCCATTTTCTGCAATTAAAGAGGTAGTCAACTTAAGGGATGGTATTCCTGGAGGGGTTAGTAATTATATGCTGCATTTAGCAGGGCAGGCAGCATATTGCACAATTATTTATGAATTCGGAAAAGACATTATTCAAAACCCATCAGAATCTGCTAATTGGTTCCCGATATATACCAATCTTCTAGGAGCCATTATACCTGCCTTATATAGGGCGATTAAATCAGAAAAGGCTTCTTCAGTAGATAAAAAACCCAAAGAGCCTCAGTAGCTATTTATATCTCCCTGACTTTTATCCTTTTAAAATTGTAAATTTCTTTCAGCCTGTCAGAGAACTTTGCCTTTTTTAAATAACCAAAAGTGGATTTTGAAATTTCTTTTTTATTAGGTTTGCTGAACAGCCATCTCTTTCTTATATTCTTTGCTTTTATCTCTTTTATTCTATTAACTTTTTCATTGAAATAATCAACCCTGCATGTAGCTGAAGAAGAGCAATATTTCAGGAAAATATTTTTTATCAGCATATTTCCAGTAATAACCAAATCATATTTTCCAACTATCTTGGAAACATGTCCTGCATATAAGCTGTCTCTTGGTATATCCGGAATGCTGTATAATTCATAATCTTTTATTTTGTTATCTTTTAGAACTCCCCTGATAATATTTGCCCTTTCTTTAAAAGTAAGAGGATTTTTTAAGTCACATGGCTTGTTTACAGAACCTATGCCGATTTTAATAAAATATCCAAGTCTGCAATATTTCTTAATTAATTCCAAATGCCCGGTATGAAACGGCTGAAATCTGCCAATAATCAGGACTGACTTTTTCATTTTATTTTTCTGTTAGTTAAATCTTTGTAAAACTGTTTTGCAGATACAAAATAGGGCAAACCCAACTGCCTAGCTATTTTCCTTGCCTCTTTTCTGTAACCAAAAATGGCAACAGGGGTTATTTTTACCGACTCATAAAATACCGCTTCATTATATTCCACAAGCCGGTGTTTCTGCATTGGCAGACTTTGATAGCCTGCTGACTTCCTGAACTTATTTACTTCTTTCCAGATACTCTTTAAAGTAGGGAATTTTTTCTTAAGTTTATTAAAATCTTTAAATATAAATTTTTGAAATCCCGGTATAAGAGTATGATTGTAATAAACATGGAGATTATTTTTTATCCTGTAATAATGTACAATTATATTGTTTGTCGCGCTTAGAAGCACAAGATCAAAAGGAAGTATGTATTCTGGTTTTTGTCCTGTTTTAAAGATTATTCCCTGAGGCCTGTAGGTTTTTAGATAGTTTTTATCAATTGCTGTGCAAGACAGCCTCATTTGCCTGCCAAAACTTTTTGTGTTAGGCAGTATTACTTTCCTCTTTACGATATTTTCAACAGATTGAAAAGCTACTTTCTTCTTCCCTTTTAGAGTTTTTGTAACAAAATCCTCCTCCAATGACTTAGCATAATAAACCTCTTTCATAACATACACAGACTAAATATAAATTTAAAGCTTTCTATAGTTTTGTAAAAATAGTTCGGTAATTTAGTCATTATATCAACAGATTTTGGACCCTCAAAAACGCTCAAACAAAGATTAAGTTTATAAATCACCCATAATAAGGGAAATCAGGTGATTTCTTAAAAAATAGGTCAAAAAGCTTATTAAAAATGATAGAACTGACAGGATTGACAAACGCATTAACTGACACAATAGTAAATATAAGTGATTCTGAATTAGATTTTTTAAATCTTAAAAAAGGCTCTGTTTACGGGCTGAGAGGATTTGACAAAGAAAAATTGAAGTCTGTATTAAAAGATAAGAAATTGGAGTATTGTGCTGCAGGCTCTCCTGCAAATGCGATATTTAATGCAGCCTGCCTTGGTTTAAAAACATCTTTGCTTGGAAGCCTTGGAAATGATGAGATAGCAAATAATTATCTTAAAGAATTAAAAAAATATAAGATAAAGCCATGCTTTGGCATGAATGATGAAGAAAGCGGGATCTGTTATATTTTCATAACCCCTGAAGGAGAAAGAACTCAGATGGCAGGACTAAATGCTTCATCTAAGTTTAATTTTGACTTAAAATCACTAAACAAAAGTAGTATGCTTCACACTTCTTTATATGAGCTAAACTCAAATCCAGACACCTTTTTTGAAACAATAGAATATGCAAGAGAAATAGGCATCCGGATAAGCCTTGACCTGGCAGATGAAAAGATGGTCAGGAATAATAACCTTGGCTTGGAAAACCTTCTTAATGAAACACAGATTTTGTTTGCAACAGAAGAAGAAGCAATGGCTCTTACTGGCTACAATCCTCTAAAATCATTAAGAGAACTAAGCAAGATATGCCCTATTGTCTCATTAAAATTAGGGAAAAGAGGCTCAATTGTAAGAAGCAAAGGAGAAGAAATAAAAATACCTATTTATAAAACAAAGGTAATAAACACATGCGGGGCAGGGGATTCTTATGCAGCAGGATTTTTATTTTCCTATATAAAAGGATTTAATTTACAGGAATGCGGAAGAATGGGAAGTTTCATTGCCTCGAGGGTATGTGGTTCAAAAAACTCGCATTTAGAGGCAAAAAACCAATAATTTATCCTCCTTAGTGTATGTAATTTTAAGGCATATTCTCGGTAATTTTCAATCTTAGTTTAACTCTAACAATATGTATTCTCTAGTACACATAGGTTTAAATAGTGTATTTACTACACTAACTTATGTTAAATAATACACTAACAAAACAAAAACTAGTCCAGATAGGGGATGTAATAAAAATCCCACAAGTCGGAATAGAAGGAATTATAGAAAATCCTAATCTATTTCAAAAAGGACGCTTTAATGTAGCAGGCCCTATGAAATTTAGGGGGCATATAGACCAAGAAAGAGAAAAAGCAAGGTATGTTGTTGAAAAAACTTATTATGGCGGAGGAGGTACAGGACACGGACCTTATGATATCTACCCTGACGGATGGCATGTAACTGCAAGAAGGCTTTTACAAGGCGATGTTTATGACCCTCAAGGAGAAATAATTGAATTTTATCAGACAGGATGTTTTCTAAATAAAGTTGAGACGCCGGATATAGTAGGAAAAATGCAGATGATGTTTGTAAATGAAGGAGGTAAAAAATAAAAATAAAAATGGCACAAACAAAAAAATTTAATCTGCCTGATGAATATGCTTCTTATATTGACAAATATTTTCTAAGAGCAAAGAAAATACTTGAAGCAGAAGGTATCAATCCTTGGGTAAGAGCACAGATATTTATAAGAAAAGGGCCTGGAAAAGTTTATGGAATAAATGAAGCTCTTGCAATTCTTGATAAATACAGCAATTTAGTTGCTCATAAAGGAAGAGTTTATGCACTAAATGAAGGAGAATCTTATCAGCCGAAAGAAACACTTATGCTTATTGAGGCTCCAATCCAAGACATTGTGGATTTAGAAACAATGTATCTAGGAGTTTTAGCAGCAGAAACTACAAAAGCGAACGATAAGCACGGAATAGATTTAGACTTAGTAAGAAAAAATATGAGGTACGTTGTGAAAGCTGCAGAAGGAAGGTTTATTTCTTATTTTGGTGCAAGGCACTGGAGATATGATGAAGATGCAGCAATTACAAAAGCAGCTTTTGAAGCAGGTGCAACAAGCGCTTCAACAGATATTGGTGCAGCAACAGCAGGGAAAAAAGGAATGGGAACAACTCCTCACGTTCTAGAAAATATAATGGCTGCAAAATATGGCTACGAAAGAGCTGTTTCAGAAACAATGATTGCTTTTGATAAACACATTGAACCAGAAGTTCCAAGAATAATTTTATGTGATTACAGAAATAAAGAAATTACAGACACTTTAGATACAGCCAAAGCTCTGAAAAACAGGCTTCATGGCCCAAGAATAGATACATGTGGTGAAAATGCCGGAGAAGGAGCTTTAGAATTTAAAGATGAAAAGAAACTTGAGAGATTAGTTGGAAAAAAAGTAATCATTCCTAAAGAAGATGAGAAATACTGGTTTGACAGAGGAGTGACTGTAACAGGGACTTATGCCATGAGAAAAGCTCTTGATGAAAATAATTACAAAAATTTGCAAATCTGGTTATCAAGTGGTTTTGCAGAACCAAAAAAGGTCGAGGCATTTGTAAGAGCAGAGAAATTGTTAGGAACAAAACTATTTGAAGGTCTTGGTGTAGGCCAGATTTTCGAATCAAGGGCATCAAAAATGGACATAGTTGCTGTTGGAGAAGATCCAGAACATTTTGTTCCGATTGCAAAAGTCGGAAGACAATACAATCCAAATCCAAAACTAAAACTAAGATTAGGAGGTATAAAATAAAATGAAAACTGCAATTTATGAAACAGATGTTCAGTACGACTTTAGTGTAAGAGAAGGAGCATTGTTTGTAAGAGCTAACAAGCCAAAAACAGCATTGCCTTATGGTGCAGAAGAAAGACTCCCGAATATATTTGCAATACATAAAAATGCAATTGATAACAACTATCTGTTTCTCGGGTCAGTAGACAGGCATTTTTACGAAGATGCAGAATTAATAAGAAACCAGGGAGGGGTATTTGATGATCATTGCATGAATGGAACCTGGGGTCAGTTAAGGCTAAAAGAACTAGAACCTCAAAAAGACATTTATATAAGAGCAAAGGATGGGCCTGAACTGGGAATTAAGATTTATACTAACAATGAACTAGAGAAGTATACAGAAGCTGCAGAAAAAAATAAGATGCACTTAATTTTTGAAAAGCAGAACTATAATGTTGGGACAAATCCTAATTTTGAGCCAGCATTTAAAAAATTGCTTGACAAAGGCCTACAAAGAGTCATTGTAAATGGTTTTGCAACAGACTATTGTGATAAAGCAGCAGTTCTGAAAATGGCGGAAATTAGAGACAAATATCAAAAACCATTGGAGATTTATGTGGTAACTGATGCAATAGAAGCTGTTAATATAAATTTTGAAGGAAAAGTAGATCCTGAATTTGGAAATAAAGCACTTGAAGAAATGTCAAAAGCTGGTGCCAAACTCATTACAACTAAACAGGTTTTGGAGGGAAAATTGTAAAATGGTAATCACACCTCAAGAAGCAAAAGCTCTGACAAAAGCAGATAAAGCCCTGCTTAAAGGTCTGGAGAAGAGAATTGACCAGGCATTATTGGAAGGGGAAAATACTTTCGATATAAATGAATATCCTGGAGAAAAAGTAGTTCAAGAAATAACTCATATATATGAAAAAGCTGGCTGGGAGGTCAGTTATGAATCAGACCAAAGAGAAGGAAACTATCTAAGTTTTAAAGAAATGAAAACCGGAGGCAGAGAATAAAATGGAAAACAGAGCAAGAGAATTACGTGAAATAGTAAAAAGAACCAATGAAGAAGTTAATAAAGCTAATGAAAAATCTGACAGAGCTAGAAACGAACTTAGAGATTACGAAAGAAGATGTCAGCATGAATATAGCAAGACAATTTATGACCCAATTTACACATCAGCATATACTATTCCTGGAGATAAACCAGGAACAATGGGTGTTGACTGGAGAGGACCAACTTATGTTTCAGCAAAAACAGAACCAAGATGGAAAAGAACCTGCACTAGATGCGGGCTTGAACAAATCACAACTCGAGCTAAAGATAGTATAACAAAAATCCCAGATTTTGGGGAAGGAGCCGGAAGATGGTAATCATACCAGAACCATTAATTGAAAGAAAAATAAGAAATGACAATGAAACTGTCAAAAGCCTAGAAATAGAAATTGATAAGTTTCTTGAAGCAACTTTTAATGGAACACGAGAAGTTGCATTTGATCTTCTAGACAATACTTCAAGAGAAGCTATTGACAAACTAATTCAGATATACAGCCCTCACTGGAAAGTTTATCACTTCACAGGATCCCAAACAGACCGATGTAACAGGCTTATTTTTAGCTACGGAGGTAAAAAAAATGAACACTGAGAAACTTTATGACATACTGCAGGAAACTACGAGAGTTTACAGAAAAGGAGGGGTAATTGAGGAAAGAAATACTGGGAATCTACATGTTGTGGAGATATTTGGCTATCCTCATACTTCAGAAGCTCCGAATAATGAAAAATATGAAAAAATAGATATGATCTTTGTAGATGTCTTAGTTGACAAAGAAAAAGCAAAGGCAAGAAAAAAAGAATTAGAAACTCTATTAGAAGATTACCCCCAAAAAGACAGGCTTGCTGGGGGGCCAAGTTATATTGAACTAGCCCCTAATTTAGAAGTAGAACAAGAAGAAGCATTAAGAACAATGGCTTTAGGAAAGGCTCTTGGACTTTGGGAGATAATGAGCGGAAAAACTCTGGGATTAAAAGAGCAGGAAACACTAAAATTAGCCGGAAACGGTTTCTTGATGATAAGCGGTTATAAACCAGGAGGCAAAATATGAAAATACAAACATTTAGCATAGTCGCAGGAACAACAGCATGCAATGCGCACTGCCCTTATTGCATATCAAAAATGACTCCTAAACAAGGGATTAGCTTAGAAGAACCAAGAGTTAACTGGAGGAATTTTGAAAAAGCATGCAGGTTAGCAGAAATAAAAGGAATTACGACTGTTTTGATAACAGGAAAAGGAGAGCCAACTCTTTATCCAAAGCAAATAACAAAATTCCTGGAAAATTTAAAAAGATTCAATTTTCCACTAATTGAATTACAGACAAATGGGATTTTACTTACCCAAGAAAGCTATAACAAACATCTGAAAAGATGGTATACTCTAGGATTAACAATGATAGCTCTGTCTGCAGTTCATTATAAACAAGAAAGAAACAAGGAAATATTCTCAGAGGAATATCCTGAACTTGAAAATTTAATTAAAAAACTGCATATTATTGGATTTTCAGTAAGAATAAGCTGCACTATGCTAAAAGGATTTATTGACAATCCAGAAGAAGTAAAGAATCTTATTGAAAAAGCTAAAGAATGGAAATTAGAGCATCTAAGCATAAGAAAACTCGCAATGCCAAAACATTCTGAAGATAATGAAATTGCTGCATGGACTGCAGAAAATCTCATCAAAGAATCAGAAATGACAAAAATAAGAAACTTTGTAATTAGAAATGGAAACAAACTTATGACTTTTCATGATGGAGCAAAAGTCTACGATGTTCACGGGCAGAATATATGCATTACAGATGCATTAACAATAGAGCCAGATTCAGATAACCTAAGGCAGATAATATTTTTTCCAGATGGTCATCTAAGATATGACTGGCAGTATAAGGGGGCAATTTTAATTTAAAATGGAAATTCAAAAACAAAAAAATATTGAAATAGAAAAGCTAAAAGCTACAAGAACAGTCTATTGCTATTATTTCCCAGAAATAAGAAAAGTTATAGACGAAGTTGTTAAAAACTATCCTCATAAAGTCTTCCTTAGTTCAATAACTCCTGGCTTAGATGACTTTCACTTTCCAGTAATTGGAAAGTTTATAAGATATAATGAAAAACAATTACCCTCTTTAAAAGATTTTAAGTATAGATATTTTACAGCAGGAGCAAGTGAAGGTATTTTTCATTTGCTTGTTAAGCTAAAAACAAAAAATCCTGAAGCACCCATTTATACTTTAAAGGGAGAATATGAAGGATACAAAGAGTATGCCAAGGAAATGGGAATAAAGATAATTGAAGTTAACGAAAATGAAGAGTTTTCAAAATTAAATCCAGGAATCTTCTTCATCTCAAACCCTTCTTCAAGAAATGGAAACATAATCAAAAATGAATTTATAAATGAGATCTGCAAATATCACAAAGTTGTTTATGATACTAGTTATGCTGGTTTAACAAGAGATAACAAATTCGATTTAAGCAATCAGAACATAATCGCAGTGGTAACTTCAATGAGCAAACCTTTTGGTTTGTATTATTATAGGATAGGTTTCACTTTTAGCAGAGAGCCAATAGAAACACTTGAAGCGAATATATGGTTTAAGAATATATTCTCTCTGGTTGTAGCAGACAGAATTTTGGATGAAATAAGACCACAACAGCTTTACAATAAATATAAGCCGCTCCAGGATAAAATAATCAAAGAATTGAATAAAAAACATAATCTAAATCTGAAAGCAAGCGATGTTATTTTGCTTGCAAACACAGATAAACACATAGAACAATTCATGAGGGATAAGTTCTGCAGGCTTTGCCTGACACCTTATTTTTTAGAGGAGGAAAAAATATGAAAAACGAAAAAATAAAACTTCCATACATGAATCCAGAAAAGGCAGCAGATGAAATCGGAGATTTCATTTTAGATGAAATAACCAGCATAGGCTATACCGGGGGAGTAATAGGATTATCCGGAGGAGTAGATTCAACAGTAACAGCAGCATTAGCAAAAAAAGCATTTGATAATTATAATGAAAACAATAGAAGGAAAGACAGAAAACTAGGATTAATTGGGTATATGCTTCCAACAAAACTAAATGAGCAAAAAGATACAATAGATGGGACATATGTTGCAAAAAAACTTGCAATAGACTATGAAGTCATAGACATAAACAAAGCGATTGAAGGATTTTATACTGTTGACCCAAGAATTTTTGAGGTAGGCAAAGAATATGACAAAGGTAACTTGATAGCAAGAATAAGGGCTAATATTTTATCAACAAAAGCAGCCATAGAACAAAAATTAGTGCTAGGAACCGGAAATAAAGATGAAGACTTTGGTGTAGGATATTATACTTTATTCGGAGATGGTGCTGTTCATCTTTCTCCTATTGGAAATCTCTCAAAAAGATTAGTGAAACAGATGGCAGAATATCTCGGATTTCCCGAAATAGCAAAAAAAACACCAACAGCAGGAATAGAACCAAATCAAACAGATTTCAAAGACTTGGGTTATGAGTATGAAACCGTAGAATTAGTAACAGAGGGTCTTACACAAGGATTCTCTCTTGAAAACCTTATAGAAAATACTCAAGTTAAAGAATATACTGAAAAAGATATGCAAAAGTATGAAAAAATTTATGGAAATAGAAAATTCAACACAACTGAAAAAATTGTATATGACATTTTAAGGAGAAATAAAATTGCTCAGAAGAAATCTGAAATTTTACATCCCCCAATAGCTAAAATAAATTTGGAGTACAGATAAAATGAAATACACAGAAGCGCCTGAAGAATATGAAAGAAAACAAGATGAAAAATCCTTGTTCATAGCCGGAGGCATAACAGGATGCCAAAACTGGCAGTCAGAATTAGTAAAGTTACTAGAAGATGAAAAAATTGTGATATTAAATCCAAGAAGAAAAATATTTCCAGATAAGCCTGGCATAGACAAAGAACAGATAATATGGGAATACAATCATCTCAGGAAGGCAGATGCAGTTTCATTCTGGTTCCCAAAAGAAACTCTTTGCCCAATAACTCTCTATGAACTTGGAAAACAAAGTAACTCTGATAAACCCGTTTTCATAGGGGTTCATCCAGAATACAAAAGAAAAATAGATGTTGAAATACAAACAGCATTAATCAGACCTGAGATAAAAATTGTCTATTCTATAAACGATTTAGCTAAACAAGTAAAACAATGGAGTAAAATGGAATTTAAAAATCCAGCTTCAACAGCATCAATGATTGTTGAAAGAAACGGGAAAATCTGCTATGTTAAAAGGAAGCATGAACCCTACAAAGGAATGTTAGCTCTACCGGGAGGATTCCTTGATTACATGAAAGAATCATTGGAAAAGACTGCAGTAAGAGAATTAGATGAAGAAACAAACCTCAAAACTAACCCAGAAGATTTAGAATTACTGATGGTTAACTCATCTCCGGATAGAGATCCAAGAACTCATGTAATTGACCACATTTTTATTGTAAAAAATTATAAAGGAATCCCAAAAGCAGGAGATGATGCTTCTGAACTATACTGGGCTACTCTTGAAGAAACCCCAAGACTTGCCTTTGACCATAACTTGGTAATGGAGAGATATAAATCTTGGAGGAATAAAAGATGCTAGAATTAATGACTATTTTGGAGCTTGCAGCAGTCATACTTGGGGTATTAAGTGTTTATTTCACAACAAAGCAGAATATATGGTGCTGGCCAACAGGAATTGCAATGACAATTCTCTACGTAATCATATTCTTAAATGTTAAGCTATATTCAGATACTCTTGAAAATTTTATATACATTTTCATGCAGATTTATGGATGGTATTATTGGGTTTATGGTAATAAAAAAAAGAAAGATAGTGTTCCTGTTAAAAGATTAAAAATAATGGGAATAATATTCTGGTCACTTGAGATTATAGTTGTAACAATGCTGCTTGGATATGTTATGGCTAATTATACCGGGGCTTCACTTCCTTATTGGGATTCATTAACAACTGTAATGAGCCTTACTGCTCAATGGTTAATGGGAAGAAAAATCCTTGAAAATTGGGTTTTATGGATTTCAGTAGATGTAATGGCGCTATTCATATACTCTTACAAAGGATTGTACATGACAACAGGACTTTATGCTGTGTTCCTGGTCCTGGCAACATCCGGATTAATTAAATGGTATAGATCATATAAAACTCAAAATGGAAAATAAAAAGACAGTTGGTTTCATAGGAGGGAAATTCCTGCCCTTTCATTTAGGGCATGTGTATGCAATAATTGCTGCTTCAAACCAAGTAGATGAACTTTATGTAGTTGTTACTTCATCTAAAAACAGAGACAGAGAAATCTGCGAGAGAGATGGAATAAAGTATATTCCTGCAGAAGTCAGATTATCCTGGATTGGAGAATCATTAAATAATCTTGAGAACATAAAACTGATACATATCGAAGATGATCGGTGGGAAAATAATTACGACTGGGAAACTGGGGCAAATTTAATAAAGAAAGCAATTGGCAAACCTATTGATTATGTGTTTAGTTCAGAACATGAGTATAGTAAACTTTTTAAAAAATTTTACCCAGATTCAAAACACATTGTAATAGATGACAAAAGAAACACTGTAAGAATTTCAGCTACTGAAATGAGAAAAAATCTTTATGAAAACTGGGATAAGCTTCCAAACTGTGTAAGATCTTATTTCACAAAAAAAGTTGCAGTAGTTGGAACAGAAAGCTGCGGAAAAACAATCCTTACAAAGAAACTGGCAAAGTTTTACAACACAAATTATGTGGAAGAAGTGGGGAGAGATTACAGTAAGAAATATTCCAATCAGTTAACCAAGGAAATGTTTAATCATATAGCAATGGAACATTTTTTATTGCAGCAGAAAAGGGCAGAGCAGAGCAATAAAGTTTTGTTTATTGACAGCGAAGCAATAACAACCCAGTACTATTTGGACATGTACTGCCCAAAAGAAAAATCTAAATTAATAGAGGAAATAGTAAAATTACAGGATTATGACCTGGTCTTATATCTGGAACCTGATGTAAAATGGGTTGAAGATGGCCTAAGATTTGCAGGAGAGCAGGAAACAAGAAAAATCAACAATGATAAATTAAAAAAAATGTTCAGGGATAGAAAAGTTTCATTTATTGAGATAAACGGGAATTATGATGAAAGATTCAATAGAGCAAAGAAACTCGTAGATAAATTATTTGAAAATAAAAAATGACAAAAACAAATTTCGTAATTGATACAGACATCGGAACAGACCCCGATGATGCGTTTGCACTGGCTTATGCTATAAAAAATAATGCAGACATAAAGGCAATAACAATTACTCAGGGAGACACAATAATAAGGGCGAAGATAGCAAGAAAGCTCGAGAGGATTTTGGGAATTAACATTCCAATAACCGCGGGCAAATCTGGAAGCAAAGATATGATAAAAAAATACTGGACAGGAATAGAGCCATTAGCTTTAACTCAGCAGGAGCTTAATGAAAATTTAGAAAATAATAAGTTTCCAGAATATGATAAAGATACAAAGCTTATTTGCATAGGTCTTTTAACAAACATTGCTTTTCAGCTTGAAAACAATCCAAGTATAAAAAATGTTAAAGAAGTTTATATAATGGGTTCTGAAGGCACTCACAATATGATAACAGATAACGAAGCTGCACAAAAAGTATTCTCTCAGCCCTGGAAAATTTTCCAGATAACTAATGAAGTCTCAAAAAAAGTTTGTTTCACACTAAATGAACTAGAAGCTCTTAAAAAAACTGAATTAGGAAACTTTTTATATGAATCCACAAAAAGATGGGCAGATTATACAGGAAGAACTGAATTTCCAATGTACGATGCTCTGGCAGTATCTGCTGCTTTAGGAGAAGATTTCGTAAAGTTTAATAAAACAGCAGAAAATAGATTTATATCCTATGATGTAGATATAAAATTTAAGAATAAAATTATGGAGGCTATTAAGAGTTAAAATGCAACAAGAAAATTTTAAGAAACCAAGTGTAACTGCAGACCTGATAATAGAAGATAATGGGGAGATATATTTGATTCAGAGAAAATTTAATCCTTACAAAGGTCTGTGGGCACTCCCGGGAGGGTTTCTGAATGTTGATGAAGAGAACGTGAGGCAAACTGCCAGGAGAGAAGCTAAGGAAGAAACAGGCTTAGATGTAGAAACAGAGGATTTAGAGCTGTTTCACGAAACATCAAATCCTCATAAAGATAATCCCCTCAAAAATGAAAGAGGGCATATAGTCTCTTTAATCTATGTTACAACAAAATATACCGGAGTTACAAAGCCAGGGGATGATGCAGCAGATGTTAAAAAATTCCCCTTAGATAACTTGCCTGACATGGCTTTCAGTCATAAAAAAATTATCGAAAAGTATAAGATATGGAGGCAGAAAAATGGAAAATAAAGAAAAAAATCTAATCAGGAAAATTGAAGAATTAAAGAAAAAGAAAAACGCAGTCATACTGGTTCATAACTATCAAAGACCAGAAATATATGAAGTTGCAGATTATATAGGAGACTCTCTTGGATTAAGCAAAAAAGCTGCAGAAACAGACAAGGACATAATAGTTTTCTGCGGAGTCAAATTCATGGCAGAAACTGCAAAAATACTTAATCCAAAAAAAATAGTCTTGCTCCCTGCAATTGACGCAGGATGCCCTATGGCAGAAATGATAACAGTAAAACAGTTAAAAGAATTCAAAAAACAGCATCCAGGAGCAGCAGTCGTTGCATATGTAAACACAAATGCAAATATAAAAGCAGAATCAGATGCATGTTGTACTTCTGGAAATGCAGTTGAACTTGTAAACAGTATGAAGGAAAATGAAATTTTGTTTATTCCTGATAAAAATCTTGGTGCATATGTTCAGACAAAAACAAACAAGAAAATAATCCCCTGGCAGGGCTACTGTCATGTCCATCAGAATATTTCTCCTGAAAAAGCAAAGCTTGCAAAAGAACAAAACCCAAAAGCAAAGCTTATAATGCACCCTGAATGTCCTGCAGAAGTCTTAAAATACGCAGATGAAATCTGCTCAACAGAAAAAATGGTTAAATTTGCAAAGGAAAATAAAAACAAACAAATAATTTTAGCAACAGAAATAGATATGATTAATAGATTAATCAAAGAAAACCCAGAGAACAAGTATTATTCAATTGGAGGAACATGCCCTAACATGAAAAAAACTACTCTAAAAAAGGTTTATGAAGCACTTGAAAAAAACCAGTATGAGATAAATGTTCCAGAAAACATAAGGATTAAAGCCAGCAAAGCATTAAATAAGATGATAAGTGTAGGTTAAAAATGAAAAACAAAACAAAATTCAAGGGATTGCCTCATTTAATCAAGATGGCAGTTAAAGAAGATTTCGGAAACGGAGATGTAACAACAAGTCTCTTCCATGAAAATAACGAAGTTATAAGTGCAAACATTGTTTCCCGGGAGGAAATAATCGTATGCGGAACAAATCTCATTGCAGAAATTTTAAGAGAATATGACCCAAGCCTAAAAGTCAAGATATATGCAGAAGATGGAGAAAGAGTTGATAAAGGAGAAAAGATAGCAACAATAGAAGGACGTTTAAATTCTATTCTAAATTCTGAAAGGGTTCTTCTTAATTTTATGCAAAAACTAAGCGGAATTGCAACATTAACTAGTAAATATGTAGATGCAGTAAAAGAGACTAGCGCAAAAATATACGACACAAGAAAAACAACTCCGGGTTGGAGACAATTGGAAAAATATGCTGTTAAATGTGGAGGGGGAAACAATCACAGAATAGGGCTTTATGATGCAGTTCTTATCAAGGACAATCATCTAGCACAACTTAGAAAAAACACATACGACCAATTAAATAAAATAGTAACCAAGGCAAAAAAAATGAAAAAAATAAAATTTATAGAAATAGAAGTAGATAATTTAAATCAATTTAAAAATATTTTAAAAATTCCTGGGATAGATATAATCCTTTTGGATAACATGAGCCCTCAACAGTTAAAAAAAGCAGTTTTAATGAGAAATGAGAATAATAAAAATAAAAAGCCATTGCTAGAGGCATCAGGAGGCATAAACCTTGAGAATGTTAGAAGTATTGCTAAAACAGGAGTTGAAAGAATCTCAATAGGCGAAATAACCCACTCTGCAAGATCAGTTGACCTAGGCATGGACAGAAATATGATAAGAACTGAATGTGGAGTAATTGGGGGAGGATTTGCAGGATGCACAGTAGCACTAGAATTAGCTGATGCAGGTAAAAAAGTAGACTTATTTGTAAAGAAAAGCTTATTCAAAGACTGCAATAGTTATCTGGCAGCAGGGGGATTAACTGCAGTTCCAATAATTAACAACAAGCCGTTAAAAGGAGACTCATTTGAAAAACATGTAAAAGACACGCTCATGGCAGGAAAATATCTAAATGACAAGAAAATTGTAGAATATTGTTCAAAGCATTTTTTTCCAGATGTTATAGAATGGTTAGTTCAAAAGGGAGTTGATTTTGATAAATCAAAAAAAGGATATGTTTATGATCTGCATATAGAAGGAGGGCACAGCAGAAATAGAGTATTTCATGCAAAAGACACAACAGGAATTACTATAATGAAAATTCTCAGTGAAAAAGTAAGAACTCACCCAAACATAACTTTGCATGAAGACCACATTGTTATTGATTTAATAACCAGCAAAAAATTAAGAAGAAAAGGTAAAAATATATGCCTGGGATTTTATGTCTATGATATAAAAAAGAATTATGTCAAGACTGTTTCTTGCAAAGCAACATTTGTTGCCACAGGAGGACTTGGAAAAGTTTTCTCATACACAAGCAACAAAGATATTGCCACAGGAGACGGGTTTGCAATGTGTTACAGAGCAGGGTTGCCTCTGGCAAATATGGAATTTATACAATTTCACCCAAGTGTTTTCTATGACCTAAAGGCAAGACATGAAAACGAAAGAAGATTCTTATTAACAGAAGCTCTGCGCGGAGCAGGAGCAATAATCAAGACTTATAAAGATTCTAAAGAAGATTGCATTTTAAAGTACCATCCTCTTGGCTCAAAGGCAACACGTGATGTTGTAAGCCGGGCAGAAGACCTGGAAATGAAAAAAAATAATTTAACTCATTTATGGTTAGACTGCACTAAAATCCCTGAAAGCAGGCTCACAAAAGATTTTAAGAATTCCTATGATTTCTGCCTTAAAAAGGGATTTGATATGAAAAAAGATCCTATCCCAATTGTTTATGCAGTTCATTACTCAAACGGAGGAGTGTTAGTTGATTCAAATTCAGAAACCAGCATAAAAAACTGTTATGTACTCGGGGAAACATCATACACTGGACTACATGGGGCAACACGTCTTGCAAGCAATTCTGGTCCAGAATGCATATTATTTGGGAGACTTGCTGCAAAACATTTTTTATCAAAGAAGCATGATAATAAAGATATAGAAATACCATTATGGGACGTTGGAAAAGCAACCAAGATAAAACATCAGGAGTTAATAGAAGAATACTGGGAATCAATAAGAAGAGTAATGACTGACCTTTGCGGAATTTCAAGAGACAAGAAAAGACTAGAGATTGCAATACAAAAATTAAATGCACTTCAAAAAGGAATCGATGTGTTTTATTGGGATTATTTCTTAGCAAAAGATTTTTTAGAAGTTAGAAATATCGCAGACGTTGCAAGTATAATTTTAGAAAGTGCATTAAAAAGAGAGGAAAGCAGAGCCTGTCATTTCAGAGAAGATTTCCCAGAAGAAGATAAAAAGTTTTTAGGATTAACGATAGTAAAAAAAGGCAGTAAGCCAGAGATTGTAAAACAACGAAAATGAAAACAAATATTGAAGAAAAATATATCGCAACTTTAATCGGCTGTGGTATCGGAGATGCTCTTGGAATGCCTATAGAAGCATGGAAAAAGGGACAAATTAAGAAATATGTTGGAAGAATAACAGACCTTATTGACCCCGTTCTTGTCAAAGATAAAAATGGAAATTTACTAAAAGAAGATGAATTTGGCAGGCTAAAATATTGGGGAAGAGACCTATCAAAAGGGGATTATACTGATGACACTATACTAACTTTAGCAATAGCAGAGTCAATTGCAGATAAAAAAATATTAGATTTAACAGATATCTGTAAAAAACAAGTGGAAGTTTATGATTCTCTCAGGAAACCAGATGGAAAGATCAGAGGGGGATTTGGGAAATCAACAAGAGAGGCATTTGAAAAAATAAAATTGGGAATTTCTCCTGGCCCTGGAACTGGCCCCTGCATGAAAATGGCGCCTGTAGGATTATATATGCATGCAACAGGGAAATACGAAGAAGGAATTAAGATGTCAAGATTAATTTCAAGAGCAACTCATTTAGATGAAAGGTCAATTGCATCTGGAGTTGTGCAAGCCCATGCTATATCTCAATTATTAAACGAGCCAGCAAAGCAAGAATTTTTAGATTCAATAGTAAATACCTGCACAAAAAATGAAAGGCAGCAGGAGTATGACGCTTTACCTGAAAGAGGCAATCTTTCCTCAAAATTGAAATGGGTCAAAGAAAATCAAGATGCTCCAGATATAAAAGCATATGCGATTCTTGGATGCTCTTCCCTGGTTTTTGAAGCTTATCCTTTCACAATCTTCATGTTCCAAAAATACTGGGATAAACCAATAGAAGGTTTAATTGAAACAGTAAATTTTGGGGGAGATTGCGACACAACAGGAGCAATGTATGGAGCATTAGCCGGGGCAAAGAACGGCATGATATTCCCAGATAAATGGGTAAATGAGCTAAAAAATTCTGAAAAAATTAAAGCCCTTGGAAGAAAAATGTACAATCTCAGAAGGTAAAAATTATTGCAGATAAAAAATTAAAAGTATGTACTGCAGTATACAAAGATTTAAATAGTGTAAAATATACACTAAGTTAAGAGGATATCCAAATGAAAAAATGAAACCTAAAATACTAATAGTAAGAAAAATGTCAGCATTAGAATTCTATTATAATGGCAATCATAAAAGCAGGCAAATTATAGAAAGCCATGAAAATCACAATCAAAGCGTAGAGAAAACAGAAGAATTAATCAAAAAAGCAGGAGGTGAGTATAGGACAATTACACGAAGAGAATTATCAGAAGAACTCGTTAACGAATATGATGCAGTTATCTCGGCTGGAGGAGATGGTACGGTTATTGCGACCGCCGCCTTCAATAAAAATATCCCCCAGTTAAATCTCAAAACAGATTCAAAAAGCGTTGGGGCTCTTTGCCAGAAAGATACAGAAAACGCTCTTAAAAATTTTCTTAATAGCAATTATAAAATTGAAGAATGGACAAGGCAAGATGTTTATCACGATGGAAAATTTATTGGCAGAGCATTAAACGAAACAGCTGTTGGGGGAGAAGGCATGAAATTCACAAAAATGGCCCGCTATAATATAATGTACGACGAAAAAATAGAATATCATGAAAATTCTGGGTTAGTCATAGTTACTGGAACTGGTTCAACAGGCTGGCATTCTGATTTTACTCCTTATCCAAGAAACTCGAAAATATTTAAGTTCACAACAGCTCGTCCGATTAAAAGTGGAGAAGGAGAATATTTTAGAATAGAATCTAAAGGGCATGAAGGAAAGTTTGCACTTGATACAATAGAATATGACTTTCCAAGAGATTCCATACTTGAAATAAGATTAAGCGAATATCCATTAAGGGTTATACAAACAGAAAATGACAGATAAAAAAATAGCCTTATTCGGGGGAAGTTTCAATCCTATTCATAATCATCATGTAAAAATGGCAAATACAGTATTAGAAGAACATGTGGCAGAGGAAGTGTGGATTATCCCTTCTAAAAATCATCCGTACAATAAGAATCTTGCTCCTGCTAAAGACAGGATAAATATGATACAGCTTGCATTTGATAACCCAAAAGTCAAAATAAACAGAACCGAAATTGAATCTAATGAAACAAACTATACAATAAGAACAATCAAAAAATTAAAGAAAAAACATCCTCATGAGTTTTATTGGGTAATAGGAGCAGACGTTTTGTATGAAATGGAAAATAACAGCTGGTACGGGTTAAATGAACTATTAAAAGAAACAGAATTTATTATTTTCAGTAGAAAGGGCTATTCAATTAAGCAAATTCCAGATATGAGGATAAAGGCAGCATTAGATATTAAAACACATAATGAGTCTTCAACAGAAATAAGAGAAAGAATAAGGCAAGGAAAATCTTTAAAAGATATGGTTCCCTTTAAAGTTGAAGAATATATCCAAAAAAAGGGGCTATACAAATGAAATTATCAGATTATCCAAGACCTTCTGTAACAGTTGACATAGTTATTTTTACAATCAAAGACAATAATCTAAAAGTTTTGCTTGTAAAAAGAGGAGTTGAACCATTCAAAAACAAATGGGCTTTTCCAGGTGGATTTGTAAAAATACATGAAAATTTAGAACAAGCAGCAAAAAGAGAGCTAGAAGAAGAAACAGGAGTTAAAGAAGTGTATTTAGAACAACTTTATACTTTTGGGGATGTCAGCAGAGACCCAAGAGGAAGAGTAATTACTGTAACTTACTTTGCTTTAATAAACTCTGAAAA
Organism: Candidatus Nanoarchaeia archaeon; assembly: GCA_028718805.1. Taxonomy (GTDB): domain Archaea; phylum Nanobdellota; class Nanobdellia; order Pacearchaeales; family GW2011-AR1; genus ARS1285. Next base: position 97,844 of record JAQUKY010000001.1, on the reverse strand, counting down.
AGCTAAAGAGAAATTAAATGCATCAACAGATGTTATAGAAGCAGAATGGTTTGAAATATCAAATCTCCCTCCTCTTGCATTTGATCATAGTGAAATTTTAAAATACGCAATAAAAAGATTGAAATGGAAATTTGAATACACAACAATCGCTTTCTCTTTTCTCCCAAAAAGGTTTACACTAACGCAACTGCAGAAAATATATGAAATAATATTTGAAAAAAATTTTGACAAAAGAAATTTCAGAAAAAAAATACTTTCTTTAGAATTACTCGAACCAACAGAGGAAAAAGAAAAAGAGGTTTCTTACAGGCCTCCGCAGTTATATTCATTAAAAAGCAAGATTAAAATAGGAAAAATAATCGATATAATCTAATTCTTACTCGCTATCAACTTTTCCCTGATACTCTTCTGCCTTTTTATGAAAATAGCCTGCTAATTTAAGAAAATCAGCTCTTGTGCCATCACCAGCAATATTCTCATAATGTTTTGCCATTCTTCTATAGGCATCTGGAATCTTTGACTCTGGTAAAAGCCCGGTAAATTCTTCCATAAAATTTATCATCTCTTGTGAATCCTTATAATTAACTATGCTTTTCGGTTCTTTTCCCAAAATATCTTCTATTTTACCTGTCATTTTATTATTTTAACCTCCCTCAAAATTTACAATAGAATAAACATTCCATTTTTTCAGTTTATCTCTGCCTTTTAATTCAGGTAATTCAACAACAAAACTGCATTCAACAATCTTCCCCCCAAGCTTCTCAATTAAGTTGCAGGCAGCCCAGGCACTTCCACCAGTGGCAATCAAATCATCAATTAACAAAACATTCATCCCTTTTGCAATCGCATCTTCATGCACTTCAATCCTGTCTCTGCTGTATTCTGTGTCATATTCCTGTGCTACTGTTTTATATGGCAGCTTTCCAGGTTTTCTTAAAAGAACAACTCCTTTATTTAATTTTGCTGCCAGAGCAGAAGCAAATACAAATCCTCTTGATTCAATACCCGCAATTAAATCAATTTCCTTATTTTTATACCTATTTTCAAAAACTTTCATTGTTCTACTAAATCCTTCTGGATCTCTTACTAAAGTTGTAATATCCCTAAACATTATTCCAGGCTTAGGAAAATCAGGGACTGTCCTTATCTTGCTTTTAATAAAATCTATGTCTGAATCAGCTATTTTTTCAATTGCCCTCATCAAAACCTTTTTTACTTTTTCTGCATTTTCTTTCATTCTGGTTAAAACCATTTCAAATGTAACAGACTTAGTGTTTTCTCTCCAGCAATCATAATCGGTAGTCATAGCAATTGTCTGATAAGGAATTCCTGCCTCTTTAGCCAAAGTGCATTCAGGAACACTGGTCATTCCAATAATATCTGCTCCAAACTGCCTAAACATATGGCTTTCTGCTTCTGTAGAAAATCTCGGACCCTCAACCACAACAATTGTTGCTTTTTTATGGTAATTAAAACCAAATTCTTCTGTTGCTTCTATTAATCTTTCTCTCAAAAACTCAGAAAAAGGTTCTGCCATCCCGGTATGATTTACTTCTCCAATTTCTTCATAAAAACTATTTATCCTTTTCTTGGTAAAATCAATAAACTGATCAGGAAAAACCAGATCTCCTGGTTCAATGTCTTCTTTTAATGAGCCTACTGCACTTGTTGTAATAATATAATCGCATCCTAATAACTTCAATGCAGCAATATTAGCCCTGTAATTTACAGCAGCAGGGGGGATATTATGGGTTTTCCCATGTCTTGCAATAATATATACCTCTGCTCCGGAAAGTTTTCCATGGGTTATCTTGGAACTTGGTTTTCCGTATTTAGTGTCTATTTCTTTTTCAGAATAATCCTGCAATAATTTAGGGTCATCCAACCCGCTTCCCCCAATTATGCCGATTTTTACCATTGTTTAACATATAATACCCATTAACCACCAGGATTATGCTTAATAATTTTTTCTAGAAGCTTTCTATCTCTTAATTCTAATTCATCTAAAATTAAAGCGAGATCCTTGTCTATTTTTGGCTGCTCGTCTTCTTTTAAAGAATCTAGAACAACCCTGCAATAAATATTATTTCTTTTATTTCTGCAAATCTGATAAAAAAACGGGCTCCCAACATCTAAAACATTTGATTTTTCAAAAGAAGGTATATCCTTAATATATATTTCTTCCTCCTTTCCTCTTTCATTTATTGAAGCTATAACATATGGTTCTTCAATCCTAAGTAGTGTGGCACTCAGGCTATACAAAACATCATTTGAGTTTTTAGTAGTATCTGCATTCGTCATATTTTTAAGATTTATCCTAGATTTAAAAGGATTTATGAGAAAGATTATAATCTTTAACTTTATTTAATATTAAATTACAAAAGGCCCATATAATAAAAAAATCTCACACCAAGCTTGTTCTGCTAAATCCTGCCTTAAATCGTCTTTAAGAATTACTAAAAATTATCAAAATTCAAATCGATTAATTTAAGAAGATATTTGTTTTCAATATAAAATGAAAACAAATTATGAACCAAAACCTGCATTTGTAGAAAGAATAAGCAAGTTGCTGAATGATAATAAAGAAGACATAAAAGTTTTTTTTGAATCAGCTAAGACACAGCCAAAAAAGGCTTTTAGATGCAATACAATAAAAATTTCGCCAGAAGAATTGATAAAAAGGCTTGAAGAAAAAGGCTGGAAAATCTCTCAACCTCTTCCAGGTCAAAAAGAAATTATGATTATAGAAAGTAGTTTACAGCCAGGAGAATCGGGAAAAACAAAAGAGCATCTTTTAGGTTATTATTATATCCAGGAAATTACTTCTATGATGCCGGTAATCGCATTAAACCTTGACAAAAATGATATTTTTCTGGATTGTTGCGCAGCTCCGGGAAGCAAGACAACCCAGGCAGCTGCTTTAATGGAAAATAAAGGTATAATCATTGCAAATGACCTGTCAATAGGGAGGATTTCAATTCTTTCTGCAAATCTAGAAAGGCAGGGAATAACCAACACAATAATAACAAGGCATGACTTCCTGCAATTGTCTAAAAAATTAAAAGAGCTAAACATGAAGTTTAATAAAATTTTAGTTGATGCTCCATGTTCAGGAGAAGGAAACATAAGACTAAGCCCAAGCACTTATCTTAACTGGAGTGAAGGACTTTTAAACAAATTATCAGGCAAACAAAAAAGAATAGCAGAAGCTGCATTTCAGCTTTTAGAAGAAAATGGAGAGATGGTTTATAGTACCTGCTCTTATGCTCCTGAAGAAAATGAAGAAGTTATACAGCACCTATTGAACACTTATAAAGATAAGATAAAAATCGAAACAATTAAACTGCCAATAAAAAGCAGGCCAGGAATAACAAAATGGAAAAATAAAAAATTCAGCGAAGAAATCCAAAAAGCATGCAGGATTTATCATCATGACAATGACATGGAGGGATTTTTTGTCTGCAAGATAAAAAAATTAAAATGATAAAGCAAAAACAAGGAAAAAAGCTTGAAGAAAAAATAGCCTGGGAAATTGTAGAATTCCTAAGAAATTCAAATTATATTGAAGAGGAGTATTCAGAAGAAGCTCTGGAAGACTCTAAAAAGTCATGGATTTATGCTGTTAAGCATAAAGATGCTATCACAGTTGATTACATCCTGAACATTCATAAGATACTGATGCAAAGGATTAACCCAAAAATTGCAGGAAAATTAAGGGATTGCGCTGCTAATATCGGGGCCCTGAAAACAATTTTCCCGGCCGGTAATGACCAGCTTTATGGTGCAATTTATATAGAATATGACAGGATACCCAAACACTCTGAAACAGAATTAATAAAAAAGCTTGACAACTGGATTACCTCTTATAAAAAAGTGGCAGGTTATGATGATATTAAAAAACAACATATAGTTTTTGAAAAACTTCATCCTTTTACAGACGGCAATGGGAGGGTTGGAAGAATCCTGATGAACATACAATGCATAAACGCAGGCCTTCCAATAATCACTATTCATGAAGGGAGAGAAAGATTTGAATATTCTAAATGGTTTAATTAACATGGAAAATGCAAAAATGAAAAAAATAATTGGTATAGGCGGGGCAGTTGTAAAAACAGGAGCACATGAACACTTAAAAGAAAACATTGATGATATAGAAATGATTATCTATAATGGGGGAGCATTATTCCATGATTTTCAGCTGGCTTTAGAAGGATATACCTCTGTACCAATAACAGAATTAAATAAATCACTTAAAAAAATAGAATACTCAGGATTATATTTATGGGATTGGTTAAGGGGAGAAAAACCAGCTCCGGAAGGTTCCCTTGCCAGGCTTTGTGAAGACAAAAATATCCCTGTTCTTTTGTTCACAGCCCTGCCCTGCGATTACTGGCAATTGCTTTCTGATGATTGGGGGCTGATAGCAAACAGGTCTAATAAGGATTTTAAACTTCTTAAAGAAAGATTCCAGAAACCTTTTCATTATATTAATATGGGTTCTGCAGTTATTCACCCAGAAGTATTTTTAAAAGCAATGCAGGGGATTAAACATAATGATTTTAAGGCGGATGTTGTAGATTTTCTTGACATGTACAGGCCAAGAACAAGAGTATCAAAAGAATATGGAAAATATTACCAGATGACATTTAACGAGTTCATGGAAAAGGAGTTTGAAAAATTAAAATGAAACCAATAATAAATAAAACTAAGAAAATAAGGAGCAATCATAATAAGCTTAATGAACAGAATCCATATTAAAATCGTTTAATAAATTACTAAAAACAAACAAAAATATGAAAATCATTTATTCATCTGAAAAAAAGAAAATAATCGAAAAACTCAATGAGCAGTATGGAATATCCAAACTTCCATACCTTCTTATTAAATTTGGGGAAGATAAAATAAGAATTTATTCAGGAAGCCTGTCAAATGAAGAGCTCAATACTCTTGCCTCCAAATTAAACATTGAAAACATAGGATTATACTTTGCAAAAGAAGAAAAAGATGGGATAAGATTAACTTTGGATGGAATTCAGATTCTTAAGCAGCAGATTACAAAAAATATTATAGAAATTGATGATAATCAGGCAGAAGATTGGTTAAGAGGGAATGACCTGGATATCCAGACAAAAAGAGGATTTCTAATACTAAAAAACAATAACGAATTCCTTGGATGTGGAAAATCTACAGGCGAAAGAATCGCTAACTTCGTTCCAAGGGAGCGAAGAGTAAAATAGGAGATTAAAGGATTAAGTCCTGGTATCTTTTCTAAGATTCATCTTTATCTCCTTAAATTCTTTGCTTAACTCTTCAAAATTTTTCTCGAAACTTTTGCAGTAAATCCTAAATTTGATTGCGCTTAAACTGAGCTTAGTGTCATGCAAAAACATTGCAATCCCAACAGGCCTGTTATCGTAAACAAATGGATAGGTTGTCAATATCAACTCTTTAGGATTTTTTCCAGAAGTTTTTGCTTTATAATGATTCAATCTAACTCCTTTTCTTAATGAATACAAAATCCCTCTTCTTTCTTCAGTATCTTCTAAATCCTCTTTTCTTATGCACCTCAGCAGTTTGCTTAAGCTGAAATTCTCATAGTAATCCTGGTCAAAATCAAAAAATTTAAGAGTAGCTTTTGTATAATACAGATTCTTGCTTCCAAAATTATAATAAGCAAAAGGCACTCTGTCATTGTTCAGTTTTTCAAAAAGAGGGATATTCTTAGCTTTATTTGAAAAACTTCTCAGAGCAACTGCTTCTTTTTCAGCCAGTTCTGTTCTTTTTTTGTATGGCGCAAGTTCAGATTCTCTCCATTTGGCATAATCATCATGTCTGCTCTTGTTCAACTCTGCCCTTGTCTCTATAACTTCTGCTGGAGTTTTAATCTCCCTGCAAATTTGCTGTGCCTCTAATAACAATTTTCTGGCATCCGGAATCGTCTTTATTAGATCTATCTCCAGATTGCTTGCTCTCTCCTGCTCATATGACAGCTCTCTCTTAAGTTTATCTATTTCTCCCTGTTTTTTTGTTGAGTCAAAGCAGGCTTCCTCTCTTAATCTGGTCTCTTCATGGATTTTTTCTATCAGGCCGCTTTTTTCATTTTCTAAATTTTCAATTTTCCCGACTTTTTCTTTATATTCATCAGAATGTTTAACAACATAATTTAAAGGAGTCCTTAACAGATAACTAACAGGACAGATAAAAATAGCACTCACCAGTTCACCACAAACCCTCTTTGTAGTTTTCCATACCCCTTTATAATAAGGTTTACATACGTCTTCAACCATAAAAAGCTTAAAATAAGTTATTTTTTAAACATTTATATACCTGAAAGAACCCAATAAAATATGGATAAACAAGAACTGGCAAATTACATTAAAGCAGGGGAAATTGCAAAGAAAGCTGTAGCTTATGCTAAGGAAATAATAAAACCAGGCATGCCTCTATTGGAAATTGCTGAAAAAATACATAAAAAAATAGAGGACTTAAATGCTATTCCTGCTTTTCCTGTTAATCTTGCTGTAAATGATATTGCTGCTCACTATCACCCGATAAAAGAAGATGAATCAAAAGCAGAAGGATTATTAAAAGTAGATATAGGGGTTCATTTCAACGGATATATTGCAGATACTGCTTTTTCTCTGGATTTAACTCCGGACAATAAATATAAAGACTTAATTAAAGCAAGTGAAGAAGCACTGGAAAATGCTCTGAAGAAATTAAAACAAAATCCAGAAACAACACTAAATGAAATTGGGAAAACAATAAAGGAAACAATTGAAAACAAAAAATTTTCTCCTATAATCAACCTTTCAGGCCACAGCTTAAGTCAATACAACCTTCACGCAGGAATCACAATCCCAAATTATGCAAATGGTAATAAAAATAAATTAAAAGAAGGTGCTTATGCAATTGAGCCTTTTGCAACAACAGGAGAAGGAAGAATCTACGAAGGAGGCTCAAGTAATATATACAGGATTGAAAATCCAAAAACACCAAGAAGCCCGAATGCACGAAAGATATTAGAATATGTTTTTGAGAAATATCAAACCCTGCCTTTTTCACTAAGGGAAGTGCAGGAAAAGTTCCCAGGAGCAAGAATTGCATTAAGAGAATTAGAACAGCAGGGGATAATAAAAAATTATCCTCAGTTAATTGAAACCTCCCATAAGCCTGTCAGCCAGGCAGAGCACACAATTATAATTGAAAAAGGAAAAGTAATTGTGACAACCCAATAAATTTATAAATATGAAGCTCTTAATATATTCTGTATTAAAAAAAAGAGTTCTGTGATATTTTGAAAATGGATGAAGATAGTAAACCAAGAGAAAAAGGAAATAATCAAGAAGTATATAATTTTCCTTACTTCGAAGTAGTCGAAGACAGTGACGAGGAAGATAAAAAAATAATAGAAGATATTGAAGAAACCGCTGCTGAATTAGCAGAAGCCGGAAGAGAGATAGAGAGCATGTTTAGAAATGATTCTGTAGACCTTGATGAATTAAAAGTATTAGCAGAAGGCGACCCAATTAAAAAATTACTTAATTCAGTTCTTTTGCAGGCTATAAGAGACAGAGCAAGTGACATTTATTTTGAAAATTTTCAGTATGAAATGAAAATGAGATATAAGATACAGGGAACTATCTATGAAATGGTGCCTCCGCCAAGGCATATAGGCGAAGCTTTAGGTGGAGAACTTGAGAACATTTTCGGAAAACTTAAAGAAGAGAAAATTATAACAGGAAAATGGCTTAGAAAAAAGACAAATGTTCAAGCAACAAAGCTATTAAAATATGGAGAAACAGCCCAGAAGGAATTAACAGTAAAGGGAGAGATAGGAAATAAACAGACTACAAAAAATATTTTAACAATTTCAAAAATAGAATCCCCTTTTGGAGATCAGTATAGGGTAAAGATATTCTACAAAGAATATCAAAATTCTATTTTTGAAGAAGATAAAAAAGAGAAGATAAAAAAAGACTTGTTTAAAGAAGGAGGAGGGTTAGTAGTTATTGCAGGGCTTCCTGGTGAGGGAAAAACCACAACCGCACATAATCTCCTGGATATTGTAAATCGCCCAGACAAATTCATCGTTGCATTTGGTGGAGAGAGAACACCTGATGGAATCCACCATGTTGACACAAATCTAAAATACACAGATCCTGAAAATATATCCAAAATAGTAGAGCAATTCAACCCAAATGTAGTCTATTTAGATGACATAAGCAGGTATGAAATTGCAGAGACAGCAATAGATTCAGCACGCAGGGGGAAAACAGTCATAGGTTCTCTAGACGCACCAGATATTTTGTCAGGATTACACTATCTTGTAAATACCGGAATATCAACAGAACAACTCACTGATGTATTCAGGGGAGGAATAGGGCAAAGGCTTGTAAAAAAAACTTATGAAAAAGACCCTAAAAAAGAATATCCTGGAAGAATAGCTGCTATGCAGTTTATCTGGGATGATGATGCAAGTGCCGGCAAAGCAATTAGATATTTAAATGGAGATAGAGCAGAAAAAATGCCTTCTATTTACGATGCTGTTAAAGAAATGGTAGATAAAGGGATAGTTAGTACTGATGAATTAAAATAAAACAAGAAATCAAATAACTTCAATCTTCCTTATTCTATGTTTAATGTATTCTACAATAGCAGGAATTAGGGAAGTTATTATTATTACAATTACAACTAGGGTTAAATTATTTTTAATGATAGGTATCTGCCCGAAATAATAACCTCCAAATAGGGCAAGTGAAACCCATAAAATTCCCCCCACTATATTATATGCAAAAAATCTAATATAAGTCATCTTTCCTATTCCAGCTACAAATGGGGCAAAGGTTCTTAGTACGGGAATAAATCTTGCATAAATTATTGTTTTCCCACCATGTTTTTCATAAAAATTATTAGCTTTGATAAGATTATTTTTGTTGAAAAATTTAGAAGTCTCACTTGAGAAAACTTTTGGGCCTAGTTTTCTGCCTATCCAATAATTTAAAGAATCTCCCAGTATAGCCCCGGCTACTAAAAGAATGTACAAAAGCCACACATTAAGAAGTTGTTGCGCTGCTATAGTTCCTGCAACAAAAATCAATGAATCTCCTGGCAAAAAAGGAAACACAACAAGTCCTGTTTCGCAAAAGATAACAATAAACAAAATAGGATAAATCCAAACCCCATATAAACTAATAAGAAAAACAAGGTATTCATCAACATTAATAAAATAAGTTAAAAAAGTTTGAATGCTCATGCTAAACCATTAATTTTAGGGTTTATAAATTATTTCTAAAGAGAAGTAACAATTTTAAAATAAGAAATTAATTAACTCTGTTTTAAAACTGCTTCAATTGACTCTGCTAAAAAATCAGCAAATTCTGGCTTATATTTCATAGGGCTTATGTTTACAGGCATATGAGTATCCGGAGAGATAATCTCTTCATTGTACTTTGGTTCTTCAGCAATAAACTCTTCTATTCTTGGCCTTAACAAATTCATCATACTCTTATTAAATTTCCCATGTTTAGAAATTGCTAACATGCCATCTGTCATACAATACATCAATGAATTCTTAAAATAACTGCCTACATTCTCCTGGAATTCGCTGCGTACTCTTTCAGGGAATACCGCAATGTCTAATTCCAAAGCTAAGATATCGCTGTCATAAGGTCTTGCAGGATAAGCTCCGCAAGATTTTCCATTACCAATTAACCAGCTTTTATTATTAAAATTAAAAAAAGTAACTGTTTTATAACCCATATATCCTGTTCTGATTTTATGATAATCAGAATCATCTGCAATTTCAGACCTAACTTCTTCTGGCAAAATTATCTCTCTGTTTGAATTTCTCTCTCCTAATTTTTTATAAGCATTTTCAAGAATTTCTCCTACGAGTAATACTTGTTTTGTGTCTTTAATAGTTGCTTCCATGAGAATTATTTATTAAAATAGTTTATAAGTATTATGAAAATATATAATAATCTTTAATATGATAGATAATTTTATCCCAAATAGCTCACAGGAGTTTCCAAAGCAGCCTTTGCACTTCTCAAATAATCTTCTTCTATTCTTTTGTATTTTTCAATGTCCCCTTTTGTGACACTTGCTCTTACTTTTTTCAGAGCATCTTCAAAATTGCTCATTTTAACTTCTTTAGCGCCAATATCCTCTCTTAAAGCAAGCATTGCAGCTTCTCTTATCAACGCTTCCATGTCAGCACCAACAAAGCCCTCTGTTTTTTCGGAGATATAATACATTAATTTGTCTCTATCTGATAATTCTTTAAAATCAATTTCCTTCTTTTTCTTATTGATTAAATCAGATTGCTTAATCGGTTCATCAGCAGCCATTTTTGAAGTAATATTTTCTATTTTTGCATTCTTAAATCTTCTATCTAAATCTTCAACTTCATGTTTACTTAACGCAAGAGGCATCTTCTTAGTATGAATCTTAAATATTTCTTCTCTTCCTTCTTTTGAAGGAGCAGGAGTTAATAAAATTCTGTCAAATCTTCCTGGTCTTAATAAAGCCGCATCCAGCATATCTGGCCTGTTAGTTGCTCCGATAACAATTACATTTGACAAGTCTTCAATTCCATCCATTTCAGCTAATATTTGATTTAAAACTCTTTCAGTAACTTTTGTTCCTTGCTCAATTCCTCTTTTTCCTGCTAAAGCATCAATCTCATCAAAAAATATAATGCACGGGCTTACTTGTCTAGCTCTTTCAAATATCTTCCTAACTCCTTCTTCTGATTTCCCAACCCACATTGAAAGCAGGCTTGGGCCTTTAACCTGAATAAAATTAGCTTCGCTCTCTTTTGCAACAGCTTTTGCTAACAATGTTTTTCCTGTTCCAGGAGGGCCATATAATAAAATTCCTCTCGGAGGACGTATTCCAAGGCGTGTAAATGAATCAGGATATTTTAATGGCCATTCAACAACTTCTTTTAATTCTTGTTTAACATTATCTAATCCTCCAACGTCTTCCCAATTAATATTTGGGGTTTCTACTAAAACTTCCCTCATTGCACTAGGCCTGACAACTTTCAGGGCATCATCAAAATCTTTTTTATAAACTTTTAATTCTTTTAAAACTTCTTCTGGGATTGATTCTCCTTCTTTTAATTCAATTTTAGGCAAGACTCTCCTAAGCACAACCATTGCAGCTTCTTTTGCCAATGAAGAAATATCAGCACCAACAAAACCATGAGTTATTTCTGCCAAAGCATTTAAATCAACATCTTTTGTTAAAGGCATGTTTCTTGTATGAATTTTTAAAATCTGCAATCTGCCTTTTTTATCAGGAGCTCTGAGTTCCACTTCCCTGTCAAATCTTCCTGGCCTTCTTAATGCTTCATCAATAGAATTTGGCCTGTTAGTTGCACCAATAACAACTACCTTTCCTCTTGACTGCAAACCATCCATCATAGTTAGTAATTGAGAAACAACTCTTCTTTCAACTTCTCCCCCAGCATCTTCTCTTTTAGGGGCAATTGCATCTATTTCATCTATGAAAATTATTGAAGGTGCATTTTTTTCAGCTTCATCAAAAATGTCTCTTACTTTTTTTTCTGATTCTCCATAAAACTTGCTCATTACTTCGGGTCCATTTAATAAAATAAAATTAGCCTCGCTTTCATTTGCAACAGCTTTTGCTAACAATGTTTTTCCTGTTCCAGGAGGACCATGCAATAGAACTCCTTTTGGGGGTTCAATTCCAAGTCTGTCAAATATCTCTGGATGTTTAAGAGGAAGCTCTACCATCTCTCTTACTTTTTTAACTTCTTCACTTAACCCCCCTATATCTTCGTAAGTAACTTCAGGTAAATTAGTTTCTTCAGAAACCTCAACTGGCTTGTTGCTGAATACAACTTCTGTATTTTCAGTTATTATACATGGAGTATTTGGGGTTGTATTTGTTATTAAAAATCTAATCTGCTGTAATCCTCCTAATCCCATCCCGCCAAAAGCATCTCCAAAAATATCTTCAAAACCGCCAAATAAATTTTCTAAATCCTCACTCATAAGGTCTCTTCTTCTCCTGACTCCTCCTAGAACAACAACATCTCCTTTAACAACAGCTCTTCCCAATAATCCTGGCTTTAAATTTCCCTGAATCATTATCCCTCTCTGGGCAGGAGCAATAACAACCTTCTTAGCTTCTTTTATTTCTGCTTTTTTCACAATAACATTTTCTCCAACACCTGTTCTTGCATTCTTCCTTATAATTCCATCAATCCTGATAATTCCTTCTCCAACATCTGCAGGATAAGCCTTATCAGCAATAGCAACAGTTTCTTTTCCTCCTTTAATCATAATAACATCCCCCCTTTTAATCCCAAGTTCCCTCATAATCTCAAAATCAATTCTAGCAATCCCTTTATATGCATCATCCTGCAATGCCTCGCTTACTCTTAATTTAGGGCTTTTTTCTTCTGTTATTGCCATTTTGTCTTTTGTTTATCAATAATCTATTAAACGATTTTAATCTTGGGCAATCATTCATAGCTTGATGTTAAATTGCTCTTGAGTATTTCGTTTTTATTTATTATAGATATAAATTTAATTAACCTCCTTATTTTTTTCCTTTAATTCCTTTATTGCTCTTATCCTATCATTTTCATGATTATGATTTTGATTTCCAAAACTTAAGCTGATTCTCCCGAATTCTTCTAATGATAATCTTACCATTTCATTCATTATTTTTTCCTGTTCCTGCATAAAATCAACAATTTCTTTTGGAATAGAAACTGCATATGAATTTCCAACAAATCTCATCTTGACATTAAACTCTTTCTTTTTTAAATCAGTAAAATTATTATATTCCTGCTCATCTTTAGGATGAATAATCTTTGACTCGCATTTTGGGCACATAACTGCCCTTAAAACAAAACCATTTTTATGTATCTCAACGGGCTTCATTTTAATATTGCATTTCCCACATAAAATTGTGTTGTTAAAGATGTCTGTCATTTTTGTTTTATTTTGTTTTTATGTTCTGTTTTGGTAATGTTAAACTATTTTATGTTATAGGTTCGTTTCGTTTTATTTATTATTGATATTTAAACCCTAGAGGAGCCAGTTTCAGGCAAATACCTGTCTTTGCTCTTCTGGGGATAAAGAGGTGTTACGTATGAACAGCCATACAAAAGTATGGCTGGAAAGGAGATTGTGTATACTTTCAGTGTATACAGGAAAGATATACTATTTAAAGTTTTCGATTCTGTAGTATATATTTTAAATAAGGATTAATAGTTCCTAACTTCCCAGATAACTGTGTTTCTATTGGGTATTACTTCCACATTATAATCACAGCATTTATAAGTTATAAATTATAAATAATAAAATGAACTTTCAGGATATAAAAAAAGGCTGGCACTGGGTTTGGCATTCAGATTCAATCTGGAGCTGGATTGTCGCTCTTGTGATTATATTTGTCGCAGTTAAATTTATCTTTTTTCCAGCCCTTTCATTAATCTTTGGAAATGAACTACCTTTGGCAGGAGTTGAAAGTTCAAGTATGGACCACCGGATTGTTTATGATGATTATAACAGGTTAACATTATGTGATAATATTTATTCCAGTGATGAAAAAAAAGAAATTGGTTATATTGATCTTGATAAATACTGGGGGGTATGCGGGGGCTGGTACAAAGATAAAAATATATCAAAAGAGCAATTCTCAGAATTTTCTTTAACAAATGGGTTCAATAAAGGAGATGTAATTATTGTTTGGGGCAGATTCATTCCAAAAATAGGAGATATAATAATTTTCAGGCCAAATGCAGATTCAACTGCGCCAAGACCAATTATTCACAGGATAGTAAAAATAAACGAGGATGGAACTTATCAGACAAAAGGAGATCATAATGGAAAACAATTAACAAAAGATAATAATATTTATAAAACAGATGAAACCCATATATCCCAAGAACAGATTATTGGCAAGGCCATAATCAAAATCCCCCTTCTCGGCTGGCCCAAAATATGGTTCACTGAATTCATTAATGCATTTAGATAAAAATTTAAAAATCACCAATAAATAAAACTAAACCAATAATACAAAAAACGAGATAGTGAGCAGCAATTAACATCAAGCTATGGATGATTGCTCAAGATTAAAATCGTTTAATAGATTATAAATAAAAAAGGAGGAAACATTTATAAATAGTAGTATACAAAACTCATAATGCAATTTTGTCCAAAATGTGGGTGCGTATTAGTAGAAAAGACAAAAAATTTTGGCTGTGCTAGATGCGGATATAAAGCAAAAGGAAAAGTAAAAATTGAGACTTCTGAACAAATTCAAGTAAAACCCAAAATAGGGGTAATAAAAGAAAAGGATACAGACGTTTTCCCTGTTACAAATGCAAACTGTCCTAAGTGTAATAATGGAGAAGCTTACTTCTGGACTTCTCAGACACGAGCAGGAGATGAAGCCGAGACCAAATTCTTCAGATGCACTAAGTGCAAGCATACCTGGAGAGAGTATAGGTAACAATATGTGTAAAAAATAAAAAAGGAAAAAATTAAATAAGTTGTTTTCTAAGGGAAATTATGAAACTTGAAGCCAAAATTACGATTGTTAGTATCATTATTACACTTATTGCAATCATTGTAACTATCATTGCAATAAATGGAGATTCACCAAAAAAAGATATTGAAGAAAATATTGCTCTTGCAAACAATTTAATAATAGAATTAAGATTTAATGAACAATTTTTAAAAGATAAAATTCTTACTCTAAACGAAATAAAAGATACAGAAAAATATAGAATAGACAAATTAGAAACAACGATTACTTATCAAGCAAGAGAGAAGATTAATTTTGGAACTCCTGAGATAAGAATCTATTTAGAAGCATATTTACAAAAAATTAAATATATTAAAGAATCTTTAGAATCCATAAAACAGAATGGTGGAGGCATTAGACAACCCGAACTTATTAATAGTTTAATTAGTTCTGCAGAATATTTACTTTTTGTAGAAGAAGAATCAAAACCTACCTTGGATATGATTATAAATAAAATATCAGAGTATAGAGATACTGAAATTAATAAGCTAGAAAATCTTAATTAGACTATTCTATTTTTACACATATTGTAAATGAAATTTGGAGAGAGTATAGATAATTCTTCGTTAATAATAAACAATCTCACATAAACCTTAGTCTTCTAACAACCATACTAAACCATTTAACAGATTTCAAAAAAGGAGAGTTTATAAATCTAAATTAACAAAATTTCTAATGGAATTTTGTCCAAATTGTGGCTGTGTTATGATTAAGGATGGGGATAGTTCTAAATGCCCAAGATGCGAATATAAATCAAAAGACAAGATTAATCTGGAATCCTCTGAAAATATTAAATTAAAATCTCAGGTAGCAGTAATAAATGAAGAAGATAGTAATTTTTTGCCAGAAGTAGATGCAGAATGCCCAAAATGCAAGAATAATAAAGCTAGTTTTTGGACTTTGCAAACACGCTCAAGCGACGAAGCAGAAACCAAATTCTTCAGATGCACCAAGTGCAAGCATACCTGGAGGGTGTATAAATAATTCTTAATTCCTTAATCAGTAATAAATAAAACTAAATAAGCTATGGCAATTAACACAAAGCGAAAATGATTGCTCAAGATTAAAATCGTTTAATAGATTATAAATAAAAAACACAATTAATTCTTATAATAATTTACAATAATATTTAAATATGCTCAATAAGCTTTCATATATGCAAAAAAGATGGAAGAAAAAATAAAAATGATTTCAGCTGCAACAAGAGTGATTAAGTTTCGAAAGCAAAATCCTCTTGCAATAGATGAAGAAGTATTCCAAGATGTTTCAGATTACATCTCTGAAATGGATGATATAAGAGACGAAAAAGTAAAAAGATGCATGGTGGCTGCTGCGGCAAAAGCCTTTAAGATTTCAAGAGAAGACCCAAAACTAACTGAAAAAGAAGTTTTAAGAAAGGTCATGGATGAAATCCCAGGCATGGTTTTAGAGATAGAACAAGAAGAAAAATCAAAATAAGAATCCCCTGCTTAAACAGCTTAATCTTCTGTATTTTAACTTGACTAGTTTTTTATATTATTAATTTGGTTTTATTTATTATGTCATCAACATATTTTTAAATCAATTATCCTTACTAAAATTAAGGCTCCATAGCTCAGCCCGGTTAGAGCACTGCCCTCTTAAGGCAGGTGTCAGGGGTTCAAATCCCCTTGGGGCCATTTTTCTAAAACGAAAAATCTGAATAATAAAAACATCAACCAGCAGATTTCATTATATAATCAAACCAATTTTGAAATGTAACCTTTTTTTGTTCAGGCAATCCTATAATCCTTAATTTTTCTAAATAAAGCTCAAATCCAGAAAGATTTTTTATTAAACCATCCTTATCATTTCTTTTATTAAAAGAAGAACAGCTAATTAAATCAGGAATTTTTTTACTTTCCTTCATTGAACAATAATTATTAGTATAAGGATTAATCAAGCATTTATTCTCATCTCCTTCATAAAGACTACCATTAAGATAATAAATTCCATAAAAAGGGCATTTACAGATTGTTTTAGAAACAGCTTCTTGTTTCTGGTTCTTCATAAATTACTGCTAAAGCAGAAGTTTATAAGTATTTGCATATTATTATCTTTATGAAAGAAAAATTCATTTCTAATATAGAACCCGCTATGCAAATTCTTGAAAAACATTTTCATTATACAGAAAGAACTACCTTAAACAGGATGAGAAAAGAAAAAAAATCACCTAAAAATGCTTTCAAAATCCTAATTTCCTGCTTGTTATCCTTAAGGGCAAAAGATGAAACAACAAACAGAATTTCAAAACAGCTTTTTTTAGTAGCAGATACCCCGCAACAAATAGCAAAAATGAATACAAAAAAACTTGAAAAGATAATATTTTCTTCAGGCCATTATCATAAAAAAGCTCGGACATTAAAGCATGTTTCTAAAGAACTGATTAAAAGATTTAATTCAAAAGTTCCAAATAATAAAGAAGACTTAATGTCAATTAAAGGAATAGGCCCTAAAACATCCAATATTGTCTTGAATTTTGCATTTAACCAGCAATTTATCCCTGTTGATACTCATTGCCACAGGATTCCTAACCGACTTGGCTGGGTAAAAACAAAAACAGCTGAGAAAACAGAAAAAGAACTTGAGAAAATCCTGCCTAAAAAATACTGGATGGAGTTTAATGGAATTTTTGTTTTGTTTGGCAAAACAATCTGCCTGCCCATATCACCAAAATGTTCTATATGCCCTACAAGAGATTATTGCCCCAGAATTGGTGTGATAAAATCAAGATAAATGAATAGATTACAAAACATTTAATTCAAAACATAAATGCTTAAAAGAACATTTTCTATAGCTTTGCCATGGATGCTGACAAAGAAAGAGAGGAAATTGAAAAAATTCATTCTGAAATTGGAAAATTAAATGATTCTTATTCACAAAAATTAGGAAATCTAAAGGAAGCAATCAGGAGCGGAAATGCCTCAAGCAAAGACAAAATAATAGATTTTGTTACTGCTTATTTCGGAATGTGGGATAGCAAAACAACAAGCCCCTACAGAGAACTAGAAAAACAGATAAATGAAAATATCGGCGGAGAGGTTCTAGTTATAAAAAAAGAAACAAGTGAGAGCGAAATGAGGCATATGCTAGATGGAATAGGATGCATGGAAGAACCAGTATTTTATAGCTCTAAGATTGAATTACAGTTAGGAGCAATATCAAACCAGCTTGAGCTTGATGTCCAGACAGGAGAGATCATAATCCCAACAAAAAGCCATGCAAAAGCAAAAATTGAATGTTGTTCTGATGATATTGACTTTTTTCCAGAAAAAACTGGCTGGGAGAAAATTGAAGGAGAGATTAAAAATAAATATGATGAACTGCGACACCTTTTTGGCGAGCCTGTTAAAAACTGGCTTTCTTTTTACTCAGGAGGGTTTAGCAGATATTGCCCAAAATTAACTTCTGAAATTATTATCGGAAAAGAAGTGGAAAAATACTTTAAAAAGATTATAAATGGAGAAAAATCTTATTCTGAAGCAAGAGTATTGCTGAATCCCCACCTTGAAGGCCGTTTGTTTTAATGTGCCAAGAAATCAAGATAAATTTCCTTCCTCAATTCTTACGACTCCTCTTGGGTCTAGCACCCTATAACCATATTTGTTCTTGTTTATCTTTTCTTCCTCTATAAGTTTCTCTAGTCTTTTATAAAGATCATCAAAAAAGCCTATCTGTA
The DNA here is from genome assembly GCA_028718805.1 of Candidatus Nanoarchaeia archaeon. Classification (GTDB taxonomy): domain Archaea; phylum Nanobdellota; class Nanobdellia; order Pacearchaeales; family GW2011-AR1; genus ARS1285. Next base: position 79,570 of record JAQUKY010000001.1, on the reverse strand, counting down.
CATTAAGCATTACATAAGCCTTAGGCTGTTTATCCTCAATATCTCCGCATCCTTCGCTCTTTTTAACATAATTAACAATCTCTTGACTATTGGTTATTAAATCAATTATCATTTTATTTTGGATACATCTAACTAAAACACAATCACCCCGAAAAGCTAAGGCGTTAATTTACATTAATTGTCTTCTTATAGAATCTATATTTTCAGCTACTTCTTGTCCTTTTTTTGTTAGTTTTATTAGCTTAATTCTTCCTTTTTTCTCAAAACTAACAAGTCCTAACTGTTCTAAGGTCTGCAAAATTTTAACTGCATGACTATATGTGCAGTCAACTTCTTTCGCTAGAACACTTCCGTACCTTGCCTTAGACAATTTTCTTAAAGCAACCAACATTAAAGCGGGTTTCCTTCTAAAAAAGATATCAAAATTGTCTTTCATTTTTTTATTTATTAAAGCCTGTATTGGTTATTAAGTATTTTATAAGTTATGTTATCTTATACCCATTACAAACTATATATTTAGTTATATACCCTGCTTATAAAGCTTTCGATAAGGAAAATTAACCAATCAGTAGCGAATTTGAATGGTGTTGCATGAATAGTAACAGCGTGTTGTCATTCTTGCACGGAAACATTTTTCCTAGGATTAACATACCCCCTCATGCATTTTATGAAATTAACATTTAAAGGATAAGTTTTTATATTACGGACGCATACAAATATCATGGCAAAAAAAGAAGGGGTGGAGGATAATAAAGTAAAATTAAGCACTATTTTCTTTATCATTGGCTCGGTTATTTTGTTGATATTTATTACATATAATTACACGATGGCATTCCCATCATCAATAGGTATAAAGATAGGGGGGATAGAAATATCCGGAGAAGGATTTTCAGAATTTAATGCCGGGATGATAATACTTATTGCTTTCTTTTTCCTGGCAGGGATCGCATTAAGATTAAAGGGAAAATAAAATTTCTTCAAAGTAGTTTAATTTATGAATCACACATAAACCTTCTCTTCAGTCAAATATTTATACATTTCTAAATAACCTTTTGTAAACAACTCGGTTTTTCCAGCAACCATTTCTATTTTAGTGTTGCCATTAGCAACTGAATCTTTCATAAACTGTTCAATATTTTCAGAAAGCAATGCTTCAACAGCCTCTTCTTTGCTGATGCTCACACTTAAATCCTCATTTTCTATTGCAACTTTTTTAGAATTTGGATTTCCTTCTTTTATTTCAGAACTCCATACCTCTCCTCCTAAATTAAATTCTATTAATGGATTTTCAAAAAAAGGGGATTTATGCAGATAGCCTGTCCCTAAAGCAATCAAAATATAATTAATATACTCTTCATTAAACTCAATAACCCCCTCTTCAACAACCGCTGCCTTGTTTGTATATCCTAACTCATTTGTATTCTTTAATACAACTCCGGCAATTGGATTGTCCAAATGAATTTCTACTTTTGGCTTGCTAATTAAAAATCCAGTAGCAAAAGCTATCAAAAGAACAAGCAAAACCACAAAAATAACCAGCAAAACCTTAATAACTTTCTTAGTAGTCCCATATTTATCTCTTACAAGCACTTGTTGATTCACCATTTTTTACATCATTAGATGCCAGAAAAAGAAGATAATTAATAAATGTTTCGAATTTAAAAAACAAAGTTGGTAATAAACAAAAACTAAATGAGCTATATGAAAGAAGCTTAAGCGTTTAAATCAAAGCTTAATGAAAACTCAACAAAACCTTAAAATAGTTTTATAAACTATAAAAGAAAATACAGAAGAAAAATAAGCATACGAGATAACACAACAATTCTTAAAAACGATTATTATGTAAAGATTAAATGGAGCCAGATTTTGAAAAAAAAATATATAAAATCGATGAGCAGATACATGAATTAAAAAAATATCAATCTTTAAAGGGAATAGATTATTCTTCTGAAATATTAAGTCTGGAAGAAGAAAAAGTAACAGAATTAAAAAATATATATTCCAATCTAACAGCCTGGCAGGTTGTCCAGATAGCAAGACATCCAAAAAGACCTGTATTCCAAGACTACCTTGAAAATATTATCACAGATTTTAAAGAACTGTATGGTGACAGGTGTTTTGGTGATGACGAATCTATTGTAACCGGACTTGGAAGAATTGGGGAATATAAAGTTATGATTATAGGACAAAATAAACGTGGAAAGACAAAAAGAGCAGACAAAAAAATAGAAGAGATAAACCTACTATTAAAAACTAATAAAAAATCTAAAGAAAATCCTGACTTAGAAAGAAAAAGAGAAGAATTAATCAATGAACAACTCAGATGCAAGGCAGGATGCACTAATCCAGAAGGCTACAGAAAAGCTCTTCTCAAGATGAAATTTGCTGAAAAATATAACATCCCGGTTGTAACTTTTATTGACACTCCAGGAGCTTATCCTGGAATTTGTGCAGAAGAAAGAGGACAAGCAAGTGCAATTGCAAGAAATTTAACAGAAATGTCACGATTAAAAGTTCCTATAATCTCAATTGTAATTGGAGAAGGTGGAAGCGGAGGAGCCTTGGGAATAGGTGTAGCTGACAGGGTTGCAATGTTAGAACACAGCTATTATTCAGTCATATCCCCAGAAGGATGTGCTGCTATTTTATTAAGAGATGGAAAAAAAGCTGAAGAAGCTGCAGAAGCTCTTAAATTAACAAGCAAAGATTTATTGGAGCTTAAATTAATTGATAACATCATCCGGGAGCCATTAGGAGGAGCACATAGAAATCATCGCGATGCTTTCTATAATGTTAAAGAATATGCTGTCAAAAATCTAAACGAGCTTAAAAGAATCAAAATAGAAGAATTATTAAAAACAAGATATGAAAAATTAAGGAATATCGGCAAAATTAAGAGCGTGTCCAACACCTAATTTTAGTAATTACCAAACGATTTTAAGCTATAATTGAACAGCTTAAGCCTGATTGCTCATGCTATTCTTAGTTTTATACATTACCAATAAAGAAAAAATATTTTTTAGACAAGCTTCAGAATTAGCAAGATTTAAATAACATTTCTCTCTTTAATCATTATGATAGATATTAAGTTTATTAGAGAAAATCCAAAGCTTGTCAAAGAAAGCCAGAAAAAAAGAGGGATGAATGAAAAAGATGTAGACAATCTTATTAGTCTGGACAAAAACTGGAGAGATGCAAAAAATGAGGTTGACAAACTAAGAGCAAGAAGAAATAAAATTTCTGAAGAAATTAATCAGGCTAAAAAACAAAAAAAGAATGTAGATTCATTGATTAAAGAAGCAAAAGAAATACCAGATAAAATAGGAAAATTAGAAAAAGAATTAAACGAATTAGCAGAAAAAAGAGATTCTTTATGGAGAGAAATTCCTAACATAATTGATAAATCCGTTCCTATTGGAGATGTTTCCAAAAATAAAGTAATAAAAGTTTTTGGAAAACCTAAAAAATTTAACTTTAAAATAAAAGACCACTCAGATTTATTAGAACCACTTGATTTGCTTGACACAAAAAAAGCTTCAGAAGTTGCTGGTTCAAGATTTTATTATCTTAAAGGAGATTTAGTAAGATTAAATTATGCTATAATGTGTTTCGCTTTAGATTTTCTAAAAAAGAAGGGTTTTACACTAATGCAGCCCCCATACATGCTTAGAAGAGAAATTCTAGGCGGAGCAATCCCATTAGCTGCTTTTGAAGAAATGATTTACAAGATAGATGGAGAAGATTTATATTTAATAGGAACAGCAGAACATGCTTTAAATGCTTATCATTCAAATGAAACAATAAATGTAAACAAACCTATAAGATATGCAGGTGTTTCTCCTTGTTTCAGAAAAGAAGCAGGAGCACATGGAAAAGATACTAAAGGAATCTTCAGAATACACCAATTTGAAAAAATTGAACAATTTGTTTTCTGCAAACCAGAAGATTCCTGGAAAGAATTTGATTTAATTTTAAAAAACTCAGAAGAATTATTAAAAGCATTAGAAATTCCATTCAGATTTGTAATTCTTTCTTCAGGAGATACAGGAAGAGTCCCAACAAAAACAGTAGATTTCGAGTGCTGGTTTCCATCTGGAAATTGCTATAGAGAATTAGGAAGCTGTTCAAACTGCCTTGATTATCAGGCAAGGAGAAGCAGTATAAGATATCAGGATAAATCAGAATTAAAATTTGTTCACACCTTAAACAATACTGCAATTGCAACAGAAAGAATGATTGCATGCCTGGTTGAAAATAATCAGCAAAAAGATGGAAGCATTAAGATTCCAAAAGCATTATGGAAATATACTGGTTTTAAAGAAATTAAGGCAAAAAAAGAAAAACCCATTAAGAAAAAAGCAATAAAAAAGTAAACAACAATAATATTCTTAAATATTAAAAATCTAACAAAAAGATGCTTACATTAAATAAAGAAGTAGGATACGAAGGCATAGGATCAAAGTCCTTTGAAAGGCCTTATGAGCTCCAAAACCTTGAAGAATGGAGCCAAAATCTTGAAAAAACAGCGCGGCAGGCATTTCAGGACTTTCTAAAATCGAGAGAAATACACTCTACAGAAAAAATAAAAAATTATTCTGATTTAACTATTTTTAACTGAGAATTTAAATTAAAAATAAAACAATAATACTTTTAAACTCTTAAATAATATAAAATTCATGCCAGATAAATCAGCAGAAGAAGCAAATAAAAAATTAGAAGAAATAACAAGAACAGAACCTTTAGAGAAAACAATAGAACAACTAAAGAATTTAGTTGAGTTAAGAGATTACCAAAGAAAAAACCCCCTAAAAGGATTTATTAAACAAATTTATTATTCCTGGATAGATAAAATATAATCAATTCTTCTGGGAGGGGGCGATTAAAATGGAAAAAATTAATCAGCTCGAACTTAAAAGAAAAATAATGCATATACTTCTAGGGATAATCACACTTTTTTTATTGATTTATAAGATAATAACCCCTCTAATAATTTTCATAACATTAACAATAGGAATATTTGTAAGCTTATTAAGCCTGAAAATAAGAATTCCATTAATTTCCTGGTTTTTGGATAATTTTGAGAGAAAAAAGGATAAGAACACTCTTCCTGGAAGAGGGATAATATTTGCAGTTACAGGCTCTCTTCTTGCATTACAATTATTTGATTTAAATATTGCACTGGCCTCAATAATAATTCTTGTTTTTGCAGACCCAATATCACATCTAGTAGGAAAAGCTTTTGGAAAAACAAAATCGCCATTAAATAAAACAAAAAATATAGAAGGCCATATCGCAGGAGCAATAATAAGCAGTTTAATGGCGATGTTTTTTGTTTCCCCGATTTTAGCAATTTCAGGGGCGATAATAGCAATGCTCTTTGAATCCATTGTTATAGAAGTTCAGAAAATCCCCTTAGATGATAACTTAATAATTCCTTTAGCAGCAGGAACAGCAATGTTTTTGATTACAAAGTTTTTAATTTGAAATAAAAACTAAGAAAGAGAATCTTATTTTGAAAGCTCTTCCTGTATAGAACTTCTTCCACTAATAACTTTCCCGTCTTTTCCAATTAAAAAAGACTGCGGCCAGCCAGTCACTTTATAATTATCTTCTCCATAATTTTTAGAGAAAACAAGTACAGGATAAGTTATCTTGTTCTCCTCTATCACTTTTTCCAGGTTTGGATAACCCCAAAAATTTCTGTCAGGATTACAGCAAACTCCTATTACTTTAACTTTTCCCTGATATTTCTCAGAAATTTTCTGCAGATAAGGCATTTCTTCTTTGCATGGGCCGCACCATTCTGTAAAAAAATTAACCAAAACAACACTGCCCTTATATTCCCTAAAATCTAATTTTCCTGTAAATCTTTCCTTATTAAAACCAAAATTAAGAGAACTTTTAAACTCAATAGGAGGAGGCTCTTTTCCAAAGTATTCTGATATTCTGCTATGTCCGTAAAAATTGCTGAATACAGGCAATACTTCTTTTTCATCACTAAAAAAACATGTTTTTTTAAATTCATTAATTACATTGGGCTCAGTCCAACAATAAACCTGGGTTCCTTCACGCGCAAGTTCAGGACACAGCTTTTTCAATTCAGAAGCAAAAGACACTATTTTCTCTAAGTCAGCATCATTGCAATCAGTCAATGCACGAAGAGAAGATTTATCCTGGATTATCCTTCTACCTGTATTAAATTTTTCAACCTTAAGAATTTTTTCAGATAAGTCAGGGTCGTTTAAATAAGAATAATATTCCTCAAGTTCAGACACTCTTTTTTTTATTGAATTAGCATCCTCACATTTTTTATTAGTATACTGCCCAGCCTTGTAATTCAATAAAAAAAGTTCTCTGTCATTTGGCTCATTTCCAGCTCCAAATGCCATGCCTGCCATAAAAATTACAGGGTATATTAAATTCCTGAATTGCATATCATATAAAAGACAATGAAGTTTATAAAATTAAGGGTAGTGTAAGGATTAGTATCAAATCAGAATAAACCTGGAGGAAAATAAGTAAATTTGTATTCTTCATAAGCTATCAGCACATTATGATTCCTTACTTCACCAGGGAACATGCTTCTTAGTTTTGATATGCTTTTCTGCAAATCATCAATGTTTTTAACAAGAAAATAAACAAGAACATTAAACTTGCCAATTGTTTTAACTGCCCAAATGGTATTATTATCATGAATAAAAAACTCACCAAGCTTTTTTCCTCTTTCTTCATTTAATGAATTAATATCAAATAAAACAACAAAAACATTATATCCTAATAAGCTATAATCTACTACGGGAATAAATTTGTTAATAATTTTAGATTCCCTCATCTTCTTTATCCTGTAAGATATTGCATCTGCACTAAGCTTAATCTTATTTCCTATCTCATATAATGGAAGCAAGGCATTTTCACTTATTAACTTTAGAATTTCAATGTCTTTTTTATCTATTTTATACTGCTTTTTTTTAATCTCCAAGTCTTCTATAATATTTGAAAAACTTTTTGGCAGAGTTCTTGAAGCATAAAACTTGCTAAATGTAAGAATTTCATAATCCTGAACAAAACCAGAACAATCTCTTGTTATATTTTCTATTCTTTTATCCAGCTCTTCTAAATCTTTTGCAATTATCGCAATTTCAAAATCAAATCCTCCACTGAATTTTAGTATTGCTCTTATAAAATCATGTTTTATTAATCTGCTTAAAATCCTTTTTTCAATTTCTTCTGAAGGATTATTTAATTTGATAAATAAATGATAATTATTATACCCAAATTCTGCCACATTAATTATTGTTCTGTATCCTTGTATTAATCCACTTTTTTCATAATTTTTAATTCTGTAATCAACTGCATCTCTTGATAAAGCCACTTTCTTAGAAAGCTGAGTCAAAGGAATTCGGGCATTATTGCTCAGTAAAGCAAGTATTTTTATATCTTTCACGTCAAGTTTTATTTCTTTAGTATCTTGTTTTTGCTGAAGGCATCTCATATTAGGATAAAACTAACATTATTTATAAATATTACGGAAAATGCGTATTTTTAGGTAAAATATTTCTTATATAACCATATCTTATAATAAGTATGGAAAAGAAAACATACACAGATAATCAGGCTAAGCTGATTCAAGTTAAGGAAGTTGCCAAAAGGACAATGCCTAATCTTCCATATCATAATTTTGAACATGTCATGGATGTTTATTCTGTTGCAAAAAAATATGGACCTTTAAATAACTTAAATGAAGAAGACCAGTTTTTACTGGAAAGTGCAGTGCTTCTTCATGATATTATCTATGTTCCTTTTGCTCAGGATAATGAAGAAAAAAGTATGGAATTTGCAAGAACATATCTCTCTGGATTAGATTACTCTAAAGAACAGATAAACAAGATTAAAGGGATGATTCTGGCTACAAAACTTCCTCAAAGACCATTGAACCTGCTTGAAAAAATTATCTGTGATGCAGATTTGGACAATTTTGGAAGAGAAGATTTCTTTGAAAAAGGCAATAACTTCAGAAATGAACTAGGCTTGCCTGATAATGCAAGCTGGTATGAAAAAACATTCCAGTTTATTTCTAATCACAAATATTACACAGAACCTGCAAAAAGATTAAGAGAAAAAAAGGAAAAAGAAAATATTCAGAAATTAATCAGAAAAATTGAGGAGGTTCAAAGATGTTAGTCGCAGGCTGGTCTTTAACAAATGCATGCAATCTCAATTGTGCTCATTGTTACAATGCTTCTGGAAAAAGAAGCCCTGATGAATTAAACCTTAAAGAATGTTTTAAGGTGGTGGATAAACTAAAAAAATCAGGAGTAATTGCAATTAATTTTGGAGGAGGAGAATGTGCTCTAAGGCCAGACTTCATTGACTTATGCAGATATATTAAAAATAAAGGAATAGCAATATCTTATACTACAAATGGAACTACTTTTGACAGAATAAAAGACCATCTAAACCTTTTTCATGATATTGGAGTTAGCATTGATTTTGCAGATGCAGAAAAACATGACCAGTTTAGAGGAAGAAACGGAACTTTCAACAAAGCAATTCATGCTCTGGAAGTTTTAGTGAAAAAAGGAATTGACAATGAAATGGTAACTTGCTTGACAAAACTTAATTGTTCTGAACAAGAATTACAAAAATTGTATAATTTAGCTGATAAATTAAATGTTGACTCATGGAGACTCAATAGATTCAGGGCAAATGGCAGAGGAATAGAAAATGAGAAAATCTTAGCTCTTTCAAAAAAAGACCTCAAAAAATCATATACTTATTTAAACCAGTTTAAAAGAAAAGGAATTTTGACACCAGAGCCTGTTTTCAGAGCAGCTTTTGGAGGAACTTATTATTCTCCAGGGGATCCTTCAGGTTTCACTGCATTTAGAATACAGCCTAATGGAGAAGTAAGTCCTTCAGTTTTTCTATCAGAATCCGGAGGAAACATAAAATATCAGTCTGTAGAAAAAATAATGAATTCTGATATTTTTAAAAGAATAAGAGACAGACACCCAAATGAAAAATGTAAATCCTGCAATGCATACTATCATTGCAAGGGAGGAGATGCAGGAGCTTCTTATCTGGCTTATGGACATTTTAATGGCCCAGACCCTTTATGCTGGCTTAATCCAAAAACAAAAAAACCCGAAGTAAAAAAAGACCTCGAAAAGAACTGGAATGTGCATGAGCTGTATCTTTGCACATTATACATACCCGTTAATGGAGAAAAAAATGGAAAATAGAACACTACCAAAACTAGACTTAAACATAACTAACAGATGTAATTTTAGGTGCACTCATTGCGCTTTTGATTCTGGGATAACAAAAATGCCAGAACTTAATCTAAAGGAATTAGAAAAAATTTTAACAGACACAAAAGAACTTGGAGGAAAAAGATTTGATATAACCGGCGGCGAACCATTAGTAAGAGATGATGTTGAAGAAATCATCAAATTAGGGAAAAGATTAGATTACAAGATTGAACTGGTCACCAATGGCTCACTGCTTACAAAAGAAAAATTAAGAAAATTTAAAGAGCTGGGTTTAGATGCAATAGCAATTAGCTTAGATGGGTCAAATGCAGAAATTTATAATAAAATAAGAAGAAAAGATAAAGAAACTTTTGAAAGAGTAATAGAAAATATAAAAGAATCAAAAAAAACAGGATTTTATACTAAAATAAACACTACTGTTTTTTCTTGTAATTTAGAAGATATTTCAAACATAACTGAGTTAGCCTTGAATTTAAAAGCAGATGAACAAGGAATCTATTACTTTACTCCAATAGGAAGAGGTAACAAAAGCAAAGAATTAGCTGTTGAACCACTAAAATGGCTAAAATTTATCAGAGAAAAATTAAAAAAATATCAGAATAAAGGAATGAGAATCTCTATTGAATTCCCTTTAATAGAAAAAGAAAAATGGAATCCTAATTTAGGATGCATTGCAAATAAAGAAAAAAGTCACCTTCAGATTTTGCCTGATGGAAATGTATATCCATGCGCAATCTTAGCTTCTTATAACAAACCTCTTGCAAACCTGCACAAATGCTCTGTCAAAGATATTTGGAATAATACAGAATTATGGAACAAATACTGGAAAGATTTATCTCAACTATTTAAAGGATTTGGAGGATACTGTGTTAATTTTAAAAATGCATTTGATATAAAAAATTATGATTGTAAAAAATATGGTTTTGTATGCCCTCTAAGAAAATTTGAATTAGGGGATGTAAAATGAAAGGACTTTTAATTATATGCGAAGGATTAGATGGAACAGGTAAAACAACAACAATTAAACAGCTATTAAGCAATAACAAAGAGAATAATGACTATATATACAGCAAAGGAATTGGTTCAGATACTTTTATAGGCAAATTAGCAAGAAAATTTCCATCAACTTTGTTATTTTTGCTGGAGTTGATGTATATTCAATACAGGATAATAAAACCAAATTTAAAGCAAAATAAGATAATATTGCAGGACAGATATGACCTTTCCATTTTATCCTACCCGACTGCAGAAAGAGAGTATAATAAATTAATAGCAAAAATTTTCAAACCATTTATAATCAAACCAGATGCACTGGTATACTTTCATGCATCTTTAGAAGAAATAATCAAAAGACTTAGTAAAAGTTCAGATAATAAATATCACAAAATCCTCTCAAAAAATCCTCATCTGATAATTTCAAGAGAAAATAAATATTTAGATTTATACACAAAATTCAATGGCTATAAAACAAAGATAGATACTACAAATAAAACAGCAGAACAATCATCTAAAGCGCTAGAAATTTTTGTCTATAAAAACTTAAAAACTCTTGATATGTAAAATTTTAAAGATGATAGAACAAAAATATGCTAAAACAGAAGATAAACAAGAGACACCAATTTTAAAAACAGAGCCAGAATTAGATGGAATAGGGAACTTAGAAGTAATTGCTTTGGATATAGAAGACTGCTCAGTTATAGATTTAAGTGTAAAAAGAGATTCTCAAAAAAAATCCTTGCCTTTTACTGATTCAAAAAAAGTTTATGCATATATTAGGCCTCTTGGAAATGATATTGAAGATTTATTAAAAGAAGGTGAAGAGAAAACTTCTTATCTTTTTCATGGTTTGGAAGTAGAACAGCTAAAAAAACGATTTGAATCAGCAACACACGGCATAAAACCAGAAGAATCCAAAGAAATTCTTAAAGAGGTGTATGAATATAAGTACAACATGTCTGATAAAGAAAAAATATGTGCTGCTGTTAAAATCCTCGCAGGATAAACCTCTTTTAGGTATAAAATAGTTGCAAAAAATTTAGAAGAGTTTGCTAACTTCCTTCTCAGCTTCTTGGGCAATGTAGTCAAAAAACCCATGTAATCTTGCATAAGCATCACTTTTTATTTTTTGGTCCTTATCTTTAGTTTTATTCAGATATCTTAAATGACTGATAATATAGTCAAAACCCCTCTCCTCTTCTGAAGTCTTTCCGTCATTTTTAACATGCTGTCCTATTAGTCTTAAAGCATATTTTCTATCATCCTGCATTTTTCCCAAAACAGGTTTTTTTTGAGACCATTTTTGAGCATCTTTATCCCCTAAGAACGCATAAGTAAAATCTTCAATCATCTGCTTTAAATCAATAGATTTTTTATCAAGTTCGATTACAAACTCTTTAGCTACATCAATACTGCTAATACCTCTCTTTTTAAGAGAAAAATAATGTTCCAGGGCCTTAGAAGAGAGTTCTAACCCGAGTATCATACTTAATTTATCTTCTGCCATTTCAAATTATCAGAACTCTCTTCCCCTATGGTCAAAAATAGAATAAAATAGGGTTTAAAAATATAACTATCTTAAGAAAATCATGAAAAACCAGATAAACAAACAAAAGAAATTCAAGATTCTCGCAGCAGGGGATTTTCATGGAGATTCGTCTGCATCAAAAAGATTAGCTGAAAAAGCTGAAAAAGAAAATGTTGATCTGGTTGTCCTGACAGGAGATATAACGGGATTGATTGAAACTGAAAATTTAATAAAGCCGTTTCTCCAGAAAAACAAGAGGGTTGTTTTTGTTCCTGGAAACTGGGATACAACAGAAGCCACAGAAACTATCTCAAGGTTATATGGCATAAAAAATATTGGAAAACACTATGTCAAGTATGACAATGTTGGAATTTTTGGGGTGGGCAATGAAGACTGGCAGCTGAAATTAAACGAGGGTAATGCATTTAAAAAACTGGAAAAAGACTTTGAAAAAATCAAGGATTTGGAAAAGAAGATAATGGTCAGCCATATGCATGCTGCAAGAACAAAAGCAGAATTTTCAGGATTTCCAGGAAGCAAGGCCATAAGAAAAGCAATTGAAAAATTTCAGCCCGATTTGTTTATTTCAGGCCATATTCATGAAGCAGAGGGATTAAACGAAAAAATAGGGAAAACAAGAGTAATTTCTGTTGGCAAGAAAGGAAAGATAATTGAGATTTAATTCTAAAAATGATTATTGCTCTAAGCTATAAAGATCAATTTTTCGTTTTCTGTCTCCTTGTTGTATAATCAGACAATCAGTATCTGTTTCTTTATCTAAAATAACTTTTGTAACTAAACAGGATTCCCCACAAAAATTAAATCTTTTCCCAACAAGAGATTTTTTTAATTCAGATATCTGAGATTCATATTTTCCTTGCAGCTTCTCATTTTTATCCCCTATTACGCGGGATAATTTTCTCTCCAGACTATAAATATTTCTTAATACTGGAGGATGTCTTGGACCAGAAACAGGAGAATCTTCATCTACACCAATTTCAAGTTCACGTCCATTATCTAAAACAATTGTTGCATAATCGTGAGAAGGAAGATATTCAACAATTCTTTGTCCAACAATATCTGTTCTTTTTATTCTTCCCATTTCATATACTCTTAATATCAGTTTATAAATATAATTTTAACAGAAAGAATACATCTTGATATATAGAATTGATTTTCTATTTTAGCTTAGTTCTCATAACTTCCTGGTTAGAAGCATAGCGTATAGCCTGCTCTTTTTCTATTTTCCCCTTCCCAGAATTGTAGAGCTGTTCAAGACATGAATCCATAGTTATCATTTTATGCGCTTTTCCAGTCTGCAGTTCATTAATAATCCTTTTTTTCTTGATTCATCACCCTCTGGTCTTTTAATAATACCTATTAAGCAGTCCATAATCCATCTAATCAACAAAGATATATAAAGACTTATATTCTGAACAGAAATCTAAGCAAAAACAGGAACTCCTTCCTTGATTTCCTTCATCCACTCGTATACCCGGCTTATTTCATCTCCGGAATTTAAATCAATTTCATGATTAATATAAAAGATTTTTTCATTATCTTTAAACTGTTCGTAAACATCACATGCTAATCTGTCATATTCCCAGTCATCTTCTCTCCATTTTTTTCCTTTTTCCTGCCATCTCTTCTCAAGATGTTTTTTAACAACATCAAATCCCGGGTTTAACACTATTGCAAAAGGCTCTTTCAGACTATTGATATAAAGATTCTCTGAAAGAAGATTATATTTTTCTACTTTATTCTTGTCCAGCCATCCCCTATATGCATAAACAAGATTATAGGTCAGCTGGTCATAAATGCACCTGTTTCCAAGAACAATCTTATCCGGATTTCTCCTTGCTGTTTCAAGATATTCAAAATTTTCAAGGCTTCTCTGGCAGATTTTGAGTACAAGCCTGTCCTTAGGGTCAGTATTAAGCTTGATTGTTCGAGAAAAAAGCTCTGGAACCAACACATTCTCTTTTTCTGCAAGCAAACTTGCAAGTGTTGTTTTTCCAGAGCCGTGCGGTCCGCACAAAAAAAATAAATTATTTTGCATTTTCAGCAGTTAAAGCCATTGAAGGAATAGGCACTTTAGTCATGCCAGCTCCAAGAATATGATCTTGTTTTCCAATAACAAAATCATATTTTCTCTCGCCTGTTATCTGAAGATTCATTCTCCAACCATCTGTAATTGGTGCATTATTATACATAATAGCAGTGTATTTAGCAAGGTCAACCATCCCTTGGACTATTTGCCTTTCAGAATCTTTTTCAAAACCCTTAAATCCAGGAACATATCCTGCATATTCAAGTTCAAGCTGTCTCTGTATATCAGATTCCTTTTTTTCTCCTGCTTTTGTCAAATGAGCTCTTGTGATTGTCATAGAATAAATCCTTCCGTCATTTGTATCTAAGATAAAAGCATCCCCTTTCTCTTTCCTTATCTTGCCCTTGTATTCAACACCGGGCTCATCTGTAACCTGTTTTGTTTTAGAGATAATCTCTTCCATTCCTGCAGAATACCTAGACTCACTTCTCTTTATCACAACATGCTCAAAAGGAACTCCAGTATTAACAGGCTCAACTAATCCTTTTTCCTTAAGATAAGTTTTCCCGCATTTTTCAATGACAACCAGTCTTTCATCAAGTTCGTCTCCTATAAAATGATTGATACCCTCTGCAAAATGATTAACAGGATCTTTCAGGAATCTTGTCCCGGAACTCACTGGAAAATCAAATGCATTAAGATACTGAACCACAGAAGGCTCTGTACCCTTCCCATATGGTTCAATATCGAACTTTACTTCATATTCAGTTTCAGAAAATTCTTTTGGGATATCATTAACAGTTTCTATTTTGCAAGCTTCTGCTAATTTACCAAAAAAACCTCCTTTTGTCCTTGTCCTGAAAAAAGACTTGTAAGCTGAAACTAAGTCTTCAAGATCATTGTCTTTTGCAAACTCTTTCAATTTAACCTTCCACTTAGGGTTTGGAGCTTTTCTTACCTTTTTAGGTTTTGAACAACTACTGTATCCGTAACTTCCTCCGTAACATCCACCCATTCTAATTCCCACCCCCTTTCAAGTCTTTAATATGAAACAAGATAAAATCCGCCCTCTTACCAACATCCATTCTTGGAACTTCCAAGAGATTATAACCAAAATTAGAATAAGTGTGCCTTATCTTATCATGAATCTCTCCGGCTTCCTTTTCATCTTTTTCTATTCTTAATCCATCATTTTCAAATTGGAATCTCTCAAGGAAGAGAATCTTGTCATATCTCCCCTTATATTCAAAATTTTTTATATAATCGGGGAAGTTATTGCTCTGAGAATAATAAACATAATTATCAACCAATCCTCTGTCTAAAAAAACAAGTTCTCCATTAATATTATTCTCTTTTTGAATTTGTTTTTTAAAAACTTCTTCCTGCAATTCCAGAAAACTTATATTCTTATTCTCAGTTAAAATCTCTCTTGCAACCTCATCTAAACAATAATATCCTCTTTTCTTTAACTCATTAATAAGGGTTGTTTTTCCCGAACATGGGCCTCCTGTTATTACAACCTTCATTTTATATATCCACTTTTGACCTCCTGTTTCAACCATTTTTCTTCACTTGCTCCATATCTACCCCAAAGTTCTATAATTTTCTGATTAACTAAATCAGAAAGCTCTTGCGTATTAAATTCAAGATTTCCGAAAGAACTAAAAGTTCCCCTCGTATTTTTATTCAACATCTCAGGAAGTTGTAAAGAAGAATGGTATAGTAACTCATGCCATCTTCTTTCATTTTTATTTTCAAGATTCTGAATATGCCTGATCACCTCATCTTTAACCATCTCAGATAATTCTCTGCAATTATATTTGATTTTTCCATCAACAATATCGGCACGAACCCCAATCCCAATAAGTTCAGAAATATCCCTCTTTAATTGGGGGTTATATAAACAAGTCGGACAATTTTCAAATTGGTAGCCCCAATCATTAGGGTTGCTCCCAAACGAATCCCAAACCTCTTTTATGTAAGTTGTTTTGCAAACCTCACATTCCCCTTCTTTATCATCGCTTACATTATAATAAGGCATACTATAATATGGACTTGTAAACTATATACCTATTTCTGACAAAATTTTGTTCATGGTGTTGTATGCAAGCAAAATGCTTAAAAACATCAAAATCTTAATATTTCAGTAATAGCCAAAGACGATTTTGAGGAGGATATCAGGAGCAGAAGTTATGCATGATTGCCCCAAAGTAAATCGTTTCATAAATTATCAAAAAGGAATAAAAATGCTTAATCCAGAGATTATTAAAAAAATAGAGGATTTTGTTTACTCAAAACCAAGAAGCATTCAGGAAATAGCTGTTCATATAAACAAAAACTGGAGGACAGCAGACAGGTATATTCAGGAAATAGAAAAGAATTTCGGAACAATAACAACAAGGGTGTTCAGGGAAGGGACAAGGGGAGCATTAAAAATAGTTTACTGGTCTTCTGTAGAAAAAATAAGCAGCTCTGTTTTCCAACAACAATTAGAAGAACAGATTATGAGAGGAAAAACAAAATATGAATTTTCAGCATTTGATATGTTCCAGCACATAGCTGACAAGAATAAGAAAGCAAAATTAGAAGAAGTTACAAGTGAAGAATCAACAAACTTAGAGGAATTATCAGAGTTCTTATTAAACACAAAAAAACAACTGATTGTATTCTCCGGAAACCTCTCTTTTATAAATTTTAAGGATAAAAAAATAGAAATATTAAAGATAATCGAACAGCTGATTAAAAAGGGGGTTACTATGAAAGTTATCTGCAGGGTAGATGTAGCAGGAATTGAAAATGTAAAAAAATTATTATCTTTAAACTTTAAGTATGGAAAAGAGATTATAGAGATAAGGCACAGAGAACAGCCATTAAGGGCAATAATCTCGGATAATAAAATAATGAGGATAAAAGAGATAAAAGAGCCCACAGGAAGGGAGCATGAATTAAGAAAAAAGATTTTTATATTTTACACATTCAAGGACAAAGATTGGGTGGAATGGCTTTCAAGAATATTTTGGAAAATGTATTCATCTTCAATTGATGCCAAAAAAAGACTTGAAGAAATGAATAAACTTAAATAGCCTTTAGATTAATTATAAAACATGCCAAAAAGGAAAATAAACCATAGTATAATAGAACAAAAAGAATTCAGGGTTTTTAATCCTGAAACAATAAAGCAAACAGTAGAGGTAGCTGTAAAACCAAGACCTTCAATAGAAGAGCTGGAAAAAATTGAAAAACCTGGAAAAAAGCTAAAGAAAGAAAGAGTTAAGAAAACAAAAGAGAAAAAATTAAAGTCAGAATCATCAGAAACAAAATTAAAAACAAAACCAGGCAAGGGCAATTACATCTTAATAATAACAGAAAAACCCCAGGCAGCATCAAAAATTGCAGCAGCACTATCAGAAGGAAAAGACAAAAGAGTTTCTAGCGGAAAGGGAGTTTATTATTATGAACTGGAAAGAAACAATAAAAAAATAATTGTTGCATGTGCAGTAGGCCATTTATTTTCAGTAAGCCAGACCCAGAAACAAAAAGGATATCCTGTCTTTGACATAGGATGGAAGCCAAATTTTGAAGTCAGGAAAAGAGATTTTACCAAGAGTTATTATACTGCAATCCAAAAACTTTCTAAAAACGCCTCTGAAATCATAGTTGCGACAGATTTTGATATTGAAGGAGAGGTTATTGGTTATAATATTGTAAGGTTTATTGCAAACAGAAATGATGCAAAAAGAATGAAATTTAGTTCATTAACTGCAGATGAACTGCAAAATTCTTATGATAACGTTCATCCTACAATAGAATGGGGGCAGGCAATTGCAGGAGAGACACGTCACTTCTTAGACTGGTTATATGGCATAAACCTTTCAAGAGCACTAATGCATGCAATCTCATCAACAGGAAAATTCAAGATAATGTCAATAGGAAGAGTTCAAGGACCTGCATTGCATTTAATTGTGGATAAAGAAAAACAAATAAACGCATTTAAGCCAACACCTTACTGGCAGATTTTTATAGAAATAAACGATGGGAAGAATAAATTAGAATTAAAGCACATAAAAGATATAATAAAAAAACAAGAGTTAGATAAATTCAAAGAGTTAAAAGGTAAAAAAGCAATTGCAAATACAACAAAAACTCAACAAATAATAACTCCTCCTGCTCCTTTCGATTTAACTACTTTGCAAATAGAAGCATATAAATTTCATTCAATAACCCCTGCAAATACATTGCAGGTTGCTCAAAAACTATATCTCGGAGGGCTAATATCCTATCCAAGAACTTCTTCTCAAAAAATACCCGAAGCAATGAATCCTCAAAAAATTTTAAAACAATTATCCAAATCCTATTCAAATTTAACAAAACATGTCACAAGAAGCAAGCCAATTGAAGGAAATAAATCTGACCCTGCCCACCCCGCAATAATCCCCACAGGAACTTATAGTAAATTGACAGACTATGAGGAAAAAGTTTATAACCTGATTATGAAAAGATTTATTTCTTGTTTTTGTGCAGATGCAAAACTTGCAAATAAGAAAGTTGAAGCAGAAATTAACAATTTAAAATTTAATACAAGAGGTATGGAAATATTGGAAGCTGGCTGGATGAATGTTTATCCTGCAAAAATGGAAGAAAGAGAAATAAAAGATTTTAATGGGGAAGTAAAAATAGACAGTGTAAAAATAGAAGAAAAAGAAACACAACCTCCAAAAAGATATTCTCCAGCTTCAATAATAACAGAATTAGAAAAGAGAAATTTAGGAACAAAAGCAACAAGAGCAAATATTATTGAGACTTTATATCAAAGAAATTATGTAAAAGGAAAATCCATACAAGCAACAGAACTTGGAATGAGGCTAATAGAAAGCTTAGAAAAACACTCCCCAATAATAATTGATGAAAAATTAACAAGAGATTTTGAAAAAGACATGGATTCTATAAGGGTAAGCAAAAAAGACCTGGATAAAAAACAAAAAACAATAATCAAAAAAGCTGAAGATTCATTGACAAAAATTTCAACTGATTTTAAAAAGCAGGAAAAAGAAATAGGAAAAGAACTAAATGATGCAAATCAGGCTATTTTTGAGCAGGAAAAAGAAGATAATAAGCTTGGGATTAAATGCCCCAAATGTGGAAAAGGAGAAGTAACAATAAAATACACTCCAAGATTTAAATCCTATTTCCTGGCCTGCACAGAATATCCAAACTGCAAGCAGACCTTTCCTCTTCCATCTCAATCCCTCATCAAAAAGACAGACAAAATTTGCGAATACTGCAAATGGCCATTGCTGTTAAGAATAAAGCAGGGCAAGCGCCCATGGGTCTTCTGCCCCAACCCCAAATGTGAATCCAAGAAAGATTTGGATATTAATGGGAATACTAAAGAGAAGGGGAAATAGCAGTAAGCGGAATGACTTCTCTATCTTTATCAGCCATCTCACAATAATCAAATTCAGTATGGTCTGGATTAATATCAGAACCTAACCAGTAATCATGCCTTATCTTTGGTTTCCCAAACATTCTTTTTAATAAAGAATATTCTGTTTTACGGTGTACTAATGTGTCAGTCCATTTTCCTTCTATAACATATCTTCTGCCAGGTGTTTCTGTTACTGATGGATTTTTAACTACAGTAAAACTGTTAGTGTAAGTACAATCCCCAAACAATCCAAAAAGTCCGTCACAAGATCCGTAATCTCTAACTGCCAATAATTCCAGATTTAAAGGATTGACATCTTCAATTTTTGCAAAGTTTCTGTTCTTGAATTGTGCAAGCAATTCCCTTGCTTTTTCATTATTTGTTTCCATTTTGTTTTACCTCCTGTTTGAATTTATTTTGTATCGTTTTATTTAATTATTTATTATGATATAGTAACAACACCCAATTATTTAAACAATTGTAGTCTTAATTAAGATGACAGAATAAAAGAATTTAAATAGTCAGAAATGCTATTTGTAAGATGCCAGAAATAGAAGTCTTGGAAGGCTTAGGCTTGTCAGAAGCTGAAGCAAAAGTTTATCTTGCTCTGATTGAAACAGGCTCGACTTTAGCAGGCCCGATAATAAAGAAAACGGGATTGCACAGAGGAACAACTTACCAGATACTCCAGAGATTAAAAGAAAAAGGACTTGCTTCTTCTGTGATAAAAGGCAAAAAACAATATTTTTCAGCAGCAGAACCAGAGAGATTTTTGGATATATTAAAAGAAAAACAGAGAAAACTGCAGGAAATTCTCCCTAATTTAAAAGAAAAATCAAGAATAGGAAAAGAGCTGCAGGAGATTACGGTTTATTCAGGAGTTAAAGGCATTCGTTCAGTCATGGATAAAATGTTAGAAGAACTAAATCCAAAAGGAGAGTATTATGATTTTGGAGTTTCCGGCTTGTTTAAAGAGGTCATGAAGGAATATTGGGATTTATGGCAAAAACAAAAGAAAAAATACAAAATAAAATCTTATGTTATTTTTAATGCTGAATTAAAAAAGAAAAATCCTGAACTAATAAAAGACTATTATGGTGAAACAAGATTTCATCCAAAAGAATATTCCAGCATAACAGACACAATAATTTACAAAGATACAGTTGTTTTATTTATCTGGACAGCAAAGCCTCCAATTGCAGTTGTAATAAAAAATAAAGATAATGCAGAGTCTTACAAAAATCAATTCAGGTTAATGTGGAAATATGCTAAGAAGTAAAAATAAGAAAGATTAACCGACAGCTGCACAAATAGGCCTATCATCTCTTTCTATAGCCCGTTTTGATGCCTCTTCAAAAATCTCTAAATCTTTCATTTGTCGTATAAATCTCCTATTCTGAACAGAATCTCTTTTAAGAGAAGCACCCATTCTCAAGCTAATTAAATCATTAAGAAAAATAGTTTCGATGGGTTTATCAAATTTAATTTTTTTCTTACCCATATAAATCGTACCAACTTTTCTCTCTAAAGTTATAATCCCTCTTTTCCAGGATTCATATAGGACTTCATTAAAATAAGTGTCTATTTTTATTTGTCTGTTTTCAAAACTCGCCCTATCACCTGAAACATATTCCTCTGCCTCTTTTCTGCTAAAATGCCTATACATATTATCAGTTATTCCAGAATATTTCACATCTCCTGTATATCCTGATTTGAATTCTAATCCTTTTTTAGGTTTATCAATCGGGCTTGCAATTAAATGTGGAATATTAAAATCGAAATTCTGGTCTTTATTTACCCATCCATAAGTTGCAAGATAATCTTTTATTTGTTTATTAGAAAGTTTAGATGGTGCTTTAGGAGTCTTATAAGATTCTTCAAATTTCTTTCCTTTGCTTAATATCAAGCTGCCTAAACAAGCCATATAAAATTAAAGAGAATACGATTTAAAAATAAATCTGTGATAGATTATAACATAACAATCTTTTTATATCCCTATTTATTAACATATTTTATGACAAGAACATTACCAAACGGAATTTATACAGAGAAATGTAGTCCAGAAGAAAAATCGAAATTAAATAGTGAACTAAGAACAAGAGCTGCAGAAATTGAACAAAGAAGTGATTATAGGGTATATTGTTTTCGCGGGGGGACTATCATAGCCCCTAAAGAAAAGTTGCTCGGTTACTGCCCCTAGAAATATATCACAGCCACCCCCTCTTTCTTATCCCTTCATTGCAGATTTCAAAATTTAGTTCTGTTTCAGGCATGCTTCTGTGCTTCCTTATAATAGCTTTCTTTTTCCCGTTTCTATTCTGCAATTCAATTATGCACTTGCAGTAATATTTCAATAAATCTCCGCCAACAACATTGACCCCAGCTTCTTTCCCCGCCTGCCAATCTTCCTCGCTCAAAAACTCTGAATAAACCTGGCTTGTTATTAAAATAGGTATCTGTTGCTTTCTTGCAATTTCATACAATGCATTCATCTGTTTTGCCAGATCATTATTTACATCCATAACTCCATCTCTCCCAGATTTTCTTGCTTCTGCCAACTCTAATCTGTAAAGCATTGTCATAGAATCAACAATAATCAATCCTATATTCTCACTTTTAATCTCTTTATGCAGCTTTAAAAAAGCTTCTTTTTGTTCTTTAAAATTAGTTGGCTTGAGAATCACCATATTTTTTAAAACTATCTCTGGAAGATTTCCTGTCATCTGCTTAATCCTGTCTAAAGAAAGGCTTCCTTCTGTGTCAATAAAAATAATTTTCTTTCCTTTTTTTGCATTATGGCATGCAGCTAAAACAACAAAATTGCTCTTTCCAGATGCATAAGGCCCATAAAACAGAGTTATTATGTCGTTTTCATAACCCCCTTCAAGCCAATTGTTCAAATCATAACTGCCTGTCATAAGTTTACTTGATATTTTTCTCTCATCCCTTGCTTCAATCTCAATTTTTTCCATTTTATACTACCCAAGAATTTTGATTTCCAAATTTATCAATATACTCCTTCATTAAGTCTTTTATTATTCTGTCATTTTCATAACCCTTAGTTTGATTTAATTTATGCCTTTTAACTTTTTCAAGAATTTTAAATTCAAGTCTCTGGCGCTCTGTTCCATTATCAACATTAAAATCTTTCCAGGGTAAGATTATAGGTTTGGCAATTTCAGCAGATAAGATAGAACCATAATCAAAATCTTTAAAAATAGTTATTGTTAATTGATCTCTTGGCATTTTTCCAGTATAACCCATAACTCCTTTTCTTAAAACATCTTCTCTTTGTATTAATTCTTCTTCAGCCCAGTTATAGCAGAGAACTACTCTATTTCCAGGAAGAGTATAATCAACACAAAGTCCAGGAAATTTAATAATTCCACTCTCACTTATTTTATAAAGAAAATTATCTGCATTTAACAGAGGAAATTTTATTAGAGTAGCTTTAAATTCAATATCGAGATTTTCCATTAATAAATAAGATAAAATTCAGTTATAAGTATTATTGTTTTATTAGAACCTTATCAGTAATGTATAAACCTAAATAATACACACAAGAAAAGCAAAAAATTTTAACCTCCTCATCTGCAAAGCGAATAAGTCTATAGAATTATTGAGACAAAAAAATAAAATATAAGATTAGATTTATAAACACAAAAAACATCTAATATTATGGGAAAATTAAGTGAAAGAAAAGAGGGATGGATGAGAATTATAGTAGGCATAGTTTCTGGGATTATTTTAGGCGTCTGGAAAATCTTAATAGTTATTTTGGGAATAGTCAACTGGTTTATAGTTGTTTTTTCAGGAAAAAGAAACAAGGAACTTGCAGGCTTTTGTGAATACTGGAACACTGAAATTTACAAGCTTATCAGATACATGACCTTTGTTTCAAACAAACGCCCTTTCCCTTTTACATCAATGGAAAGAATAAGCAAGTTTGAGAAATAAACAGGTTTAGAAAATAAACAAAAAAATAGAGATGAATATCTTACTAATTTTTATTTTGATTTATGCAGCAATGATTGCAATGTCTTTCTGGGAATCTTATGTTGAAGGCAGAAATGCATGGGATAAAGGGAAACTTGGCTGGAAGATAAGAATCGGGAAATATGTTATTTCTGCATACCATGTTTATATCTCTTGGGTTATGTTCCCTCTTTTATTAAGCCTGCCCCTAGTAATTTACGGATGGGATACAAAATTATTTGGAATTTTAGTCAGTGCTTATTTTTCAGGGATGGTAATAGAAGATTTTATGTGGTATGTTGTAAATCCGGTTGTTAAATTTAAAGAATTTTTTACTAGCTTTTCAGATTATTATCCCTGGATAAAAATTAACGGAAAAAAGATAATACCCTTAGGTTATGTAACCGGGATTATAATTGCTGTTTTATCCTGGTATTTCTTATGGAGATAAGTTTTATTTTTGTAAAAGTTTTTAAAGTTTAAATAATTTATCTATAAAATGGGTGAAAGAATGCGGGAATGGAAATTTGAAATAAGGAATAATAAGAAAGCTATAATATTTTCATTAATCTTTCTTGCAATAGCTTTAATTTTAAATAACTTTGCTGGAGAATATGTTGATGAAAAGGCCAAAGTGTCCGCAGTTTCAGATTTAATATTAGACCATCTGCCCGTAATTAATTTATCTTTTATTTTTATCTGGGGCTATACTCTGGTCATAGCAATTGGACTATTCTATGTTTTATTTTTTAATGTTAAAGATTTGCATAAAGCAATAAGCCAGTTTAGCCTGCTTGTCTTGATAAGAAGTTTTTTTATTTCATTAACACATCTATCTGCTCCTGTAAATGCAATAATAATAAAAATGCCGCATATTTACAATGTGCTTGTTTTTCATAATGACCAGTTCTTTTCAGGCCATGTAGCAATTGCATTTTTAGGTTTTTTGCTGTTCAGAAAAGAAAAAATAGGTATCTTTTTCCTGATTGCTACATTTGTAATGGCCTTGACTGTTCTGCTTATGCATGTTCATTACAGCATAGATGTTTTTGCTGCCGTTTTTATAACTTATGGGAGCTTTAAAATAGGGGAATATATGTTTAAGAGGATAAACAGTTATTAAACTTTTAACAATTCCTTTGAAACTTCTTCAAATAATTTCTTATAAACTATATATACTATAATCGCAGCTATTAATATAAAAAGTAGAGCATATTCTCCTAGTTTAAGGTATTTTAACACAGAATTAACTGTCAACCCAAAATAGAATCCAAGCGCTGTAAAAAATATTGTCCTGGGAAGAGTAATTATAAATGAATAAAATAAAAATCTTTTTATAGGAATTTTTAAAGCTCCTGTAAGCATTAAACCTGGACCCCCTATCAAGGGAGTAAATTTAATTGCCAATAATGTTTTTCCAAAATGATTTTTTATATTCCTCTCTAGTTTACTTATTCTTTTAAACCCAATCTTACCTTCAAATTTTTCTATTACTGCCATTCTCCCACCTTTACCAAGCAGAAAATACATAAAATCCCCTACTAAATCTCCTAGTAAAGAAAGAAAAAAGATAATCCAAATATTTAAAAAACCAAGAGAAGAAGCAAATGCTGCGGCAGTAGTAATTACTGGTCCTTCAAAAACCATTAAAATAAATATTAAGAAATAACTACTTGTTTGCGCAAGAATAAAAGCATTGTCAAATGATTGGGCAATCATATAAGTTATTAACTTATGCTAATTAAAAACTTTTCTAAAGATAAATTTAAAAAGAAAAGGGGATAAATATAATCAAGAAAGATGATGCAGAAAAAAAAGCTCAATATAGCTATAGTATGTGATGCCGTAAGCAAAGTTTTATGTGGATCATTTGTCTCAACTCTGCGTGTTGCAGAACTTTTATCAAAAAGAGGACATAAAGTTATATTAATCTCTTCTAAACATCCAAAAGAGAGGAATATCGCATACCACAATAAAGTGAAAATTTACAGATTTTCTCCGGGAGTCTTGATTCCTGGTTCTGAAAAAAAGATGTATTTTTCTTTTGCAAGATCGGGCAAAATAAAAAAAATTCTAAAGAAAGAAAAAATAGATATAGTCCACTTCATGATTCCAACACCGCTTTCACTCGCTACAGTTAAAGCTGCGAGGGCATTAAATTTGAAAGTTGTGGCTCATTCCCACACCCAGCCTGAAAATTTGGAACCATACGTACCCCTGTTTAGAAAGACAGCATCAAAAATCTTCTATAAATATCTTATAAATACTTACAATAAGGCAGATATTATCATCTGTCCATCAAAATTTGCAGAACAATTGATTAAATTAAGAGGTGTACAACCAGAAACAAAAGTTATAAGCAACGGCGTAAATCTCTCTAAATTCAAAAAAATCAGAAATCCCCACAAACATGCTGAAAAATACGGGTTTTCAAGAGATACAAAAAAAATTATGTTCGTTGGAAGATTGGATCCAGAAAAAAATGTTA
The DNA here is from genome assembly GCA_028718805.1 of Candidatus Nanoarchaeia archaeon. GTDB lineage: Archaea > Nanobdellota > Nanobdellia > Pacearchaeales > GW2011-AR1 > ARS1285. Next base: position 53,836 of record JAQUKY010000001.1, on the reverse strand, counting down.
ACTTAATTTTAAATTCAATTCCTCATATATGCAAAAGCTATGGAAATTTTGAAATTTGCATAATCGGAAAAGGAAGACTAAAAGAACAGCTTGAAAAGACTGCAAAAAAAATAAAGGGGGGACATAAAATTAAATTTCTTGGCTTCGTTTCCGATGAAGAACTTATCCGGGCCTATAATTTCTGTGACATTTTTGTGCTTCCTTCTTTCGTAGAACTTGAAGGTATGGTTGTGTTAGAAGCAATGGCATGTGGTAAACCAATACTAATATCGAACGCGGAGAATAGTGCATCACGATATTTTGTTAATGACAATGGTTTTCTCTTTGATCCAAACTCTCCAAAACAATTAGCAGAAAAATGCCTTAAGATTTTAAAAAATAAAAAACTAATGAAAAAAATGGGTGAAAAAAGTTACAAAGACGCTAAAGGATACAACATAGACAAGTGTATTTCAAAACTTGAAGAAGTTTATTACAACCTCAAAAAATAATTTTAACCTGCTTTCTTAAACTCATCAGCATACTTGCTTAAATCCTTTTGCGCTTTAGAAATAGCATCCTGCAGTGCTTTCTTGGCAGTTTTCCCATCTGTTTCCACTCTTAAAATAACTGGTTTGGAATAATGCTCTTTCTTCCATGCACCGAGCTTAACACTATCATCTTCATTTAAATAGACCCTTATAAGTTCAGCTACTGTTTGATTATCTATCTGAACATCTAATTCATTTTTCTCGTCCTTAAGAATTTTTATATCCATTTTTTTATTTTGATTGTTTTAGTAATTTATAACTCTTATTCGCTTTGCAGATGAGCAGCTTCTATTACTCTTCTCATCCATAACAAATCTCGTTTTATCTGTTACAAATATAGTAGGTTATATAGAAATGTGAGAAAAATAGGTTTAAAAAGGTTTCTTATAGGTGTTCTAAAAGGGATTTTCTTATTCTGTTAGCAGTATCTGCATTATAATTAAAATGACCTCTTTCTATAAGCAAGGCAGCATGATGTTCAGGAATAGAGACATCAAATTCATCGTATGGAATACCTGCTAATGCACTTTTATTTTTCTTTGGATTTGGGCTTCCCTTTTTTCTTGGCTTAAACTCTTCCTCGCTCAAAATTCTTTTAATTGTTTTCGCATAAGAAGGATCATTAATAAGAGCTGCATACTGCCTTATTGACTTAGCAATGTATTTTCCCAACCCTGCTGCTCTGCCTTCTCTCATCTCTTTAATACCTTAATCCTCCTCTTCATCTAAATCAATTTCTTTATCAAAATCATCTACTTCTTCAGACTCAAATTCTTCTTTTTTGTCTTTGCTTAATAACTCTGCTCCGCCTAAACGAGTATCTAATTCTTTAGATTCTTTCTCCCTCATTAACCTCATTTCCTCTTTTCTTGCTTCAACTAATTTCTGTTTTTCTGCTATTCTTCTTTTTTCCTCTTCTTTTTCCTGTTTTGTTGCTTCTATTTTTTTCCTGTGAAGCTCTTTTAAATCCCCTATCCTGACCTGGCTTAAATTAACTTTTCCTATATCAACTTCTGCTTTTTCCTTATCAATACCTCTTAAATCAAGAACCTCGTTAATTTTATCTTCATCCACCTCAATACTTTCTTCAATTACTTCTGGTTCTGGCTCAGGAATCCTCTCTAATTCCCTTCCCTCTCGATCCAAAAGCACAGGCCCTCTCCTTACTCTTTCCTGCATTGCATCTGCATAATTTACCTTTCTTAATCTTACCTGAAAAAATTGTTCAAGTTTTCTTATTAGCCCTTCAGCACCTTCAGGTACTTTTCCTTTTTCAAGCATAGCGATAGCAATAGCACTCTCCCCAAGATTCTCTGCCAATCTTTCATGGGTAAGCCCCTTTCTTCTTCTATTTCTCATAATTTCCCATTCAAAATGTTCAATAAGATTCAATTTGTTTTTTTCAGGTAATTGTAATTCTGGCATAGCATCTAATTTCTTTAGTCTGTCTTCAATAAAGAAAGTATCTTCTTTTTTCTGCTCTTTGATTCCAGAAAGTCTTTTCATTCTATCATAAACCTTCCCTCTTTCTGATTCCTTTAGTTGGGATGCATCTGGTCGTTTTATTACAGGTATATTTTCAATAATAGAACATCTCTCACAAATCTTATCTATTTTTCCTGAATAAACAGAATCAAAGAGCCTTATTTCTTCACCACTAACTCTACATCTAGCACATCTTTCTACCATAAATAAAGCACAAAAATTCAGTTTTAATACTTATTTATAATCAAAAATATATATCAAAAAAAATCGTTATAGTTAACTGAAGGAAGGTTCATCTAGGAAACCTTGGTTTCCTGGATTTTTATTTCAAATATTGCTCTATTTGTTCAATATTTCGAACTTCAGTTATCTTTGTTTTTTCATTTATAAGAATAACTGGTAAATCTTCCCTAGATATATTATACAGATTTGTGATTACCTGTATTGAAGAAATGTCTTGATTTACAGCAATAGGAATTAGAAGTACATCCTTACCCCTTTTCTGTTTCAACTCTTCAAGAAGTTTTGAAAAAACCTGTTGTTTTGATGTCTCATCTAAAGATAATTCTTCATAAGCAGGAATATAAAAATAAACAACAGCATAATAAGGAAGTTTGCATTGTTCCTTTATATGCATAGAATTCAAAAATAACATCTCTCTCAGAAGATCATATTTTTTGTGCTGTATAATTAAACTATCTGTAATCCTTCTCGCACCCTCATACCTTTCTAATAACTTTGCTTCCCCGTATATTTTATCTGCAAGATTAAGATTTTCCTCAGCGGCAATATCACAATTAAACTTCCCCTTTGAATATATTTCATCTTGAATTCTCATATCCAATAATTCTATTTCTGATTTATCATACAAATCACTTATTTTAGAGGATCTCCAATTCTCTAAGATAACCCCAAAAAAAACTCCTATTCCAAATATTAAAATGGTTATTAGAAGCGCTTCCCAAAAAGCATGTTTTTGTGAATTGAACATTTTATTTTTTTGATATTTTATTTTTTTTAATATATCCTAACGCCATATTCTCTTGCCTTTTGCCATATGCCACATTGCAGAAAGCATTATAAAAGGATAAAATGCAATATAAACCATCATATAAAAGGGGATATTTAAAATATTCTCTTTTCTCAAAACCCTTTCCTTTAACACTGCAAACACAATAAAAAGGAAGATTAATCCTAAAATAAACAATGCAACCCCAAGATAATTTAAGACACTCGGAGTAATATAAAAGTTTTCAAGTGTTAATAAAGGAGTACCTGCTACTATAGAATATTTTGTATAAAGGAAATTAGAAATAGTTCTTTTAATTATCAGATAAGAGAATATGCTTAAACCAAGCAAACCCAAAAAAGTGCTTAAAATAAAAAAAGGGATTATGAAAAATCCAAGCATTCCTTTTTTTGGATCAAACAAAGACTTTCTATATTTCTGAATGCATTGTAATCCCCCGACATTCCACCTTCTCCTCTGCCTGAACCAGGCTTTAAGTTTGTTTGGGACAGTGCTTGAAACACTTGCCGAAAGACACATTCTTCTCATCCACCCATTGTAAGTTAAATGCCATGTAGCCTCTATATCCTGTGTCATATTATTCTCGTCAAATCCCCCTATCTCAACAAGAACTTTCTTTCTGTACAAAGCTAAAGGGCCAGGAGTAACATAAATAGCATCAACATAATCCAACAATTTTCTTGTTAATGAAATCATTTTGTACTCAATTGCCTGCAATTTTTCTATAAACCTATTTGTGTTTCTGGCAATAACAGGGCAGGTAACCGCCCCGACTTTTTCATCATTAAAAAACCCAAGCATCTTACTAACAGAATCTTTAGAGGGATAACTGTCTGCATCAACTACTGCTATAATCTCTCCTTTAGCATGTTTTAAACCAACATTTTGAGACCTTGCAGCATTACCAAGATTTTTTATGTTATTTATAAGCTTAAGTTTAGGATATTCTTTCATAAGTTTCTCTATAATCTTTTTAGTATTGTCTGTAGAACCATCATTTACAACAATTACCTCCAACATATCATAGTCCACGTTAAAAATGTTTTTTATTGTATCTTCAATTGTCTTTTCTTCATTATAAGCTGGAACAACAAAGCTTACAGCATACTTTTTTTTTGCTTTAGGATAATCAAAAATTTCTTTCTTATTTTTTAAATAAATAATTAAGAACATGCTTAACATATACAGGGATATGAACATATACCCAAGGTAGACATAAGGTAAAATTGCCATTCTATTTTATTTTTGTTGTTTTTATTTACTTGTAATATCAATAGACGATTTTAATTTGGGATTGAATAGATTAAGCTTGATTTGAGCAGCTTAAGATTCTCTATCATATCTTATTTCGTTTTTTACATTAGTAATATTGTTTTTACTTTATTTATTTTCTTCTTTAATCACCTCTTCTTTCCCAGAATTCTCTTCTCTTTTCTCACTTGAAATATCATCACTTACTGATTCTTCGTTATTCTTACTTATTTTTTCAACTTTTTTGTCAGTTATATGAAAATACTCATAAAAATCATCAGATAATCTTAACTCTTTTGTGTGTCCTACCCTTTTTCCGACAACCAGTTCATTTTCAATAAATTTCTTAACATGGTCGTATGCCTTGTTTCCCCTTATTTTAATTATAACTGATTGTTTTACAGGCTGTTTATACGCAACCACAGCCAGAGTCTCTTGCTCTGCCTTTGTAAACTCAGAATTTCCTGTTGCTAGCTTATTAATCATATGGACATGCTCTTGTCTTACATCCATTTTCCATCCACCACCTTTTTCAATAATCTCAACTCCAGAGTTATCATTATATTTTTCAATTAATTTTTCCAGAATTTCCTTTAACATCAAAGGATTAATATCAGTAAGCATAACAAGCTCCTGGAGAGTAAGAAATCTTCCTGCAATAAATAATGCAGCTTCAACTTTTTTTGTGTTTTCAATCTCGCTTGATTCGTCCAGCTCTTTGGCAGTCTGTGAGCTTACATGTTCAACAGCTTCAACAGCATGCTGAACTAAATCCTTTTCTTCTTTTATTTCTTCTTTCTTTTCTTCATTTTCAGATTCATCTATTTCAAGATTATCATCAATTTCTGTTTCAGTTTCTTCACTCACTTTTTCCTCATTTTCCATGAATTAACTAAAAAGAAATATATTATAAAGATTGTTATTGCACATCTACTAAACTATACAAAGAATTCAGTCACTACTTAAAAAATGGGCCAAAAGATTTATATAGATTATTCATTTATTTACATTTATATTCAAATGAGGTAATAACATGGTTCAGAAGAATGTAACATTGAGTCTTGATGAAGATACTTATGAGAAATATAAAGAGTTTTGTAAAAAAAATGCTGTCGCTCTATCAAGGAGTATAGATGTTTTTATGGAAGAAAAAATAAAAAAGGAGGAAAAATGAGTCAAGAACTTTTGTCAATAAAAGAGGCCTCAGAATGGGCAACAAAGTTCTTAGGTAGACCAGTAACTATTTCAAATATTCAGTATCTTATTCAATATGCAAAAGTAGCTAAAACCTTTTATAAAAATAATACTACTATAAACGTAGATGAATTAAAAAATTATTATGAAAGAGATATCAAAAAAGAAGAAGAGTGGAAAAAGAGATTAGGTAAAGATTTAAACTGGGGTTTGTCTTTCGGACATTTAAAAGAATCCGATACCACAAAGCATGTTCATAGATTGCATCCTTACAAGGGGAAGTTTATCCCCCAATTAGTAGAATATTTTTTAGATCCTCATCTTAATACTTTCAAAAAAGAAGTTTTTTTTAAATCTGGGAATATCATACTGGATCCTTTTATGGGAAGCGGAACAACACTTGTTCAATGCTCAGAACTAGGTTTGCACTCTATTGGAATAGATGTTTCTGATTTTAATTGTTTAATTTCTGAAGTCAAAGTTGGAGAGTATGATTTATCCATGCTAGACAAGAAAGCTAGAGATATCTGTTTCAAGACAGTAGAGTTTAGTCAAGAAGTGTTTGATGATTCGTTTGATGAGCAATTAAAAGAAAGATTAAATGAGTTCAACAAAAAATATTTTCCTAATCCTGAATTTAAGAAAAATATTTGGAAAGGCATAGTGAGTAATGAAGAACAATATGGGGAAGAAAAACTTAAACAATTTCTAAAAGAAAATGAAGAATTTTTTGAAAAAAATGGAACAAAGGATAAATCTAATTTATTGAACGAAAAAGAGATGAGTAATTTTTTGAATAAATGGTTTTCAAAAAGAGTAAAGCAAGAATTATTTTATTATATCAAACTTTTAAGAAAAGTTGAAGATGAAAATTTAATGAATGTCCTAAGAATTATTTTGAGTAGAACTGCTCGTTCATGCAGAGCCACTACTCATTCTGATTTGGCAACATTAACAGAGCCACAAACATGTCCTTATTACTGCAGAAAACATAAGAAGCTATGTACCCCAATAAATTCTATTATCAAACACTTGATAAGGTATACTTATGACACAGTAAAAAGAATAGATGAATTTTCAAAATTAAAAAAGAATGTATCTAGCGAGATTATTCATGGAGACTCAAGAGAAGTGAACATATTCGAAGAGATAAAAAATAAAAATCCAGAGTTCTATAATTTATTAACTGCTAAAAAAATAGATGGTGTTTTTACTTCTCCTCCTTATGTTGGTCAAATTAATTATCATGAACAACATGCTTATGCTTATGAACTTTTTAGTATACCAAGAGAAGATAATAAAGAAATAGGGCCTTTATCCAAGGGTCAAGGACAAAAAGCAAAAGATGAATATGTTGAAGGAATAAGTAAGGTTTTTATTAATATAAGCAAGTTTATCAAAGACGATGGAGATCTTTTTATAGTTGCTAACGATAAATATAATTTATATCCGTTAATTGCTGAAAAAAGCGGTTTGAAGATTATCGAACAATTCAAAAGACCAGTCTTGAATAGAACAGAAAGAGATAGGCAGCCCTATGCTGAAATTATATTTCATATGAGGAAGATGCAGCATTAATAAGCATTTTATTATAAAACTAGTTTTCAAAGAGAAACAAATGAATGATATTTTGATAAGATTAAGTTAGCAATTTACTGCTCAGATTCCATTCTTTTATGAGTTTATCATATTTCTTTGGATTACTTTTTTGATTTTCAGGATTTTTAAGAAAATTAAAATTATCAATAAAATCTTTAGTAGCAATTTTATTTATTATATCCAATATTTGCTGCATAGTCTTTTCATCCCCAGAAAGCTGATCCCACAATTCATCTCCTATCAATACTTCATCAGAACTAAAAAATTTATTAAATTCAATTATAGAACTCATAAACCTATTTTTGTCGGTACCCGCAAGTGTAGAGGAAGTTGGATCAAAAGGAAATCCTATATAAAATTTAATATCTTTTGAAGGATACTTCTTCTTAAGTGCGGCCTTGGCGATTAATATTTTTTGTTTTTCTCCTCTCATCTCCCCCGAATTAGGCTTAACAGATTTTAGTTCAATAGCTTCAATAATTGTATCCGTTTCAATATAATTATCTGCTGTAAAATCCATGGCTTCAACTATAGTTGATTTATCTAATTGAAAGATTAATTTATTCTCTCCAACTAGGTTTGGTTTTCTTGACTGGCTTTTAAGACTAGTAATTATTGATGCAATTTCACTTTGTTGTATGGTCGTAATACACAAAGAACTTCTTTTCTTCTTTGTGAATTCCTTTTTTATTCCACCAGATAAGATATGTGCGATATTCTCAAAAAAGGATTGGCCTAGCGTAGTATTGAGCCCATGCAACCAACTACTAAGACTTATTAAATAAGGCGCATCTTTAATGTTGCCTTCTAATTTATTAGAAAATGCATTAAGAAATGCTTCATGAAACGGAGCATTTCTATTATTTTTCGAATCTTCTGGAAAAGACTCAAATCTAGATTTAAGTGTCTTTATAACTTCATAGGCTATTCGTTCCTTCTTATTTGCGCTAATCATATAAACCCTACAAAACATTATTTATTTATAAATACTGCTATCTTTTATTGCACCCTAAACCTCAGAACAGCCCCAACCCCCCCCAAATTCCAGAACTGCTGGCCCTCAGGAGTGTCAACTGAAACTAATTCAACTTTTACACTTGTTTCAGCTGCTTTTTTCTCATATTTGCTTATAATCTCTTTTTTCAGCTTTTTTGAAAGCAAAAGCGTATCAACTGCGCCATAACTAAGAGCTTTTTCAATATCTTTTTCTTTATATGCTGTTTTATCTTTTTCTTTTCCAAGCATATTAAAAAAATTCTCTAAAAGCTTCTTCTCACGATAAATTTCCTGCCCTGCTAAAACATCACCACTAACACCAACCAGCAATTCCAAGCCATGTTCATCTGCATAACCAATATCTTTTATAGCAAGTATCTTTTCTTTTAGGGCAGTTACTAATTCCCCTTCTTTTACAAAATCCTCTTTAGTTGGCCCAGGCCCTCCAACTAATATCCCTTTTAATCCTTTTAAATCAAAAAATTCATCTTTCATTACACTTGCAATTTTCCTGAAAAAATCCCTGGCCATATTATCTCTTATCCTGCTATAACGTGCTGCTGAATTATGAACCAATATACCATTAGCCAAAAAATTATGATTTTTAGTTTCAATATCAACAGTTAAACTCTTCCCTATAGGAAAAATTTTGTTTATCTTAGCAATAGTAAGGTTTGAACCATAAAAAAATTCCAATCTTCTCTTCAATTCAGAATTATCTATTTTGTCTAAAATTCTCCTTTTAAAAACCTGTCTGCTCATCTGCCTTTTATTTGAAAAAAACATAGGGCAATTAAATTTTTGCAGCAATTCCCCAGAATTTCTTATTATTTTAGCAACTTCTCTGCCATTAACAACTAATTGATCAATGTGGTCCTGATTTCCTCTTTTCTCTATAATTTTTTTAAGTTTAATGTTTTTTTCTGTAGAAGAAAGACCAACTTTTTCAAAAAAACTTTTCATAGAATCTATCCCATTTATTTCGATAGTATACCTTGTTTTATTAGAATAAAGATTTCTTCTGTTATCGTATTCTAAAATAGATGAAACAATCCCCAACCTTAAGAGAATTAACTGAAGCTGTTTAGCTATTTTCTTATTATTTATTCCAAGACCAATTCGTGAATCAGAAACATATCCTTCTGCATCAAAAAATCCAGAGATAAAAGATGCAAGCACATTATCTGGAGATATGAGTATGCTTTTAGGTATCTCTTCTTCAAGAGTTTTATTTTTTAATGGGAAGTATTCTCTAAAAAACTGAGATAAATAAAGATTATGGATCCTTAATTGATAATAGCCTTTATTTTCTCTAAATCTCAAACTACAAGGTATTTTAAAAACGCTTTCTAATAGATTTTTATAATAATTCGCAACTTCTTTTCTTTGTTCTGAAAAATTTATTCTATACTCTTCCCAATTACCATCACCTAAATAATAACCAAAAATCTTAACTAAATCTTCATTCAAAAATTTAGGAAATATTATTTCTTTCGTTTTCTTGATTTTTTGCGGCTTAAAATTAATTTCTTGTAACTTTCCTTCTATATTTATTTTAGAAGGAATTATTAAATAATCCCCTTCTCTAATCACAGACAATGGCTTCTCTTCAATTCCATTTTCAGTTCTTACAAAAAATAAGTGGTCTTGAGAAGCACTAATTTCAAAAACAGGGTTTTTAGTTTTGATTCTAAAGATGGGTTTTTCATTTTCCCATTTTTCTATCACGGGTGTTAATTCGCTTTTTTCATTGTTAAAATTTTCAGAAACAAGAATTAAAGGATTATGGCAGTTTTTAATCTCAATTATCTCCCCATCATCTTTCATAATAAAAGTATCAGGGGATAAACACTGCCCACCCTTATTTGTCTTTCCAGGAACCATTGAATCAAATTTTTGAAGAACTTTGATTTTCTTTCCAACTAACATTCCAATTGTAGCTTCCTGCCTCTCAATTACAACCAACCCATATAATTCCTTTATCTCCAACATCTCTTCAAGAGGTTCTAAAACAAAAGTCTGGTCGCATCTGTATAACCGGACATTGAGTTCTTCAGGAGGCTCAAAAATCTCTGTTATAAAATTATCTTGCCCTTCAACCTTGGATACATTTCCCGCAAATAAAGCAACTCCATTTTTAGGTGTTGATTTCATTCCTTTTGCAATTCTAATCAGGCTTTCCAAGGCATCCTGGACATTCTTTCTTGTGCCAGTGCTTTTTATGTTAGCAGCAGTTGATTTTTCAGATTCCAGTTGCTTGGTGATAAAATTAATGTCATATCCTTTTGGAACATAAACAGTAATAAGTTCTGTATGCCTTGCTCTATGTGATTTCATTTCTTCAACAAATTCTTCAAGTCTTAATTTTTCAGCTTCTGATAGTGCCATTTTTTAGTCCTTAAATTTTTTGCCTGCATCTTTTTTTGAAAAAAGACGCTTTTATCAGTAATCAATAATTTATAAACGCTTTGCAATTAATAGTATAATAAAATTTTATAAAATTATAAGTTAATCAGGTTAATCAAACTCAATCTTAAACCATTTTTTCTAATCTTTTTATAATAGGATCTATCTCTTCTTCAAAAGGTTGCCTTAACTCTTTTACAACTTCTGATGCAGGAGGCTCTTCTGAATATTTGACATTATTAACATCAAAAAGGTCCCTTAAATCAAGAGCTTCTTTTATTTGCTCTTTATTACTTGGAAAATAAACAATGATTGGAGAATCATATCTCACAGGATCTCCAAGAGTTAAATCAAGTCTCCCAACCTCCAATGCAGAGTCAGGACTTTCTCTTTTAAAGATTCTCAAAGGATCTTCTTCCTCTTTTAATACCTCATACCCAGCGGTTTCTAAAAATTTTTCAAGATTTATATTTCCTTTAGGAATTTTCCAATAATCGATAACTCCTGCGGGTGTAGCCAAATCATCCGAGTTTATCCCAAGCAGATTTTCCAACTCATTCACCACTTTATCCTTATCCAAACCATGTTTTTTCAATATTTCTGCTCCAGGCCCTTCTTCTAATGAAACTAATCCATAAAGCAAATGTTCTGTTCCAACATAGTTATGCCCAATCTCACGAGAATAGTCGATTGCATTTTCAACTATTTTTTTTGCTAGGGGGGTTATAGGCAAACTACCCATAGTAACCGTATCAGGACCTTGAGGCACTAAATTTTGTACCTCTTTTCTTAAATCTTCAAGATTTAAATCAAAACCTTTTAATACAGTAGCGCCTACCCCAGAACCTTCTTCTATTAATCCTAAAAGAATATGCTCACTACCAACAAAATCATGATTATACCTTTGAGCCTCTTGGTTTGCAAGAGCCATTACTTTTCTCGCCCTATCTGTAAATCTCTCAAACATTTTTCATATCAGAACTCTTTTTCCCTGAGGTGAAAATACGAATATGAAGGTATTTATAAATTTATCTTATACAAACTCCACCCCAAACTTGCTATTATCTATCAGTTATTCTTAAAAATAACAATTCTTATAAACTAAGCAGGAATAATCAAATAATAATATGAACCTTAAAAAAATATTAAAAATATCAGTTTTGCCAGTTGCAATTGGCGTAATAGCAGCAGGAAGTTTTCTGAATTTTTATTTGTCTAATAATAACATTTATTATGATAAAGAATCACATTTCTTTCAATCAGTAAAAACAAAGGGCCTTTTTACTAAAAGAATCTTTAGAAGATATCTTGCTAATGATAGGCACACAGAAAATTTTGTAAGTGCAGGAAGTATGCTTTGTGAGTCATATTTTGAGAAAAATGTCCTAACTGAAAAATGTGAAGGTTATATTGATGAATACGCAGATGGTTCAGTAGATCACAGGACTTCTCATCCACCTTTCTGGAGATGTTACATTAGTAAAGATGCGAAAGATGAGAACATATTTTTTGCAAAAAATAGGGCTGATTTTGTTAAAGATATGCGGGATTACGGGATGATTAAATAGACCCTATTATTAAAACGGAAAAAAACTAAATTTATAATTTTTTGTTATTCTTAAAATATCAAAATCTCTTATTATATCTGAAAATTCTTTTCTTATTTCAGTTAAGATTCTGTACAATTCATCTTCATTTTCAGTTTCAAACTCTATCTCCAAATCCCAGCTTCCAATTAATTTTAAGAATTGTGTTGCTTTTTTATGCTTCTTCGTATATTGTTTAATCTTGTTTTCAGCTGTTTCATCAAGATTTTTTGTCCTGAAAATTACTTTATAATGATTAATCCCCAGATTTTGCAGATTAAGATAACAGCGATATTGAATAACAATCCCCTTTTCTGTTAATTTTTTTATCCTATAATTTATAATATCTCTTGTTAATTTTGTTTTTTCAGCCAAGTCAACAAAATTAATCCTAGCATTTGTTGAAAGTTCCTGCAATATCTTTATGTCTGCTTCATCAAGTTCATAAATTTTTTCAGGAATTCCATAAACAAATTCCTTTGGCTTTGTCTCTGTTAAATACTCTCTTGAATAAATAGGAGAGTATTCTGTTAAAAGAACATCTTTTTCAAGGACAAATTTTGAAAATTTGTTCATAAAACCGTATAAAATCTTTCCAAACTCAAAATTTGATTTAGCAAGCATAGAAACTGTTAAATCCCATCTTCCTCTAATTTCAGCAACCCACATAACATTTTTTGTCCTAATCCAATAATCTATTATTTTCTGTTCATCTTCCAAATTTGTATTCTGAAATTTAATGTATAACTTATACTGGGAATATCCTAATTTTGTGAAATCAACAACAGCATAAAAATTAAAGATTACATTATTTTTTTCAAATCTTTTAATTCTGTACTCAACAGCAGGTTTGCTTAATCCAACTTTTTTAGCAATCTGGCTATTGCTGTATCTTGAATTTTCATCAAGTAAAGTTAAAAGTTTCTTATCTTTTAGGTCTAATTTAATCTTTCCTACTGCCATTTTTCTAATAAAACCAATAATTTAGCTATGAATTTTTTTGAATTATGATAAATTTCTTCAACTCTTCTTTGAGAATATATTGTTGTAGTGGAATATCTGCTTATCTTACTTTCTTTTCTTGCATCATGAAAATAATCTATGTATTCCTGCTCAAATGTTTGATATGCTTTATTTAATACTTCAATATCCTGCTGATTTAGCTTATCTTCAAGAAAGAGATGCCCGAGAGCAATTTGAGTAGAATAATGGTCATCTGTTTCATAATCTTTAGTTAAAATTAATGCTTTTGCCAGATAAAGCATAGAATAATAACAAATTACAATTGTCCAGTAGTCTTTTGCATTTTGAGAAGATTTTTTTATAAATCCTGCAAGCTCAAAACTATCTACTCCTTTTTTTATAAACTTTTTAATCTTGAAAAGAGAGGTGCTATTTTTAATATAAAACTTCTTCCTTTTTTTTGTTTTAAGAAGTCTTTCAAACTCTCTTTTATAAAACTTAGTGTTAAATATCATTTAAGATCAGCCTCCAAAAATATTCTTCTCCATACAAGACAATATGCTTTTTTATTATTTGTTTTGCAAGATTTTCTTCAGATTCCTTTATCATTGCCTGAAATTCCTGCCTGCTTAAATAAATTGGATTAATCTCTAAATCAAATAAAGATTCAAATTTGTCCAATTTAATGACTTTCTTTCCCTCTTTGTTTATTATGCATAAATCAATATCACTTTTTTCCCTTTCTTTTCCTTCTGCTCTTGAACCAAATAATACTAATGAATAATCCCCTTCAACAAGTTCTTTTTTTATTAAAGAAAAAATCTTGTTATTTTTTAGAAATTCTTTTGCAATTTCTCTTTCTGCAATAATAAGGTAGTTTTTTGTTATACTATCTTTTAAATTAAGAGAACATAAATTAATATTTGCTTTTTTGTTTATTATAAAAATATCTTTATTAAACATAACTTCTCTATAAGCAGTTGTGTAAGCCACTTTTGCCTGAACAGAAAGTTCTCTTAAAGTTATTTCTTCTTTCAGATTTTTCCCTAAAGTGTAAATCAGTTTTAATAGGTTATTCATTTTTAGATAGTTAGATTCTTGTTTATTTTACAATTATTTAGATTATTCATTTTTGGTTAATATTAACTATATATAGTTAATATCCTTTATAAATTTTTAGTTTTGGATTTTCTTGTTTTAGTATTAGCTTCGGGGTTTATCTTTATAGGTTGCTATTATTCTTTATTATGTGTGTATAGTTTATAAATTTTACTCAAAAGTAATAAAATAGTGAAAAAAGTATTAAATATGTGTATTTCATTACTACTATTAAGTTAAACAAAACAACCTGCAGATACATAATGCAGGTATAAAACAAACAAATGAAAAACAACTAAGATGAAAAAAATAGAAAAATATTTTGATGGAAAAGACCCAGAGTCTCAATTATACTTAGATATCGAAAGTTTATTAGATTTTAAGCTATCAAAGATGGGGGAAGTAAAAAAAGCTGTACCCTATCTGCATAAAGAAGATAGTAATTTAATTATCTCTTATAATCTTGAGATAGATCCCGATTTATTTAATTTATCTGTCAAATTAGATAATCCGTACTATAGCCAAAAACCTTTTCGTAAACCTGTGTTATGGGGGAATATATCCGGAGGAATAGGAATTTTGAAAAATTTTGTTTCTAAAAAAACAGGAGTTGAGACTTCTGGGATGGCTAATCATTTTAGAGTTTATTGCAGTGAGGCCGAGGATGCTAATCGTATGTTAAATGTATTTAATACTTATCATACTCTCGCTTGTGATCCCAGAATAATTGAAGTTATAGAGGACTATGTAGTGAAGCAAAACAAGATTGATGATGAAATTAGCATATTAAAAGGAAATTTTAGCAAGTTGGAGAAAAGCTGTTTGAAAGGTATGGAGAACATAATCTCAAGAGAAAAATAAAAATGGAAAACAAAAATATCAAACCAAAGATTACTACTCTAGAAAAAATTGCATTTGCGGGAGTTACTGGATTTTTAGGAGGATTGGTCTCAACTTTCTTTATACAGCCTTATTATGAAGCAAGTATTTACAAAGAAAATGAAAATAGACCCTCAATAATAGTTTTAAATCGGCCATTAGGAAAAAATATTATTCTGGTTAAGTACTCAAGTGAAAAATATGTCTCTTTAAAAAATTATTTAGAGAATCACATTCCTTTAGCTAAAAGGAGTATCGAAGAATATAAAATTAAGAAGGCATCTAGTGGAATAGAATGAAAATGGAAAATAAAAACCGAAAGGATGATAAAATAACTGGTTTTTTGTTAGGGGTTTTAATATTGTCTCCTATTCATTATCGACAATACCAAAAACAAATAGACCTTGAAAGAGTTCCTGTTGCTATTAAAAAAGATGTCAATAAAGATGAATTAGATGACTTGATTTTGCATAGAAAAAATAATGAGATAATAGTTCTTTATCAAAACAATAAGGGAGAGTATCACTTAAGAAAAAATAAATGATTTACACAAACTCCACCCCGAACCCCCCTGTTTTTATCTCCCTTGCATTTGCAACATCTTTTAAATCTTCAATCATTTCTTTTATTTGTCTATAATCTTTATCTTCAATAGTCAAGATTATTTCTGCATTCATTGCCTTCTTGTTATTTGTTTTTTCCTGCCTGATTTTTCCTAAAATAGAAATAAATAAATCAAATTCATCTGCTTTTCCTTCTTTTCCATATTCAGGCCACTTACTTATGTGAATGCTTTTATCTTTTTCAGTCTTCTTGAAATTTTCCAAATATATTTCTTCTGTTATAAATGGCATTATAGGAGCAATTAGTTTTAGTATTGTTAAAAGTCCAGTATATAAAGCATATTGAGCACTTTCTTTTCCCTTTTTATTATTATATATTCTCTTTTTAACAATCTCCAGATAATTATCACAAAACATCTGCCAAAAGAACTTCTCTGTTTCAATTTTAGCTTTTGAATATTCATAATTTTCAAACCCACCTGTAATAGACTTAACCAGAGAATTTAATTTTCTTAAAAATAACTCATCAATTTTTATCAAGCTTTTAGGCTTCTTACCATTAAAGTCTTTTAGATTCATAAAAACAAACCTGCTTGCATTCCACAGCTTGGTTTCAAATTTCTTTCCTGCAACAATGTCTTTTTCCTGATAATCTAAATCTTCACCAAGTTTTGAACCAGCTGCCCAGAATCTCAATGTATCTGCGCTATATTTTTCCATAACTTCCTGGGGAGAAATAACATTTCCCTTTGACTTTGACATTTTCTCCCCCCCTAATGTAACAAATCCGGAAACCATCACATTTTCCCAGGGAATTTTATTTTCATGGAGCAGAGATTTTGTCAGTGTATAAAACAACCAAGTCCTTATTATGTCATGAGCTTGGGGCCTTAATGAAAATGGAATCTTAACTTTCTCCTTAATCAAGCTTGAAGCAATTTGCGGTGAAATTGAAGAAGTCATCCAGGTATCAAGAACTTTTTCCTCTCCTTTTGCTTCTTGTTTGCATTTAAGGCATTTCTTTTTTGTTGTAGTAGGATCAACAGGCAGGTCTTTTTCTTCAGCAATAATAATTCCTTTGCATTTCTCGCACTGCCAGACAGGAATAGGGACCCCAAAATGCCTGTCTCTTGAAATATTCCAGTCCCATTCTAATCCATTAACCCAGTTGTCATATCTTTTATGCATAAACTCAGGATGCCATTTTATCTTATTGCCCTGCTCAATAAACTTTTTCTTTTTATCAAGGATTTTGATAAACCACTGTTCAGTTGGCAAAAATTCAATCTCAGTCCCGCATTTATCATGGGTATTAACAGCATGAGAAATTTGTTTTTGTTCTGTAATCAGATTTTTTTCCTTTAACTCTTCTAAAATCTTCTTCCTTGCCTCTTTAATTTTCAATCCTTCATAGGGTTTTATTTTTAGTGTTCCATCTAAGTTCAAGACAATTCTTGGTTCTAATTTATGCCTATTAATTGCCTCTGCATCATACTTATCCCCATAAGAACATATCATCAAAACACCTGTTCCTTTTTCCATATCAGCAGATTCATCAGAAATAACAGGAACCTCAAAATCAAATAATGGAACTTTTGCTTTTTTTCCAATTAAATCAGCATATCTTTTATCTTTAGGATTAACAAAAACAGCAACACATGCACCTAAAAGTTCTGGGCGTGTTGTGGCAATCAATAGATCTTTCCCATTACAATTAAATTTTAATGTTGAAAATAAACTTGGAATTTCTTTGTCCTCTAATTCTGCCTGTGCAACAGATGTCTGGCATTCAGGGCACCAAAGAGTTGGAAATCCCTTTTTATAAATCAATCCTTTTTTATACAGCTCAATAAAAGACTTTTGTGACAATCTCCTGGAATTATCATCAATAGTAGAATAACAAAGAGAATAATCTGCTGAAATACCTAATATTCTCCAGTCCTGAATAAAACCGGGGGTTATTTCTTTTAAAGTTTTAAGGCAAAGCTTTATGAATTCTTCTCTTTTCATGCTTTTGCTTTTAACATTTTTCAGCTTCTCAATTAACCTTTCTGTTGGCAAACCATTATCATCTGTCCCAAAAGGATAAAAAACATTTAATCCAAACATCCTTCTAAACCTGGCAACAAAATCCATTTGAGAATACATATAAGCATGGCCAATATGCATTTTTCCGGAAACAGTTGGCGGAGGAGTATCAATAGAATAAACTCTCCCTTTTTTCTTTAAATCAAACTTAAAGATTTTCTCTTTATCCCAAAAACGCCTTATTTTTTCCTCTACCTTCTTTGAATCATAATTGTCCATGATAACTTCAAGAAGTGTTATGTTTTAAATATTTTGATTTGCAAAATATATTCAAAAATAGCTTTATTGTATCCACAAAAAATAAAACTGAGTTAAGCATGAGCAATCAAGCAAATCAACTCATCTGCAAAGCTTAAATCGTTTGTGATATTACTAAATAAACAATGAATTGCAAATAATCTTTAAAATTATCTTCTTCTAAAATAGAAAAAAGCCCCAACAATTCCTATAGTAAACAAAACTACCCCAATAATATTTGTAGTAGAATTTGTCATATTTCCTATTGCATTTCCAGTTAAATTAGGAGATAAAAAAAATATGCCTCCAACAAAAGCCAGTATGGAGGTAGCTACAGCAGCAGTTTCTAAATTATTATCTTTTTTCCCCCTTAAAATAAATGATTTTCTCCTTGATTTAATATAATTTGGTCTGCCTCTAACTTCCTCTCTTGCATAATATGCCTGAGGCTCAAAAACTCTCATTGGCTCGGGGGCACCGGTATGCATCATCTCATCAGCTCCAACTGCCAACGTTGAAAAGAAATGATGGATCCTATTAGCCAAAGAATATAACGTAGAGTTGATTTCATAACCTGCTGCAGCAAATAGTCCTTTTTCCTTGTAAACATTTCCAACAGTCTTTAGATATTCTTTTGTAACTCCAATTTCACCCATCTCCCCTAATTTTCCAATCTTAGAGTACAATCTATCTTCCTCTTCACGCACAAAAGTCCTCGCATCTCGTGTAAGCAAATCAGATTTCTTTTCTCGCTTTCTATTCTCCCAAAAAAGCCTGTCTAAATATTTTAATCTTGATACATCACTTTTTAATCCCTTCAAGTGATTTTGAACATCCCCCCTTGTAATCTCTCTCCTTTCTCCCATGATAGATACATAATATTTTTGTCTTTAAATATCTTTCTTCAAAACCTCTTTTCTTAAAACAATAACCTTTTTAAATCATCATCTGTTTTAAATCTTATGGCAAATCAAGGTATAAGCATGCCCTCATCTGGAGGGGGGTTAATGAGATATAATGAAGAATATGACAGCAGACTTAAGCTTAAACCCGCTCATGTGATTATATTTATAATTGCAGTCATAGCTTTTACCTTATTTCTAAAATTCTTTTTTCCTATTGCAGCATAAAAGATTATTACAATAATGATTATAAACCTCTATTATATTTAGAAATTAATGTTGACTGCAGAATTATCTGAATTATATAGAAAAACTAGACAAATATTAAAAACAAATCCAGACAATAATTTAGAAAAAAACATATTTTCTGTATTGCCCCTAGCTGAAAATTTAAAGTCAAATGGAAGTTTTGACGGAAGTTCAAGAGAGGGATTTCCAGATGAGAGAATAGAATACATTTCTGATTTGTTTATGGATTCTAAAAGAGATATTTTTGATATAGTAGGATTTAATGAGCAAGGAGAATGGGAAATAACATGCAGATTAAGTGATGGTAAAGATATGAGAGGTATTTTCAAAGATTACAGGGAGGTGCCTTTTTTAGCATGTGGGGATGGTAGAAAAACATTAATAGAGCTAAGGCAAGAAGGAATGAGCTGGGAAAAACTTGAAGATTTGCAGGCATGTTATCATCATCCTCCTAAAACGATATTTGACATTGATTCAACTGGCATTTGGGACAGAAACCCGGATATAAATCAGTTTTATGAATCTGAATTAAGTTAACATTTAAATATTAATATTTATTTATAAAATAATAAACCAAAAATGTTCCCAAAATTAGACCCTAAAAAAATGCAGGCTATGATGAAGCAGATGGGAATATCCCAAAATGAAATTGATGCAACAAGAGTTATAATTGAAACACCTGAAAAAAACATAATAATAAACAATCCTTCTGTAGTTAAAATTAATATGCAGGGGCAGGACAGTTTTCAGATTTCTGGGGATATTTCTGAGGAAGAAGCAACAGAAGAAGATAACAGTGAAGAAGACATTAAAACAATAATAGAAAAAACAGGCTGTTCAGAACCTAAAGCAAAAAAAGCTTTAGAAGATGCTGATGGGGATTTAGCAGAAGCTATTTTGAGTTTAAGTTAGTTATGATTTAAAATAGCTTTTAGAACATATAATATCTTAAAAAGAACTACTGTCACTATTTATGATTCGAAATGATAACCGAAACTAAAGAAAAACTTGAACTAGAAACTGAATTGACCCAAAGGTTTGAAATTCCCCTTAATCTTGAGAATGGAATTTTAACTGCCTATGGTACCTATGAATTAAATAAAAATACACAAAGGGGTTCTGGAAAAAGATTGAAAATAGAGATTCCTGACTTTGATGGACGTCTTGGATTATATGCAGAATTTTTAGATTATGGTAATATTAACCGGCATTCTGCTTCTGTGAAAAGCAGTAAAGATTACTCCAATAATCCCAAATTAGAGAAATTTTTCAAAGAATCTATAAAACCAATTCTGGAAAAAAGCCTTCCTGCTTATATGTTAAGATTAATGCGATTTGATAAATAAACACCAAATCTTTCAGAGCAACATACATAATTTTTTAAACTTTAATCATATAAAAATTTATAAACAATATAAAAATATTTAGATTATTATAAAATGTATGAAACAACATGTCTTGCATGCAATGGAACAGGCGATAATTCTTTAGGGCAAGTTGGATTATTAGGAACAAAGCCCTGTCACACATGCAAAGGAAAAAAGGTAGTCAGGATAAATGATGAAAATAACAAACCGCAAACATTCGCTTCATTAAAAGAAGTTCAAAGACATTATTTCCCCAACCAGATATTACCAAGATTAGAAGAAGCTCTTTGTTCTGAATTAGGCCTGACAAAACCTCATCAGCACAGATTAAAAACAGAAAATTTAGAAACAGGGCTTATAGAAATAAATAAACCCGATTACTCATTAAAATCAATTAAAGATATAGCCAAAACTATTGGGTTGTTCTACAAAGAAGAGGGTTATCATACAAAGGTAAACAGAAATTCTGTTGATATAACAAAAAAGGGTGAAAAATATCCAGGATATTATGCGCAAATTCTTGAAAATGACAAATGTTTTATGATTTGGGTATATAAATCCCAATTAAAATTACTTGACGCATATTAACGTTTTCCTACTACCTATAATCTTATTAACAATTTCTCCCTTATTTTTCCATAGAAAATACCATCCAAAACCATGGAAAAATACCAGGAAAACCTGAAAGAAGCAATCAGAAGCCTGCAGATAGCAGACCACATGACCTATGTAACCTTCCCTTTAGTCAATGAGCAAAGACTTTTACTAAAAATATTTGATGAGATTTATAAGTCAATAAGAAACTGTGTTAATGCCATACTGAATTATGAGTATCTGTACAAAAGAGTTCATCTTTATGTTGATAATGGGGAAAATATGAGAACTTTTGCAAAGTGTGCCAAAAGTTATAACTTAAGCCATGAACAGGTCAAGAAAATACTGGAAATCCTGGAACTAAATAAAAAACATGAGCAAAGTGCAATGGAATTTGTCAAAAAGGACAGGATTATAATACTTTCAGAGAGTCTAGGAACTCAGACTATTGATGTCCGCAAAATAAAAGAATACTTAATCCTGGCAAAAGAGCTTTTAATGCGGGTTAACGAGAAAGTAAAAGCTCAAATCGTTTAATTAATTATTAAAAACATCACTAACAAAACAGGGAAATAAGGAATAAAACAGCACTAAAACGCTATGAGACAGAAGCCAAAACGCATGAGTTATATTATATTACCAATAAGAAAAAGAATAAAACCCCCATAATTCAAAAGAAGGATTTATATAGAAGTCATACCTTTAGTTTAAACCGTTTTTAGCTCTTTTTCCCATAGAGGGAAATATCAAAAAGGTAAAACATGTCAGAAGTATTAGAAAAAATTATAAAAGAAAAAATAAGTGCAGACCATCTCTTGTATGTAAGCCTGAAGTACACAAAAACCTGCGATGTAATGATTAATCTTATCAAGAGATGGAAGATAATGATAGATTATTCTATAGATGGTTTATTGGACAAAGCAAAAAAGAAAAAATTAATCAAAAAAGTTCCAACTGCACCAAAATTAAAAATTGATGAGATGAGGGAAGTATTTAAGAAAAAACCAGAGATTATACAAGCCATAGACATTTATGACATGTTCAAATTAATAGATTTATTGCAAAAAACAAAGGAAAGTGAGTTCAGAAAAGGGGTTTGCCTAAAAATTCAGTATAGGGGGCAAGAGGTCAAGGTAGACTTGGAAAAACTCAAAGAATACTCTGAAATCCTGGAAAGATTTATAAATCAGACCAAACTTTTTCTTTCAGAGAAAAATTGAGTGAAGAATATATAGAAAAAGCTTTAAAACATTAAACTGTATCTATAAATTACACTACTAGTAATAAAACAACACTGATGCGCTATGAGAACAGAAGCTAAAGCGTATGAGTTATATTATATTACTAATAATAAAAACTAAGGGAAAATGGCAAAAGTATATGCAATAATTTCTGGAAAAGGGGGAGTAGGAAAAACAACAACTACAATAAACCTAGGAACTTCTCTAAACTCCTTGGGAGAAGATGTAATTATAATAGATGGAAATCTAACAACACCTAATGTAGGAATCCACTTAGGTGCTCCAATAGTGCCAGTAACTCTTAATCATGTTTTAAGCGGACAGGCAAAATTAGAAGATGCTATTTATGAGCATGAATCAGGAACAAAAATAATCCCTGCCTCTTTATCATTAAAAGAAACTGAAAGAGTTGACTATAGAAAAATAATAGATATAATAAGGAAACTGAAGAAACTAACCAATCATGTCTTAATAGACTCTGCTGCAGGATTAGGAGAAGAAGCAAGGTCTGTAATGCAGGCTTGTGATGAAGTTATCATTGTAACTAATCCTGAAATGGCTGCTGTAACAGATGCTTTAAAGACAATCAAGCTTGCAGAAGAAATGCACAAACCAGTAAAAGGAGTTATAATAACAAGATACAGGGGAGTAAGGACAGAAATGCCAATTGCAAATATACATGATATGTTAGAAACTTCTATTCTGGGCATTATCCCAGAAGATGAAGCAGTAAAAATCTCCCAGGTTTTAAAAAATGCAGTAGTTCATACTCACCCAAAAAGCAAGGCAGCAAGACATTACATTGAAACCTCAAAAAGACTTTTAGGAGATGATTATAAAGAACCAATTATTAAAAGAGGTTTCTGGGCAAAACTATTTAGATTAAGGTGAAGAAGCATGCATTGCTTTCATACCTTCTAACATTATCTCTGCGGTCATAAGTTCAATCGCTGTTTCTCTAATTTCATATTCTGAACTTTTAGGAATTGCAATAATTTTATTTTTTAGATCTAAAGACTTTTTTGTGGGATTTAGAGTATAAACTCCTTGTTTCATATCATCAGAAAGAATCTGGAAATGTTTACATAAATAAAAATTAGCGCCAAGTTCTTTAAATCTTTCAATAAGATTTTCCATACCCCTTGTAGCATAGATTATAACCGGAGTTTCTTTATTAATATCATACGAGCGAATATCGCAAAGCAAATGCTCCCCAGCCTCCATTCCGTCTGAAGGATAAATATCGTTTGTTAAGAACATATCATCTAAAATTATCCCATCATAATGGTGAGTTTTGATTAAATGTTCTCTTGCAGTTACAAAATCTAAATATCCCTCGCTATCCTTGAATGAATCTATATTTGCTATAGGATAAAAGAAATCATTATTTTCTTCTACAATTCTTGGTGCATCTTCTACCCAAGCTAAATTAAGTTTGTCTTTCATAAAATGCTAACAAACAAAGACTTTTTAAATATAATTATTCTAAAAATCATATTGAGAAAATCAGTAATAAGAAAAACTCTTTAACGCTATGAAAACAGAAGCCCAAGCGTTATAAGTTGAACATTATTAATAAATAAATTAAACAGATTAAAAAATAACATGGAAGGTATAGTTTCATTCTCAGACTGGGAGAAAATTGATTTAAGAGTCGCAGAAATACTTGAAATTGAGGAAATTCCCAGGGCAGATAAGCTCTATAAATTAAAAATAGACCTGGGAACAGAAACAAGAACTTTGGTTGCAGGAATTAAGCCTTATTACACAAAACAGGAACTGGAAGGAAAAAGAATAATTGTTTTCACAAATTTAGAGCCAAGAAAAATAAAAGGAATTGAAAGCAAAGGGATGGTTCTTGCAGCAGTTTCTGATGACCATAACGAGGTCAAGCTTCTTCAGCCCGATGGGGCAATGGAATTAGGAAGTAAGGTTAGTTAAACGCCCCCGCGATTACTTAATTCTAAGGATTAACTTAACGACATTTTCCTCAACAAATAAGAAAAAGTTACAAACAGATAGTTTTTAAAGAAGATATTTATTAATTCTATGAGGTGATAGTTACTTCAGAACTTAATTCTGAAAAAAATTAAAGTGGAATTTCAAGAATTTTTAAGAAAACAGGAAGAAGTTTATGATAAGTTTAGAGATACCTCTAAATTACAAAATGAAGGAACAAAACCAGATATTCCTAAATCTCAAGGAGGATACTTAATAGTTTTAAGACATCCTCTAGAAATAGCTCAAAAAATAGAAGAATTTTCAAGAAGAATTTCTCAAGCTGTTCCTGCAATTGTTTATGATTCTGCTACTGTTCACACTACAATTTCAGATTTAGGTATAAAGGGGAATTTTGCTCCTGAAAAAGATACTTTAGAAAGACTATGCAATTCTGTTAGGGGGGCCCTTATTGTGAACAAACCTACAATCTCTTATTTAGAATGGTTATACAACCAAAATACTGTTATTGTTGCTGGAATGCCTAATCAGGTATTTCTTGAAGTTGCTCAAAATGTTTATTCTTCAGCAGAAGGAAATGGCGTTCAATTAAGATTGCCTTGGGGAGCTCATATTACTTCTAATAGATTTGCTGAACAAAAAAGTCCTGAAGAACTAACAGATTTCTTTAAATTAATGAATGAAGCTCCAGTATTAGGGAATAGTGTTCCTAAAAATATTGATGTAGCTTATTTTGATTTTAGTCCCAAAGGATTTAAGACAACTACTTATGAAAGATTTAGTTTAAAATAAACAAGAAATATAGTTCAACTTCCAACCTAAGAACCTAGCCAACAATCCTCCCTTTTGTATAATTTTATAAATGCTATTTAATTAATTCGATTATGGTTTTAGAGCTTGAACATGACAAGATAACAGGCCTGACCGAAAAAGAAGCAGCCAGGAGAATAAAGTCAGAAGGATATAATGAGATTGCTGGCCATAACAAGAATAATATTTTTTCTATTGTGTGGGGAGTACTAAAAGAGCCAATGTTTATTCTCTTGATTGCCTGCGGGTTAATCTATGTTTTTTTAGGTGATATAAAAGAAGCTATGATGCTGCTTTTTTGCGTCTTTGTTATAATAGGAATAAATATTTACCAGGAAAACAAGACTGAAAAAACCTTGGATGCATTAAGAGACCTGTCAAGCCCAAGAGCAGTTGTCATAAGGGATAAAGAAAAAAAGAGAATTGCAGGAAGAGAGGTTGTCAGAGGAGATATATTAATTCTCTCAGAAGGAGACAGAGTTCCTGCTGATGCTATTATATTATCCTGCAGTAATATGCAGGTTGATGAATCACTACTAACAGGAGAATCTGTTCCTGTAAGAAAAGCTGAATCAAGGGATTTGTCTAAGATAAGCACACCGGGCGGAGATGACCTGCCATTTCTCTATTCAGGAACACTGGTTGTAAGCGGAACCTGCATAGCAGAGGTTATAGGAATTGGCATGAATACTGAAATGGGAAAAATCGGCAAATCTCTACAAACCCTGACAATAGAGAAAACATCATTACAAACTGAAGTGAATACATTAGTAAAGTATTTTGCAATTTGGGGTCTTTTTTTATGCGCAATAGTTGTTATAATCTATGGATTAACCAGAAAAGTTTGGCTGCAAAGTTTCCTAACCGGGATAACTCTGGCTATGTCTCTTTTACCTGAAGAGTTCCCGGTTGTGTTAACTATATTCCTAGCATTAGGTGCATGGAGAATGTCAAGAAAAAAAGTCCTGGCAAGAAGACAGCATGCAATACAAATGCTGGGCTCTGCAACTGTCCTTTGTGTTGATAAAACCGGAACATTAACCATGAATAAAATGAGTATAAAAAAAGTCTATTCAAAAGGAAAATTTATTGATCTTTCAAAAAAAGAATTAGACACAAATTTTTATGAGATAATTGAGACTGGAATATTGGCAAGCCAAAAAGACCCATTTGACCCAATGGAAAAAGCACTTAAGAATTTAAGCCAGAAAATAGGTTTTGATAAGCAAATAGATTCCTGGAAATTAATAAAAGATTTTCCCTTGACAAGAAAGATATTAGCAACTTCTGAAGTTTGGGAATCAGAAAAAAAAGAATTTGTTATTGCTACCAAAGGAGCACCAGAAACAATTTTAGAACTTTGTCATTTAAATTCAAGAGAAAAGCAAAAATTATTCAAAGAAGTTGCGAAAATGGCTTCAGAAGGATTAAGAGTAATAGGAGTTGCAAAAGCAAAAGTAAAGAAATTAAATAATAAAGAAGAGGTGCATGACTTTGATTTTAACTTTATAGGCTTCTTGGGATTTGAAGACCCTGTCAGGCCAAGTGTAGCTTCTGCAATAAAAGAATGTTATAATGCAGGAATAAAAGTAATCATGATAACAGGAGATTATCCTGTAACAGCAAAGAACATTGCCTCGCAGATAGGGCTAAAAGAATGCGAGTTAATAACCGGACAGGAATTGGATAAATTAGATGATAATGAATTAAAAAAAAGAATTTCTAATGTCTGCATATTTGCAAGAGTTGTACCAGAGCAAAAATTAAGGATAGTCAATGCACTAAAAGCAAATGGGGAAATTACTGTCATGACTGGAGATGGAGTAAATGATGCTCCGGCATTAAAATCTGCTCATGTTGGCATTGCAATGGGAATGAGGGGGACTGATGTGGCAAGAGAAGCATCAGGAATGGTTATTTTAGATGATGACTTCTCTTCTATTGTAGAAGGCGTTAAAACTGGAAGAAGAATTTTCGATAATATAAGAAAGGCAATGAGCTATGTGTTTGCTGTTCATTTTCCAATTGCAGGGATAACTTTGTTAGCCCTCATTTTTGGATGGCCACTGATTCTCTTTCCAGCTCATATTGTTTTTTTAGAATTAATAATTGACCCAGCCTGTTCAATTGTTTTTGAGTCAGGAAAAGAAGAGAAAAATATTATGAAAAGAAAACCGAGAAACCCCAAGGAAAAAATATTCAACAAAAAAACAGTATTGTTAAGCATATTGCAGGGCATCTTTATCTTGATAATAATCGCACTAATGTTCAAATTTGCTTTATTTTTAAACAAAACAGAACTTGAAGCAAGAACACTTGCATTTGCAACACTGATAATTGCTAATCTCGTATTGATACTGGCTAATCTATCATGGAAAGAATCTGTTTTTTCAGAAACCAAACTGGAAAATAAGGCTCTGATTTATATTGTTATAGGAGCAATAGTCTTTTTGTTATTGACTATCTATGTGCCTTATTTAAGGGAACTTTTCTTGTTTCAATCTCTTAATTTAAAAGAATGGGGAATGGTCATATTAGCAGGAATTATTGTTATGTCTGGTTTTGAGATAATCAAGAAAGCAATAAAAATAAATTAAGGGCATTATAATCAACAAATTATAGTATAATTAAGTTTAGCATCTTTTGGAGCTTCTCCTTGCTTTTTTATCCTGTCTAAGTATAATTCTGAAAGGTGCCTGAATTTATTATGGTATTTTGGGTCAAGATCATCAAATTCTTCATCAAAATAATTTCCAGCCCAGGCACCCCTGACCCAAAGAGGCTGGCTTTGTTCTGTTTCAATAAAAGCATCTTCATCATATAATGGTCCTTCTGAATATTTTTTAATGGCTCTATCTCTGACTTTTATGAATCCTTCATTCAGCAAATTTCCAATAGGTTTCCTGTGCTGGGAAAACCAGGTAGCCATATAAGCATTTCCTTTAGAATCCAGGAAAAAATAAGGGGCTCTGTCATAATCACTGAAACCAACAAATTTTACTCTTTTGTCCTTATATCTGGACATCTGTTCTTCCATTAACAAAAAATCAGCAAACAAACATCTAACCCCTCCATCAGTCTCTGTTGCATGTCTTCCACTAAGTTTCTCTACTTCATAAAATCTTTTTACACTTTTTGTCCTATCCTTAACTAAATTTGGATTAAACTCATATATCTTCCAATAATCAAATCTTCCTTTGCAGAGAAAATCATAAATTTTAGGAACACCTTTCATGTTTATTGCTGTAGCAACAGTATGTATCCCTATTCTAACATCAGCATCTTGTAATTGCCCAAAAACTTTTTTAATTTGTTTGAGGCAATCTTCATTTCTTAAATATTCCTGAGTTTTTCTATTCATACTATCTAATGGTATTGCTATTTCGTCTGCTAAAGAAGTTAAATCTCTAACCCTATCAGAAGTCAGCAAAATTGCATTTGTATGAATACTTGTATTAATATTATTATCGCGCAATATCTCTAAACTCTTATCTAAATTTTTTGAAATAAGAGGTTCCCCGCCTGTAAAAACAACTTCTTTAACATCATTTTTAGTTAATATATTTGTTAAAGTTTTTGCATTATCTGCAGAGCCCTCATCAAAATCAGGTTTAAAACAAAATTTGCATCTTTCATTGCATTTAGATGTAAAAAACCAGTGAACTCTCTGCCAAAATTCCATTTGATATTAATTGAGACATCATTTAAAAGGATTATTGTATAAGAGAATAAATTTAGTTAAAATTTTCATAATATCTTTAATATTTAAAACAAAAAAACTCTATGAATTTCAATCTTAATCTGCTCATTTGCAAATCCCAAAGTCTTACACATTACTGACATCAATTATAAGTTTAAAAAATCCTAAACTCTTTTTCCAATTAACACTCTTTTTTTGTTTGTTATTCCCCTGTAATTCAGCTCTTCTCTTTTGGAGGAATAATCTCTTTCCTTTTTATCAAGAATCCTTACAGGAACAATATCCCCTGAACTCATAGTCTCTCTCATGCCAAAAACATACAGGTCAAGACCCTGATAATCTGCCTTGAATATTTTTCTTGAAAACTGCTGCTGCAATTCAGCTAAAAACTCATTTCCTTCCATTGCCAGTCTTGGGTTATATAATTTGCTTGCAATTTCAATGCTTGCCTTATTGGCTTTTAAAAAACATTCCTGCAGATAGCTGACATCTGCTTTAAACTTTGGAATTTCAAAATCAAATCCTTTTTTAAGTTTCTCCAGGGTTTCTTCCTTGCTTAATGAAACATACTTTTCATTCTGGGAAAGCCCCTGCAGTGTAAACCTGTTCAGTTTCATAAAATAATCAAACAATCCTGGCTTGTCAAAAAACAATTCAGGCTTTCTATAAACAAGATTCATCCCAGAAAGCAGTTTTGCAGAGCCAACTCCAGCGTGATATGCCTCCTTGAATATCTGGTATCTCGGAGATTCTATTGGTACCTCAAACTCTCCCTTTAAAGACTTGCTGCTTTGCCTGAGTAAAGAATTGCTTACATTTACATAAAGAAAATTTTCAAGAATATCCTCTGGGATAAATATAACCCCTACTTCTTTTCCATTCTCATTAGGTTTTGTTCCCCTTATTTTTTCATAAAAATCAGGAGGTATTGTCTGCAAAACTCCAAGATTATCAAAGTCATTCCCATGTCCTTTTGCACTTGAGCCATATAATAAGATTTTTATCAGATTATCTGCTCCAACAATCTTTTCAAGAAGCGAAGGATAGCTGAAGTTATGCTCTGATTGTTTGATTGTAGAATAGCCTAAAGCCTCACATTTCACCTCACCAAAAAGTTTAGTTGCGTTTTTCTTTATTTCAAACAATACTTTTATAACCTTATCATCAGAAATATCTTTGCCTTTGAGTCTTTCCTCATCTATCTTCAAACCAGGTCTGTGAAAAATTGATGCAACAGAATTAAGATTATGGATCTTGCTCCTGGCCATATACTTATTCTGAAAACCAAACATTACAGACTTATCTAGAGTACAATAAAGATGAGACAATTTGCCGTATCCAAATTCCCTTAGATATTTTTCCCTTACAGGAAGGTGAAGTTTATTAAACCTATTAGCTGCAAACACAACTGAAGGGGCAAAGTCCCCAAACAATCCCATCCTTGACTTAGAGCCAACATGAGGCTCTGTAAAATAGAACAATCTTGAATCCTCATCTTTAGGAGAAATTCCCTTAAAAAAATCCTTAAATGCAGAGTCTACTTTTGAAACATCAAAATCCTTTTCAATTATAATCTTTGAGTTACCTTCAGGTTCTATTGACTGGTTTATTCCATTATAACCAATTTTTTCCAGTTCATTGCAACCCATTTTCTCAGATTCCATGATATGATATTTTTATAATAATATACCCTCTTTAATAGAAATTTAAACTTATCGGTTGCCTAATATAATATGAATAAAGGGTCCTATGGAACAGGATTAGTTAATATGTTTATAGACCTTTCCAGATTTTTTCTTGCCTGGACTTCATACTTATCTCTGAAAAAATCAGTTTGATATATTGAATCTCTGCTTAAAAAAGACTCTAATATCCTGCTTCTTGCTTTTCTAAACTCTTCTTCATCCACCCAGGAATACTCCTGCCTGATATTTTTTTCATATTCATTAAAAACTTCTTCAGATTTTCCAAGGATAGACAAATCTATATCTAAAACAAGTTTTTCATCAGTGTTTTTTGGTTTATCAGAATGTTTAGTGATTAAAACAAGATTGCCAACTCTCTGAATAAAAGAATCAGGCAATTTTAATGCTTGAAGTTTTTTCCTTGCATATTGTTCACTTTTTTCTTCATTATCTTCCGCTTTTGTGTCATAAACAACATCATGGAACCACAATGCTGAAGAAACTGATAAAGGAAATTCTGCTAAACCCCTAGCTTCATTAAACTCTCTGAGACATTCCAAAAGATGTTTTGGATTATGATAATATCTGTGACTTTCAGAATATTTCCTGCAAAGTTCTAAAAACACTGTTTCGCCTTTGGGATTGCTTGTACCATAAACATCATAACTCATATCAATTTTTAGTTCTCTCATTAGCTCTGCCCATTTAGAACCTAATTCTCCGTATATCTTCCCATATTTTATCCACATCTTTAAAGTTGGTGGGCGAAAAATAAAATCAGACAATTGCATTTTCCCTGACTCCTGATTTTAATAAAGGAAAATAAGACTCAATTTTTTCCATTATTTCATCTAATCTCATGCCATTTGTAGAATCAATTTCATGGAAAAAACCATGATTATACTTATCCTGGGCTTCCCTTATTATTTTTCTTTTTAAGTCCTCACTATGCTGAGCTTTTGTTTTTGCTTCTATTTCTTCACGATTTATTCCATCTCTTCTGAAAACTCTCCTAAATCTTTCATTTTCATCGCAGCTCACAAGAATTACATTATAATTAACCAAAGGAAGCAAGTTATATTCAGTAAAATATGCAGCATCAACAAGGACAATTCCTTTTCTTTGTCTTAATTCTTCTTCAAATTTTATCATTGATGGAACCATAAGTATTCTTGAAAGTTCTTCTCTCTTATCACTATCTCCAAAAACTATTTCAGCAAGCTTTCTTCTGTCTAATCCAGAACTATTGAAAACATCTTCCCCAAAACTCGCTCTTATATTCTTTCTAACTTCATAACTTAATGACGAATCTCCAAAATATAATGAATGAACTAGCTTATCAAAATCAATATGGCTCAAATTTCCTCCGTTTAATTGAGAATATTCTACTAATTTTTCACAAAAAGTAGTTTTACCAGCACCCATATTGCCGGTTACTCCGATTAGACTAACTTCTCTTAATCTTTCTTCAAGCGCTTGTTTTACTGAAGGATGAACTAAATTATGAACAAATCCCCCTTCCGCAGCTATGGATTTAACATAAGTCGAACTAAGATTCTCAAATTCTTTTGAAGCAGGAAAAATCAAAGTCTGTAATCCATATTCTCCATTAAATTCACCCAATATTTTTTCATATTCCCAATCTTTAGAGTTTCTGCATCCTCTGACTATAAATTTTGCTCCCTGCTCTCTTGCATAATTCCTTAAAAGTCCATAAAAAGATTCTACACTTACTTTGTTTTTTTCAAATCCAGAAGAATAAACTGCTTTTTTTGCTAAAAATAATCTTTCATCTAAGTCAAAGAGATAATTTTTATTGCAGTCATTTCCAACAGCAACAATTACTTTGTCAAATAAGCCGCTGTTTGCTGCTACAGCTAGGGTATATATGTGCCCGTTATGTATTGGGTCTGCTGATAACGGATAAACTGCGCTTTTTTCTCTTACCATAATAATTACAGGATACAATAAGATATAAAATCTGTGAGAGAAAATTATTAAAAAAAGGTAATATTTATATACTTTATACCTATTATTAATAACATGGACCTAATAGATAAAAAAATACTGTGTGAACTGGATATTAACTGCAGGACTCCTTTAAGTAAAATGGCAAAAAAACTCAGGATAGGAAGAAATGTGCTGGACTACAGGATAAAAAAACTTGAAAAAGAAAAAATAATAACTAATTACATTTGCTCAGTCAACTTAGGAAAACTTGGCTATAAGAACCATAAGATTTATTGCAAGATGAAATCCATGACTCCAGCAAGAGAAAAAGAGTTTATTGAATTTATAAAAAGTGAGAAAAAAGTGATTAATTTCATTAAAACAGAAGGTTCATTTGATTATGCATTTGTTATTGCATCTCAGAACATCAGGGAATTAGACTCTTTTTTAAGTGAGGTTAAAACAAAATTCAGGGATATCTTGCATGACTACCTCGTAAGTATTGTAGTCTCTTCTAAAATATTTAAGCTGCACAAACTGCTTCTTGGAGAAAAACAGGAAATAGTTAAATTTGATAAATATGGAGAAGATCATAAAGAAATTAAACTTGATGAAAAAGACAAAAAAATACTTAGAGTATTATCTCAGGAAGCAAATATCTCCTTAATAGAACTGGCTGAAAAAACAGGTTATACAATAGATGTGGTAAAACACAGAGTAAAAGATCTGACACAAAAAATAGTGAGCTCATTCAGAGTAATTGCTGACATGAACAAGATTGGCTATTTTCATTATGTCATAATGTTAAAAATAAGAAATTCTACCCTGAAGGAAGAAGATAATTTAATTTGTTGGTGTGCAAACAAAAAAAATGTCATATACACTACAAAAAAAATTGGTTCTTTTGACTATGAAATCAATGTAGCAATCACAGATATTAATGATCTGAACTCTTTTTTGTCTGAGATGAAATCAAAGTTTGGGAATATAATTGATTCATATGAATTAGTCATAAACAGCCAGTTACTCAAATTAAATTATTTGCCTTTGTGAGGTTTGGGTTTACATCTTCTTAAAAAGTATCTCACCCTTCTTTATCTTACTTACTTTCAAAGGCTTGCTTATCTCTTTATAATCAATCTTAAAACCAAATTGCTCTGCAATTTTCCCGCTTGTGCTTGGCATAAATGGGTAAAGCAAGATTGCAGTTGCCTTGATGCTATCAGCTAATTCATACAAAACTTTCTTATCATGAGTCTCCCAGGGCTTTTTATCCTGAACATACAGATTGCATTCATCAATAAAGGCAAAAATCTCATTTAATGCCTTGTCAAATTCATAATTATTAACATATTTTTCAATTTCCTTTAATTTTAATTTTGAAATTAGCTTATTCTCAGTTTTTTCAATTCCATACTTCTCAGCCAATGCTTCAACTCTTGAAACTAAGTTTCCTAATTTGTTTGCCAGTTCATTGTTATTCCTGCTGATTAAAATTTCTTCAGAATAATCAGAATCTTCAAACACAGAACATTTCAATAAAGAGTATCTTACTGAATCTGAATCATATTTTCCTAAAAGTCCTAAAGGGTCAATTACATTCCCAAGACTTTTGCTTATTTTTTTCCCACCAAGATTTAAATAACCGTGAACTAAAAGAGTTTTTGGCAATTCATAACCTGCAGATAATAATAATGCGGGCCATATAACTGAGTGAAACCAATTAATCCCCTTCCCAATAACATGAACATCAGCAGGCCAGTATTTTTTTTCCTTATTTTTTAAGCCAGAAATATAATTTATCAAAGCGTCAACCCAAACATAAATTTTAAAATTTTTATCATTTGGGAAATCAATCCCCCATTCTACATTTCTTCTGCTAACACAAAGATCAGTTAATCCTTCCTCAACCCTTTTTATTATTTCATTTTTTCTTTGTTCTGGGATTACATATTTTGGAATTATCTTAAGAAGTTTATCCTGATATTTACTTAACTTAAAAAAATATGCCTCTTCTTTTCTGAATTCTGGTTCTTTATTATGCTCAGGACATTTTCCGTCAACTAAATCTTTTTCAGTCTTATACTCCTCACACCCAGTGCAATAGTAACCTTCATATTTCCCTAAATAAATATCTCCTTTTTCTATTATCTTCTTAACTATCTTTTGAACAATAACTGCATGATCTTTTGCACTTGTTCTAATAAAATCGTCATAGCTTATATTCAATTTTTTGCATAAATCTAAGAAAAAACCAGTATTTTTATCGACAAACTCTTTCACATTAATTCCTGCTTTCTCAGCAGCTTGAACATTTTTCTGTGCATTCTCATCAACACCAGTTAAGAAAAAAACATCTTTTCCATTAAGTCTATTCCATCTTGCTATAGCATCAGCTAAAGTTTTCTCAAATGCATGTCCGCAATGCGGTTTTGCATTAACATAATCTATTGCAGTTGTAACATAAAATTTCTTCTTTATCATAATAAATCTACGAGAAAGAATATATTTAAACCTTATTTATATCCTAGTCTTATGGAAAACATATATTTTATAACTTCAAACGAAAATAAGGTAAAAGAAGCTGAAGCTATACTGAATAAAAAATTAGAAAGGATAAATTTAGATGTGGAAGAAATCCAGGCACTTGAAGTTGAGGAAGTTGTTAAGCATAAAGCAAAAAAGGCCTATCAGATTATAAAAAATACGGTTTTAGTTGAAGATACTGGATTTTATATTGAAGCCTGGAATAATTTTCCAGGAGCCCTGATTAAGTGGATGCTAAGATCTCTTGGAAACAAAGGGATATGCAAAGCTCTCCAAGACAAAAATAGAAAAGTAACTGTTAAAACATGCTACTGCCTTTATGATGGAAAAAAATTTCATATCTTTATCGGGCAGCTTAAAGGAAAAATGCCAAAAAAACCAAGAGGAAAAACAAATTTCGGCTGGGATCCAATATTTATCCCAGAAAACAGCAAAAAAACTTTTGCTGAAATGTCAGCAGAGGAAAAAAATAAAATTTCTATGAGAAAATTAGCTTTGGAAAAATTAAGGAAGTTCCTGGAATAAACAAACAAAAATAATATTAATAAACCTGATTCTCATACTAAAAACATGCAGTCTTAGTTTAGTAGCAGAATACGAGCTTCCCAAGCTTGTGACGCGAGTGCAATCCTCGCAGACTGCATCCATCTATTACAATAATGCTTTTAAATTTGCTTAATCAGTTTTTATGATGGCAAAATTAGATATAAGTAATGAAAGATGGTACATTACAAAAGAAAATATGTTTACAGCTTCTGAGTTAGAAGGCAAATTACCCATGCCAATTATGACTACAATAGTTATTTTGCACGCAAATTGGAATAAATTTTCAGATTTTCTCAGAGAGACAATTGAACCCGTACAGGCAAGTTTTCAAAACAACCCCCTTAGTTATAAAATAGCTCCATATTCAGAATCCCTGCCAAAAAAAGGAGAACCACCAACTGACTTTTTTACCCGGAATATTGCCAAATTTAATGATAAATATCTTGTAAACAAATACATAAAAGCATCTGAATTAACACAAGAAAATCCTGAGGAGATATTAAACCGTTT
This sequence comes from Candidatus Nanoarchaeia archaeon, assembly GCA_028718805.1. GTDB lineage: Archaea > Nanobdellota > Nanobdellia > Pacearchaeales > GW2011-AR1 > ARS1285. Next base: position 17,871 of record JAQUKY010000001.1, on the reverse strand, counting down.
TCACTATGTCTTTGAACCAATATACTCAGGCGAAAGGATTATTGACAGCGATTCCAGGGCTGAAGATACAGTAGACCTGGGAAGGAAACCAATCAAAAATGGGCATCACAGGTCCCGCTATCACCTTAGATCTTATGATATCAGTTTTTGTGCAGGTTTCAACCAGGATAAAGAATGGTTTTACAGTTATACGTGCAACAACCTCAACAATATGTCTGACTACGAGCGCCTTGACAGGCGCATCAGAACTGACTTACAAGAGCATGTTCGCTTTCTTAGCGAGAAGCATGACACCTGTGAAAAATTCGGGACCAAATTCATAATAATGAAATAGATAAGAAAAAATTTCTTCAAAACCTTTATTAATTCTGATTTCGATTTAATAAAAAAGAGGAAAAGCTCATTGGTAATAAATAAAACTAATTAAAAGGAAGTTGAAGCCATAAGAAACTATAAGTGTCTTAGGCAAAGCTTAATCGACAGAAGACCAAAAACATATCGTTTTACACATTACCGATAAACAAAAAATGGCAAAAAAAGAAAACAGAATAACTGAGTTAAGGCATAAAGCAAGAAGATTGTCTATAAAAGAAGGATGTTTTGCTTCAATCAGATCGTCTGCAGGAGATTATTATATTACTCCTTTTGCAATTGCAATTAATTCTAGTAATTTTCTAATTGGAATGATTAGTTCTATTTCTGGATTAGTTGGCCCCATAAGCCAGTGGTTTAGTTCAGGATTAATTGGGAAATATTCAAGAAAAAAGATTATAGTAACTGCAACATTATATGAAGCATTAACCTGGATTCCCATGATTTTAATCTCATTCTTATTTTACAAAGGGATACTAACCTCCACTTTACCATTCCTGCTCCTGCTTTTCTTTTCAGTTTACACAATAATCTCAAATGTAACAAGCCCTGCCTGGTTTTCCTGGACAGGGGATTTAGTTGATGAAGGCTATAGGGGAAAATGGTTTTCAAAAAGAAATTTTATTTCAGGTTTTGTTTCAATACTGTTTACAATTACAGCTGCATTTTTTTTGGATTATTTAAAAAAACAGGAATTTGTTATATTTGGGTTTATCATACTCTTCCTTCTAGCCATGGCCGCAAGGTTAATTTCAAGGCAATATTTCAAAAAAACCTACGAACCAAAATTAAGATTAAAGAAAGGGGATTATTTTAGTTTGTGGCAATTTATCAAAAAAGCTCCTAAAAACAATTTTGGGAGATATGTATTATTCAGGACAGTCATGGATTTTACAGTTTGTATAGCAAGCCCATTTTTTACAGTCTACATGTTAAGAAATCTTAATTTTAGTTATGTTACCTTCATGATAGTTACCCTCTCACAGACTTTATTTGGATTGTTAATTATGAAACAATGGGGGAGATTTGCGGATAAATACGGAAATTACGAAGTTATGAAATTAACAATGGCATTCATTGCCTTATATCCCCTATTATGGTTAATCTCTGGTTCCCCGATTTATCTTATTCTTGTACCTTCCTTATTTGGGGGAATAGCCTGGGCTGGATTTAATCTAGCTGCAGGAAATTTTATTTATGATTCTGTATCTCCTCAAAAAAGAGGTTTAGCAATTTCATATTATAATTTATTAAATGGGATAGGCGTTTTTTTAGGTGCAGGTCTTGGTGCTATCTTAGTAAAAACTCTGACAATAACTTTTATGGATAAAATATTATTTATCTTCTTAATTTCAGGATTTGCAAGACTTGCCTCTGGATTAATAATGCTGCCTTATTTTAAAGAAGTAAGAAAAACAAGGAAGTTCAATTCAACAAAAACAATAGAAGGGTTTATCCCTAAAACAATCAGGTTCCATATATTTGAAAACACCCATGAATTAATGATAAATAAAAGGGCTAGGTGAGAAAGATAAGTAATTTTTGATGTTTAATTTCCTGTTTTTAACTCATCCTGAACTTCTCTTGCATATTTTCTTGCAAGATGCATCGGCTCTGGGAGTTTATGGGGAAGATGAATAAATTTCTTGCATAAATCATAAGAGCTATCAATTGTGATTTGATTTCCAGGAGAAATATAAAGGGGCCTGCTTCCTGGCTTTGTCCTTAGAATTTTCCCGACTTTCTTTTTATTCTTAGTGATTCCCTCATCTTTTTCCTCACAGTCAAAAACCGCATCAGAAACGCCAATGCTTGGGATATTGCCTGCAGAAATGCTAAAATGACTTGCTAATCCTAATCTTGGATGAGCAATACCCATGCCGGAAATAAAAACAACATCTGGCATTTCGTTTAATTTATTAAAAGCAAGAATCATTGCAGGCAATTCTCTATAGGCCCTAAAACCTGCCAGATAAGGAAAGCTCGTCTTATCAAGCACATAAGCTCTGTCAACTACCTCGCAGTTTTTATCACAAACAATCACACAGCTAAGGATTCTATTTTTAATAAACGTATTAAAAAAAGCCCCAAATTTATCAGCTAATTTAAAATCTATTTTGTCCTTAATACTTAATTGCTCTGCCAGCTTTATCTGTTCTTTTTCTAATTTCTCAAGATCAATGCCATATTGTTTAACTAATTTTTCACTTTCCATTCTGCACCTTTTCTGTTTTATAAAGAGACTCAATGATTAAAAAACTTTCTATAATGCTTTTTAAGCTATGACAATTAAACCAAAGCAAAAGATGATTGCCCAAAAGTAAAATTGTTTTTAAGGTTACCAACAAAGTACCCAAAACCTTAAAAACTTAACTGAATTTAGATTATTAAGGAAATTCTGTGTACTAAACGCTTTGGCTACTCATCTGCAAAGCTCAAATCGTTTATCAGATTATAAAAATAAAATAATTAAACAAAAACAAATATAGGTAATAAATAAAAACGAGATAAGCTAAAATTGAGAAGATTAAGCTCATCAAACACAGCTTAATGAAAACTCAAAAACAGCCTAAAATCGTTTAATAAATTACCAAAATAATCAAATATCAGTAATAAAAAACCAATAATAATTAAAGACTAAAACACTATGAGAACAAAAGCCCAAGCGAATAAGTTATACACATTACAAATAAGAGTTAAATAAATTAATAATACAAAAATGTTCGGAAAAAAATGCCCAAATTGCAATAGAAAAATAGAAAAGAGCAATAGATTTTGCCCTTTTTGTGGTTATAATCTAAGCATCAGGGATAATGAAGATTTTGGATTTCTGGGAAAAGATGATATTGAAGACAATTTTGAATCAATGTTTAATAATTTTGATAATCTTCCAATGAATAAAATATTAAAAACCGCAATGAAAATGACTGAAAAAATGATGAAAGACATGCAAAATCAGGAATTAAACCAGCCTAAAGAGAATTATAATCATTCAATGGATATTCAGTTTTTTGTTAATGGAAAAAGGGTATTTCCTGAAACAAATATAAAGCAACAGGTTCAAAAACCAATTAAGATAGAAAATAAACTTGCTCCTGAAAAAATAAATCAAATATCAAAACTTCCAAGAAAAGAACCAAAAACAAAAATGAAAAGGCTAGGAGAAAAATTGATTTATGAGATAGCAGTTCCAGGAGTTGATAACATAGATGACATTTTAATTAATCAGCTGGAAAATTCAATTGAAGTTAAAGCTATTTCAAAAACAAAAGTTTACTCTAAAAATTTGAATGTAAATCTTCCTATTCTAAAGTATTCGCTGGATAAAGGCAACTTAATTCTTGAATTGCAGGCAAAGTAAGCTTTACAAAAACCTTTAAATAAGCTTTTTCTTAACTAATTAGATGAGGCTGTAGCTCAGCCTGGTTAGAGCACCACTCTGATAAGGTGGGGGTCCACAGTTCAAATCTGTGCAGCCTCATTCATAATAAATAGCTTTAAAAAGCAATCTTTATATCAATCAGTAATATACAAGGCTAATTAAGGGGGTATGAGAAGATTAAGAGATACTTCTCATCTGCAAAGCGAACAAGTTTATAAAATTACTAAATTAATACAAACAAAAAACATGTCAAAAGGAATGTATCATCATATAAGGGCTGCATGGAGAAATCCAGACATTGAAACTTTAAGAAGCAGGATGATTAAATGGAGAGAGGGAAATTCAATTGTAAAAGTTGATAAACCCTTAAGATTAGACAAAGCAAGAAGTTTAGGATACAAAGCAAAAAAAGGTTTTATTGTTGCCAGGATTAGAATTTTAAGAGGCGGAAGAAAAAGGCCAAGACCAAGAAAAGGAAGAAAAGGAAGAAAATTATCAAACAAATTAGTTTTAAAAATGAACTATCAGTGGGTTGCTGAGCAAAGAGTTCAGAGAAAATTTGTTAATTTAGAAGTTCTAAATTCTTATAATATTGGAAAAGATGGAACTTTTTATTTTTATGAAGTTATTTTAGTAGACCCTGAAAGACCTGAAATAAAAAATGATAGAACAATGTCCTGGATAACTCAAAAGCAGAATAAAAACAGGGTATTAAGAGGATTAACAAGTGCCGCAAAAAAGAGCAGGGGTTTAAGAACAAAAACTCATAATCTAAAAGTCAGACCCAGTTTAAACGCATGGCATCACAGAGGAAAATAATTAAAGATTACCAACAAAGCCATATTATATATTCTAATAACAAAATACTTATATAATCTGCAGCATAGATTTGTAAAATCAAATGGCAGTCCTGCTTGATAATTTAAGTTATATAGAAGGAAGATCTTCAAAAGGTATTGACACTTTATTCTTAAATGATATAATTCATATTAAAGATGCTTCTGAAAAAGAAAGAATAATTTATGTTAAAGGCACAGGAGATAAACCTTTCAATATCTTTGCATTTGACTTTGCAATTAAGACTTACATCAGATTTGAAGCAGAGCAATTAAGTATTGGGAGAGGCTGGAGTTCTGGTTTAGGATTTTTATCCTTGCCTTCAATTAAAGAGTGGGGAGTTTTATATGATTCAGATATGGCAGGAAGAGAAAGAATAAGAAATATGATGGCTCTTTCCTTTCTTGCAGGAGAAATGCTTATAGAAAAAGCAAATAAAGGAGAAATTCCTGCATTTGATTTATTAAGAGAAGATTACAAAGACAGCTTATTTCATTACCTGCGTAACGAAGCTGGAGAAAGATTAAGAACAGGACTTGAAGAGAAAAAAGATACAAGAAAACTAATTAGCTTAAGAAAAAAGCTTCCATATAAAGCAGCTCTTACTCAATATTATGAAAAAATGAAAAATGAAAAAATACCCCACCAAACAATAACTTCAAAAAATTATGAACATGATTTACAAAAGTTACCCTATAAACCTATACCCAAATTTATTTCTGAATTAAAGAAACATAGATATGTAAGATAATGAAAAAAATTACAATAAATACAAAAAGCAAAAAAATTGGAAGAGGCAAGGGAGCCAGGAGCATAACAAATGAATTTTATGCAGATTCTACATTCTTCTTAAGAACAGTAAGTTCTTATATAAGAAATAAAAAGAAACCTTCTTATGCGTATATGTACATGCCTACAAAAATAAAAAGAGCAGACTTGCTTGTTGAATTTGAAAAATTATATGAAAACTTAAAAGGTTATGAACCCTCCGCTACAATGAGCAACGCCAACAGAGTTTCATTTAGCTTAATGGAGCCATATGATTTAACAATGAGAACAGGTTATGGAGATTTCAATTTAACAAAGAGTGGCAGGCGTGGGGAGATTACTATAATAACCCCATTTAATCTTTCTAAGTATCTAACTCCCCTTATTGCAAAAGCTTCTATAGTAAGAGGCATTTCTGAAACCTCATTAAAGAAAAGCTTGGAAAAAACTTTGTCAAAACATCCAGAACCTGCTTGAATCTGCTAATTCTACAAAATAACACTTACTGTATTTATAATCCACAAAACCAAATAAACATGAGCAATTAAGCTTAAGCTTCTCAAAAACATATTAAATCGTTTTTGTATATTATTAAACCATCTAATCCTTAAATATAAAAACCTGTTTTTCTTATCTTTTAAAAGAGAGGAAAATGTTGTATCAATATAACTATTTAATTGGAGATTTAATCTTGTTAGTAATCTGGATAATCTTATTTCTTTGGAGAAAGGATACAAGAAAAGAAATGCTTTACACTTCTTTATTTTTCGGTTTTATTGGTCTGATTGTAGAATCAACCTATGGAAAAGACTGGTGGCATCCCCAAACAATAACTAACACCTTGCCCGGACCAGAAAGTTTTATTTTTGGATTTGTAGTTGCAGGAATAGCTGCAGTAATTTACTCTGTGATATTTAGTAAGAAAGTTAAAATTAAGAGAAAATTAAATTTAAAAAGAAATTTATTTTTTATTCCTTTCCTATTATGTGGTATAATTATTTTCTTTGTTGGTTTTTATTTAATTAAACTAAACTCATTTTATTCTTCAATTCCTGCTTTTCTCATTCCACTAATGATTATGTTAATTAAAAGAAAAGACTTAATCATAAATTCTTTAGCATCCGGGTTTCTCCTGATGATCATATCTTTTGTTTTTTATGTTCCTCTTGAGTTAATAACACCCGGTTGGATAAACTCTGCTTGGAATTTCAATATGGTTTCAGGAATAACCTTAATAGGTGTTCCAATTGAAGATTTAATCTGGTTCTTCTTAGCAGGACTATTAATAGGCCCTCTCTATGAATATTGGCAGAAAGGAAAGTTAATAAACAAAAAATAACTAATCAAAATATGAAATACTCAGAACTCTGCGAAGTCTATGAAGAACTTGAAAAAAACCCTTCAAGATTAAAGAAAACAGAAATCCTTTCAGATTTCTTAAAAAAACTCAAACACGAGCATGATAAACAAATAATATACCTCATCCAGGGAAAAGCATTTCCAGATTATTCTGAAAAAGAATTTGGAATTTCAGAGCAGTTATGCATAAAAGCACTGTCTAAATCTTCTGGCATATCAGACAAAGAAATTGTCTTAAAATGGAAAAAAACAGGAGATTTAGGATTAGTTGCAGAAGAAGTAATGTCCAAAAAAAAGCAGGGAACTTTATTCTCTAATAAACTTACAACAGAAAAAGTTCTTGATAATCTAAAAAAACTTCCTGAATTAGTTGGAAAAGGGACAGTTGACAAAAAAATGGGTTTAATTTCAGAACTTTTAACCTCTGCTTCTGGAACAGAAGCCAAGTATATAATAAGAACCTTGCTAGGAGATTTAAGAATTGGTGTTGCTTCTGGAACAATAAGGGATTCTATTGCTGACTCATGTTCTGATAAAGAAAATAAAGAGAAATCAAAAGAGTTTACAGAAGCTGTCCAAGAAGCATATGACAAGATAACTGATTTTGCACTTGTTTTTGAAAAAGCATGCAAGGGAATAAAATCCCTTTATTCAACAGAATTAATTCCTGGAAATCCAATTAAAGTAATGCTTGCATTAAAAGCAGAATCAATTGAAGATGGTTTCGAAAGAGTAGGCAAACCTGCTGCATTTGAATATAAATACGATGGCTTTCGAATGTTGGTGAACAAGACAGAAGAAGGAGAAATAAAGATTTTCACAAGAAGGTTAGATGAAGTAACAAACCAGTTCCCGGATGTTGTTGATTATGTAAAAGAAAATGTAAAAGCAAAATCTTTTATAATAGACTGCGAAGCAGTTGGCTATGATAAAAAAACAAAAGAATACACTCCATTTCAGGCAGTTTCTCAGAGAATAAAAAGAAAATACCATATTGAAAAATTAATTCAGGAACTCCCAATTGAAATAAATGTTTTTGACATTCTCTATTATAACGGGAAATCACTAATTGAAGAGCCATTTGAAAAAAGAACAGGGATTTTAAGCAAGATAATCACAAATCATAAATATCATATCCAGATAGCAAAACAATTGATAACAGATGATAAGAAAAAAGCAGAAGAATTCTATAAAGAAGCATTAAAAAACAAGCAGGAGGGAGTTATGATTAAAAATCTTAATTCTCCTTACAAACCGGGAGCAAGAGTCGGGCATATGCTAAAGCTCAAGCCGGCTGAAAATGAGTTAGACTTGGTAATAACAGGAGCAGAATATGGAAAAGGAAAAAGAGCAGGGGCATATTCGACATTTACTCTTTCCTGCTATGACAAAAAAACAGAAAAATTCCTGGAAATTGGAAAAGCATCTGGATTAAAAGAAAAAGAAGAATTAGGGCTATCTTTTATAGAACTGACAAATAAACTAAAACATCTAATTATAAAAGAAGATGGAAGAGGAGTTACAATCAAGCCTAAAATTGTTGTCACAATTTTATATCAGAACATCCAGCGCTCTCCAACTTATGAATCTGGGTTTGCCTTAAGATTCCCAAGAATAATTGCTTTAAGGCATGACAGAAATCCTCATTCAGTTGCAACCCTGAAAGAAATCACAGATGATTATAACCGGCATGAATTAAAGATAAGATATTAAAATTACAACTCATCAAAATTTATAGGCGGTTGAGGCAATTGAGATTTAAATTTTTGTATAGTTTCATATATTTCTTTTGCCTGTTTAACAAAACCTCTTTCTTGAAGTTCTTTACCAAAATCCTTTAGCCCTTTTATATCTTTAGCTCTTGCATAACAATCTATGATTACTCTGTTAAATATTTCTTCTCCTCCATTTGTAGTTTTCGCAATGCATTGATATGGATTAAAGCCCCCTAGACCTTGCATAAAATGTCTAACCATACCATCAGACTGTTTAGAATATAAAAACGGGCTGTTACAGGCCCTCATTCTACTGGCTATTCCAGACCACAATTTATTTTTTTCTTCTTGAGATAGAGTATAAAAATCTATTTTTGATATATCTGTAATGCTATCAAATATAATCCTCGTTCCAGTTTCGTATATCAATCTATCCAAATCCCCCCCATCTTTCTGAAATCTTTTAACTTCGCTGTTTTCATTATATTGAAGAGGGCTGTAGCTTCTTCTCCCTGAATCCTCATCTACTAACTCTATTAATTTCTTTGCCATTTTATTTATCCTCCAAAATGCCATGTTTGGCTATTTTTATATTCAATTCTTCAGAATACTTAATTGGATGAAGAGTATTCCATTTGTCCTTTATCCTCAAACAAGCAAATTTATCAGGTAATCCGTTTATTTCTTCATGTAGCTTGCCGACCTTGCTAAAAAGAGAGTGCAAACTATTCTTATCTTGTTTAGAAATCTCTCTTAAAAGATAATCGCATGATTTTAAAGAAGCTTGATTCAACCTACACAATTCAGAATATTTGGTTTCTGGGACATCAATTAATTTCCAAAGTACAGATTTAGCAATCTTATACCAAATTTTCTTAAGATACAAATCTTTTTTTAATTTTTTTAATTGAGCATTTGTATTTTGGGCTAATAGTTTAGTTAATTCAGCAAGCTCTTCAATACTTGGCTTTCTCATTTTACCTTTGAGATACCAACGCTTTGATAAATTATCTTTCTTATCAATAAATTCGTCAAACATTTCTTCAATAGCTCTCCCATCGGGAACTTTTCTAAAATATGGAGAGCCATCATTAAAATACTCCTTGTGATCAAAGCATTTTTCAATCGCACCTTTATAAAGAGAGTTCTTTAAAAGAAAATTTAGAGAATCTCTGTATTCCATTTTTTTAGCAATTTTAATAGCTCTTTCAGTTTCCCCGCCTTTCAGAAAACATCTGGCTGCACCATCTAACCTTATTTGCGAATTAGGATAATCAAGGCGCAGATATGTTTTTGCGGCTTCTTTATAATTTCTTTCTTTTTCAAGATCCATTGCCCTGTCGTATAATTTTTCTAGGCGTTTTTCTTTGCACTCTTCTAAAAATATCTCCAGAGAATGATAAAGGCTTGGGCTATCATCATAATGGTAATCACTAGAATTACTTAATAGAACATCCAACCAATCATGTCTTTCAGTATATCCAGTATACTTCCCGTACTCATTATAATGTCTATAAATTACCATTTTAATTCTTCTTTACTTGCTCACATTTAGGTTTATAAAAAAATTCAGCATAAATCCCCCCAACTTTTAATAATATTGATTTTTCATTTGCACATATTATCTCATAATCTGCATTAACATCTCGGCTGTCAGTATCAATTTTTATATTATTTTCTATAGGATACACACGTAACTTTTTAAAATCAGAAGAATCGCATCTTGTCTCATCTGTAAAATCAAGGATATATTCCAAATCTGCATGTGCTCCACTATAAAGTGGCCCAGGTAGAGCTAACCACCAAAGTTTTCCAGTTGAAACTAACTTTGCTGCCTTTTCAATATATTCGGCATTTTTTTCAAAATGCTCACGACTTCCTATTACTCTAAATTCCATTTTTAATTCCATTTTAATCACTATAAAGTAGAGTCGAGAAGCTATTTAGAAATTTACCCTAATATATTAGGTATTGACGCTTGATTATTAAAGAGAATTAATTATATCTGGCATTATCTTTTTTTCTGCCTTATTTAAATGTTCACAAAAAGTCGGCACAGATATTTTCATTAACTTTGCCAATTTTTCCATATTAATTTTCTTAGGAAATTCATAGTATCCATTTTCAAAAGCAAGTTCAATTGCTTGTTTTTGGGAAGGAGTAAGCTTAGGCATTAAATGGGGATAATAAATATCTGTTAGTTTTGTTTGTTCAAGCCTTAAGATTTCGGGCTTCTCTACATTCTTTTCAATATGGTTTATAAAATCAACTAAAATCTTTTTTTGCCATGAACCAACTTCCCATGTTTCAAAACCTCTTTTATCCACAAAAACAGGCTTAACATAAATTAACTTTGAATTGTAAAATGTGCTTGGGATTTTTTCTTTTCTTATTTCAATATAAAAGATAACATTTCCTTCATTTTCCAGATTGATAACTCTCTTATCTTTCTTTAAATCCCTAATAAATGCTAAAATATTTTTTTCTTCCCCATTGATAATCTGCATTTGAGGAGAATGAGTAATTCCTTTCTCTGTATAAACATTAAAAGCAGTCCCTATAGTTGTGACTTTAAACTTCTCGCATCTGTTTCCAATAATACAGTCATGCTTAAGCCTTATTTTTGCAATCCACATAACCTAATATATTAGGTATTATATAAAAAGGTTTCTTTATGAACAAGGTTAAAGATATTTTCCAAATTCAGGCATTTTCGAAATCGCCTCTTTCATAGAATCATACTGGCTTCTCAGGCTTCTTGGAATAGAATTCTTCTTAGTAGCCAGCAGGAAGATTAACGGAAGGGGGATATTGTATACCTGCTCTGCTTGTTTTAGACGGCATAAAGTAAATGCCCTATCTCCATATCTGATACGGGAAGCAGAACTTTCCGATAATCCGAGTTTTTTGCCTATTTCCTTGTAATTATCTCCGGTAATTTTATGTATCCAGTTAATTATATCTCTAGATACAATTCCATCTATTTTCCCTTCTGCTTTATCTTCTAAATCCTTCTTTGCCATTATCCACCAAAGAAATTGGTCATTTTTAAGTGTTACTATGTCCCATTAAATCCAAAAATCCTCTTCAAATCTTTCAAAGAACCGAAAGCTTTATAAACCAATTATCCCCTCTTGCTTTATAAACTTTATCATTTAAGGGTAATAAAATTATATTATTAAAATGTCATCAAAATCAGCATCTTCTTTAAAAATACAGAATATTGTAGCAACGACTTCTTTGGGAAAAGACGTTCCTTTGACAAAACTGGCAAAGACAATACAGAATACAGAGTATAACCCTGAGCAGTTTCCAGGTCTTGTTTTAAGGATCAAGCAGCCAAAATCAGCTGTTTTGGTGTTTTCAAGCGGAAATTTAGTATGCACAGGGACCAAATCAATAGCCCAGGTAAAAGAAGTAATTGAACAGGTTATAAAAATCCTGAGAAAAATAAACGTCAAAGTAACTGACAAGCCAAAAATCACAGTCCAAAATATTGTTGCTTCCGGAAACATAAATCTTGCTTTAAACCTTAATTTTCTTGCATTAGAACTGGAAAATACAGAATATGAACCAGAGCAATTTCCTGGGTTGGTTTACAAATTAGATGAGCCAAATGCAACATTTCTTTTGTTCAGCAATGGAAAATTAGTATGCACAGGAACCAAGAACAACCAGCAACTGGAAGACTCAATGACACAGTTAATAAAAAAGATAAAAGAAGCCAATAAGAATAAGTAATTCTAATATAATAATTATTAAAAAGAATTTAACTTTTATAATTCTATATGATTTGGTTTTCAGGTACGAATATAAAAGAAATAAAATCTCCGGTAATAGGAATATTTTATGATGCAGCAATATCTGAACTTCATGAAGAATATAACCCCAAACCCTATGTTGAAGTTGGTTCTCCTGTTACTCCAGAAACAATTATTTGTGAGATTGAAGCATTAGCAGTAATGCTCCCTGTAAAAGCCGAAGTTTATGGAACAATTGAAGAAAAGCTGGTTTGTTCAGGAGAAGCAGTAGACTATGGCCAAGTACTCTTTAAAATTAATTCTAGTGGTTAACCCAATTTATCAAACTCTAATTTCTTTCCAGAACTAAATGATTCTATTGCTTCAGCAACTCCGGTCCTGATTCTGGAAAAATAAGGATTTGTCTTTTCCTCGTCTTGCCCTGTTTCACGGCAAAAAAACCTGTGAGGATTTCCATAAACGCCTGCCATAAATTCAGGTGTTAAATCTTCTTTATGGGCATCTATCCAATCAGAAGCCTGCTTTTCATTAAGACCATAGGTCTTAAAACCGGCTATTAAATAATCTGCTTTATCTTTATCAGCTTCCATGATAAATATAAGCAGAAGATCTATTTAAAGATTATTATAATCAAACTATTTCACACCTCAATAATTCTTATAATTAACCCCCTCCAGATTAAATGGCAAAAGCATGGATAGACGAAAAAAGTAGGAAAGAATTTGAAGATGAGGAGACGGCCCTGTTAATATCAGGTATCTATTTGTTAGTAGGGAGATATAAAGCATCAAGATGCGAGAATTTTGGAAAACCCTGCTGTGATTATGTAAAAACAGGAAATCCAGAAATATGCGGCCAAAGCAGGGATATATGCTATGATGCTGAATCCAACACCCCATGATTTCATTTGTTTGAGAAACATATTTTATAGAACATTATTCTAAATCAGATAATTATTTATAAATTGAAATACTATCCTAGATTATAAAAGAAAAGGTAACAGATAAAATAAGTAAAAACTGAAATCAGTAATAAAATAAACGAAGTTAAGGCCGGATTCAGAAGAATAAGCTGCTGAAACATAGCTTAATACACCCCCATCAAGCTTAAATCGTTTCATAGACTACTAAAATAATAAAACTAAAACCAATAATAAAACAACACTAAAATGCTTGAGCCGAGCAATTTGCTTTTAGTAAATTGAATGTGATAAAAAAAGCAGGTTGTGAGCAATTGAGAGCAAAGCGGAATAAGTTAAACATTAGGGATATAAAAAAGATACAAACAAAAATAAGGTGTTAAAAAGGTGAAAACATGCCAGAAAAAAATACAGAAGAGCTGATAATTGAGGCAAAAGGATTTTTCTCAACTTATAAACAGGAAATAGGAGAAAGCATAAGAAGAGGTAAAAAAGTTGTTTTCATAAGTTTTAATGACCTAGCTTCTCACTCCCCTGTTTTAGCAGAAGCATTAATAAGTTCCCCAGAAGAAATCTTACAAATTCTAGAAACTTCTTTAGAAGAAACAGGCTTGATAAAAAATCCAAGGATAAGGCTTGACAATCTTCCAGAAACTCAAAGAGTAAAAATAAGAACAATAAGAGCAGAACATCTTAATCAATTAATTTATTTTGAAGGATTAGTAAGGCAAGCAAGTGATGTCAGGCCCCAAGTCGTTAATGCAAAATTTGAATGCCCATCCTGCGGAACAGTAATTTCTGTTTTGCAGATAGATAGAAAATTCAGAGAACCTTCAAGATGCTCTTGTGGAAGAAAAGGGCAGTTTAGGTTGATAAGCAAGGCAATGGTAGATGCCCAAAGACTGGTTATTGAAGAATCTCCAGAATCATTATCAGGAGGAGAACAGCCAAGACGAATTTCTGTTTTTTTAAAAGAGGATTTAGTAGAGCCAGTAATGGAAGAAAAAACAACTCCTGGAAGCAAAGTAAGAGTCTTAGGAATTTTAAAAGAGGTTCCTATTCCACTACAAACTGGAGCAATTTCAACAAGGTTTGATTTAGCTGTTGAAGCCAATAATTTAATTCCATTAGAATCATCTTATGAAGAACTAGAAATAAGTGATGAAGAAGAGAGGCAAATTCAGGAATTATCAACAGACCCTGAATTATTTAAAAGACTTAGAAACAGCATTGCCCCGAGTATTTGGGGTTATGAAGAAATTAAAGAAGCCTTGGTTTTGCAGATGTTTTCAGGAGTAAGAAAAGTAAATCCTAATGATGGATCTGTTTCAAGGGGAGACATTCATTTATTTTTAATGGGAGATCCTGGAGTTGCAAAAAGCCAAGTTCTAAAATTCGTCTCAAACATAGCTCCAAGAGGGAGATATGTTGTTGGAATGGGAGCAAGTGGAAGAGGCCTTACTGCAACAGTTGTAAGAGATGAATTTTTAAAAGGATGGTCATTAGAAGCAGGAGCAATGGTGTTGGCTAATAAAGGAGTTGTATGCATTGATGAAATTGAAAAAATGGGTGCAGAAGATAGAAGCGCAATGCACGAGGCGCTTGAACAGCAGTGTTATCATCACAACACAGTCGTAACCTTAGCAGATGGTTCAGAAAGAAAAATTGGGGAATTAGTTGAAGAACTCTTAGACAAAAACAAAGAAAAAATAATCTCTGGAAAAGATTGTCTTATCCTTCCAATAGAAGATTTAGAGGTTTTGACAACTGATTTTAAGAATATATACAAAACAAAAATTAATAGAATAAGCAAACATAAAGCATTTGATAAGTTTATTAAGATAAAATTCTCAAACGGAAGAGAAATAACAGTTACCCCAGAACATCCGGTTTTTACTGCTGAAAACGCAAAGATAATAACCAAAAGGGCAGATTTAATAAAAATAGGAGATTCAATACCTATCCCATTAATAATCCCAATAGCAGGAGAACAACAAAAATTTAATACAGATATAAAAAATATAAGAGCAATTCAGCATATAAATATCCCAAAAAATAATTGTAAGGAAATATTCAAGATAGCAGGTTATTTTATTGCAGAAGGTTCAAGAGAGATTAATAGAAAAAAACTGATTGGAATTAATTTCACGAATAAAGACCAAAGATTATTAAATGATTTTGAAAACTTAATGAGATTGGTGTTTAACTTATCGCCATATAAACAAGCAAGAATAGACGAGCATGAAGTGAGATATATGTATAGATATACTTCAAGAGAATTAGCAGAATTTTTAATTAGAAATATGCCTGAAATAATGAAAACTTCTGGAGAAAAACAAATCCCGCAGGTCTTAATGAAAGGAGAAAAACAAAATATAGCGCAGATGCTTTCAGCTATGTTTGAAGGAGATGGGCATGTTTCAGTAAAAAAACGAACAATAAGAATTGGTTATTCAACAAAAAGCAGAAGATTAGCAGAACAAGTTCAAGACTTATTATTAAGATTTGGGATAAGAAGCAATTTAAACGAAGATAGAGAATATTTTAAAGTTTTAATAACCGGTTATGATAATATAAAAAGATTTTTGGAAAAAGTCTCATTTATAACTCCTGAAAAAAATAAGGTAATTGAACTATACCTAAAAGAAAAAACCATAAAAAGAACCGTAAAAGACATAATCCCAAAGGAATTTAATGAAAAAATAATAAAAATAATCAAAGAAGAAGGTATAATGCAGGTTGAAAAGTATAAGCAATATGATATAATCTATGATCATTCAATACGAAAAGATAGATTTTCTTTTTCAAGGCAGTTAATAATAAGTTTATTAAAGCAGGTAAAAAAACAGGAAAATATAGAATTTTTAGAATCATTCACAAAAGATATTGGCTGGGAAAAAGTAGTTGGAATTGAAATTATTAAAAATGAAAATGAAAATTGGGTATATGATATAACCATAGAACCAAATCACGCATTTGTATCTCAAGGGTCTATTCTCCATAATACCGTCACAATTTCAAAAGCTAACATCCAGGCATCATTAACTGCCCAAACATCTGTTTTAGCAGCAGGAAATCCAAAATATGGAAGATTCGAGCCATTACAACCTATTGCACAGCAAATTGATCTTCCTCCTGCATTAATTAACAGGTTTGACTTGATTTTTATTTTAAGAGACCTGCCGAACAAAAGACAGGATGACGCTATTGCAACCCATGTTTTAAAACTTCATCAGCTAAAAGGGGAAAAGTCTGACATTGACAGGGAATTATTCAGGAAGTATGTTGCTTATGCAAAACAGAAAAATAATCCTGAACTAACTGATGAGGCAGTAGAAGAAATAAAAAACTTCTATGTTAAACTGAGAAATATGCAGAGCTCAGGAGATTCTTCCTCAATACCAATATCAGCAAGGCAATTGCAGGCATTAGTAAGGCTTGCTGAAGCGCATGCAAAAACAAGATTATCAAACAAGGTAAAAAGAGAGGACTCGCAGGTTGCAATAAGGCTGATGAATTATTATTTAATGCAGGTTGGCTATGACGCTGAAACCAAAACCTTTGACATAGACAGGTTTACAACTCATATTTCCTCATCTCAAAGAAGCAAGATTATTCTTGTAAAAGAAACCATAAGAAAGCTGGAAGAACAGCATGGAAAAATGGTTCCCTTGGATATTTTAAGAGCAGAATTAGGGACTAATATCACAGAAATAGAATTTGACGAAGCTATCCAAAAGCTTAAGAGCAGCGGGGATGTTTTCCAGCCCAAACTGGGTTTTGTGCAGCTGATATGATTTATAATAATCTTTAAATACAATTAGATTAACAAAATCATTATGGAAGAAGACTCTTATATTTCTTTAAGGGAGCAGAAAGAAGATAAAGACTTTAATGATTTTCTAAATTTCTTAAATGAACTAAAAGAAGAAAAAGATTTTAATGATTATTTAAAAGACATGAGGGAATCATTAAGTTCGCTATAAAACTAAAGATTTAAAAATTTACTTCTTCAGCGCACCAACAACCAGGCAGATAATTAAACTCAAAACATCTCCAATCAGCATCTCTCTGGTTATTAAGAAACTATAATTAAAATTCATAAATAAGGGGATAGTGATAATAGAATCTAATACTATCCCTGCAATAATGAATATGATCCAGAGATATAATCCATTCAAAACTCCTGCTTTTACTTTCTTTCCTCTGAAATAAATCAGGCTTGCCAATATCACAAAAACAGCAAAAGCTATGTAATGAATAATGTAATAAACAGTATCAGAAGAAGTTAATTTAAATCCAAACATCAAAATGCATACTTCAAAGAATACAAGAATCCAGATTAACGCCCCGCATAACACAGCTCTCCAAAATTTCATAGTGTGTTAAAGTGCAGGGGATATATAAACTTTTCTAAAACTAAATCAGTAATACACAAAAACGAGATAAGCAAGGGCAATCTTACATAAAGCAATGCAATTCTCGCTTGTTCTGCTCATCTGCATAACTAAAATAGTCTAATACATTACCAATAAAAGATTAGATTACCAGAAACAAATGAAATTACCAATAAAACACAATTCTCTAAATCTTATTTCCCTTATTTTTCTCAACATAATTCCATAATTCCCGTTAACTACTCGGGGTTGAAACCCCGAGCGTATTAGAATTCATTAATTCTTTTTTGCAAAACAATAACATTATCTGGAAATATATTTTTTGTTTCCCAATGCTTATCCTGACTCTCTTCTACATAAT